>JAJYIQ010000004.1 GCA_021789995.1 bacterium
CGGAAAAAATTGTCACTATCCCTATAGTAAAACCAGCGTATTGTTACGCTGGAATAAAATCCAGAAAGAGGCCGAGGTGGTCGGAGAGGGTGGGACGGTCGACGACGTGAAAATTTTCGACTGTTAGCGACCGGTCGACGAAAATGAAATCGACGGCCAGTCCGGGTGGAAAAATTCTGGCGGCCGATTTGTGTGTCGCCAGATTAAGCGTATTGATAATACTGTTTTCCTCAATCAGATTACGGCCAAGCGTATTCAAATGATTAATAAGTTTAGTGCCCGGCCGAATATTCAAGTCACCGGTGAAGACGAAAGGTTTTTTTTCTTTCTCGACGAAATCATAAATCTTATTTCCCAATACGGTTTTGTCGCCGGTGTCGACAGCGCGCGGGCTCCAGGGAAGATGGGTGTTGATAAGCCATAGTTTTTTTTGGGCGATGTTTACCTGCACGCATAAGGCAGTGCACGGTTTTTCCATCCACCGGGGGTCATTGTTGCCGGGAATTTGGTCAATCTTCGTAAAATGACCGAGCCAGAGCTCTTCAGTTGCGGCTACCGGCAGATTTTTTTTGACAAATGTCGCGTTGGCATAATAGGCCTGCGGATCGCTGATTAACCCGAGCGAGCGGGAAACAGAGCCGGAATAGTTATTCAGTGAAGTTTGCAATCTTTGATAACAGTCGGCTTCGCCATAACTGAATTGGCCGCCGGTTACTTCCTGAAAATGGATGACGTCAAAATTTTCTTTATGGACATAGTCAATCACGTCGTTGAGGAACCGGCCTTTTTCGATATTAAGCTGCAGCAGTTTCATTATTTTTTGACGACTTGAAAATTTTCCTCCTTCGGCAGTTGGTCTAAGCGGCGCTTCAAGCGCTTGGCATCTCTAAATTGGGACTTATGGCAATCCATCGCCTTCATTTTTAAGTCCCAGACACCGCTCGTGTCGACGACTTTGTCGATTTCCGATTTTTTATAGCCGGGCGGGACATAGATGAAGTAACCGCTATTTAGTTTACGTGCTTCCTCCGTGGTTACGCTTCGCCACAACTCCTTGGCATAGGGTACCCGTTCAAAAATATAGGAAACGACCATCGCGACGGTAATGTGGTCGATATGGCCGGAATTGCCCCGCAGCTCGTTAGTGATAAGAATTTGGGGCTTCAGCCGGTCAAGAATCGCTTTGATTTTTTTGGCCAAATCGTGATACAAATTGTTGCTTAACGTCCCGTCCTTAAAATCAAGAAAGTAGACTTTTTTAACGCCCAGGATTTTGGCCGAGCAACGCAGTTCGTCTTCGCGGATTTCGGCAATCGGCCGCGGGTCATTTTTCCGGTAATTTTCACCCATTTCACCATGGGTGGTGCAGATGACGTAAACATTATTATTTTTTGCCAGTTTGGCGATTGTCCCACCCGGGCCGAAAGCTTCATCGTCGGGATGGGCAAAGATGGCGGCGATCGTTTTTTTCATAAGATATATTATAGCTTACTCATGCTCCATACGGTTAAGATTCGGTAAGCAATCGGTAAGATCCCATGCCCGCAATTTTCTGGTACAATAATGGCAGCACGGGGCGTAGCTTAGATGGCTAAAGCGTCAGGCTGGGGGTCTGAAGACCGTGGGTTCAAGTCCCGCCGCCCCGACCAAATCAATGCAAAACAAATTTCATATCCCGACTGTCTTTATTATTCTTGGCGCGACCGGGGACTTGATGAAGAAAAAAATCGTCCCCGCTCTCTTCCATCTTTACCAAAAAGAAAAATTACCGAAAATGTTTCATCTTTTCGGCTTCTCCCGACGTGGGTGGAATGAGGAGCAGTTTCGCCAATCATTGGAAACGATCATTAAAAACCACGAAAAAGAACAATTCAACAATACGACAATTCGACAATTTCTTAATCTGTGGTCCTATCACCAGGGAAACTTCGACGATATAAAAAGTTACCGGCAGTTAGCGCAGAAATTGGGCTATCTCGATAAGGAATGGAAAGTGTGTTCCAACAAGCTCTTTTATATTGCCGCCCCGCCCCAGTATTACGAAGAAATCCTGCACCATCTTCACGATTCCGGCTTGACCAAACCGTGCTCGCCGGAGGAAGGGTTTACCCGGGTCCTGATCGAAAAACCGTTTGGCAAGAATCTGGTGACGGCAAGACGGCTGGAAATAGTTTTGTCGCAATTATTTAAGGAAGAGCAGATATACCGGATCGATCATTATCTAGCGAAAGAAATGCTGCAGAATATTTTAAGCTTCCGCTTTTCCAATGCGATATTTGAGAATTCCTGGAGTGCCCGGCACATCGAAAAAGTCCGCATCCGACTGTGGGAAAAGCTGGGGGTGGAGCAGCGGGGAGCGTTTTATGACGGCTTGGGAGCACTAAGGGATGTCGGCCAAAACCACCTGCTGCAGATGCTGGCTCTTATGACAATGGATAACCCGACCGGTTTTTCCGAAAAACTCATTCGCAACAAACGGGCGGAGATTTTAAAAACGTTGGTAATACCCGATAAAGAGGAAATAATAAAGCATACTTACCGGGCACAATACGAAGGTTACCGACAGATCAAGAATGTCCGGCCCAATTCGTCGACGGAAACCTATTTTAAAATCCGCGCTTTTTTGAACCATCCCCGCTGGCGTGGTGTCCCTTTCATTCTTGAAAGCGGCAAAAAACTCAAGGAGCAGCAAAAGGAAATTATCGTCACTTTCCGCCATCCCGATCCCTGTTTTTGCCCGCCGGGTACGCCTCATGACTTCAAAAACCGGGTGGTTTTCCAATTGGAGCCGGATGAAGGTGTTGTTATTGATTTAGTCTCGAAAAAGCCGGGCCTGCACTACGAAACCAAAGGGAGCAAATTCCAGTTTTTGATCCGCGACAGCAAAAGGCGAACCCAATACGTCGAGGAATATGAAAAATTGCTTCTTGATGCGGTGACCGGTGACCAGACGCTTTTTGTGCGCAGTGACGAAGTAGCGGTCATGTGGAAATTTACCGACCCGATAGCCGAAACCTGGGAGAAAAACGCGGTCCCGCTCAATTTCTACCGGCCCGACAGCGAGGAGCCGATTATCGCATCACAGTTTATCGACCAAGGCGATAGCGGGAAAATACCGCTAAAAAAAGAAATCGGTGTTGTCGGTCTGGGAAAAATGGGTAGCAATATCAGCCGGCGGTTGGCCAATAAGAGCTGGCGGGTAGTGGGCTACAATCGGACGGCGGCTAATACGAAAAAGTTGGAGAATGAAGGTATTATTGGCGCTTATTCATTGAAGGAACTGGTTGGCAAATTAACCGCCCCGCGTATCATCTGGTTGATGGTATCAGCAGGCAAACCGGTCGACGAAATAATTTTTGGCAAAGAGGGATTAATTAATTATTTGGAAAAAGGCGATGTCATCATCGACGCCGGTAATTCTTTCTATGAAGATGATGTCAGGCGTACTGTCCGTTTGAAACGGAAAAAGATTGACTATGTCGATATCGGTATTTCCGGCGGACCCTCGGGAGCACTAAACGGCGCCTGCCTGATGATCGGCGGCGAGAAAAAATTATTTGAAAAATTAGAATGGTTGTACCGGGATATCGCGATGTTTGACGGCTACCAGTTTTTTAACGGCGCCGGCGCCGGCCATTTTGTGAAAATGGTCCATAACGGTATTGAATACGGGATGATGCAGGCAATCGCCGAAGGCTTTGCTATTTTTAAAAAAACCAAATACCATCTTGACCTGACGCGGGTCGCCGATATTTACAATCACGGCAGCGTCATCGAATCGCGTCTTATCGGCTGGTTGGAAAACGGGCTGGAACTCCACGGTGAAAATTTGGCCGACGTGTCCGGCACGGTCGGCCATACCGGCGAGGGGGAATGGACGGTGGAAACAGCCAGGAAGGTGGGGGTGGAAGCAAGAATTATTCAAGGAGCACTGGATTTTCGTAAGCAATCGGCGGAAAACCCAAGCTATGCCGGTAAAATCGTTTCCGTTCTTCGCGAACAATTCGGCGGCCATGCGGTAAAAACCGATAAACACGACGATTAGACCACGGTCGTGGTTCCATCGTCGAAGCTAAACCTTACTGTTGCCGAATTATTCCGGCCGCTGAATATTCCTACGAAAAATTAGTATAATACTTTCATGTCCAAAAAGCCCTCTTGGGATGAGTATTTTATGAATCTGGTTGAGGTAGTGCGCTCGCGCGCCGATTGTCTTTCGCGGCAGGTGGGGGCGTTGATTGTTAAAGACAAACGGATCATCGCTACCGGCTATAACGGCACTCCCCATGGCATAAAAAACTGTACCGAAGGCGGTTGTCTTCGTTGCCAGGAGCGAAAGACAGACAAACTGAAAAGCGGCGAGCGCGAGGAAAGCTGTGTCTGCATTCATGCCGAACAAAACGCGATTGTTCAGGCGGCATATCTCGGGATTTCCACCAGAGAGGCAATCCTTTACGGTACCAATCTGCCGTGTTCGACCTGTGCCAAATTACTTATCAATGCCGGCATAAGAGAAGTAATTTATAAAGACGATTTTCATGACGAATTGGCGGAAAAACTGCTGAAAGAGGCCGGCGTTACGGTCAGGCAATTTACAGCATAATTTGGAATCCTTAATTTTTTACAAAAGCTCGATATCGTGTTTCTTGCCGCCTCACCCCAGGGGGTCCTTTCACGGCGAATCCGTTCAGGGTGAACCCGGGGCGATTACTCGAAACAAATATCTGCGCTTTTTAGTTTAAAAATTAGATATTAAAATTGAAAATTAGAATGCTTAAGAAAATTGCCTTACTCTTACTCATTGTATTGTTATTAACTGTCCGGTCAGTTTATGCTTCCGACCGTCCCAATAATAAATTTGGTATTCATCTCGCCCAGCCGCATCTGAGTGATTTACAAAAAACGGCTGATTTGGTTAACAGTAACGGCGGCGATTGGGGATATATCACGCTGGTAATGCAGGAAAACGACCGCGACCGCGGCAAATGGCAGGATATTTTTGACCGGCTGCGGGAATTGCACCTAATCCCCATTATCCGGCTGGCCACCCAGCCGCAGGGAGAAAACTGGCGCCGACCCGATGTGAACGACGCCGACAGCTGGGCCAATTTTTTGAACAGTTTGAACTGGGTGGTCAAAAACCGTTATATTATTTTGTTCAACGAACCCAATCATGGATCAGAGTGGGGTGGGGAAGTGGATGCCAAAAATTATGCCGAAGTGGCAGCGGCGTTTGCGAATAAACTAAAGGCAAAAAATCCGGATTTTTTTGTGATGCTCGCCGGTTTGGATGCGTCGGCGCCGACATTTATGCCCGGAATGGAGGATGAGGTGGAGTTCCTCAGTCAGATTTTCAATTTTCATCCGCCAGCCGGCGGATCAATTTTTAATTCGCTTGACGGCTGGGCGTCGCATTCGTACCCTAATCCCGGCTTTGCCGGCAGTCCCGACGATACCGGCCGGGGAACAATCCGCACTTACCAATGGGAATTGGAACTATTGAAAGAATTAGGCGTGAAAAAGCAGCTGCCGGTTTTTATCACCGAAACCGGCTGGATGCGGACAGAAAACCATTCGGACAAATTGGTGGGTGATTATTTCCAGGCGGCCTATAAAAACGTTTGGCTGCCGGATGACAATGTCGTCGCCGTTACCCCGTTTGTCCTTGATTACCAGGGACCGCCTTTTCTCGATTTTTCCTGGAAGAAATATAACAGCGACGAATTTTTTGCCCAATATTATGCCGTTCAGGCAATGCCGAAAATCAAGGGAGTGCCGGAACAAGTCGATACCGGCCAAATCCAGGCGGAATTTCCCCGCGAACTTGTCAGCAGCTCGAGTTACCATTTCCACGTCACCATCCGCAATACCGGCCAGGCGATTTGGGACAAGGACAATGGTTATTCTCTGCAGCTGGAAAATTTCAACCACGGCAGCTATTTTTTTTCCGATCTGAAAAAAGTGGTACCGATGGAGGATACCGATGTTGATTTGTATTTAAAAACCAACAGCCAGATGGGCAAAAATAAAATCCGGATTGTTGTCATGAAAGGCAATACGAAAATTGCCGAAAGCGGCGATTGGCTTTTTGATATTGTCCCGTTACCAAGCTTACAATTCGATGTTCATCTTTACCCCAAATTAGCGGCCAAAGGCAGTGATTTTGAAATCCAGATTTTTGACGCTAATGAAGAACTGGTATTAAAACGGGGCGGAGTAAAAGTGGCAGGCGATAACGGTACGGTTGACGAAATTCAAAATATTGTCCCGGGGAAAAAATACCGGGTGGTCGTCCTTAAGCCTTATTATTTGCCGCGGCAGGAATATGTTGTTTTCCAAAAAGGGGCCAATAAAATCCGGTTCAAGCCGATGTTACCACTGGATTTTGACAGGAACGGCCGTCTGGACAGTGGGGATTTGGACGCGCTGATTAAAAATCCGGGGCTGATCAGGTTGCTGTTTCCGTAAAGGAGTATTATTTTCAAAACTCGCTCAAGTCTTTTTTATCACCTCTCAATGTGAATCGCGTAAAAGTAGACACACGTACTTTATTTCACAAGTGTTCGGTGACAAAAAATCCTTGAGCTGCGTTTTTAATAATTTGTTTATTTACAACTTGTTATTATGAGCGTTAACGAAGTAATCTTTTTAAGTAGTTCACCCTTTTATTTAAATCATTTGCCCGTGTCAAAAAGCTTCCCGGGCAAAGGATGTCCGGCCGGTATTTTTGAGCAAGAATCAATGGAATTGTCCGGTCGGAAACGGCGCCGTCGAGGCTGATTTTATTCCTATAGTTTGCCTGGCGCAACTGTTCAATTTTTCTTAAAGTTTCCGGCAAAAATGGATTTCCCTGATAGCCGGGATTGACGCTCATTATTTGGACGAGAGGCAAAGTTTGAAGGTTCAAAGGTTTGAAAAGTTTTAAAAGTTGTTCGACGGAATCTTCAGGATTGAGGACGAGGCCAAAAGAAAAATCGGGGTAGTTGGTAGTTAGTTGCTGGTAATTAGGGGAAAGGGAGGCGTGAATCAATACTGTCGTAATATTCAAAAAATTTATTAATTTTTTCAATTTCTTGATTTCTGTTTCAAAATCTTTAATCATCAAATGGAATTCGAAAGAAATATTTTTATCAGTATAACGATTTAGCAATTCAGCAATTTCATCTATTTGTGCCGTTTTATTGGGGACAAAAATGCCATCGGCGATATCGATTTGAAAATGGTTAAAGTAAGGCGAAAGCTTGCTTATCTGGACAATATAATTTTGCGCTTCTTTTTCCAGAATCGACGGGAAGATTTCCATAAATTGATTGTAGCATATGTATTGTTTGTAGATTATAAGCGACTGACAAAAATCGTCCGATTGTTTACGATTAGTGCATGAATGATTGGTTACCGTATTATCTTGGTTTTTCATTTTGTTATGGAATTGGGCCATTAAAGTTTAAATTGCTTAAAGCGCGTTTCAAAAATGTCCGGGAAGCTTATGAAGCGCCAAAAGATATTTTACGGGAATTGTTAGGAAGTCATTTGGCAGAAAAATTCCTTGCCTTTCGTTCAAAATTTGATTACGAAAAGGAGATAAAGAAGCTGGAAGCAAAAAAGATTAAAGTGATTGTTCAAGAAGATGAAACGTTTCCGCAGGCGTTGAGGAATATTTCCGATCCGCCGATATGCTTGTATGTCAGGGGGAATACAAATTCATTGAATCCTCGATACCGTGTTTTTCGCACAATAGGAACACCCGGCTTAAAACAGGTATCTGCGGATTCTATTAAGGAATCGATTAATTTCGCCATTGTCGGTACCCGGAAACCAACGCCTTATGGCATTCAAGTGGCCAAAAAATTTGCGTCGGAACTGGCCGGGGCCGGTTTCGTGATTGTTTCCGGTATGGCCATGGGAATCGATACGATTGCTCACCAGGCGACGTTGGACGCCAGGCAAAAAACAATCGCCATTCTTGGTTGCGGGGTTGATATTATTTACCCGGCCGTTAACACCGGTTTATATTGGGAAATTATTAAAAGCGGTGGGTTAATAATATCCGAATTTCCGCCCGGCCATACCGTTTTACCCGGGTTATTCATCGCCCGCAACCGCTTGATTTCCGGATTGTCCCGGGGTGTATTGGTTGCCGAAGGCCTCGAAGATTCGGGTAGCCTGATCACCGCCCGTTATGCGGCCGAGCAGGGAAAAGACGTCTTTGCCCCGCCATCGCCGATCACATCGGTCATGTCGGCCGCTCCCAATCTGCTTATCAAGGAGGGAGCGAAACTGGTAACTAATGTTCAAGATATTATGGAAGAGTTTGGTTTAAAAGTGTCGCCGCGAAAAAAAATGGAAATAACCGCTCATTTATTTAATGAGGAAAAAATTATTTTTAATTTATTGGAATCGGCCGCAAATACAACCGATGAAATCGTCGAACAATCGCAATTGACAATCGGAACCGTTTTAAATACGCTTTCCCTCCTGGAGTTGAAAGGCGTCGTCGAAAAAAACAGCGAAGGGAAATATCAGATCAAGCTTTAAGCAAAGTTTTCAGGGTTTGGGCGTTTTCGACTTTTTGGGGCTGTCGGATAAAACTTAAGTAATCTCAAACTCTTTTAAAATTTCGAAAACTTCCCCGGTGGACCAGCCGGAAGTGCCGATAAATATTCGGCCGTGCTTTTGCATATTATATCGATTTATATTATAATATAGCCTTATGGAAAACGATTTACTTAACAGAATCAATGAATTTACGACAATTATCGGTGGCGGAGCAGCAATTGGGTTAATGGTGCTTGCAGCGGGCATGGCACTGACCGAGTATAAAAGAATCAGGCATTTTGATGAAGGACCAAAGGTGATTACCAGAATTCAGCCATTGAATAATTATAATGAACATCGGCGTTTTTGATTCCGGCCTGGGTGGTTTGACGATTTTTAAAGAACTGCTGAAAAAACTGCCACAATATAACTACATTTATCTGGGCGATAATGCCCGGGTGCCTTATGGTGGCCGGTCGCCGGCGGTTATCTACGAATTTACAAAACAAGGAGTGGAATTTTTGCTGAAAAAAAACTGCCAGTTGATTATTTTAGCCTGCAATACCGCCAGTACCAACGCTTTGCGCCGGATACAGCAGGAATACCTGCCGGTGCATTACCCCGACCGGCGGGTGCTGGGAATTGTCCTGCCGTCTGTCGAGGCGGTGGCCGAAAGCGGCACCAGGCGGGTGGGGATTATTGCCACCTGGGCGACGGTCAATTCCGGCAGTTTTGTCCGGGAAATAAAAAAAATCAACCAAGAAATAGAAGTATTGCAGCAAGCCGGACCGCTTCTGGTTCCTTTTATCGAGGAAGGGGAGATCAGTGGACAGTTTTTGGAAGGGATACTACGTCGTTATCTGACGCCGCTTGTTGATGCCAATATCGACAGCCTGATTCTTGGCTGCACCCATTACGGATTGATAAAAGAAGCAGCAGAAAAAATTACCGGCCCCGGCGTCCGAGTGATATCTGAAGGTGAAGTCGTCGCATCAAAACTGAAAAAATACTTGGCCCGGCATCACGAAATCGACAAAAAGTTGAGCAAGAAGGGAAAACGGCAATATTTCGTCACCGACTATAGCCAGCGTTATCAGGACCTGGTGAAGTTATTCCTCGGCAACCATTTTTCTAACGGCCATAAATTGAAGATGGTAGCACTTTAAACACAAACCGCATCCAGTTTCTTCATCCGCCTGACATATTTTTCGTCTTCTTTTTGTTTCGCCGATAAGAAAGCATTAGTTAACCGTTGGGCTTTCTCCAAGTCGACATATTCGGCCGGTAGCGCTAAAACATTAATATAGTCGTTTTCCACCCCGTGTTGGACCTCATTTTCGTCAAAACCCAAAGCACAGCGGATGCCTTTGAAACGGTTGGTGGCGATGCTGACACCGATGCCGGAGCCGCAAATGACAATGCCGCGATGATTGCCGGGGTTTTGGAGGACGGCCTGGGCGACTTTTTGGCCGAAATCGGAATTGTCGTCCAAGGGATCGTATTGGTAATTGCCCATGTCCTCGACGCGGATATTTTTTTCCTGAAGATATTCGATCAACCTGTTTTTCATTTCGAACCCCCGGTGGTCGGCACCGATGAAGATCGTCATACCAATAGTGTAACATATATTAAAATAAGTCAAGATGTTTGACACCCATTGCCATTTGAATTTCCAGCGGTTTGCCGGCCGGGTCGATGATGTTGTCCGTCACGCCAAAGAAGCCGGGATAAATTTTATGGTCGTGCCCGGGACAGATGAGGAGAGTTCGGTCAAAGCGTTGGCGATTGCCGGGGAATATGAGGGGGTGTATGCGGCGGTTGGGATTCATCCGCATCACGTGTTTCAGATAAACCGGACAGATCAGAAAATCAGAAATCAGAAACCGGATAAACCGGAAAATCCAGATAAATCAGATTTATCCGATTCTTCTGATTTCATCCGGTATCCGGCTTCCGATATTCCGATCTCTTCCGGTTTATCCGGAATAGAAAAGCTATTAAAACATCAAAAGGTCGTTGCCATCGGCGAGGTGGGGATTGACCGGCACATTTACCGGGAAACGAAATATGCCGACTACAGAGTCGAAGAAGCGTTTATCGAATCGCAAAAAAAATATTTAAA
>JAJYIQ010000003.1 GCA_021789995.1 bacterium
GCGAAACAATATCGGTTATGTAGTATTAACTTCGATTGAAGGATATAGCATGAAAGATTTGGAACAGTATCCGTTTTTAAAAAATGTCTATCATAATAAGGATATTACAATGTTTAAATATGTGAAGGTTAAATAATCCTACTGCTTCATTTCAATAACGTTATTTACCGGAGCAGGAGAACTGACAGTGATGATCGATCCGCTTTTTTCGATTGACGGCAAATCACTGGTACCAACCACTTTATCACCGTCCAACCAATATAATTTTAAATTCATATACGTATTTTTATTCCAAAATGTCCGGTACTGCTTATCGGGAAATTCGAAAATCATTCCGCCGACCCCGTCCAGTTTCCGGAAATACATTAACCCCTGCTCCCATTGGCTTTGGTTTTTGGCAACCAGCAAGCGGTAATTTCTGTTTTCCAGCCGGTAGGAAATCTGCCGCCAGCCTTTATACTGTTTACCCGGAAGGCGGACATATAAAATCAGCAATACGATTATTAATACTGGTAAAATAAAAAATACCAACAAAGACGGCAACTTTTTCATTATGCTTATTATACGTGAAACTTTTTCGGTAATTGGCGCATAGCCATTTTATGGATCAAAAAAAAAGTTTTATTTTTATTCTTGTTCCCCTATTGATCGCCGTCTTATCGATTGTTGGCTATGTTGTCTATGTTAACCGGGGCGTCTTCGGAAATTATTTTCGCCGGACACAATTACGGCAAAAATTAACCCCGCAGGCCCGCCAGTGCATACTGCAAAAACTAGGCCGGGCAAAAGCTCAAGCGTTAGTCGAATCCATCAAGCAAACAAAGGTGATTCCACCAGAAGATTTGGCGGTAATTCAAAGCTGTATCTCCGACCTGAATACCAATCTTTTTCCACCATCGTCAAGCAACGCTGTTTATCAATTCAATCAAGGAATTTTACTTGGTACCGGCGTCATCATCCAGCAGGAACCGCAATATTGTCAAATAGAACAGCAATACGGATCAAAATTTAACTGGCTGACCTTATCCTGGCAACGGGTCGAGCCGCAAAAAGGCAACTGGACGTGGGACCAATTCGACAATTGGGTTAACGGCTATGAGAATTGTGGCCAGGAGGTGGCGGTCCATCTGTTGTCTGATGCTTCTTGGGCGACTGAGCCGGTTCCGGCCGATTTGGCGGGAGGACGCCATAAACCATCGATGCCGGCCAAAAATTACCAGGATTATTATGATTTTGTTTACCACGTCGCCTCCCATTACAAGGGCCGGGTCAGGCGCTATTCGATCGAAAATGAAGCCCATGCCGACGCCAACTGGGGCGGGACGCCGGAACAATATATGCAGGAACTACAAACCGCTTATAAGGCAATCCATGCCGCCGACCCCACGGCGATCGTCGAAGACGCCGCCATGTCCCACGAAGGCTTGGGATATCTGACGACGGCCTGGTTATACCAGCAAGGTAAAACGCAGGCGGCGGTTGATTTTGCCAACAGTTACGATGCCCATTTCCAACGTAATAGCCAATCGCTTCATGCCCATAGCGCCGCCGATATTCAAGCACTTGTCAATTCTCCCGGCATCCAAAAGTTAATAACGTGGGAAAATCTTCTTTTCCAAAACCATGCCTACTATGATCATATGCAAATCCACAATGGTACCTCATGGCAAGATCTGCAGACGGTTCTTGATTACTTACATACGAACCTTCGCGCCGAGGGCGACGATAAACCGCTCGATTTGTGGGAAGGCTGGTATGGATGGTGGGGAGCGCCAGGTAATGGTTTTAACCCGCAAATTCAGGCACAAGATATCGTCAAACAGGCAGTCACCGCCTTTGGCGGTCAGGTAACGGTCTACAATTACTGGCTGATCAATGACTTTGCCCTCTCTTCGGAAGGCCATGTCGGTTTGATCGATAATCAGGGCCGGCCCCGGCCGGCGGCCACCGCTTACAAAGTGATGTCCGGCAAACTGACCGGTGCAACAAGCGTCAAAAAATTAAATTTGGGCAATAATATTTGGGGATATGAATTCGATAACGCTAATAAAAAAGTTTATGTCGTCTGGAGTACGGTAAATACTCCGGTCACCCTGCCTTTTACCGGATCGGCAACGGTTACCGATATTGCCGGCAATACCACCTCTTCTTCCAATATTATTTCCGTCAACTCCTCTCCGTTTTTTGTCGAACCGGGACAATAATCTTCCGCTGGATTAAAATCAGTTGATTTAAGCTAATCAAATTATTATATTTATTAAATTATTTAGTTTTTAGCTTAAAAATTATGGAAAATAATCTAAAATCCTTTCTTGAAATCCCATACGATAAATTAGAACAGCTTAATCTGGTCGCCAAGGACAAACGGGAAAAGAAAATATCCCTCCCCGAGCTAAAGAAATTTTATCTTGATTATCTTAAGACAGAAAAATGTTTGAAAGCGGTAACGATCGGTTTCTCCGATATAGAAGGCCGGTTTCACATGCTCGATTATGACAAAAAATTCTTTCTGCACGCTTATGACAATCTGACGTTTGACGGCTCCTCAATCCGCGGCTTTTCCCGGCAACAGGAATCGGATCTGCGGCTAGCCATCGATTGGTCGTCTTTCTGGTGGTTGCCAAGCGACGTTTTCGGCCCGGGCAAGGTCCTTATGTTTGCCCAGATTACCGATGCCGCCGGTTGGCCCTACCCGATGGATACCCGAAGCGTATTGAAAACCTTTCTCGATAAAATACATGAAAAAAACGGCTGGACCGTATATGCCGCCAATGAAATCGAAGGCTTTTTGGTCGAAGGCATTGACGCCGAACAAACTTATGACGAAAAAAAAGGGTTTAGATTGATATCGATGGGCGGTTATTACCATTCCCTTCCCAAAGATTTGCTGCGTAATTTTATTGATAAAACCGCTGAAGCTCAACGGGCGATGGGCTTTGAAAATGAAAAAGATCATCCGGAAGTGGCGCCGTCGCAATTTGAATTAAATTATTCATACAGCGATGCCCTTGTTGCCGCCGACCAGATCCAGATCTATAAACTGGTTTGCCGGCAGGTCGCCCGCAATATGGGAATGACGGCCACTTTTTTGCCGAAGCCTATAATCGGCATTAACGGCAGCGGCATGCACACCAATTTATCAATCTTCAAAAAAAACACCAATCTGTTTTACGATCATAAAAATTCCGGCGACTTGTCAACTTTTGCTAAAAATATCGTCGACCGGATTCTGACCAATGCCAGCGATATTTGTCTACTTCTGAATAGCAGCGTTAATGCCTATCGCCGGCTCGATCCCCATTTTGAAGCACCCAACGAAATTAAAGCGTCGGCGATCGACCGCGGCGCGATGATTCGTATTCCGCTACATAACAAGGAATCGGCCCGGATCGAGGTAAGAAGCGTCGCCCCTGATGCTAATCCATATCTTGTGATGTACGGCCTAATTCGGACCGGACTGGAAGGACCATCGGCGCCGGAAAAAAACGACAAAAGGCCGCGCGTCCGCTATCTACCCGGCGATATCCAAACAGCCATTTCCCAATTCCGTCAAAGCGCATATACAGACAAACTGTTGGGTGAGGAATTCAAAAAGAAATATCTGGCGCTCAAGCAAACGGTTGCCGACCGCAGCCCGGCCGAACTTGGGACAAAGGTCAAAAATGGCGAAGTAATCTTCCACCACGAGGTCTATAACCAGATGTTGTGGAATGAATTTTGATTGGTTTATAATATTATCATGCCTTTACCGCCGCCGGAGTTGCCTACTACCCGACCAGCAAATCCTGCCGATGTAGTCATTCCTGTTCCTATTGCCGAAAAAATCTGGAAAGAAAAAGTTGAGGCAATCCGTTTTTATCACGGAACTTCAGAAACAATAGCACAACAGGTTCAAAAAGTCGGCCTGTCTCCCAATCAAAAACCATATCTGTCAACCGATCATGCTTTTTTTCTGGATATTCTTAATAAATTAGGATCTGATACTGGATATACTAATAATAAAGAAAATACTTTCTACATAACATCTTCACTTGAAGATGCAGCAGCATATGCCATAATGGGGCCGGAAATGCTCCGTATTTTTTACCTGCGGAAATGCGATGCTATTACCGACGACTGGGAAAGCGGTAAAGCACAAACGGCTGGTGTCACCTCTCAGGAAATGGATAAAGTAAGGAAAATCCATAATAAGATTAAAACCGTATTGAATCAAGGTCGGCCAGCGATGGTGGAAATACTCAAAAATTCGCCTACCTTACAAACTATATTGAAAAAAAAGATAAATAACGAATCGTTCTATCAACTGCTGATAGATAAAAAAGCTTTTGCCGCTCATGTTAAAGATATTGTTGCCAGAAACCAGGGAATGACTGAAGAAAAAGCAGCGGAAGAATTAGCACAAATTATCCGTCATCAATTTCATGAGGTTAGAGTGACGGAAACAATCCCCCCTACGGAACTGATGATTAAAAAAGGGACTGATTTTGATAATTTAACGCGGGCAACCAAAGAGAGAGCAAAAGTTATTACATATTGTTTTTCCGATATTGCCGAACAACCGTTTGAAGTCATTAATGCGGTGCAGGACTTTATTAATTACAATGATGGAAACAGACAGGAATTTATCGGATTATGCAAATACTATAATATCGGTGAGAATAAAGCGCATCAGATTTTTGATCGGGCAAAAAAAATTAAGGAAGCAAAATAAAGTCGAGCAAAAGCGACAACTATTGAACTATGCAAGCCCCTCGTTGATACGCTTATTGCTAACTGGAATTATACCAACTTCCCTCAACAATTGCTCGACCCATCGCTACTAAATCAGGCTCAACATCGGTATAATGTTTTATATGAGTACTAGTGATAATTTTGTCGGTAATGTCAAACCAAACACTGCACCTACACCGTCTGTAAGCCAACCTAAACCAGCTCAATCAGGTATTCCCCAAGTAGTTAAGGTAATGCAATCGGTTAAAACAGACACACCGGAAGCCAAGCTCAATAAAATAACTATCAGCGACGGCAACGGTGGCAGAATAACTTTAGACGACCAAACTAAAAAGCCAACCCAAGCTCAAAACTCGACTATATTAGGCAACCTTGGAAACGAAAAGTTCTAACGGTACCAATTAAGGTAGGGGTTATTGAACTTGTTATAAACGATAGTGCGACAGTGTGTCGCATTTAACTTATGAATATTGCTACCACTAAACAACTAATGGCAAACCGACAAAACGCCCTTAAAGGCGGTGTCAAAACCAACGCGGGCAAGGAAGTAAGTAAATACAATGCCGTCCGGCACGGTATATTAAGCAAGTTATTTAACCCCGAAGAACAACAAGAGGCAGAGGTAATCCAAAAGTACTTGTTACAAGAGTTACAACCACAATCGTTTTTAGAGGAGTTGCTAATTGAAACAATGACACTTGCTTATGTCCGGAGGCAACGAGTTTATATTTTTGACCAACGCGACTTATATCCGGTAAGCGACGAAAAATCGACCCGCTACTTGGTTGCTAGCGAACGGCAGTTTTATCACGCCCTACACGAGCTACAGCGTATACAGGCAATCAATAAAGGCTTTAAACCCGCCTCCATGGCTGTAGACATTATCGGGGGTAATGATTAGAAGTGCGACGTGTGGCGCACCTTGGGTTCGTTTCGTAAAATATTATTGTAGTCGAGTTGAAAGTGAACATTAAATTATGATTTAATACTTGTATGGCTGATAAACCTCAAAGCATGACACCAGAACAAGCTCCTAAAGTAAATAGCAATATCAAATATTTAAGTTTTATACCATCAATTGTCGCAATATTGCTTTTAACGGCTTCCGTTTACCTGTTTTATACAAATCAAACATTAAAAGGTGAGTTATCAAAAAGGACCGTTCCTTTGCAACCTGAAGTAACTCCGACCCCTAGCGTACAACTATTACAATATGAACATAAACTTGATGATGTTACAAGTTTTAGCTTAAACTATCCTAAAGGTTCCCAAACCGAGGAAAAGCAAACTGATGATAAAAAGTTTACATTAACTATAAAACCACCTGCGCCATATTATACGGCGACGACAGTTTTTGAACTGTCAGTTAATAAACAGCTCCCTAACAAAAGTATTGAGTATTATCAACCATCGAAGTATGTATCTGCCTTACAAGCAAAAAATAAAGAACTGATAGCGGGTATACTTCCTGTTTATATTGACCGTCTACCAACCCAAGAGTTTTATAGTGTTACTTGTCCAGAGCTTGGTTCTGTTTGTGAGAAGAAGGATATTTATTATATTAACCCACTCAACTACTTTTTTACGATAACCACCACTCATTTTACTGATACTGACGGAAACCAAATGCGAAATAAAGTATTAGACGACATTGTTGCCTCCTTAAAATTTTCCCAAAACAAGCCTTAACGACTAGTGTTAAAATTTAAGACATGGACGACGGGTTGGATATTACCAATTTGCGTTATGTTTTATATGCTCGTAAATCAACAACAGACGAAACAAGGCAGGTTCGCTCCATACCTGACCAAATAACCGACTGTAAGCTCCTTGCTGCTCAACTTAACCTCAATGTAGTTAGGACACTTCGCGAAACTCAATCAGCCAAAAAACCTAACCAACGTCCTGTTTTTAAGCAAATGATTAACGATATTAAGCGTGGCGTTTATGACGGCATACTAGCGTGGAACCCCGACAGACTTGCTCGCAATATGCTTGAGGGAGGGGAAATTATTGACTTAATCGACCAAAACGTCATTAAGGACTTGAAGTTCAAAACGCATACTTTTACCAACGACGCTAACGGCAAAATGTTATTAGGTATGGCTTTTGTGTTGTCCAAGCAATACAGCGATGACTTATCCCAAAAGGTAACACGAGGCATAAGAGGCCGATTAAAGGAAGGCAGAACACCAACACCAAAACACGGCTATATAAACGAGGACGGCATATACAAACCCGACGGTAATAATTACGAGCTTATATGTGAGGCGTGGCAAATGCGTAAGGTTGGTAAACCGATTGAAACGATTACCGATTACTTAAACAAAAATGGTTATAGTCGAAAAATTAAACGAAACGGTAAGCAAGTGGATATGGACAAACGGATATTAAGCAAAATCCTCCACGACCCTTTTTACTACGGAGCTTTGGTACAAGCGGGACAGCAAGTAAACCTGCGTGAGCTATACGATTTTACTCCGGCAGTTAGTGAAGAGGACTACTTTATTGTTCAACGGTTAGACTACCGAAAAATAAGACCCTCTACGCCTCATAAAATGGCCTTTTATCCACTCCGGCGTATTGTCTTATGCCATTTATGCGGTAGGCCGTGTGTAGTTGCTCCCTCAACCAGCCATACCTCAACCCGATACTTATACTATCGTTGTGATAACACTAGTTGTACACGTAAGAAGCGGTCAATTAGAGCCAAAGTAATTTTTGATTTTATTTACGAACTACTCCAAAACGGGCTTAACTTTACCGAAAAGGAATATAACGAGTATTACGACAACCTAACCTTACTAACTGACCAAAAGCGGCAGGAGGTACGAGCCAAACTACTCAACCTACGCGGTGTGTTTAAAAAGGTTAAACAGGAAGCCGAAGAACGAAGCCTCAAAATCGTTAACTACGATACCACAAGTGCAATTTGGAAAGTAAACAATAACAAAATTGCAGAGCTAACTGACGAACAAACGAAGTTATTAGACGAAATTGAAAAGTTAGAAGTACAACTACGCGAACCGGAAACGGACAGGCTGACTATCGAACAATTCTTGAACTTATCAAAAAACGCCGGTAATATCGTCCAATCGGCAGACGCGGTAGGTAAAGACCAAATTGTCAGGGAAATATTCTTGAACCTAGAAGTTGATGAGGAAAAAGTGGCGTTGTATCGGCTCAAAGAGCCATTTGCCACACTGCTTAAACAGCGACAAATACTACCTAGTCGGGACGGCGAGACTTGAACTCGCGACCTTACGCTCCCAAAGCGTACGTTCTAGCCATCTGAACTACGTCCCGTATAAATGAATAATATTTTTAAGTAATTCCCTTCCTTTTCCACTCTTCAAAAATTTTTCTCTTATTAATGCTGTCTTTTTAGAACTATATTCTTCTTTATAAACGAGTTTCCACGGACCTTTATTCTTAGTGTATCCGCTTAAATTGTTGTTATGATACCACAATCGCTTATTTAAATCCGATGTTATTCCTTTATATAGCTTACCTTCTTTATTTGTTAAAACATAAACTATTTGCATTATGCTTATTTTGGTCGGGACGGCCCGCCTTAGGCGGGCGACCTTGCGGTCCCATCCGCCAAAGGCGGACTATCCATCTGAACTACGTCCCGTGTTTTACTATTTTATCACACATTCGGGTACAATGATTGTATGCGCCGGCTGCCAAGACTGACAAAAAAACGGGTCATTTCGGCCATCGCGGTAATCATAATCAGCATCATCGGGCAATTTCTTCTTCCATCGTCCAAATTACCCAATCCCTCGCCACCGGTTGCTCCTCCTTCAACATCACCAACATACGCCAAAGTCATAAGAGTCATTGACGGCGATACCATTGAAATCGCCGGTGGTCAACGGGTACGCTATATCGGTATCAATACATCGGAACTGGCAACTGCCAAAAAGCCGGATGAATGCTTTGCCCGGGCGGCTTCTGATAAAAACAAGGAGTTAGTCGAAGGCAAAACTATCCGCTTGGAAAAAGACATTTCCAACACCGATAAATATGGCCGCCTGCTACGCTATATTTATCTAAATGATTTGATGGTTAATGATTATCTGGTAAAAGAAGGTTATGCCAAAGCAACACCGATCCGACCCGATATCAAATATGCCAAAATTTTTGCCGCCAGTCAGATAGAGGCAAAAAAGGCGGCGAAAGGTTTATGGCAACAATGCCAACAGTTGTGACTTTTTGAAGGAAAAATGTTTTTTTTCACGCTTAATTAACTTTCTTCTTTCCAGGTCGTTTAAAATAGTGGTTACGATTTGCCGTGATACACCAAGCATTTGTGCTAATTGCTCATGGGTAAATTTGTCCGTTATCAACATTTCATCCGAAGTATTTTCGTTGGTACTTCCCAAATAAATCAGCAGTTTTATCAATTTTTGGAACACGTTATCAATTGCTATCGAAGCGCTCTTTCTGTTTAAAATCGACAACCGCTGAACAAGATATTTAATTATTTTTATCGCTAATTGAGGTTGTCGCTGTAAGAAAAAGAAGAATGTATCGGATTTCATTGACAATACACAAGTATCCTCAACCGCTTCCATATACATATCCGGCCCAGAATCCAGTTGGAAATCGCCGAATATGTTGCCGGATTTAAAATAATCAACAATATATTTTCCGCCTTCTTCATCCAGATGGTAGAATTCGACTCTTCCCTGTTTAACAATAAACAGCTTGTTTCCATCACCTGTCCGGTAAATAATTTCACCCTTATGATAATTTTTTTCTTCGGCATTATTATTTAACGCGGAAAAATCTTCGGTTTTTATGCGTATTTTATCCATTTTGTGCCATTATAAACTGTTTGCGTTAAAAACAGGTTAAAAATTTGCTAATATAATATATAGATCTCATCGTATAGAATTCTATCTATATATTGTGTAATGTTTATATCATACCTCAAAAATAAAAAGAGTCAAGTGGATGACGAATTGCTAAAAATCCTTGAAAACCAAAAACCATTCCTGGGCACCGCTTCTTCCTGGGGACCGGAAGCAATAGATAAGCTGGAACGGTTTGCCGTTGCCGGCAAAACTATCCGCGGCAGCCTCGTTTTTTTGGGGGCGGAAATGTTTGGCTATAGGGATAACAGAGTTTTACTGCCCCTCGCCTGCGCCATGGAGCTTATCCATTCGGCCTTCCTCGTCCACGACGATATTATGGACAATGATTTAACCAGACGCGGCGGTCCAGCAATCTATGCCAGCTACTTGCCGTCCGGGCCGGTTGATTTTGCCAAATCAATGGGCATCTGTGTTGGTGATTTGAGCTTGTTTTTAGGCATCCATTGCATTGGACTTATCAAAACCGATGCCCGCTTGCAGGCGGCAATCATCCGAAAATTAACGTCAGAAATTAGCAAAGTGGGGGTTGCCCAGATGGCCGATGTTTATTTCAGTACAAACAAACATGAACCGACATTGGCTGAGATTAATAAATTATATTTATATAAAACCGCCCGCTACACTGTTTCCCTACCGCTTACCCTCGGTGTCATCGCTGCCGGTAAACCACCGAAGATCATTCACCAAGTGGAAAAATTAGGTGAAAGTATCGGAATGATCTTTCAAATAAGAGATGATGAATTCGACTTAAAGGCTGATATCCGGGAAAATAAAAAAACCCTGATTCGGAAGTTAAATAATCCGTCTTTAGTGAAGAAAAAAATTAATCGGTTGGCATCCCAAGTAAGAACCATCATCGCTTCACTTCCGGTGAGCAGTGAGTATAAAAAATTACTTCTCGATATGCTCTATTTTATGGAAAGGAGAGAAAAATGAAATTTTATCTGTGGATAGGCCTATTATTTCTGTTGTCTTTTTTTTGCTTTACTTTCATCGTAAAAACGGGGTTATTAGCCGGTTTTGACTACAATGCGACCGTCAAAATCCAAAATCACGTCCCAAAAAATTTGGATGCCGTTTTATCATTCTTCAGCCTGTTAGGCAGCGTGGAAGTCCTGTCAGTCGCATTGTTCATTGTTCTCCTTTTCCACCGGAAACTGCTTGCCTTTACTTCGCTGTTTATTTTTTTCCTGGCTCACCTGATTGAAATTATCGGAAAATCTTTCCTTTATCACCCAGGGCCGCCATTCCAATTTTTCCGCTATGACCTACCGTTTCTTTTCCCCAGCTCCTATGTCCAGCCCGGTTCGTCATACCCCTCAGGCCACAGCTTAAGGATTATTTTTGTAGCTATCGTTTTCACCTTTATTGTGCAAAAAAATAAAAAGCTTCGGCCGATGACTAAAACATTACTTCAGTTTTTGATCGTTGCCTTTACGGCAGCCATGCTGGTCACCCGCATCAGTTTGGGCGAGCACTGGTCAACCGACGTCATCGGCGGTTTGCTTCTCGGAATCAGTTTTGGCTTATTCTCCCTGATGTTTCTTTAAACGGATTTCAATTTATCGATTAAAGCAGTCAGTTTATTAATTTGCTCATCCATTTTTTGCAGATATACCTGGGTTCGTTTTTCATTCTTATACCTATCCTTAAGCAGGTAAACATAAACTTTCAGACTGGTAAGAGGAGTTTTCAGATCATGGATAACAGTGTCATTCATAGCTGACATTATACTGGAAACAACTACCCGTCGCCCCTTTTAAAAACAGATTAGATCTAATTTATCAAAAAACAATTAACTATCGGTAATACTTTCGTAAGAAAATGCCGAATGCCTTACTCAACCTTTACCTGACTATTATTAGGATTTCACACTGTTATTTTATTCTTTTTTCATGAAAAGATTTTTCAAAAAAAATAGGGAGCAAATTGAATTTGTACGCGAACAATTTATCAAATTACGGGCCAAGAAATTATCAGTTCCCGTCAGTTTAATCAAATTATGAAAAGACAAAAACTACTGCGGCAGTTGAAAAGATCCTTATTAGGACAATTTTATATTCTGCTGACCGCACCGATCAAATAACCATTCGAATATAAGGCGTAAGTCTATTCTTTTATCATGTAGCCGAAACCACGGATCGAACGAAGAAGTTTTTTATTGAAGCCGGCGTCAATCTTTTTCCGCAGGTATCCCATATAGACATCAACAACGCGGGTTTCAATATCATAAGAATAAATCCATATCCGGTTCAGGATCATGTCCCTGGTCAGCACTTTTCCCTGATTGCTCATCAGGTAATGCAGTAATTTGAATTCTTGGGGTGTCAATTTAATTTTCTTACCTTTGCGCACGACTTCGACAGTTTTAGTATCCATTTCCAGATCGCCGACTTTCAGTTTGGAATCGTCGGTCGTATTATGGGCGCGTAGATGCGCTTTTACCCGGGCTAAAAGTTCCACCATTTCAAACGGTTTCGGGATATAATCGTCTGCACCCAAGTTCAACCCTTTAACAATATCATCGGTTGTCCCCTTGGCTGTCAGAATAATTATGGGTATGTCGGGATACATTTTTTTAATTTCGGCACAGACGGTTTCTCCACCCATCGTCGGCAGACCCAAGTCGAGAATCACCAGATCGGGCGGCGATTTTTTAATTAGACGTAAAGCGACTGCACCGTCGTTAACCCCTTTCGCCGAATAACCGCTGTCAAGCAATTTATCTTTTACAAAATCGCGCAGGTCGGTATTATCCTCAACAACAATTATTGAATTTGACATGATTGAAATTTAACTGACAATCGAAAGTATATTGTTAAGATTCTGTAAGAGAAATGTAAGAATTGATCATTTCCCTTACCGATATCTTACTTCCTTCTTGTGGTATTTTCAATAAGGGAGATGATAATGATTTATAGAAAGGAGGGACCGATTATGTGAAATACTTGACAAATAGGTAATGACAGCGGGCAATAATGGACAGTTTTCTAATCAAAAAATATGAAACAGATAGCCGCCACAGACGGCTATCTTGTTTTTTTTAAACACCAGACTTGACAAATTCATTCTGCTATATTAAACTTACATATAGATGAGGAATTATTTATGAGAAAATACTGCGCCCAGGTTATTTTGGAAAATTTTTTTGAGCCGTGTATTCTATATCTTTTATTAAAAAAACCCAATTACGGATACGAACTGAGTAAGAATCTAAAAGACCGTTGTGAATGTGATGTTAATATCGGTAATCTATATCGGGGATTAAACCGTTTGGTAAAAGAAGGTTATATTACCAAGAAAAAAAAGAAAAGTAATATCGGCCCGACAAAAATCGTTTATACGATAACCGAATCAGGCAAAAACTATTTACGCACCTGGATTGAGAGCTTAAAAAAACAAAAAGATACTATCAATAAGTTAATTACCAATTATCATCATTATTATGAAACAAGTCACTAAGACTAATTTTAAGGAGGAAGTTGTCAATTTCCAGGGCGTCATTGTCGCCGATTTTTATGCCGACTGGTGCGGGCCGTGCAAAATGCTTTCCCCCATGATCGAAGATATGGACAAGGAAAACAAGGATAAACACGTGAAATTCATCAAAGTCAACGTCGATGAAGAACAAGCATTGGCCGAACTTTTTAGCGTTATGAGCATTCCGACAGTTATTTTTTTCAAAGACGGGAAAATGGTCAACCAACGGGTCGGCGTTACGTCAAAAGAAGATTACCGAAGCTTGATTGACCAGGCAAAATCCGAACCGGCAGACAAAGCCAAAGACGGTAAAAAGGAAGTGATTATTTTTACGACACCCACTTGCCCTTATTGCCACATGACTAAAGACTATTTGAAACAAAAAAACGTTACTTATAAGGAAATCGATGTCTCCCGCGACCAGGCCTGGGCGATCAAAATGGTCCAGAAATCCGGCCAGATGGGTGTACCACAACTATGGATCGGTGATCAGACGGTCATTGGTTTCAACCGGCCGCAGATTGATATGTTATTAAATCTTTAATATGCAAACTTTGCAGCCTATCGGAGACAAAATTTTAGTCGAACCGGTAAAAAACGAAAATTACACCAAATCCGGTATTTATCTCCCGGAGACGGCCAACAATAAAACCACTAAGATTGCCAAAGTGGTTTCCCTCGGCGATGACAAATTGCTTACCGGCAAAGTCGCCCCCCGCGATACCGTCATAATCAATTCCTTTTCCGGACAGGAAGTGATCTTGGATAATAAACAGTATCTGGTGATTGTCTTAAATGATATATTGGGAAAATTGGTTGATACCCAGTCCCTGAAAAAATGATTAAAAGCCATTATTGCCGGGGAGTTTTTATTGTTTCTTTTGCCGTTGGTTATTTACTTATCCCCAGAGTTTTGTTTTCCCGCTATACTCTATTAGTTTTGATATTCATAACTTTATTTGCTCTCAACATTACCTGCATCATTTATCATATAAAAGAACGGGTGAAGACAGCCAGATTCTATAAAAGATCTATTTGGGGAATTATTGCTTCAGCGGTCGGCCTATCGGTTTTACAGGTCTGCGGCATCGGCTCCCCAATGTGCGGTGCCTCAATTAGCATGGGCATCTTCTCCACCTTTTTTCCCCATATTATTTTGCCTTTTGTCCAGCAATACGGTCCGTATCTGATAATTTTGTCGATTGTCCTACAAATTGCCTCGCTTTACTCAATGAAGTGCTTTTTCCCGCCGCATCGACTGCAACACTAAGTCGGCTTCCCGGAGTGCCGCGTCTTTGTGGCTCCCTAAATAGCTTGGGGCATTGATTAAACCGATTAAATAAGCAGCTTCGTCAAGGGAAACGACCATCGCCGGCCGCTGGAAATAAAATTCGCTTGCCTTTTCGATTCCATAGGTATTATTGCCGTAATAGATCGAGTTGAGATATAGTTCGAGAATGGTATTTTTGGGATATTCGGCGGTTGCCGTTACCGCCAGTATTTTTGTCAATATATCCGTTCTCAAATCATCAATATCGCTGAAATAAACGTTTTTGATCAATTGTTCGGTAATCGTACTCGCCCCCTGTCTTTTACCGGTAGTAAGCGTATAGTAAATAGCTCTTGCCGTTCCCCGCAGGTCAATGCCGGAATTGGTGGAAAAACGCTCGTCTTGGGAAGCGATGGCCGCCTCCCGAATGTTACGGTTGATTCCCGATAAAGACACATACGTGCCACCTTTTTGCTGTAGTGCTAATTTGGCTTTTTGGGGCATATCAGCCAGAAAACGGACGGAACAATAACCGGTGGCAAAAACGGCAACGATAAAAAATATAATTATTATTTTTTTCATAGCATGACTTTTTGCTGAAAGATTTTCATCCCTTCGCTCACCTGCATCCAGAAGAAGGCCCACAACCAGACAAAAATTACCTGCCACAATACTAGCTTTCCGGACATTAAAAATCCGGTCAGGGCCAATCCCGTTGCCACTAATTGGGTGATGGTCGTTGCCAGTATCACCTGAATGCTTGGAAAAAATTTCCACCAGCGTTCTTTGGTATGGGCAACATAAATAAGCATATGGCCGGAAACGGTCAGTTTGAGGAAAAACATCGATTGGAGAATGTTCCAATTTAAATGCCAGATATTTCGCATCAGAAAAAATAGTAACAGACTGTTAACAATACCGGCCACGCCGTATAGCGATCCCAGTACGAACCGTTTCTTGACTTCAATCCGCGCCGGCCGGTGGGCGATTTTCACCCGGTCAAACGCCAGGGAAATAATCGGGATGTCATTTAACAAAGCAATAAGTATTATTTGCAATGACGTCATCGGATAACTGCCGTAAAAGATACCTAAAACGGTAATCGTTACGATAAGACGCAGGCTTTCGGAAATACGATAAAGGGAATAAACATACAGCCGCTCGAAGATTTTTCGGCTTTCGATAATGGCATCCCGGATGACACTGATGCCGTCTGATAGAAGAACGATATCGGCCGTCGCCTTCAAAGCGGCAACGGCGTTTTTGACGGCAATCCCGACATTGGCCGCCTTGATCGCCGGCAGGTCGTTAACGCCGTCACCGTTGGCGGCGACGATAAAAAACTGTTTTGCCTTTTGAACCAAGTGAAATTTGTCTTCCGGCAAAATTTCGGCAAAGGCCCCTGTTTTTTGGAAAAAATCGGCCGACATTTTATTCTTGTCCGTTTTATCCAGCTCATCTTTCGTCACAATCCGGCCTTTACTAATCGATAGCTGTCTCGCAATCTGAGCCGCAATCGCCCGGTTGTCGCCGGTGACCATACTAATACCAATGCCGTTTTCCACCAAAAACTGGACGACCGATTTGGCATCCGGCCGGAGAGTATCGGATAAAGCCATTAAGCCAACTATCTTCATCTTTTCCTCCCGATTGTTATCGGCGACGGCAACAGCCAGCGTCCGGTAACCGGCGGCAGCTAAAGTCGCGACCTCCCGGATGAATTTTCCCTCCATTTGGTGATCGAGGGAACAAAAACCGGCGACGATCTGCGGCGCGCCGACGGTGATCGTCGTGTACTTACCCTCCCGTTCGATGACAATCGTGCTCCGTTTCCGGTCGGAATCGGCCGGGACGAAATTACATTTGGTAAACGGCGGCAAAGGCAGACGGATGGACTGGGCTTTCTCCATAATAGCCGCATCGATCGGATTATCGCTTTCGACGGAAGCGGGAATGGCGGCATAAGCGACCACGTCGTTGTGGGTAAAACCATCGTAAGCATAAATATCCTGGACGGTGATTTTATTTTTAGTCAGCGTCCCGGTTTTATCCGTCAACAGAAAATTGACGTTGGCCAAATCATCCAAAGCCGACAGCCGGCGGACGATGGCGTTTTTTTTGGCCAGGGCCAACACGCCGAATTCGATGATTAAGGTCATTACTGTCGGCAAACTGACGGGAATACCGGCAATAATCAGACTTAAATCAAGAGTCAACAGTTCCAGAAAAGGTGCTTTTTCCAGAAGTAATATGATGGTTAAAATGAAGACGGCAGCTATACTTAAGACGGTAAGAAATCGGGAAATATTGATAATGTCTTTTTCCAACAGGCTTTGTTTCCGTACCCGTTCGACGGAAAAAAGCGTCTTGCCGAAATTCGTTCGCGGGCCGGTAGCAATGACGTTAACGATCACGATGCCGGTCGCGATAAACGAACCGGAAAAAACTGCCTCACCCGCTTTTTTATCCTTGGGAAGAGATTCACCGGTGAGGACTGATTCATTGACGGAGATGTGGTCCCCTTCGACGATTTTACCGTCGGCCGGGACGACTTCGCCGGTTGATAATTTTATAATGTCGCCTGCCACCAATAACCGTGTACTTATATGCTGCCAGTGATTATCTCGAAAAACTTTGATTTTTTGTTCAAGATTTTTATTGAGTTTGTTGATCGCCTGATCGGCTTTATTTTCCTGCCAAAGAGTAATTCCGACATTTAGTATTAAAAGAATAAGGATAAAACTGCCGTCAAATGTTTTACCCAAAAAATAAGACAGGATCGCGGCCAAAAAAAGCATTAGGGAAATGGGGGAGGCAAGATTTTTTCCGATCTTTTGCAGGAAACCCGGCTTCTTTTCCGGAATCTCGTTCGGACCGTCTTGTTTAAAAAGTAAATCAGCCTGAGCAGCGGTTAATCCAGTATACATATCTATAATTATAGATAATTATCAATGGTTGTTATTGAAATTTCTAGAAAGTTCATGTAATACTTGTATTAATGGACAAAAATGCTTTTGTCAAGTATTTTGTTATACCTGGAATATTGATTTTTTTACTGGCGCTTTTTGTCCTGGCAAATATTTTTGCTCCTCCCGGTAAGGGAAATATTTTTTCTCCCCCACAATCATCCGAACCGCCCTGGGCAAAGCCTCCGACATCGGCCCCGACCGTGATACCTAAATGGGTCGGTGAAGAATACAATCAAATCGAAGTGGATCTGCGAAATTTTCCCCGGACCTATTGGGCTGGGAACGGCGTCGCCAATCCGCAGATGTCGGATAAAATCATTACCGCCAGTCCGGTCGATCCGGCGCAGATTGAGAGAATTTATAAATTCCGCTCTTGCCACGGACACGATTATTACGGGGCGGATTATGACGGAAGCGCAGAACCTAACAGCTCGATGAAGGATTATTTTAAACCGCTTGAAAGCCTGGAAAATACGAATAACAAGGTGAAGATTTTTGCCCCGTTTGACGGGGTGATCGTCCAAATCGACCCCATGGATATTGTCCGGGGCCGCCATTTTATGATCATGCACGAACCTTTTGACGGCTGGTATGCGACTTTCATCCACATCAACTTTAAAGACTCGGAAATTTATGAAGGCGCTCATGTCAAAGCCGGACAGCTTCTGGGATACGCGGTTACCGACAACTATGGACGGGACTTCGATTTTGCCCTGCAGCGATTTAAATATGAAAATGTCCAATATAACGGCGCCTACGTCAACGATAATTTCCAAACATATCTGACACAAAATCTCGAACCGCCCTTTGCCCATATGACAAATGCCGTGCTCGCCCAGTGGGTAGTTAAAGGAGCGACGGCGTCCGACACGATTGTCAGCAAAGCGGACCGCGAAGCCAATCCCTGCACCTGCAAGGGTGGGGCGCCGGGAACGACCAGCTGTCATTACCATAATCCCAATGGCATGGATAGTGTTGTTGTAAAACAATGATTAAACACAAATATTTGCTTTGGAAAATTTTGGGCCTGGTTTTCATCGTAATATTGGCATTTTTTGTCGTCGGAATATGGCGTGCCATGCACCCGACTGCCACCAGTAATCTTCAGGGGACGTGGACGACATTCAAACCGGCGACGGCTGATTCTCCGGTAGTAACCATTATGTTTGCTAAAAATTTGACCGGCATTAAATACGCCATGGAAAACATAAGCTATATGGCTTCACGTTTTCAATATCAGGCGATAAATGGTCACACGCTGACAATCACCGATCAATCCGGAAGCAAAAACGTGACGGTTAAAATGCCGAATATCGACACCCTGATACTCAATACCGACGGCAATGAAGTTACTTTCCACCGGTCCAAGCTTGACTACGGGTATCTAAATACGTGGTATTAAATAAATGAAGAAAAAAATTCCCTTTACCCGCGACGGGTTAATGCAAATACAAGTAGAGTATGAATTGCTGGAAAAAAGTCGGCCGGACGCCGTTAATGATCTTCGGCTTGCCCGAGAAAAAGGCGATTTAAGTGAAAATACCGCCTACCGCGCCGCCCGATCGAAGCTCTCCTCGATTGACAACCGTTTGCGCCGGTTGAAACGATTGCTTGACAATGCTTACGTCGTTGAAAACAAAAATGCCGATTTTATCGACATCGGCACTTTTGTAACTATTGTCGATGACAATAACATCAGCCAATCTTTTCAGGTCGTCAGTACCCACGAAGCCGACATTAACCGGGGAAAAATCTCCTCCTACTCACCGCTTGGGAAATCCCTTATCGGCAAGAGGACAAATGATAAAGTTACGATAATTACTCCGTCGGGAGTCAAGACTTACATGATAAAAAATATTTCTCTCGAAAGAACAATTAAATCATAGCATAATCCATAATTATCGGTCTTCTCGACTAACCGGACGCAGCCACGAGCAACCAAGACAAAAAACAATTACCACATACAATATTATTTAACTGCCTGCTTCACGAGAGCGGCAATTTTGGCTTCTACGGCCGGGGTTATTTTTGTAATAGCATACGTCACCGGCCAAAAATTGCCTTCGTCAAGGTTTGCTTTGTCGCTGAAACCTAATGTCGAGTATCTCGTTTTAAATTTACTCGCGTATTGGAAAAAACATACCACTTTACCATCGTTAGTTGCATATGCGGGAAACCCATACCAGGTTTTCGGAATAAGTTTTGGAGTGGTCTTTTTAATAATCTCATGGACTTGTTTGGCCAAACTCCGATCCGGTTCCGGCAGCTTGGTGATCGCCGCCAGCACGACACTTTCCCCTTCGGTTTTACCTTCCCGCAATTCCCGGGCACGCTCCCGCATCGCCGCTTTCTCTTCATCCGAAAATCCCTTCTGTTTTGTGTTTTTCATGATTTATTAAATTTATTAATGCGTTAATAATAGCAGAATATATTTTAAAAAATGTAATATTTAAACCAAATACTAGAAGTTATTTTTCCCAGTCTTATTATAGGCCGGTTAAAAAACGGCTTGAATATCGTTCTTACCATCTCGGCTATTTTGGCATTTTTGGGGCCACAACCGGCGATCTCTTATTTTGCCAGCAGTTTGAACAACCAACCGAATACACTAAATGATTGCTCTTCCAAGTTTATTTTATCCTGAAGAGCAGTGTTTTGATCAGTCAGCGTTTGAATCGCCGTCTGCACGAGGGTGATGTCGCCGGAATTGGTCAGCTGGGACTGCAACTCCTGCAGTTGTTTTATCCGTAACTGGTTTTGTTCTATCTGAACTTGCAGGTTTTTGACCGCGCCGAAATCGGTACCGGTCAACAGCCGTAACAGCTGGTTTTTAGAATCCAAATTGTTCAACTGAGTTTGGATCTGGGTCTGGGCCTGGTTTTGTTCCCGGGCAATCTGCCTGACCTGTTTACCGATCCCGCCTTCCGTCCTCACCTGCAGTAATTGCTGGACCTGGGTCGCTACCGCGCTCATGTGAAGAACTGCCTCTTCATTGCGGTTTTGTCCGGCTTCTCTCGTTCCTTCCTTTGGAGTTTCCATAACGGTAGTTTCCTGCTCCGGTGTCCCCTGATGGATTTGCGTACCCTCACCATGATTTTTAATCTCTGCTTGATTTTGGTTTTCGATCTGTTTATTTGGTTGTTTGTGTTCTGTTACCGGTTTTTCGCCAATATAGTCCATATTGGCCATCACCGGAAACGACAATATGAAAAAAAGCGCTAAAATAAATATATATTTATGCATGTACTCACCTCCTTTATATAAATAATAGCAAACCGGCGAGCCGATTTCTACCGGTGATAGAATTAGAAGCAGTAACCTAATAAACAAATTGGTAAATCATTATTTAAATACCATTTATTATGAAATTTAACAATCTTAATCGTTTCGCCCGAAGTCAGTTTGCATAATCCGTAATTGTCGGTTTTTTCAACTAATTGAGCACATCCCCGGAAAGCATAATAATTTTCAAATGTGCGATGCGCTTTGCGTAATGTTACCCATTGGTTTATAGCCACTGCCAGAATAAATATTATTATCGCTCCCGATATCACCAAATATAATTTTCTCATATACGGTATTAGTCCGGGCAAATCTTATCAATCATTCTAAACGTGCTATACTTCCCATATGAATAAGGAGCTGAAAGAAATCATGACGGGAATAAAACGCTCCGTCTCCCTGCTAAGCTCCCGGGAGAAAAAAAGTCTGGCGGTCGCCACCATTCTTATCCTCATTTCCGGCGTTCTAAACAATTTGCCGGCGGTCATTTTGGGGCGGCTGGTCGATAAAATAGCCGGTCTGTCTCCAATCCCCTTCGGTTTGATTACACCATTTTTGTTGCTTATTATCGCCATCATTTTGATCAAGGAGGGATTGAATGTCATTTGGAAATATCTCATTGAAAATATTGCTACCCAAGTGGATAAGGAACAGACAGTCACCGTCATCGACCGGCTCTTGAAAACCGATATCGGCGGCTTTTTGCAAAAGCAGGCGATAGGCGCCATCCATGGCCGGGTCTTTCGCTCGATCCAGGGATTGATATTGATTCTGAAATTGACTTTCCGGGAATTCGCCCCGCTTTTTTTCAGTGCCCTGGCGGCAATCGCCATCGCTTTTTACCAGAAACCGCCGATTGCCACGGTGATGATTCTTGTCATCCCGACCGGTTTATTTATCATCATTAAACAGGTCTCTTCCCAAAAAGGGATCCGCGTGTCTCTTCTTCGCGGCAAGGAACAGATCGACGGCAAAGTGGTAGAAATGTTAGGCGGCATCGAAACAATCCGCACTTTAAATACCGTACCGCAGGAGGTCGGCAAGATCGAAGGCATTGCTGAACGGTTACGGGTAATCGAGATCCGTCATCATATTTACATGGCCCTTTTTGATGCCGCCAAATATTTAAACGAAAGCTTTTTTTATATCCTCGTCGTCGTCCTGGCCATATTTTTTGCCGCCAACGGGATAATCACTAAAGGCGATATTCTCGTTTATTCCATCCTGTTTTTGAGTATTACTTCGCCGCTAAGGGAAATCCACCGGATTCTTGACCAAGCCCATGAAAATTCCATCCGGGTAAACGATTTATACGACTTGCTGCACCAACCGATCGACATTTCATACTCGGCCAAAAAAGGCCCGGCGGCCGACAGACAAAAAACGGCCGTAATCATAAAAGATTTGCGTTTTACTTATCCCGGAAAAGCCGATATCCCGCTTGATGGCGTCAATCTGACGATCGAAACCGGCCAAAGCATTGGTATCGCCGGCGTCTCGGGCGGCGGGAAAACGACTTTCATCCATATTCTTTTGAAACTGATCCACGGCTACTCCGGCGAAATCATTCTCTTTGGTAAAAATTTAAAAAATATCAGCCGGGAAGAAATCGCCGCCAAAATCGCCTATGTTCCCCAGCGGCCGTTTATTTTTTCGGGGACGATAAAAGAGAATATTGCCTACGGCGTTGATCATCCGGCGGAGGCGGAAATTATTGCCGCGGCTAAAAAAACCCATATTTACAACGAAATTATGAACGATTTGGGCGGATTGAATGGCCCGGTGGACGAAAACGGTGCCAATTTAAGCGGCGGCCAAAGGCAGCGGCTGGCGATCGCGCGGGTGTTGCTGCAAAAACCGGAACTTATTATATTTGATGAAGCGACATCGGCACTCGATAATACCAATGAGGTAATTATCCAAAAAAATATCGAAAAGGAATTTCGGGGAAAGACGATGATGACGATCGCCCACCGGCTGACAACGCTGAAAGACTGCGACCGGATCATGGTTTTTGACCGGGGGAAAATCGTTCAGACGGGAACATTCGCTGAGCTTTCGGCCGCCAACGGCCTGTTTCGCACTTTCTTAAGGCAACATTAAAATCAGCATTATTGACAATCACCGTGATATTTAGTAATTTAATTATCCTATGAATCTCCAAGTCGATGAATTTTTACGCAAAACTAAACAATGGCGGGAAAAATTTTCAAACTGTTTTTTAAAGGAGTATTACTGGAGAATCCCAAAAGGATTCTAATCCAGCAAACGGAAAATGTCCATGCAGGCCGCCAAAGAGCTTACCTTTTTTACTTTGCCCAGGCCAAACGATCAAAAACCCGTGAAGAAAGAATCGCCAAATATCTGCCGCAAATTCTTAAAGGAAAAGGATTAAACGATTAGTTGACAGCCCTTTTAGCTAAATAACATACCGAATCAACGCCATCTTTTAAACAAAATTACCGGTCATACGTTTGGGCATTTTCGGTAAATCCGGTAACCTGGTCAGCCCTCTTTCCTTCAAACAATTCCGCCTTTATTTTTCTGTCCCCTAACATCTGGACTAAAAATGTCCCTTCGGTCTGAAAATTAGCCGGGGCGGGAGAGCCCTCTGTCAAGCGGTCGCTCATTACTTCATATTTAACCAAACCGGAAGTGACACCAATCTTTGCGGGATCCGGCTTGTTATTCTTAACAAAGTAAACCGAATTGGTCGGAATGTAGCCTATTTGGATCACGGACGGGTCTAAACTGAAATAAAAAAAGGATAAGGTTGGCATACCTCTCTTAAATTTTTTGTCTTCTTTTAAGGGAAACCAGTTTCCGACAAGCTTGCCGTCAACATCGTAAGCAAACTCCCCCGCTCTGGGTTCCGGCCTGATTGGCAATTTAGTGTAAAGCTGGCTTCTTAAAGGCTCGGCAAAGTAATCCAGCGGGTTAACGGAATGGCCCGATTTAGTACCGTATCTCTCGGGATGAATAAAATGGGCCTGTCTATTTAAATCAACCGCCCAGAGATCTACAGCGTCTATTGTCGGACCGCCGCCTCCCCGGCCGATAATTTCTCCGGCTTTGACGGGAATTTCATAAAAATTCTGGTCGCCTTCTGTAAGATTACCTACTTTATTCTTAATATCCGGAGATAAATCAGTCAGATGGCAGATCATGAGAAATAAATTCTTTGAATATTGAAAATTCAGAGTATAATCATCCATTCTGCTCACATGATCGTTTGCCTCCCAACGGGCTTTCTGGTATTCGACCTGGACCAGATATCCGTCCGCTACAGCCCTGACATCGTAGGCTTGGGTCCGACCGGTTTTTTTATCTCCTTCGTGAACGTAAATATGGTCGGCCGGGACATTATGGGATCCTGCCCCGGACGAATCCTGGGCCACGCCGGAATTAGCGCCGCCTAAAGGGCCAATTGACGTAATTTTATCAATTGGCATCGGGGGTACCGTAAATTTTACCTCTACGTCTTTTGGGAAAATCTTGCTCGTCAAAAAAATATCCCGGTACCCGCTTGTCTCCTGTTGGTTAGGTTGGCCGCTATTATTATTTTCCGATCTTTTATCAGAGTTGCCTCCGGTGACCGCCGCTATTATTACAAAAACCGCTATTGCGCTACAAATAAGCGCTATCCACCAAAACCGTACGAGAAAAGGTTTTTTTACCGGCTCTTTTACATCTCTAATCTCCTCTACCCGATTGACAGAAGTGTCGATTTTCTCTTCCATAAGTTCCTCTCTTTAAATCAGTATAGCAAAACAAGAGAGAAGTTCTATCTTTTAGTAAATAAGCTTTAAAAACAAACAACCCACCGGATTTCTCCGTAACCAAAGAGTTGATTTTTCTTATCAATACGTTTGAACCTAAATAGTATAATAAAAGTAAATCATATAATAAGGAGGTGATAAAAATGTTGAAAGGTTTTAAAGATTTTATATTGAGAGGCAACATGGTTGATCTGGCAGTAGCAGTTGTTATTGGTGCCGCTTTCAGTTCGATAATAAACTCACTGGTTAAAGACTTGATAACACCTTTAATTGCCGCAATCGGTGGTAAACCCGACTTCTCTAACATTTATTTTACCGTTAACAAGAGCCGTTTTATGATCGGTGACTTTTTGAATTCCCTTATCTCGTTTCTTATTATTTCCGCTGTCGTATACTTTTTTGTAATCATGCCTATAAATAAAATAATGGATAGAATGAAAAGCGGTAAAAGCCCGGATCCGACTGAAAAAGCATGTCCCGAATGCCTCAGTCTTATCCTCATCAAAGCGAGAAGGTGCAAATTTTGTACTGCTGTTCTTAAATAAATTAAATGGCGATTTGCCGAAGTGATTTACCGCCTGATTCTGCAGTAAACCGGTTACAAGCGACTTGAAGCAGACAAACACGGTTATATTAAGTACATTATTGCTCCCCCGAGAGGATTCGAACCTCTAACCTCGAAGTTACACTTGCCTTTTTGTTACCAAAAAGAGTGGACTATTTCATCCAGGTATCATTCGATATCTGGTCGGGTGTATAGTCTCTACACATTTTCCTTCGACGATGCTCAGGATTTAGCTCGAGATTAACCTCCGAATCGGAGGTCTTCCTCGAATTAGCCCGATTTTTCCTTTCCGAATTACTTCGGAAGGCTGCAAAATGCCGGCATGAATTTCTCTATGACAATTGGAACAAACCAAAATGCATTTATTAAGTTCCTTTTTAGTCCGCTCCCAAGATCTGGTTATTCCATCTTTCGAAAGACCAAAATCTTTCTTGTTTTCATCTAAATGATGAAAATCCAGAGCCGCTTGGCATCGTCTATAGCCACAATTCATGCATCTTCCACCTTTATATTCAATCGCTTGTTCCCGAATTCTTTTACGTCTTCGGGTAACTGCCATTATCAAATATTCGCGGCGGTCGGCATAAGTCCTCTTTTCTGACATAATCTAATTATAGTCAAAAAGCGACATTAGTGTTACAGCTTCTTGCTCTACCGTTGAGCTACAGGGGAAATTAAATTTTTAAGGTACTCACGACCACGATAACTTTTTAACTGTTTTTCTCTGATTAGCACTTTATTTCTACTGTCATGCTCTTCTTTATAAAACAGTTCCCAAATTCCATCAAACCTATTCGTATAGCAGCTTTTAAATTCATGTGTATTATATAATTTTATTCGTAAATCTAAATCTTTAGTTTGACCAATATAGATTTTCTTATGCTTCTTGTTGTAAATTGCATATACATAATACATATCAATTCAATTATACTTCTTGCTCTACCTCCGCCAGCTGGCGGAGAGCTACAGGGGAATAGATTTTTAAAGTGCTTGAAAATATAATAATTATATCATGATTGTAAGGTTAATCCAGCTTTTATTACGCGCCTCTTTGATTATTTCAGTTATTTTTAAGCAATTTATGCTATTTTTATCTTATGAAAAAGTTGTTATTGTCATTATTCGTCGTTTTTCTGTTCGTGATTTACAGTCTGTCGAAAAATCAATCATTGAGCCAATCGCCGGCCACCCCGCCGATCGCCTTTCCCTCACCCACAGCGGATCGAACCAATAATAGTAGCAACGGTAATTATAAAAACGGACAGTATACCGGTGATTCAGTCGATGCCTTCTACGGCAATGTCCAGGTGCAGACGACTGTCCAAAACGGGAAAATTACCGATGTTCAATTTTTGCAGTATCCCAGCGACCGGATGACATCAAGAATGATCAATATGCAGGCTATACCGATGCTGAAGCAGGAAGTGATCCAGGCGCAAAACGCCAATGTCGATATTGTCAGCGGTGCCACCGACACCAGCCAGGCGTTTATACAGTCGTTAACCAGTGCCTTAAATCAGGCAAAATAATTTTTTAAATTAATGAAAGCAACTCGGATATTGATGGATATGCCAATAACGGTAGACATCGTTGATAAAACAGCGACAGCCAAAATGACTGATGCTATTTTTAATTATTTTAAATACATTGATGAAAAATTCAGCCCATTTAAACCAACCAGCGAATTGTCGCAAATTAACACCGGCCGAATTGATAAACATCAGTGGAGCCGGGATATGCAAATGGTTTTCAAATTAAGTCTGCAAACCAAACGGGAAACAAACGGTTATTTTGACATCCGTCATAATGACAAATACAATCCGTCGGGTCTGGTCAAAGGTTGGGCGATTTACAACGCCGCCAACCTTTTGAAAAAACAGGGGGTTAAAAATTTTTTTATCGACGCCGGCGGCGATATCCAGGTGGCCGGAAAAAATCATGAGGAAAAAAAATGGCGTGTCGGCATCCGCAACCCGTTTAACCGGAACGAAAACATAAAAATTATTTTTATCAGTCATGAGGGGGTGGCCACTTCCGGTACCTATATCCGCGGCCAGCACATATATAATCCCCATGAACCGCACAAAAAAATAAACGATATCGTCAGCCTGACCGTCATCGCACCAAATATATATGAGGCGGACCGCTTTGTCACCGCGGCATTTGCCATGGGAAAAAAGGGAATCGAATTTATAAGTGAACTGAAAGGATTCGAGGGCTATATGATCGACTGCAAAGGAATAGCCACATTTACCAGTGGATTTAATAAATATGTCAAACCCGATTGATAATTTTTTAAACCGGATTACGATGTACCGGCTGGTACTTTATTATTTGATAGTCCTCGTTTTGGCGACGGCCGGCTTGAGCTATTTTCACCTGTTGAATTACGACCCGGTAGCCGTCATTTTGTCGGCCGCTTTCCTGTATTTTTTTAGCGGTTTTGTCAATGATTTTTTCGCCAAAATTTATCGTGTTCCGGCCAATGTCGAATCCGTCTACATCACTGCTCTGATTTTGACTTTGATCGTCGCCCCCGCCAAATCGGTCACCGATTTTTTCTTTTTGGGAATCGTAGCCATTATCGCGATGACTTCCAAATACATCCTCAACATTAACGGTAAGCATATTTTTAATCCGGCCGCTATTGCCGTCGTCATCACCGCCTTTTTTTTAAACCGGCCGGCCGACTGGTGGATTGGCAATCCGTATATGTTGCCATTTGTCATCGCCGGCGGCCTGTTGGTCGTCCGTAAAATCCGGCGGGAGAATATGGTTTTTGGTTTCCTGATATCGGCTATTTTCATCATCGTCGGATCATCCTGGATTAATAGCAATAATATCATCACCAGCTTGAGCCAGGTTCTTTTCCATTCCCCCTTATTTTTCTTCGCTTTTGTCATGTTAACCGAACCGCTGACAACACCGCCGACCGACATGTTGCAAATTATTTATGGGATACTGGTCGGGATTTTGTTTAACCCAAATATTCACCTGGGCAATATTTATTCGACTCCGGAATTGGTTCTGGTCGCCGGTAATATTTTTTCCTACCTTGCCAGCCCGAAAGAAAAATTATTGTTACCGCTTAAGGAAAAAGTCAAAATCGCCAATAAAACTTATGATTTTATTTTCCCGAAAAATAATTTATCGTTTATTCCCGGCCAATACATGGAATGGACGCTCGCACATAACAATGTGGATGATCGCGGCAACCGCCGGTATTTTACAATGGCGTCTTCGCCAACGGAAGATAATATCCGCCTTGGCGTCAAGTTTTATGAACCGGCCAGCAGTTACAAAAAAGCGATGCTGGTAATGGATCAAAACCAGGAAATTATTGCCGGTCAACGCACCGGCGATTTCACTATGCCTTCCGACAGGAATAAAAAACTGGTGTTTATGGCCGGCGGCATCGGCGTCACCCCCTTCCGTAGCATGCTGAAATATTTGATCGACACAAACGAACGCCGCGATATCGTCGTTTTTTATTCCGACAAAAACGAAACGGAAATCGCCTACAAAGATATTTTTGATGAAGCGCAGCAAAAATTAGGAATAAAAACAGTATACGTCTGCACCGAAAAAACGGGTCGAATAAACGATAAAATTATTGTGCAGGAAATACCCGATTTTAAAGACCGTTATTTTTATCTCTCCGGCCCCCACGCGATGGTAGCCGGTTTTGAAACATTACTGAAAAACTTAGGGATGGGCACATCTCATATCAAAACCGATTTCTTCCCGGGATATGTATAATTTATAGTTTCAGCAACTCCAACGATTTGTAAACAATCAGCGCCGGCCAGAAAAGCGCTTTCACAATACCAATAACCCACATCGATACGGTCGTGGCGTGCTGCAAAAAATAAAACAGGGCGCCGATGACGCCAATGCCGTATAGCGCTCCGCCGCCGGCCCCGCCGCCTCTTCCCCTACCGCATTTTCTCCATTCCTTCTTACAACAATCATTATCCTTTTCATCAGTTTTCATGGTGATGAAATTTAATAATTAATAACTTATTCTATTTTTTCCCGAGATGCAGTATCTGCCGAACGTATAAATCTTACTGCTTTTTCCTCTTATTAATTATAAGAAGCGGAGTGCAGCTGAGGCTTATGATAAAATTGAAAAATGATTATGACAGTTGTTGATATCTTACCGGCATATTTCAAGACCAACAATAAAGTGTTAAACGATTTGGGTATAATTTTGGATGACAGGGAAATCGTCAAAGATTTCCAGCAAATTATTGCTTTCCTTCAGTAAATTTTCAGATATTATAATTATTATTTTATGTAAATGAAAATTGTCAGGCGACTTCCGGTAATATTAACGGGGTTATTGATCGTTGCCTATATCGTCATATTCTCATACGTCTCCATAGTCCGCTATCTCAGTCTTAATGCTCATTACTATGATCTTGGTATTATGGACCAGGTCGTTTATAATACCGCCAAAGGCAAAATTTTCGAAATGACCAACCCTGAAGGAACGCAGCAGATCTCCCGCGCCGCCATTCATTTTGACCCGCTTATCATGGTGCTTGCCCCGCTATATTCGCTGAAACCGACACCAATCATTCTGCTGGTCGCCCAGACGATAGTCCTGGCATTAGGGGCGATTGCCGTCTATCTCATTGCCAAAAAAATATTGAAAAACAGTTGGCTGGCGCTGTTATTTGTTTTCCTGTATCTTAACTATTACCCGATGCAGCTATCCAATCTCTTCGATTTTCACACCGTCACTTTTGCCACCACCAGTCTCCTTTTCGCATTTTATTTTCTGGCGCTGGAACCATTGGCAAAAAAGAAGTGGAATTATCTGGTGGGAATCATGTTGATGATCGTTACTCTTTTTACCAAAGAAAATTCGTCCCTGACCCTGATGTTTTTCTCCGGTTATCTCTGGCTGACAAAAAAAAATAAATTATACATCATTACTGGTATCGCCTGTGCATTATATTTTCTCATCGTTGTTTTCAAACTGATCCCCTCTTTCAATAGTGCCGGCTCGTTTGCCATCAAATATTACGACTTTAATCATCCCCTTAATCTTGCCGGTCAGTTATTTTCCAAAACCAGTTTCCTTTACATCACCAGCCTGATGACGCCCTTCGGTCTGCTTTCATTAGCTGCCCCATTGCAATTTCTGATCAGTCTGCCTGAGCTGGCCCTGAATCTTTTATCTTCCAACCCCAATTTGCGCCAGTTCTATTTCCAATACACGGCGATGATAACACCGTTTGTCGTTATTTCCGCCATTTATGGTTATCACCGTCTGGAAAAATTAATTCCCAATTTTTCCCGGATTACTGTTGGTATCGTCAGTATCCTGCTAATTGTTAATGTCGCCAGCGGTTACCAGTCGGGGCCGGCCAAAACAATACAGTTAAAGGTTAACCAGGAGACTTTAGCTGAAGTCGAATATTGGCGAAAATTGCTAAAAAACAACCGTTTTAAAATTTCCGCTACCGGTTCCATCGCACCTTTTTTTACCGAACACGAATACTTCTACGATTTTTTGTTTGATCCCGCCTATGCCGATGTGGGAGAAACAACCGCCGATGTCCTGAAAAATAGCGGCAAATATACCGCCGCCGACTACGTCATTATTTTGACCAGCGATATCAATCTCCAGGATCCGTTGGTTACCCAATATTATAACAACCTGAAAAATAATCAGAATTTTCAGATGATTTCCGATAAAAACGGCGTCCAAGTCTATAAGAAAGATGCTGCTTGATAAACCGGCCGGGGTAATACCCCAAGACATAGTTATCTTGAAGTATTACCGGTCGGTGTGCCCGAGGGATTACGCTGTAACGGGTTGATCTGAATATTTTTGGCCGTGACACTGCCGTCGGAATTAGCTTGACCAATTACAAGGACGTTGTCCCCCACTTTCAAATCAGTTCTGGAAGCAGACGTCGTCTGTTCGATACTGGTCGAATCGGATAAGAGAATAATCCTGGTGCTGCCGTTAGCTAACTTAACGGTAATGGAATTGGCATCCATACTGATGATTTGGCCGACACCACCACCATTGCGGTTACGCGCCTGACCATTTCCATTTCTCACCATTCCTCCCGGCCCGTATTGGCCATTTCCAAACTGACCGCTACCGTATTGACTGGCAACAGTTGTCTGTTTACTTGATTGGTACTGCATGCCACCGAAAAAACCGGCGCCAAGACCGATAATTAAAGCAATTATTCCGATTAAGATTACGTTATTTTTCATCTCTTTTCACCCCCGATCTGAATCATAAATAATTAATAACAAAACGGTTTTGGATTTTATTCATAACGAAGAGCTTCAATCGGCTGTAAGTTAGACGCTCTTTGTGCCGGATACCAGCCGAAAATGATTCCAATGCCGCCGGAAACAACAAATGCCAATAAAATCGCCTTCAGAGAAATAATGAACGGAAAACTGGTTAGTTTGGAAATGACGAAAGAAGCGGCAATTCCCAATATAGCACCAATTACTCCGCCGGTAAAAGTGAGAATGATTGATTCTGTCAGAAATTGGGTGGTGATCGTTTTTTTCTTCGCCCCGAGAGCTTTGCGCAAACCGATTTCCCGGGTCCGCTCGGTTACCGTCACCAGCATAATATTCATAATGCCGATGCCGCCGACCAGCAAGGATATGGCGGCGATGCCAGCAAGTAGCGAAGTAAACATGCCGGTCGTCGATGAAGCCATATTCAAAATATCCTGCTGCGACATGATGGAAAAATCCGCCTGTGTCGGATCCTTCAAATTATGACGGGCCAACAGCAAATAGCCGACCTGATCCTGGGCATCAACCATTACATCGGCCGACTTGGCCTCCAGGGCAATCGAGCTTAAATAGTTTTGGCCGAAAAGCACTTTCTGTGCTGTCGTCAGCGGCACATAAATAATATCGTCCTGGTTCATGAAACCGCTGCCACCTTTACTGGCGGTGACGCCGGTAACTATAAGAGTCTGGCCGTTGATTCGCAATGTTTTACCGAGAACATCCGCTCCGTCACCATATAAATCGGTAACGACTTGTGGCCCGATAACAGCAACTTTCGCCATTTCGTCAACATCCCGCTGGGTAATGAAATTACCGGAATCGACCGTCACCTTATGAACAATGGCATAATCGGGCGTAACGCCCACCACTTGGGTATTGGTATTACTGCCGCCGGTCGTCACCTGTGTCCGGCGGGACACTTCCGGCGATACGCGGCTAACCGTCGTCACCTGACTGGAACTCATGATTGCTTTAGCATCATCAAGAGTGAGAGTGGTTCGGCCGCCGGCCGCTCCCCGGACACCGTTCTCGCTGGTCGATCCCGGCTCAACCGTCAATAAGTTGGCACCTAACGATTCAATTTGTGAAGAAACAGATTGCTGGGTCGCCTGGCCTAAAGATACCAAAGCAATAACGCTGCCGATCCCGATAACAATTCCCAAAATCGCCAAAAATGTCCGGGTTTTATTAAGAGTCAGCGTTCCTAAACTTTCCCAAAATAGTTGAATATAGTCCATAGGTTAGGAAACAAATCGGCGCGCCTTCCGCTGTTTATGGCTGTTACCATCCTTTTGGATTTTGCCGTCGCGGATATACATTATTCTTTTGGCGTGTTCGGCAATATCCGGTTCATGGGTAATCATCACAATCGTATGCCCTTCACCGTTGAGATGTTGGAAAATGGCCATCACTTCTTCCGCTTGAATCGTTGCAATATTGCCGGTCGGCTCATCCGCCAATAGAATTGACGGGTTCATTACCAAGGCCCGTGCGATCGCGACACGCTGTTGCTGACCGCCGGACAACTGGTTTGAAGTATGTCCCATCCTGTCACCGAGACCAACCATTTTCAGATATTTTTCCGCCTTGACAGTTCGATCTTCCAACGAAACACCGGCATACATCATCGGCAACATGACGTTTTTTAATGCTGTTGTCCGCGGCAATAAATTATATGCCTGGAAAACAAAACCAATTTTCCGGTTACGTATATCCGCCAGTTCGTCATCATTCAATTTCCCTACATTCTCACCGTCAAGAATATAGGTGCCAGTAGTCGGCAAATCTAGCGCCCCCAAAATATGCATGAGAGTTGACTTGCCACTGCCGGATGGTCCCATGATCGCCACAAATTCCCCTTTATCGATCTGGAAAGAAATATCCGACAAGGCTGTTGTTTCCACCGCCTCGGTTTTATAAATTTTCGATAAATGATCGACTTGGATAATGGCATTATTGTTTTTCATAAGGTCAAATTAACCACCGCGGCCAATCCGCATAATTCTCCCACCGCCGAAGACAGATGTCCGTTGGCTGTTTTGATTGGTTGTACCGGATGAAATCACGCCGGTAACTACCGTATCACCTTCTTTTAATCCGGAAGTGATTTCTGTCTGGGAAGTGGACGATAGTCCGATAGAAACAGGTACGTTGGTCGGTTGGCCGTTTTTTAAAACCCGGACATAAGACGAACCGTTTTGCGTCTGGATCGCCGCCGACGGCACAAGCAGGACGTCATTTTTTGTCGCCGTAATAATATTGGCAGTTGCTGCCATATTGGGCAAAATCGCCTCATCGTCCGTATCCAATTTAATAACGGCCGGATAATTCGTTACACCACTTACGACAACACCAGCCGTATCAATGCTGATTACTTTTCCGGTAAAGGTTCTGTCGGAAAAAGCGTCAAAAGTGATAGTTGCTTTATCGCCCAGTTTGATTTTGGGGATATCGATTTCCGTGAGATTGACCGAAACCATCGGCAGGGCTTTCGTCTTGATGCTGGCGATTTTCGTCGCGCTTTGTGCCGTATTATTGCTGTTGGCGGACGCGGTAATGACCGAACCGACCTGCAAAGAAAAACCATTGACCGTGCCGGAAATCGGGGCGTAAATTGTCGGCGAAGTCTGCTGATAGGAAGACCAGGCGGCACTTAACGCCGTTTGTGCCTGATTGACGACATTTTGTTGATTTTTATATTTGGCTTCTGCAGCCAACCAGTCATCATCAGCCGTCGTGAATTCCGGTAGCGTTCGGTTTGTCGTATTAGGCGTACCATCACCGTTTTGGTATTTACCGTCAGTAGCCAAATTAAAAAATGTATTCCATTTACTAAACATATCCGATTGCGTCGTATACATCGCCGCCTGAGCGGCAGCCAGAGTATTTTGGGCACTCTGGTAACTGGACAAGGCTTGCTGGGCGTTTTGCTGACCCTGTAAATCAAGATCGATATCGGCGAGCTTATCGCCCGATTTTACTTCATCGCCGTCTTTAACGTAGAGTTTGGAAACGACACCCGTGGCCAAAGTGGAAACCGTCCCGTTATTAGCGGTCGATACCTGGCCAGAACCGGTAACCGTCACTACTAAAGTCCCTTTTTCCACGGTCGCCGTCTTGTAAGAAACAGCATTATTTTTCGCGCCTAAGATTCGGGAATATCCCAACCATGCTAAAATAATAATCCCTGTCGCCAAAATAATTTTGGCTTTGAGAGAAAGCTGTTTAATATATTTCATTAAAACGAATTGTAATAAATAACGGCTGAAAATCAGCTGAACGGTTTAGCCGGTAACTTAATGATAAAAGTCGTTCCTTTTTTCAATCGACTCTCAACATTTATCATACCATGATGCATGTCAACAATTTTCTTGGCAATTGACAATCCTAATCCGTATCCGCCGGATTTGGGTCTTGAGCGAGCCGTGTCCGCCCGGTAAAAACGGTCGAAAATATGGGGCAGATCTTTTTCGGCAATGCCGATTCCCTTATCACTGACAGTGATTGTTACCGATCCGTCGTTTTTTACCGATTTGACAACCACTGTTGTCGGTGGCGGGCTGTATTTTATGGCATTATCTAATAAAATTACAAGCAAATCAACCAGCCCGTATTTATTGCCATAGACTTTTTCGTCTTTGATCTGACTTTTAATCGTTATTTCTTTCTGTCTGGCCAACGGCTCAACTTTCCGGATAGCTTCCCGGACAATTTTCGACAATAACAGCATCTCCAGCATCGTATTGCCGTTCGGTTTGTGGTATTGGGTCAACTGCAGCAATTCGTCGGACAAAAGCTGGAGTTTATTAACCTCGCCGACGCTGTCGGTTATCAGTGACCGGGCATCGTCCAGTTTTAAATTCTTATCCCGTAGCGACACTTCCATTGTCGTTTTCAAGGAAGTCAGCGGCGTCCGGAATTCATGGGAAGCGTCGCTGATAAAACGGTTTTGCTCATCAAGCATCTCTCTTATTGGCCGCAGGGTTTTGCCGGCTAAAAAATAGCTTAAGCCACCGGCGACAACAAGGATCGTTCCGTTAATCACCGCCAGCATTATAATTGCTCTTTGTTTTGTTTCATTGATTAAATCTTGCCAATCATAGTTAATTACCGACGGAAAAGGAAAACTTCTTTCAAACCGTAATTCCTGCGCCCGGGCAAACCGCTCAGCTTCATTGCTGATTCCCTCATAAATAACACCGCTGAAAGCCACGCTGATAAACATAATTATCAGCAAATACCACGCCGTCAATTTTAGCCTCGCCCTGTTAAACATAATTTAACTGCCAATTTTATAACCGAATCCGCGGACGGTATGAATAAGCGGTTTTTTATTTTTAAAAGGGACGTCGACCTTATTGCGAAGATTACGAATATATACTTCCACCGTATTTGGAAGAATATCGGCGTCGTAATTCCAAACATGGGCGATAATCTGATCCTTGGTCAGAATTTTATTGGCATTGCGCATCAAATATTCAAGGAGCGAAAATTCCTTACTGGAAAGTTGAATCGCCTTTTTCGCCCGTTCAATCTGATAAGTTTTCGTATTAAGTTGCAAATCGTTAACGACCAAAGTATCGTCAAGTACGATTTTTGGCCGGCGGTTTAGCGCCCGGACCCGAGCCAGCAATTCTTCAAAAGAAAAAGGCTTGGTCAAATAGTCATCGGCGCCCGCATCGAGACCCGCCACTTTATCCTGGATCTGACCTTTGGCCGTCAGCATAAGAATCGGCGTGTGAATTTTATTTTTACGTAGCTCTTTGCAGATCGTGATGCCGTCCATTTCCGGCAGCAGAAGATCAAGGATAATCAAATCATAGTCTTCCGTTGATGCCAAATCAAAGCCGTCGGGACCGGCATAGGCGACATCGGTAGCGTAATTTTCCTGCTCCAACCCTTTTTTTATGGCATTGGCAATCCGGTGCTCGTCCTCGACAATTAATATTCTCATGTCTTAATTATAGCCTGGAAACTGAAATAAAGCTGAAATAAACATTAATCGCTTTTGTAAACCGTAACCGTCATTTTTCAGAAAATACCCGCCGAGAAAAATAGCAATCACCAACCCTAACCAAACCGGAAAGCGGTCGGGAAAAATGCTTAACTTGAAAAAATTCAGGATATCGTACAGTGTTTTGTCTTTAACCGCCACCCGGCCGGCCCCCAGTGTCTTTCCCGTGGCGAAATTCATGATTTTATAAGAAACCCAAAGGATCAAATCGCGGGTCATGACAAAATGTCTTTGTCCGTCAACCAGAAAAAACGGTAAGAGCATTAAGGCAAACACATGGAAAGTAACCATAAAACCGATGACCAAAAATACCGGCCAGATCTTATCGGTCCGGTTACGACTCAAACGGAATACCAGAAACAACAGAAGATAAGTCAAAGGCAAAATATAATTAAAAAAGTCGGGCATATGGTTTAACCACCAATAAGCAGGCGAGGTGGCCAATAAAACGGAAGAAATAATCGCCGTTTCCCGGTCGAAGATTTTTTTGATGACAAAATAGTTATAGTAGGGAGTGGCGCTTAACGCAACCAGGAGTGACTGGTAACAATGCCGTTTAATAAATATTCATGATTGGTAAAAGCCGGATTATTTCTAGATAATGGCGGGCGGTTTCGGCCGTAAACGCATCGGTAATGAACGGTAGGCTCATATTAAAATGGCAAAGTCAGCGGCATATCGGTACCATCCGGTTCCTCTTCCAGATATTTACTCCAATCCACTTTAATTGTCATTTTTCCTTTTTCGTTCAGGTAATTTATTTCCCGGTTTTTAACGCCATAGTCAAAAAGATTCTTGGTTAAAAGCACATCGTCCAGACAATATCTTTTCAGCTCTTCCCACTTGCCTTCTTTGTAGTAATCGATCGCCATCAGACCATGACCGGTTTTCTTTTTGCCCAAAGTGGCATAAATCAAATCGTTTAATGCTAACCGCCGGCCGATTTTTTCCCGGACATCCTCCAGAATGTCAAATGCCGAAAAATGCTCCACTTTTCCCGGATAGTAACCTTGCAAAACAGCAATATCAAAACTAATAACATTGTATCCAATAATATAGGATGAATTTTCCAGATACGGGAATAACTGGCCGATTTCTTTCTCGGTAAAAACTCTTTCCTGGTCATTACCGTAATCATAAATGGCGGCAACGGAAATGCCCAGTTTCTTCGGATCATTAAACTCACGGAAAGTATGTTTTGTTTCCAGATCCAGAATGAGCGGGAATTTTTTCATGATGTCAGTTTATTCTTTTAAGCGATTGTTTTTCGCGGAAGATTTCCATTTCTAGAATCGGTGTCGAGTTGGTGGAAAGTTCCGTTTGGAACTGCTGATAAAACCCGTCAAATATCCGGACAAAAACGTTTTTGTCTTTGGCTGGTAAACGGATGTATTCTTTTTGGAAAAGCTCATCTAACTTTCCCAGACTCCAAATCGTTTCCAGCAATTTATTATTTTTGAGGTCAATCTGGGAAATATCGCCGGCCACCGGATGGATTTTAAACTCCATCATTCGTACTTCATCAAGCATTTGCGACAGCGGCGGTTTTTTATCGATAATTTTTTGAAAATCGTTGATAATTGCCAAAACGTCCCGGTTCTGCTTTTTTTTCATAGTGTATAATTATGAAATGATCAAACAAAAATTACAAGATGAACAGATTGCAGCCTTGAAAGCGGGCGAAAAAGCCAGACTGGCTACATTAAGGTATATTTTAGCACAATTGAAAAATAAAGAAATCGAAAAAAATCTGCCGGCCGGTGAAGAACTGACCGATGATGAAGCAATCGCTGTCCTGAAAAAAATTGTTAAAGAACTTAATGAATCGATTGATACTTTTACCAAAGCCAACCGGCCGGAACTGGCGGCGGAGTATCAAGCGCAATTGCATATAATTACCCCCTATCTTCCCAAGGAAATTTCCGATGAAGAATTGACCAAAGAAGTCCAGCGGATCATTGAGGCCAATAAAAACCTGTCCAATCCGAAAGCGATTATCGGGATCTGTATGAAAGAGTTAAAATCAAAAGCCGACTCTTCACGCATTTTAAAAATATTAAACAAAATTTCCCCCTGACTACTTGCTACTAACTACTTTTCTTAATGTTATACTGGGGTTATGAAGCTCTTGAAACAGGTTGTTGTTTTTTTTCTGCTGCTCTTTCTTTTATCCTCCCTCCTGCGCAACATTTTGAGCTACCACGACAAAATCCGGTTTTACCAGGATTTCAAAAATAATTATGATCAGGAGAAAAAAGAAAATATTTCTTTGCAGACGGAGATTTTGAAGAAAAAAAGCTATAGCGAGCTGGAAAAAACCATCCGCGACAAATTAAATCTCCTTCAACCGGGGGAAATTGCCATCACTATCCCTACTCCGACCCCGGGTATTTCGACGATAACGCCGACTCCGGCCCCCAACTGGCAACAATGGTGGAATGTATTTTTTAACCATACATGAAAAACAATTTTTTCCTGATCGTGACCGAGTTATTTAGCTTCGACGATGGAACCACGACCGTGGTGACATCGTCATAGTAGAAAAATATGCTTCCTTTTAGTATAATTTCTTCATAAATTACGGGGTAGTGTACGGTTGCACAGGAGGCTCATAATCTCCTAGACCAGGTTCAACTCCTGGCTCCGTAACCATTCGATTCGTCACTCCGCTCCTCGCTCATGACTATATCCAATTGCGAGCCGGATGATATAATAAAAGAATGAACGACTTCCTGTTATCAATTATCATCCCCGTTTTCAACGAAGAAAAAAGCATCGCTCCTTTATTAGACCGGTTGCTGCTCATTCTCAAACCTTACCGTTGGGAAATAATATTTATCAACGACGGCTCAAAAGACCAGACAACGGAAGAAATCAAAAAATGCGCCCAGAAAAATAAACAGATTAAACTAATTTCCTTCCGGCGCAATTTCGGCCACCAGATGGCACTCACCGCCGGCTACCAATATGCTCAAGGTAATGGTGTCATCAGTATGGATGCCGATTTGCAAGACCCGCCGGAAATAATTCCGACGATGGTCAATAAATGGCAAAAGGGGGCAAAAATCGTTTACGCCAAAAGACAAACCCGAGAAGTCGACAATTTTTTCAAAAAACAGACAGCCCAGTTTTTTTACCGGCTGATTAACTTTTTATCCGACACGCCGATTCCTTCCGACGTAGCCGACTATCGTCTGCTTGACCGGGAAGTCGTCGATTTTCTCAAACACCTGAAAGAACACGCCCGCTTCTTGCGGGGACTGGTCGCCTGGGGCAGTTATCCGACCGATTATGTTTTTTTTAAACGGGAAAAGCGGGCGGCCGGGCAAACCCATTATCCGTTTTCTAAAATGCTTAATTTTGCCTTGGACGGGATTACTTCTTTTTCCATCAAACCATTACGGATAGCCACTTATTTCGGCTTTACCGTTGCCACTTTGGGATTTGTCGGAATTATTTACACTCTTATTCGTAAATTCATTCATCCACAGGATTACGTCATCGGCTGGACCGGCCTTTTTGTCGGTATCATGTTTTTGGGAGGAATACAATTAATAACGATTGGCATTATCGGCGAATATGTCGGAAAAATCTATCAAGAAGTCCAAAACCGGCCGCAATTTTTGGTTAAAGAGAAAGTGAATTTATGAAAAATGTCGGTATTATCCTCATTGCCATCGGACTCGCTCTCTTTCTTTATGTCGGTTATTATTTTATTCGAGAAAGCAATAAAATTGCCTCACCAATTCCTGACGAAAAAGGGGTAAAGGTAATTCTCATTACACCCGGTTCTAAGTAACGTAAATTATCCTGAGTGAAGTCGAAGAATCTACAATCACGGTCCGGGAATTTCGAATTTGAAGAGCCGGCACGAAGATCCGATCCCGCCAAGAAAAAGAAAACAGATCGTATTTAAAATCAGATAGGAACCCAAAAATAATAAAAACCCAATGATTGCCAGCCGGAATGTTCCCTGGGCTTTTTTTACTTTTTCCGGACTACCAAATGACGTCAGATATTGGAATCCGCCGACAAGAAACATAATAAATAAAACCAAAACAAAGAAAGCGCCGGCCATAAAAAGAATATTGCCAAAAACGACTTCCAAGCATTTTAATGTCGGTACACCTTCTGAAGTAACGCAACTTCCCCAATTATTCATGACAGAAAGTTATTTAACTAGTTTTTGAAATCTAATCGGTTTAGTAATACCTAAACCGGAGTCGGGCGGGAAAAAAAGCTGCTCAATCAAACCGACAATTGCCAAGACGGCAAAAATAAGAATAACACCGATAACGGCATTCATGATCTTGTCACGGGCTTTATCGACGGCTTCCTTGTTGCCGCCGGAGGTAATCCAGGAAAAGGCGCCTAATAGAAGATAAAGCATGGCGATGAGGCCGGCAATAATGAAAAAAATACGGATGATAAACGTCAATACGTCACCAAACTGAGGGATGGCAAAACCGACATTAATAGGAGCAACGGTAACATCCTGAGCATGAACAGTTAGAAAGCTTAACATATATATGTCAATGAGTATAGATAATAAATACAGCTGTGTCAAGCGGTTATCCCTACGGGCTGCTTAGCGGCTGAAATATTATAGACTTAGTGATTCCCAAACCGATGCCAAAAAGCTGCTCAATCAAACCGACAATTGCCAAGACGGCAAAAATAAGAATAACACCGATAACGGCATTCATGATCTTGTCACGGGCTTTATCGACGGCTTCCTTGTTGCCGCCGGAGGTAATCCAGGAAAAGGCGCCTAATAGAAGATAAAGCATGGCGACTAAACCAGCGACTGTAAAAAAAATTCTTATCACAAAGGTCAACATCATACCGAAATCGGGAATGGGAAAACCTGGATGAACTTGTGCGACGGTAACCTGAACTCCTTGCGCCAATAAGTGTTTCATATAAAAAAATAATAGTTAATTATTGTCGGCTTGTCAAGTAGGTTACCCCTCATCGTGCGTTCGAAATTGTAGAGCCTCGGCAATATAAGGAAGCCGTATCTCTTCCGTATTATTAATATCGGCAATTGTCTGGGCAATTTTTATGGTTTTAAAATATGATCGGGCCGACAGGGAAAGTTTGACAATCGCCTGTTTCAGCAAATCGGCCGCTTCCTTTTCCAACCGACAGAACTTTTTGATATCGGCGGTACTCATTTCGCCGTTTGTTTGAATACCTGCCTTTTTTAAACGTTGTTTTTGCCGTTCCCGGGCGGCCATTACTCGGGCCCGGACGGCGGCGCTTGATTCGGCGCTAAACTCGGCAGTCAGCTTTTCTTCATCGACTGGTGGGACATCAACATGAAGATCGATTCGGTCAAGAAGCGGTCCAGACAACTTTTTCTTGTATTGCAAAATGCTTCCGGGCAGACACCGGCAATATCTTTTCGGGTGGCCCAAATAACCGCAGGGACAAGGATTGGACGCTGCCAGAAGCAGAAACCGGGAGGGAAAAGTCAGGCTGCCGGCGGCGCGGGAAATCGTAACCATTCCATCCTCAAGCGGCTGGCGCAAGGCTTCGATCACCGACCGGGGAAATTCCGGTAGTTCATCCATAAATAATACTCCCCGGTGGGCCAAGGAAATCTCCCCCGGCGCCGGACTGGTACCACCACCAATTAAACCGATACGCGAAGTCGTATGGTGCGGTGACCGGAACGGCCGTTTGGCGATAAAATATTGCTGCTGTAATAAACCGGCAATCGAATAAATTTTCGTCACTTCCACCATTTCTTTTTTTTCCATTGGTGGCAGGATCGACGGGAATGCCCGCGACAGAAGTGTTTTGCCGGCGCCGGGCGGCCCTTTGAGGTGGACATTGTGCATCCCGGCAGCAGCGATTTCGAGCGCCCACTTAGCCTGTTCTTGGCCGCGGATATCTTCAAAAACACTATCGAAAACGCCATCGGCAGCAAGCGCGGATAATTGTTTGACGGCTGCTTTCTCGAGCGTTTTTTGGTGGTTGAGAAACAGGATGAGATCAATTAGGTTATGAATGGGATAAACATCTATGTTTTCGATCAGAGTCGCCTCGTCAGCGTTTTGAGCAGAAACAAATAAACGTTTTATCTTTTCCTTTTTCGCCAACAAGGCAATCGGCAATACACCGGTGACCCGCCGCAGTTTTCCTTCCAGTGATAATTCACCTAAGAATAGGCTGTCGGTAAGCATTTCCTTATCGACCATGCCGGCGGCTGCCAATATACCGATGGCAATCGGCAAGTCAAAACCGCTGCCTTCTTTCGGAATATCGGCCGGCGCCAAGTTAATCGTCATCCGGGAGTCAGGCATGGCAAAATCCGCATTGACGATCGCCGTCCGAACTCTTTCTTTCGCTTCATCGATCGCTTTATTGGGCAAGCCGACAATCATAAACGTAGGAAATCCCCGGTTGGCGACATCCACTTCCACCTCAATAAGTACCCCGTCCAAACCGATTGTCGCACCCGACAGTACTTTGGCTAACATACAATACCACCATAACATGATTTAAGGAATTTGTCAGTCGCTTATATGCGACAAATAAAGGTGATAAAATATATAGTATGCGACAAATCAGGAAAAAAGCTACGCTGATAAAAGTGGTCATTTTCAGTCTGGCATTTGCTTATCTGGAAGCGGCCGTCGTCATTTACCTGCGACAGCTTATTAGCGCCAGTCATCCGGAAATCGACCGTAGCGCTATCCTTCTGCTTCTGCCGGGCATTGCCTTTCTGCAGCCGAAATCAGTCCTTGATATAATCAACAACAGCCAGCTATTACAGATTGAACTTATGCGCGAATCGGCTACCCTCATTATGCTGGCGATGATCGCCTCGATCGCCGGCAAAAAAATCGGCCGGAAAATCGCTTTTTTCTTTTTCAGCTTTGCTATCTGGGACCTTTTCTATTACGTTTTCCTTAAACTGGTCATCAACTGGCCCACTTCCTGGACGGATATCGATATTTTTTTTCTGCTGCCTGTCCCCTGGCTCGGCCCCGTCTTTGTACCGGTAATTATCTCCACCCTGCTTATTATCGGGACGTCGTGGTATTTGGTAAAAAGTGAGTGATCTATTTATTTTTCTTAGAAGATTCCTTCAGCTCCAGCCGTTTGAACCAGCTGCGGATATAGAGGACAGCAATGACGGCGTAGACGGCGATATCGATCCATGTTTCTTCGATTGATTCGTTGACCGGTTTTTGGTTGACGCTAATAATATGTTTTAATCGGTTCAGTTTATCGCTTACCCGGAAAGCGATCCCGAGCTCGCCGGTATCAAGAATATTCCCTTTACCGTAATCTTTATGTTTCTTGACAAATACGGCAAGCATTTCCTGACAAACCTGCATAAAAGCATCTTCTAGGGATTGCGGCTCTTTCATGAGCAAATTATACCACAGGCGGAGACGTCGGTGGAATCGGTGGCATTGGCGGAGGGGCAGTCTGTCTTTTTTTCAAGAAATAAACAACAATGATGATGGCAACAATAATAATCAGGAAACTAAGGGCAGCCGCCAGTAAGCCGGCATTGCCGGCCGCCATGCCGGCGACACTCGCTGTCGGCGAAACAACAGGGTTGCCCGCCACAGCCGGTGGAACTTGGCTGGCTGGATTATGAACCGCGCCATTTTTATCCTTATAACCGTAAAGATTTTCGTGTTGAGCAGTTATATAATCGGCATTTTCGGCAATGAATTTCGACGGCGCTACCGTGACCGGCGCTCCCCCGCTTGCCGGCGTATATTTAACATTGTAGGCCATATCCGGCAGGTATTCCGACGAGATAACAAAATATCCTTTATCATCAGTTTGTACCTCGTAAGCCGGTTTACTGGAAGAATTCAGATAGACGCCGACCGTCGCATTTGGCATAATCTGGCCGCCGGCGCTATAAGCATAGCCTTGCAGATAATTAGGAATCGGCTCAACCGAGAAAACCGTCGGTTTGGTAGTCGTATCAACCGCCGTCAGTTGATTGTAATTTGGTTTGATCAATTCAATGTCGCCAACCATTTCCGTTGGCTCCAGTTTGCTCATATCGATTTTGATTTCAAATTGACCCTGTTTATTGGCCTGGAAAGTCGCCAACAATCTCGTCCGGACGAAACCGCTGGGATCGGTCGCACTTGGTTTTTTCCCGTAAACGTTGATTCTGGTCAACGGATGTGATACCCGTCCCTGAATAATAAATGCGTTGGCTGTTTTATCAAGCATGGAAAAATACGCTATCAATTTTACCGGTGCCGTGTAAGGTACGGTTTTCGAATCAAGAGGAATATCGCGGTGCTGGATTGCCCCCTGCTGGACAATGTCCTCGCCGTGATAAATATCGGAATAAATTTGGGAATAGTTATTATTAAGTTTTGTCGGGACGCTGGGGAAAGTAAAATTGGCGGCAGCGGCGTCTAATTTATATGTTCCATCGGGAACAAAAAACGAAAAAGCACCGCCATCGTCGGTATAAACCGGGTTAAGCAGCGATGCGAATTCCTGGCCGGTTGCCAGACTGTAAGTGCCGGTGGTTCCTTTTTGGAAAAGACTAACTTTAACGCCGGGAATAGGCTCCAGACTTTGACTATCAAAAACAATCCCGTACGGATCCCAAGATATGGCGATGCAGTGGGCAGCCGCGCCTTCAAAGGTGAATGTTCCCTGCTGCTGACCGCCGGCGCCGGGAGCAGTGCTGGTTGCGTTGACAAAATTCAATGCTAAAAACCTTCGGCCAACACCTTTTGGTGAAGCATCGGTCCATTGTATCGGTTCGACTAATTGATTGGTTCCCCCGGCCCCCATCGGCGCAGTTAGTTTGCCTTGATCGTTGGAAACAATCTTATCCTTGGGCACCGGTTGACCATTAAAGCTAAATCCCAACTGTTGATAACCGCCAGTCGCCGTCGACTGTTTTAATCGGGTAAGGCCATCATAACCGACTGTTTGCTGATCTAAAGCCGAATTACCGGTCGTACAAACATTTCCCAACTCGGTAGCAAGACAGTCAAAAATGTAAGTTTTGGAATTAGGTGGCACCGGATCATCGGCTTTAGTCGTCAGTTTAACGGTATGACCCTGGCCGTTAGCAGTTGTATATTCCGTATTTAAACAATGCCATTGTTGGGCCTCTATTGCGGTTGCCGCCAAAATCGTAGGATGATAAATCAAAAAAGACAGAAAAACAATTAATCCGAATAAAAACTTTTTCATAAGAGTCTTTAAATTAAAGATAACATACCTTAAAAACATTTGTCAAGCAATAGAAAATATATTATGATGAATTTAACCAAATATCTATGAAACGAGCTCTTTATTTTATCTTAAGCCTACTTGTAGTTTTTACCGCCTATCATCTTTGTACTCAACCGGTTTATGCTGTTCAGTACGATCTGATCGCGCCATCCGGACAGCTGACGCGCGGCAGCGACATTCAATTTACGGTCACAATTGACACCCAGGGAGAAACGGTCAGTACAGTTTCGATCGGAATGGTTTATGACAAAAGTATTTTGCAGTATGAAAAAACCGATCCCGGCAATACGTTTACGACCGTTTCCGCCACCCAGTCCGATGGCGGTCCAAGCAACGTCGGCAACGCTTCGTTTTCCCAAAGCGCCAACATCATTTTTAACGCTACCAGCGATACCGGCTATTCCGGCAGCGGTAATTTTGCCGTCGTCACTTTCAAACTGATTGCTACCGCTTCGGGTAGTACCAGCCTTTGCGTTCTTTTTAATCCGACAACGTCGCCAACAACTGCCCCCACCGCAGTACCAACAACACCCGGGGCAGCGCCAACAGCCTTACCCCGAACCGGCGCTATCGATAAAACTGATCAAGCGGCCGTTGCCGGGATCGCCTTTCTACTGGCGGCCGGGGCCGGCGTAATTATCGGAAAAAGGTTGACTCCTCACCGCCATCCTCGGTTGCATAAATAAACTTTTTTCTCTATCATGAATTTAATGAGAAAAATTGCTCTCTTATTATTGTTGATTTATGGTTTTTTTCAAATAGCTTCAATCAATCGTGTTCTTGCCGCTGACGCCCCGACACCGACTCCCGACCTGGCAAATATTCCCATCACCTGCGGCTGTCCGCCGGAGTTAGACTCAATTTATTTACAACAACAAAATGCCGAAAAAGGTCATGACGTATGTATTGCCAGTCCGAAAGGAGAATACGGTGCCGATGCTTACGAGACTTTTAAAAAAGACCCCGTTCATAATCATCTCTGGGTCGAAGATGCGACAATCACCGCCCAGGGGAAAGCCGATGAACGGGCACGTCAATTTATTTACTGGGTATTGACGCATCCGGCTCTTGATAATAATCCGGTGCTGGTACACGTCTGGGCGGCGGCCCGGAATGTCGCTTATTTTTTTGTCCTAATTATCGGGGCGATAATGGGCTTGGGAATCATTATCAACCGGCGCAGCAATTTTAGTTCCTCGGTTAAAGTCTGGCCTTCAATTTGGAAAATTCTGCTTGTCCTTTTATATATTTCTTTTTCCGCCACCATTGTTATTACGTTAATTCAGTTATCGGAAGTGCTGATGAAATTTTTTATTGAGAATCTGGGTGGAAAAGACCTCTTCCAGATTTATTTCAGCGGTACCAATACGGAAAGTAGTTATCTGAATTTTGTCGGTTGCCGCGATTTGAATATCCGCGTCCAAGAACAAGTCGGCAACCAATTAATGCTCGCTAAAATAACCAATATCACATATTATGTTATGGGCGGAATGATCCTTTTGCGAAAAGTGCTTTTATGGTTTCTTCTTTTTGCCTCGCCGTTTTTGGGAATTCTCATACCATTTGTCTTTATCCGCAACATCGGTTGGATTTGGATTGGAGTGTTTTTACAATGGATATTCTACGGCCCGTTGTTGGCATTATTTTTAGGCGGCTTAGCCGCCATTTGGCACTCCGGTATTCCTTTCCCTTTTGATTTTTCCCGAGTAAATCAGGTTTCCGGTTACGTCTACCCGACTGCGACCGACATCGCTTTTGCCGGCCCGGCTCAAAACTGGATGATTTCGGATAAAGTCACCAACAATCTTAATTACATTGATACTTACGCCGAATATATTATTACCCTGCTCATGTTGTGGGCGGTGACTTTCTTTCCCTGGTGGCTGCTGCGGATTTTCCGCGATTATTGCTGTGACGCCATTAATGCTTCGAAAAATATATTAATGTCGATGTATGACCAGATGCGCGGCGGCCCGCAGCCTTCGGCGCCCACTCCGACGCCGGCACCAACCAATATCGGCGTGGCAATGAAAATTCCCCAATCGGTGCAAATCCCGATCAAGGTGAAACTGGAGACGATGGAAGAAATCAAAAAGACAAAAACGGAAGACATCACCCGGTCGCTCAATATCAAAGCATCAACCCTGACTGACGTCGCTCATTTCGAAACCAATAAAGAACTGAATAAAACAGTCAATAAAAACATCAACTACCTGCAAAATCCGACACAGGCGGAAACGGCAACCGAACGGCAAAAATATATGAATATCCGAACCGAGCTTTTCAACCGGGCGGTCAAAGACGATGTCGTCGCCAAACAAGTCCTGACATCCATCTCCTCTTCCCATGTCGAACAGGTCGCCAAACGCCAGGAAATGCTTAAGACAATTTCCCAAATGGTACCGGTCACCAAATTGGAGCAAATCAAAATCAAGACGAACGATATCGATATCCCTGTACCAACCGCTAAGCTGGAGCAGGTAAAACTCAAAACCGGTGAAATCAAAGTACAAATCCCGGTCAAAACACCGGAAAAAAGCATTGAACAAATAATTCCGTTGCCGCCGACGGTGCCGATCGAAGAATATGAACAAGTCAAGCGGATGTGGAAAGAACAGTACGAAAAAGGGGAAGTACCGACAACGGAAAATATCAAAAGCCGTGAAGCCTGGGTCGATCAGGATATTGTCTTTATTACCAACACATTAAACAAACTTTTCTCTTCCGATGAAAAAATCAAACAGGCCGGACTGGATGATGTCGGCTACATCCTGCCGATATTTTTAGTCAATAATTTGAAAGGTGATCAGCTGGTTGTCTATCTGAAAGCAAAAGTCGAAGCAGCAAAAGAAGTTAAAGAAATGAAAGAAAAAGAAAAGGAAATTACGGAAAAATTGACAGCCGAAGCTGCTGAAGAATTTGCCACGGTCGCCAAACCGAAGGAACAAAAGGCGGAAAAAACAATGGAAATGAAAGAAGAGATTAAAGACGAAGTCAAGCCGGAAGAAACTAAACCTGAAGCAGAGCCTTCGGAAAACGGGTCAAAACCGCCGCCTGATCAGACGCATCAACCATAACGGTATCTTCGACCCTCATCCCGTATTTTCCCGGTAAGTAAATTCCCGGTTCAATCGTAAATACCTGGCCGGCCCTGACGATATCCGTTGATTGAGCTGATAATTTCGGATATTCATGAATTTCCAATCCGACGCCATGTCCCAACGAATGGGTAAAACTCTGGTGACGCCGGGAATACTCATCCAGTTTTTTGGCCGGCTCGCCGATTTCAATTTGGTCGATCGTTTCCGCCTGCAATTTTCGCAACTGATTATAAACGTTAATCATTTCCGTGTCGGGATTGATAAACACCATCCGGGTAATATCCGACCGGTAATCGGCATATTTTGCCCCGAAATCGATAAGGACAACCGAATGCTTTTCCACCTTGCCAGCGCCGTCTTTGGTCGAATAATGGGGAACGGCCGAATTTTGATTGACGGCAACAATCGGGTCAAACGCCAGATCGTATCCGTGCTTTTTTAGCCACATTTCCAGCCGGAAAGCAATCTCCTTTTCTGTCTGTCCGACTTTAATTGTTCTTATTATTTCGGTAAGGCACTGGTCGGTGACCGTACAGGCTTTTTGGATTTTTCTAATTTCTTCGTCATTTTTTATTTCTCGGATTCTGATAATCAAATTATTGACCGCTACCAATCTGACCGACGGAAACGTCTTTTGCAATTTTTCGTATTCGTCAACGTGCAGATCTTCGGCCTCAACTGCCAACGATTGGATTTTTTCTGCAGTTATAATATCCGATAAATGCCTCATGACGCTTTTCTCCGGCGCGATCAATTTTAATTGAAGATTGGAAATTGAAAATTGAAAATTTTTACCGAAGTATCGGCCATCGGTAAATAAATACATATTGTTTTTAGTGACTAAAACGAATGCTTCCCGTTCATCGGCCGTCAGTGTTTTGAAACCAGTAAGATAAAGGATGTTGTAGAAACTGGAAACCAGTAAGACATCGGTTTTCAATTCCGCCATTTTTTTTCGTAATTTCCGGATTCGATTGTTTTCCATATCTGTTAAAATTATACTTTATGAAATATTATACCGACAAACTCTATCTCGCCCAGGTCGATAAAAATGATAATGTCACCGGTCAAGTCGAACGCTGGGAAGCGCATAAAAAAGGCATTCTTCACCGTGGCTTCACCGTCATTTTATTTTATGGGGACAAAATCGTTCTCCAGCACCGCCGTCACCCGGCCTTCGATAAATTTTGGGACCTGTCCTTTTCCTCCCACCAGATATATAAGAACAATTCTTTGCAAAACAACCGGGAAGCAATCGGCGAGACTTTAAAACGGGAATGGAACATTGACAAAAATGGGTTAAAACGGGCGGTGCAATTTCTGGGAAAAATTTACTACCGGGCGAAAGACCCAAACAGTATTTATACCGAACACGAATTTGATTATATCTACTCCGCCGAATTAAAAAACACACCAAACCCTAACTCAAATTACGCTTACGGTTTTGAGCTGATTGATAATTCTGAATTCTCAATTCTAAATTCTAAATTCTCTTTGACTCCCTGGGTTGAAAAAATCATCGCGGAAATCGCTATAATATAGAAATGCTCCAGGTTAAACGGCGGTTAATTATTTTTTTTATTCTGTTAATCATCATCCTTCCTCTCCTTTTTCTGTTTTTCCAATACTTTTCCAAAGCGGCACCGATCAAAGCCAATATCGTCATCGATACCAAAAAAACAGTCGGTCCGGTCCCCGACCGCTGGAAGGCTCTCGCCCAAGGCGGTGAGGAAAGCGGCGTCCGGATGCTTGGCAACGTCATCCCTCAAGTCGCTGGCCTTTATCCCCGATATATCCGCCTCGACCACATTTACGATTATTATGATGTCATCAAACGCGATTCGTCCGGCCAGTTGACTTTTGACTGGTCGAAACTCGATGAAACCGTCTGTGACATTTATCATACCGGCGCCAAGCCATTTCTTTCCCTGGGCTACATGCCGGAAGTATTATCCGGCGACAAATCATTGATTTCCGTTCCGCGCGACTGGAACGAATGGGCTTTGACGGTCCAGAAAACAATCGAACATTACAGCGGTACCAATAACCGGCTTTGCGGCCAGATCACTGGTTTCTGGAAAACCGATGTTTATTATGAAGTCTGGAATGAGCCCGACCTGGAAACATTTGGTAAATGGAGCATTTACGGCGGCAAGGATTATAAAACGCTGTATTATTATTCGGCCATCGGCGCGGCAGCTGCCAAAAACGTTTACCCATTCAAGCTCGGCGGCCCGGTAACGACCGCTTTGTACAAAAACTGGATCCAAACATTTTTAAATTACATCAGCCAAAACCACCTCCGGCTGGATTTTATCAGCTGGCACCATTATTCCAAAAATACCGACGATTACACGACCGATATGGATAATTTGAATCAATATCTTGCTCCGCCCCAGTACGCCCGCTACCGGGCACTGCCTAAAATAATCAGCGAATGGGGTTACGATTCCGACCCGAATGCTATTGCCGATACCAATATCGGCGCCGCCCATACAATTGCCTCCATCCGCAACTTTTTTGACGCCAATTACGAAATGGCGTTCTTGTTTGAAATAAAAGACGGGCCGACGCCGCGCTGGGGTCTACTCGGCTATAATGGAGAAATCAAGCCGCGCTACCGCGCTTTAGAGCTTCTTAACTTGCTTGAAGGAAGACGACTACAGGTGACCGGCGAAGGCACTTATGTCAGCGCCCTGGCGAGCGTATCGCCGGAAAAAATTGCCGTCGTCTTGGTAAACTACGATATCCAAAATAAAAATAACGAAATGGTACCGGTGACTCTCACCGATCTCAATCCGGGCACTTACAATTTAATCATCCGCTATCTGGAAGGAAATACCGTCACCATTCCCAATGTTATGCCGGTAAACGGCGAGTTACGGCGGGATATTCTAATGACCCCAAATTCCGTCATTGCATTGGAGTTGGTTTCAAACCATTGATCGCATCCTGGATCTGCATTGTTCCCTCCGACACTTGGCGGTTGACAGTCATTATTTTACGGTATAAATAATATTCGCCGGCGGCCAATACCAGGAAAGCGACCGTGACGACGGTAGTTACCAGCAGCGTATGGCGGCGGATATAATTGGCAATATCTTTTTCCATTCTCTCACCTCCCTTTATTTTATCGTACCATAGTTTTTGTCAGTCAAACAGAAAAAATTATTGCGGATAATGTACAATACAAAAACATGTTTGATCAAAACCTGGCCATTGTTGATTTGGAAACGACCGGCTTAAGCGGCGGCTACGACCGGATTATCGAACTGGCGATCATTCGTGTCGAGAAAAATAAAATTGTTGATCAATATACCACGCTTATCAATCCCGAAACTTATATCTCGCCATTTATCGAAAACTTCACCGGCATTGCCAAAGAAGAACTCTTGACTGCCCCCCTTTTTGCCGACGTCAAAAACCGGGTAATCGACCTGTTAACTGATGCCGTTTTTGTCGCCCATAATGTCCGCTTCGACTATACTTTCGTCAAAAATGAACTGAAACGGACCGGCACTTCTTTCCGCGCCAAAACCTGCTGCACCGTCAAGCTGTCGCGTCGGCTTTTTCCTCGTTATAAACGCCACGGATTGGAATCGATTATAGAACGCTATAATTTTCGTTATAAACACCGCCACCGCGCCTATGACGATGCCTATGTTTTGTGGCAATTTTTGCAAAAAATAAAAAGGACTGTCCCTAAAAAAAAGGTCGAAGAAATATGGAAGGCGTTAACGAAATCGGTATACAGCAGCGATAAAAATCTGGTCAAACAGATTGATAATTTACCGGAATCGGCCGGTATTTATATTTTTTATGACAAAAACCAAACGGCCTTGTATGTCGGAAAAAGCAAAAATATTTATCACCGCGTCGTCTCCCATTTTACCGCCGACGGCCGTTCGGACAAACACCTGGCGATGATGAAAGATGTCGCCCATATCGACTACCGGCAGACGGCCGGCGAACTGGGCGCTCTGCTTCGCGAAGCCCAATTGGTGAAGGAACTGCAGCCGTTTTACAACCGCGTCTTACGGAAAAAGGATTTATTTTATACCGTCAATAAATGGAAAAACAAATACGGCTATTTCGAATTTAAACTGGCGACGGTTGACAACTTAGACGAATTGGATTTTGACAATCTTTTTGGAAATTTCAACAGCCTGTCACAAGCCAAGGATTATCTGACAAACCTGACGGAGAAATATAAACTCTGCTCGAAACTAACCGGGGTAGAAACGACCAAGTCGTCATGCTTTAACTACAAACTGGGTAAATGCAACGGCGCCTGCATCAGAAAAGAAAGCGCCGGAAAATATAACAACCGTTTTTTGATTGCCTATATCGAAAATAAGCAATTCCGCCCCTGGCCATATAATGGAGCAATTGAGATTTTCGAAAAAGATGAGGAAAACGAATTATACGAAACATTTACGATCAATAACTGGCGGTTAAACGGTAAGCCTTTCGACCTCGACCGCTACCGGATCTTTTCCCAGTATTTATCAAAGTCAAAAACCATATCCTACATAAAATCATAACTTGGTGAATATTTATCTACACCATAGTCACCTGTAGATAATACACGTTCATTAGTTAGCTTAAATCTCTGATAAAATAAGACCATGAGAATTATCAATCGAAAGTTCCATCGAGAATATACCGAGCTGGAAAAATATGAGACGGGCATTATCCTCTCCGGTGCCGAGGTAAAATCGTTGCGGGAGGGGCGGTTGCAGCTGGAAGATGCTTTTGTCAGGCTTATGGGGTCGGAGGCATATCTCATTAATGCCAATATTCCCATCTACCAATATGCCCGGATGTCCGATTACGATCCAAAAAGGAGCCGGAAATTGCTTTTGCACAAGAAGGAATTGTTGCGCCTTAAGACCAAAATCGCCCAAGGCGGCGGGTTGACTTTAGCCCCGGTAAGCTGCTATAATAAGGGTGCTTTAATCAAGCTCGAAATCGCGTTGGTAAAAGGAAAACGGGATATCGAAAAACGGAAACTGGAGAAAAAAAGAGATATTGAACGACAAGAAAAAAGAGAACTTAAAGAATGGACGAAAAGTTAAAATTGGTTTAAATTAGTTGAAATTAGATTAAACTAGTTTCAACAAATTTTTAACCAGTTTCATCCAGTTTTAACTGAATTGGGGATGATAGGAATCGACGAGGAATCGGCACTTTTAAAAAATGTCAGGGCGCACCTGTTGCGTCAAACGGAAAAAATACTTGATAAAGAATCATCTTTGTCCCAAGCTGATGTAGCTTACTTGCAAGCGGTTAAGTCTGGTTTCAGACTTAACTATGCATACGCTGCTTAAGCGCGGCTGTTTGCAGTTTTTGTCCGATTCAATCTGCAAATAGATAAACCAATCGGAATAGGATGACCGGAAGTTTTTGGTTGATCCGGAAGTCCGATAAACCCTCAACCAACAATCTATATACGGTTTGAATATTCCCCAAAATAGATTAGAGTAAAAAATATTCTATCCCTGGCTAAATTTTTTTCGAAGTGTTTCCCCGGACGCGGGTTCAATTCCCGCCATCTCCACCAGACAAAAGTTTTGGTCGGATAATCGGCCATCAGTTTTTCCATGTTCTGACGGTAATAATCCCAGCTGGCTTCGGTATCAATATAACAAAGCTTCATCGTCATAACGTCGCGTTGCACCGCCTGGGCTGCTGCCTGGATGACCAGGTCATCGATTTTTTGTTTCCAGCCCGGATTGCCCCGGTTCTGAAAAACCCAGTTGGTACGGTTGTATTTTTGATTGCTGTTCTGCAAGGCGTTTAAACCGCTATTGATATTTTCCCCGGAAGTGTCATCGATGTTGGCGATAGTTTGTTTAATATTGTTTCTCTTTGCGTCCGGGCCTGCATTAGATCCATAACGATGGAATAACCCAATCCTAAAAGAATGACGATTGCCGCCAATAGGATAACCACCCGAAAATGATTTGGCCGATTATGAAAGTATTTAAGCGGAGTATAATTTTGCCATGTAGAACGCTCCATATATCTATATATATATGCTTTTCGACTCCCATCGCTGTTGTCTAACCGATCATTTTCTCAATCTTTTCTGATCCTCCTTGCTTAAGATTTTAAAAAGCTTCATACCGTTATAGTCAACTTTCGCTGCTTTGCGTCCGTTTTTCATCGTGGTGACGGTAACGTCGCGATCCGGCACGTCCACTTTTTTTCTTGTTTTGACATTAAAAAACTGCATATTGCTCACCCCACTTTCCACCCTATGGTAGCTTCCGAATGTAAATATGAGGTAAGATCTTCTTCTCACTATTCTCTTACCGAATATATTGGAGCATTTTACGAAACTGTTTTACGATTTACAAATATGGAAAATTCTAACCGAGAGCAACATAATAATTATGGTAAACGACCGTTGTGGCAATGGGTGGCAATTTATGTCGTTATCGCCCTTGTTATTTATGGCGGACTCTATTATTTTTTCCTGAATAAAAACGGCACCTATAACGCTAATCTGTCAGCGTCGAATATGCCAACTAATGCACCAATACCAACAGGCGCTCCCCAAACCGGCGCGGTCCAAATGGCCGTCACCGGCACCGATTTTGCCTTCAACCCGTCAACAATTACCGTTAGCGCCGGCCAATCGGTCCAGTTAACGTTTAAAAATAAGGGGCAATACTCGCATAATCTGACAATCCCCGACCTGAACGCACAAACTAAAACCATCCAACCAGGCCAGCAGGCGATAATTACCTTTACTCCGACGCGGGCCGGTTCGTTCGAATATCTCTGCACTGTTCCCGGCCATGCTGACCGTGGGATGATCGGAACAATCATGGTGCGTTGATTTTTCCGCTATAATACTTCTATATGATCGTCAAGAATCCCAACCAACGCGTTGCTGTTCTCGTCGATGTCCAAAATCTTTATTATTCGGCCAGAAATTTATACCGGGCCCGTGTCAGTTTCAAGAACCTTCTCAACCTGCTGGTCGCTGACCGAACGCTTGTCCGGGCGATTGCCTACGTTATTAAAGCCGGCGAAGAAAAGGAAGAAGAATTTTTCGAGGCGTTAAATGCTGCCGGATTCGAAATCAAGGAAAAAAAGCTACAGATTTTTTACGGCGGGGCTAAAAAAGGCGACTGGGATATCGGCATTGCTATGGACGCCATCCGCCTCGGCCACAAAGTCGATTCCATCATCCTCGTCTCCGGCGACGGCGATTATATGCCGGTCGTCAATTATCTGCAGCAGGCGCTCGGGTGTCTGGTCGAAATTGCCGCTTTCCGCCGGACGGCCAATAAGGAACTGACAACGATGGCTGACGATTTCACCAATATCGAAGACCACACTTCATCTTTACTTTTCCGAAAATAAACAATACCTAATCCTTACTCCACTCCCATTGATTTTTTATATTCCTGTGCCAAGATGATTGTGTTCCAGAGAGTTAAAGCTGCAACTTCTCGATTTTCGTAGTAAAATAGTTTTCATGCAAATTATTGCCGACTTGCATATCCACTCCAAATATTCCCGGGCCGTTTCCCAGAAAATGGATTTGTTTGAAATCGCATCCAGTGCCACCGCCAAAGGAATCCAGTTGGTGACAACCGGCGACTGGACTCACCCCCTGTGGTTTCGGCATTTGACGGAAAATCTTCAGGAAACCGATTCGGGGGTTTATATCCTAAAAAACGGCCGATATAAAAACGTTCGGTTTTTGCTGACGACGGAAATTTCCAGCATTTATTCCCAAGGGGGAAAGCTGCGCCGTATCCACAACCTGGTTTTTTCGCCATCTCTGGCAGTGACGGAAAGAATAAATAAAAAATTGGAAAGTGAAGGTGCAAAACTCCTATCTGACGGCCGGCCGATTATCGGCCTTTCCTCACGTGATTTATTAGCCCTGCTTTTAGCGATTGACCAAAACATTATGCTGGTTCCCTGTCATGCTTGGACGCCTTGGTTTTCCCTGTACGGTTCCAAGTCCGGCTTTGATTCTATTGAGGAATGTTTCGGCGAATATGCTAACGAAATTTACGCCGTCGAAACCGGCCTGTCAAGCGACCCGATCATGAACTGGCAGATAAAGGAACTCGATCAACGGGCAATTATTTCTTCCTCCGACGCCCATTCGGGTCCGAAACTTGGCCGGGAAGCAACCGTCTTTATTCCAACAGTGAAACAATTGAATAATGAAAAAGTGGGCTTTAACTATACCGATATTACCGGTGCCATTAAACAGAATCCTAACAGTAGGTTAAAAATTGGCTACACCATCGAGTTTTTCCCCGAGGAAGGTAAATACCACTGGACCGGTCACCGGGCCTGCAATATCCGCTACAACCCGCTCGAAGTCCGCGAAAAAGGGGTAATTTGTCCTGTTTGCCGGCGGCCGCTGACAGTCGGCGTGGAAAACCGTGTTCTTGATTTGTCGGCCCGGACGATTACCAAAGACGGTTTGCTTTTTCTCCAAAATAAAGCCGGATTGACTTTTGTTTACGATAAGGAAAAAAAACGCAAACCATTTGTTTCTCTGATTCCCCTTTTGGAAATTTTAACGGAAATAAACGACGGCTCCCAAGTTAAAGCTATCCAGCAATACGACAATTTAACCACTCAGCATACCGAATTTGACATTCTCATGCGGGTCAATTACGATGAAATTGCCAAAATCGCCAGCGAAAAGCTGGCCGAAGCCATAAGAATTGTCCGGGAAAGAAAAGCCTATGTCGATCCCGGTTATGATGGCGTATTCGGCAAAGTAAAAATTTTTAACCGCAATGACCAAAAAGAGGCCACCACGGCCGCCAGCCAGGAATCGCTTTTCTGACAGCCTGCTATTTATATTGGTCCTTTTTCTTCCTGTCCAGCTGGGCCGCCATTTCTTTCCGCCTTATTCCTATATCAACGGCGTCCGGGTAGACTATCTGGCACCGACGGTTTATTTGACCGATATTATTGCCTTTATTTTACTGGTGACTAATTCCAAAACTGTCTTTTCATTTTTTGCGACCAAAAAAATCGCGGTTATTTTGGGCATTTTTTTACTAACCGTATCTTTATCTCAATCAAAATTAATTTCATTATATGAATATGTAAAAATTATCGAATGGCTGATAATTTTCGCCGTTTTCTATAAAAAAACTTTTGACAGCCGGTTAATGCTGATTGCTTTTAGCGGCGGCGCGCTGACGGAAATAATATTGGCATTGCAGCAATTTATAAACAAACAGTCGGTCCAAGGCGTCTTTTATTTTCTGGGCGAACGGTACTTCACCTTGTTGACCCCGGGCATAGCCTTGGCCACGATAAACGGCCGGGAATTCCTGCGACCGTATGGCACTTTTTCCCATCCTAACTCTTTGGCAGGATTTTATTTACTGATTTATTTTTTTATTTTGACCAGCCAGCGTTTCAAACCTTATTTTTGGTTAAAAAACATTTTGTTGTTTTTTTCTTCCCTGTTAATTGTAATTTCTTTTTCCAAAACTGCCATTATTACTTACCTTATACTTAATACGCTATACTTCATATTTAATATGAAAAAAACTTGCCGCCTTTGTCTGGTTGCCAAAGTTTCGGTTATAACAATTCTCGCTTTAATTATTTTACGCGCTCAAGGAGATACGCTAACTCTTCAAAAACGCTGGGAATTAATTACCAATGCTTTTTCCATTATCATCCGTCATCCGATTACCGGCGTCGGGCCAGGGACATACCTTTTGTCGCAAAGCCGATTTATTTCCCGGTTTAATTTATTTTTCAACCAGCCGGTCCACAATATTTTTCTCCTTTTTTTAACGGAAAACGGCCTATTGGCCGGAGGATTAATCCTGGTTTTTTTAATTATCACCGTCAAAAATTATCGGTCTACCCTTTTGTATGTTTTTTTGGCAATTGCTTTAACGGGATTGTTTGATCATTATTGGCTGACGCTGCAACAGAATTTCTTGTTGGCAGCAGTAGTTATGGGAGCTTCTTCAATTCGTTTGCCGCTTGAACATTCAGATTAATTATCAGATTGATCGAGTCGGTTGAACCCTGGGGTAGATCTTTAAGGAGGGTGTCAAGCAGTTCCTTATGCTTGGCATTACTTAATTTTAGCGTATCGATGAAGCTGGAAGGCGCACTGACCCCTTGTTTTTTTGCATTCGTGACTAAAGGCGATATTTGCAGGAAATATTTTTCGGCTTTGGAAAACGTATCGATCGCCAAGGCATTTTTACCTTCTTTAGCCAGCAACATAGCCATGGCTGCCCGTTTGTCGGAATACAATAAATACAATTGGGCTTTTTTCAGGTTGTCACGAACGAGAAATTCGTTTATCCGGTCGCGGATGATTTTCAAAAAATATAACGGGTGGTCGGGTAAGATACCGGGATAAGGCAGGTTGTAAATCACTTTCTCCTGATTGACAACGACCGCCAATGTTTCCCCTTCCATTACAAAATAAGCGGTCAAGGGAATAATTAATATAAAAAAGATGACAAATAGCAAGCGAGAAAGCTTTAGCAACATATTTTAATTATATAGAATTTAGTCTAAAAAAACAACCCCGTACTTAAATAAATACGGGATTGTTTTTTTTAACAAAATTTACTTTACCAATCTTTTAAGGCTTTTGCCCGCGGTAAAACCGGGAGTTTTCGTCGAAGGAATCTGAATTTCCGCTCCGGTTTGTGGATTGCGTCCTTTTCGGGAAGCTCTTTTTCGCACCATGAATGTCCCGAAACCGGTGACAACGACTTTTTCGCCTCTTTTCAATGCGTCAGACATCGTACCAAAGACGGCGCCGACGGCATCTTTAGCGGCTTTTGCGGTTAACCCGGCCTTTTTGGCGACTTGCGCGACTAAATCAGCTTTTGTCATTTGTTTTTCACCCGCTTTCTTTGTAGACTAATTGATAATTTAAAAAATATTCGTTAACAGAATATTACTTTTATGGCTTCTTGTCAATCCGTATTTAAACTATCTTATTGTAACAATCTATATCAGAACGGAGCCTTGCAACAATGAAGATAAAACCAGATATTAAGCGTTGGAAAATAGAAGCCGGATCTTGAAGTTGAAAACTGGATATCAGATCAAGTTTAATCCCAGGCGTGAAATTTTGGCTTTCATTCTCAATCGTTCAGCACCACATTTTAGATTTTAGTCGTTGCTTCTGTCCGGTATTCGCGAATGACGGTGACTTTGATCTGTCCCGGAAAAACCTCGAATTTTTTCTCCAGCTCTTCCCTGATTTTTTCCGCCATAATCGTCGCCTCATCATCGGTCACTTCTTCCGGCTTGACCAATACCCGTAGTTCCCGGCCGGCCTGTAAAGCATATGCTTCCCGGACGCCTTTTTGTGTTTTTGCGGCATCTTCGATGGTTTTTATTCTTTTCAGATATTCCTCAAAATCTTCATGCCGCGCTCCCGGCCGGCCGCCGGAGACGGCATCGGAAATGTAAACGATCATCGATTCAACCGTCGGAAACGGAATATCTTCGTGGTGGGCGGCAATACAATCAACAACCGCCTGTGGAAAACGGTATTTTTTAGCCAACTCCACTCCCAAATCGACATGTGAACCTTCCTTGTCGGAAATAACTTTCCCAATATCGTGAAGCAAACAACCCAATTTGACAACATTGACATCAGCTTTCAACTCATGGGCCAGTGCCACGCCGATTCGCGTTTCCTCAAGTGTATGGGCAATCATATTCTGGCCATAAGAATAACGATATTTAAACCGTCCTAACAGTTTCGTAATTTCCGTCGGAAGGTTAAAAATACCGACTTTGTGGCATAAATCCTCGCCGGCCCGGTAAATTTCTTTTTCGACATCTTCCCGGACTTTTTTAACGATTTCCTCAATCCGCTCCGGCTGGATTCGACCGTCTTTTATCAACCGCTCAAGCGATATCCGGGCAATTTCGCGCCGGACCGCATCAAAGCTGGATAAACGGATAACTCCTTCCTCTTCCAAATCAACATCGACGCCGGTCGCCAGTTCAAACGCCCGGACATTACGGCCTTCCTTGCCGATAATCCGGCCTTTGTAATCCTCATTAGGCAAATTGACGACCGACAACGTATATTCGGCCAGATAATCGGTGGCCCCATAGCGCATTGCATCAGCCAGTATTTGTTTTGCTTTTTCATCAGCTTTAGTCTTGGTTTCTTCCTCAGCCTGTTTGACTTTCTTGGCAATTTCCGCTTTCAGCTTATCCTCCCACCCGGCCAGCAACAGCTCCCGTGCTTGATCCTTATTTAGTTGGGCAATTTTTTCCAGCTTAAGGAGAGTGGCCTCTTTTTTTTCTTCCAGCTCTTTCCGTAGCCGGTCAATCTGCTGGCGGGACTGTTCGAAGGAATTTTTTTCCCGGGAAAAACCGATATCCCGGTCTTCCAATTGCTGTTCCTTGCGGGCAAGCCGTTTTTCCAACTCGATCGCTTCGGTCATCGCCGACCGGGCTTCTTTTTCCGCTTCTTCGCGGATCCGCAACGCTTCTTCATTGGCTTTAAGAATAATTTCTTTTGCCTGCTGTCTTACTTCATCCTGTTTCTTGGAAGAGACAAACTTCCGGAAAAATTTTTGTAACATAACAATAATATTGTGGCTTGAAAAGGAAGCTTAGTGCAATAGAAACGATTCGAACGATGAATAAGTCATACTAAATGATTTTAACTTCTGTTATCCTTTCAAGCAATTGTTAACTCTCCTATTTTACCGCATTGGTAAAAAATCTGCAAATTATTTCTCTTCCATCAATCGGATGGTTTTTTTGATGATTTCAAAACCGAATCCCCGCCGCATAAGGTAAGCGGCGGCTTTTTGGAACCGGTCGCGGGGAAGAAGATTTTTAAAGCGGGACCAATGACGCTCGAGCGCTTTTAATGCCAACCCTTCTTCATTTTGCGGATGACCGGCAAAATATTCGTCAATTATTTCTTTGGAAATACCATGTTGCCGCAATTCTCTTCTTAAGACAAATTCGCTTTTTGGTTTTACCAGATTTCTTTGTTCGACAAACATACGGATGAATTCCCGGTCATTAAGCATCTCTAATTCCAGCAATTCTTTAATCGTTTTTTCGACGTCGTCGCGCGACCAGTGCCGTTTCTCAATTTTCTTGTAAAGATAATCCCGCATCTCTTTTACAGTACGAGGACGGAATTTGAGATAGAAGTAAGCGTAGTTAAGAAGACCTTGTAAATCGTCTGTCATTTTTTGGCGGCTACTTTATCCATGACCTCCTTAGCGATATGGTGTTTCAGTTTTTCGTCCTTCTCCAGCATCTCCTTGACGGTATCTTTTCCCTGCCCAAGCATCTTGTCGCCCATTTTCAGGAAAGAACCGCTTTTGGTGATTATGCCGGCGCCAATAGCCGCTTCGATGAGACTTTCTGCCTGATCAATACCGGTAGCGGTGATAACGATTTCCGCATCCTTGAAGGGTGGCGCTACTTTGTTTTTGACGATCCGGATCCGGGCGCGGGTGCCATAAACCTGATTGTCTTTTTTGAGCGTTTCGATCTTGCGGACATCCATCCTGACCGAGGCGTAAAATTTGAGCGCCAAACCGCCGGGTGTCGTTTCCGGATTACCGAACATAATGCCGATTTTTAACCGTAGCTGGTTGGTGAAAACAATCGTTGTTTTCGATTTTGACAACACACCGGTTAATTTCCGCAGCGCCTGCGACATAAGCCGCGCCTGGACGCCCATTGACGAATCACCCATTTCTCCTTCGATTTCGCTGCGGGGAACCAAAGCGGCCACCGAATCGACAACGACCAGATCGACGCCGCCGGAGCGTATCAGCGCTTCGGTAATCTCCAACGCCTGTTCGCCGGTATCCGGTTGGGACACCAGAAGATTATCGATATCAACCCCCATTATTTTCGCCCATGACGGATCAAAGGCATGTTCGGCGTCGATAAAAGCAGCAACGCCGCCGGCTTTTTGCGTTTCCGCAATAACCGACAAACACAGGGTGGTTTTTCCCGAAGATTCCGGCCCGAAAATTTCAATTACCCGGCCTTTGGGAATGCCACCGATGCCAAGAGCGATATCCAAAGGAAGAATGCCGGTTTTAATGACTTCCATCGCTACATGGGGAGTTTCTCCCAAACGCATAATCGATCCCCGGCCAAACTGTTTCTGAATCTGCTCAATCGCGAGAGTAACCGCTTGTTTTTTCAGGTCTTTTTCGTCGTTAGTTTTCATAAAACACTTAATAATTTGTAAAAAAGTAAGTATTGTATTTTATCACAAATCAAGGCTGATTTCACTTTAAAAAACATAAATTAACGAAACAATAAACAATCCCCACAAAAGCACGGTAATAATCAGCGGGACATCGGACGTGATCAGTTTTTCCGGCTGCTCCCCTTCGGCTTTTTCATAAAGAAGCTGGGCATAACGGGCAATACCATAGACGACAAACGGAATAGTAATCATCATCCATTTGCGCGCTTCGAAAGTCGGAAACAGATCGGTCGTAAAAAAAGTAGATACAAGATTGCTGCTTTGGGTCGGCTTTTCCGCATAAGTATATGTCGCATAGGCAATAATAGTCGCCGTCGCAAACGTGTTGGTCAAAAAATCCAGAAGATGTTCTTTATACCGGTAAAGCGATTCCCGCGTTTCCTGGCCGTGGACGACGAGTTCGGCGTGTCTTTTGACCGCCGCCATAAATAAAGAAAGAAAAAAGATGGTAAAAAGCAACCAGATCGGGATGTGGAAACCGGAAACGACTTCGCCGGCCAGGGCCCGAATCATAAAGGAAAAAGAAATGGCAAAAATATCGATCACTGGAAATTTTTTCAAGTAAAGGGAATAGAAAAAATGAAGCAGAATAAAAAGCAAACTCATGAAAAAAAATGGCACGGAAAAAAATAACGACAGGATGAGCGAAAGCAAGGAGAGGATAAAAACGATGAATGTCGCTTCGGGAATACTGATGGCGCCGGAGGCGATCGGCCGGTGCTTTTTGACAGGGTGTTTCCGGTCATAAGGAAAATCGATAATGTCGTTTAAGACGTAAGAGCTTGACGATAACAAACAAAAGACAAAAAAAGCATACAATGTCGGCAAAAAAACATTCGGATCAAACAATTCACCCGAAAAAATAATCGCCGTAAAAACGATGAAATTTTTGATCCATTGATTGACGCGCAGTGCCCTGAGAAGATTTCTCACCCGATCATTTTTCATTTATGGTAAATTATAATATAATCATTAAGCTATGACAAACTTTTCCACTGTCCCCTTTCAAAAAAGAGTTGAAAAACCGTGGGGATATGAAATTCACTGGACACCGGACAATCTTCCATATATGGGAAAAGTCTTGCACATTGACGCCGGCAAACGATTATCTTTGCAACGACATGATAAAAAACAGGAAACATGGTATATCTTAAACGGCCGGGCAAAAGTAATTTGGGACAATCAAATTGGCGAATTGACTGAAACTGAACTGGAACCGGGCAAAGGTTACACCTGCATGATCGGGCAGCGGCATCGGCTGATGGGCATTACTGATTGCGATATCGCTGAAGTCTCCACTCCGGAAATCGGGACGACCGAACGATTGGAAGACGATTATCATCGCCCGGACGAAACACAAACGGTCAGAAATTCTCCCAACCGCGGCTGGGATAAAAGACAACCATGAAACTGACTTTTTTCAATACTTGTCAATTGCCAAATAGCGACATTGAAAAAACCGCCAGAACGCTTCTCCCCTATCTTAAGCATCTACAAATGATGACGGATAAAAATAATTACGATTTTGATGAAAGCTCCATCAATCTTCCGTTTGACGAAAAATCGGCCGGTGAAGTAAAAAAATTGGTTAACAAATTGAAAACGGAAAAATTAAAATACATTGTCGATATCGGTATCGGCGGCTCCAATTTGGGAACAAAAGCGGTTTACGATGCGTTATTTGGTTATTTTGACATTATCCAGCCGAACCGGTATCCCAAAATGATTTTTTTAGATACTAACGATCCGGAATTTATTACCCGGCTGGTAAAACTGTTGAAAGGAATAAAGTTGCCGGAGGAAATTGTCATTAACGCGATCAGCAAATCGGGCGGGACAACCGAAACCATTACCAATCTGGAGATTGTATTGGCGTCAGTAGATAAAACGATAGCTAATGCACGGCTGGTGGTGACCTCCGATAAAGGATCGAGTTTTTGGAATTTGGCAACAGAAAAAAACATTCCCTGCCTGGAAATTCCCAAAATGGTCGGCGGCCGCTATTCGGTACTTTCTCCGGTTGGACTGTTTCCGTTGATGATGGCCGGTTTGGATGTCGATAGCGTGCTGGCCGGTGCCCGCTCAATGAGAAATGAGTGTTTGTCAGAATCGGTGTTGGCTAATCCGGCCTTGATTTCGGCAACGATACTGTTTCTTCACAACACCAAAGGAATCAATATCAATGACAATTTCTTTTTCCATCCCGAACTGGAATCGGTCGGCAAATGGTACCGGCAGCTCATGGGGGAAAGCATCGGCAAAGACGGAAAAGGCATTACTCCCACCGTTTCCATCGGCTCGACCGACCTCCATTCGGTCGGACAACTTTATTTCGGCGGGCCGAAAGACAAGGTAACGACGATTATCAGCGCGCCATCGCCCGAAACAATCGCTGTTTCCGGTAACATGATGTTTCCGCTGGTTGCCCATGTCGAAGGTAAAAAATTTGCCACCGTTATAGATGCTATCTGCCAAGGTGTCGCCGCCACATACAACAATCTGAAATTGCCCTATATGAAGGTTGTCCTTGATGATTTGTCGGAAAAATCGCTTGGCGAATTTTTACAGTTTAAAATGATTGAAATGATGTTTTTGGGAAAACTTTTGGGAATAAACGCTTTCAACCAACCGCACGTTGAACTTTACAAAGTAGAAACGAAAAAAATTTTAAGCCAATAGATAGATGAGCTGATTTACTCCATCCACCCTAATTATAAATGGCCTTGTTACAAGCTCTTCATCATAAATTAGCAAGAACAATTGTTATAAAAACCGGCTGACTTCTTTCCCCAACTTCACCGCATAGTTGGTACCGCGGTCGTAAGGATATGTCATGTCGAGGTTGGCAATATAAAAATTCTTGACTGGTGTGATAAAATTCGGTTTGCTTTTTAAGAAAGTTTTGTCAAATATCGGCTGCGCCCACGGCGCCTTAAATAGAAACGAATTGAGAATTGGTCCGCCGGCTGGCGGATGGAAATTGAAAATTTTCCTCAGGTGTGGTTTAACGAAATTAACAACCTCCTCTTTATCCATCTTTAACAATGGACTGTTGTTATCTACGTACCACCCGACATAAGTCAAATGATGATTTCCATAATGTTTCTTGTCCATAAAGTTTGTGTGCTGGACAATCGCCATCATGGGAATTTTTTCATCGGTGACGTTCAACCAGTATGTTTTTTCCAGAATCGGTTTTTCCGTTTCCAATATCAATGTCACCGCGTGCAGAAATTTTATTTGATTCAATCGCTTAACGTAACCGGACGGCAAAACATCCTCCCCTATTTTAGTAATAACTGGGGTAGGTAACGTAGAAATAATAACGTCAAATGTCTCTGTTTTATTTGAACTTTGAATTTTAAACTTTGAGCTTTTAATTATCTTGTCTACACCACTCCCCTTCCTAATATCGATTCCTAACGACGTATTTTTTTTCTCCAGGTAATTAATTAGTGTTTGAAACCCTCCTTCCGCATATCCCAGCGTTTTGGTTCTTTTTTTGATCCGTGCCCAGATAAAAGCGGCTAAAATATTTTCCGCATATTTCCCGAACTTTTTCCGAAAAAGCCCTTGCCACAAGATTTCCCACCCCTCTTTTCCCATCGTTTTCGTTAAAAAATCCTGCGCTGTCTGCCGTTCGTAAACGGATAAAAACGGCGACAGTTTTAAAAAAGCGAGTATTGCCCCGGCCCGGAATTTCACCGGCCAGCTTAAAATCGGCAGTCTTAAGAAATCTTGCGGAGTATCTACGGGAAAAGCCTGCCTGCCGGCAGGCAGGTGCGGGAATCTTTCGGGAATTATGCGGTAATAAGAAGCGGTTACCGGCTCTTTGAATATGAAGCGGTCAAAGCCTACTTCTTCGACAAACGATAATATGTCACTGTCACTGGTAAAAATATGATGGTATGTCCGCTCCAGATACCAATCCCAGTTTATCACTCTAAATCCGGCAGCCAGCCCGCCAAGAACAGTTTCTTTCTCAAAAACGGTGACGAGGTGACCTTTTTTCTGAAGATAATAAGCGGCGGTCAGGCCGGTAAACCCGCCACCCAAAACAGCGATTTTCATTAAGCTATTATATATAATATACATTATATATAGCGTCCCTTTCCACTTTATCCCTGTCTATATTTAAAACGATTTGGTTAAGGTTTAATAAATAATCCCCGCAGAATTAACGCAGATTTACCGTATTTTTCTTTCCCGAAGAATTTCAATCAGTATCGTACCGACAAACAGGGTGGTTGGAACCGACAAAAGCACCCCCATGACACCGGCCAGTGTGCCACCGATAATTAACGCCATAAGAGTGATTAACGGACTGAGACCGACCGCTTTGCGCATTACTAAAGGAACAATAATGTGGTTTTCCAAAAGTTGGATAACGATATAAAGCGCAATTGTTGACAATCCCAAAACATACGACTGGGAAATACCGATTAAAAAAGCGGGCACCCACGATAAAATCGGTCCGATATTGGGCACTACTTCCAACAAACCGGCCAATACGGCCAAGGCCAGTGTGTAACGTATATTAATGGCGGTTAGGCCGATAAACGACATAATGCCGATCGTCAGCATAAGTGCCGCTTGCCCCCAAAACCAGGAATTCATCCGTTTTTCCGCCCGATCGAAAATAAGAACAACCCACCGTGTTTCTTTATCGTCAAGTATCTTTTGACTGATCCTGGCCACCACGTTTTCTTCCATTAACAGATAAAAACTAAAAACTAATGTAGTCAGCAAAAAAACGGTATTGGAAAAAATTTTCTGCAGGACATCAACAAGCTGGGTAGTGACATTCGGCAAATACTGGGTCAGAGAATTGAGACTGACATAGGGCGGTAATTTTGGTAATGTCATCTGGATAATGGCCGGAAGGCTTTTAAAAAGATTGGTGCTTTCAATGAGAAGCGGGGGAATAATCAAAATCAAAATACTAATAATTATTGCCAAAAAAATCAAATAAATAACGATTATTGACAATGACCGCGGAAAGCGTTTTTTTACCAGGTAATTTACGGCTGGCCGAAGGGCGGAAACGATAATAAAAGCAATAAACAAAGAAAAAATCAGGTCTTTTACCAACAGAAGAAACTGTAAAAACAGAATAAACAATATGGTAAAAACAATTGTCCGCCAGGAAATTTCAATCCGTGAAGTTGACATAATGATCTTATTATATCACCCTCTGGCCACGACAAGAGCATAAACCGCTTTTGCCCCCGCTTGTTTTAATGCCCGGGCCGCTTCCTTTATGGTGGCGCCGGTCGTCGCCACATCATCAATTAAAATAATTTTTTTGCCCTGAACCGGCGTCGTTACCTTAAACGCGCCGATGATGTTGTGGTAACGATTTTTGCCTGTTTTCAGTTGTGCCTGGGCCGCTGTCGCCCTGATTCTTTTTAAAAAATCCGCCAGCGGGTAACCGGTATAATTTTGAAAAAAACAAGCGATTAATCGGGCCTGATTGAAGCCTCTTTCTTTTAAACGGCTCGGGTGAAGAGGAATCGGCTGCAAAAAAAATTCTGTCGACAACGACCGAAAACGGGAAATTTTATGGAGACTTTCCGGCTTTATAATACGACAAAAATCATTCCAGACATCGGTAGCTAACCGGTACTTGATACTTTTAATGACTTTTTTCAAAAAATCGTCATAGTAAAAAATACTTACCAAACCATCAAGTCGACTGGTTTTTTGACAACCCGGATGGGTTAGTCCGAAAAAACTGGGTCGGTTACAATAAGGACAAACGTCTTTTTCAACCGGCTTTAACTTTTTCAAACATTTAGGGCATATATATATGCCCAGATACCCGCAACCGAGGCAAAATTTCGGAAAAAGGATGTCTTTCAAAAACATATCGTTATAACGGTTATAACCATTATAACGTTTATATTCCGTTCAAATAAATTAAAACATTTGAAGAGGAGGTAAACATCGGGTAATAATTTCATAAGGGTTGAAGCTAAAAAAATCACTGATATATTTTGATAGTATTTTGACCTCTTGCAAACCCAGGAGTAGTGGTATAAATTTTAAAGAGACACAAGATATGTTCTGTCCTTTTTGCAAACATACGGATACGGAAGTTATCGAAACCCGATTGTCTGAAGACGAAACGGTCATCAGACGCCGGCGGCAATGCCCGAAATGCGAGAAACGGTTTACAACATACGAGCGGATAGAGGAACTACCAATCCTGGTCATCAAACGGGATGGCCGGCGCGAACGGTTTAGCCGGGAAAAATTACGCGAAGGCGTTATGAAAGCGTGTGAGAAAACAGCGGTTACCGCCGACCAAATAGAAATGATAACCAATAGTATTGAAAGCGATTTAAAACAGCGGGATAATACCGAGGTGGAGAGTGGCGTCATCGGCAATTTAGTGGCGAAATATCTGAAAAAAATTGATAAAATTGCCTATATTCGTTTTGCCAGCGTGTTCCGGCGGTTTGTCGACTTGGAGGATTTTGAAAAGGAGCTGAAAAAATTATTATAAAATTTATAACCATTAGAACCGTTATATGAAACTTGATGGCATCTCCGAGAAAGTTTTCCTCGACCGCTACTCATTAAAGGATAAAAACGGCAATCCGTTGGAAAAAAATCCGTTAGAAATGTGGCGTCGGATTGCGAAAGCAGTCGCCAGCGTCGAAAAAAAGAATAAACAAAAAGCCTGGGAAAAAGAATTTTTGGCCGCTCTGAAAGATTTCAAATATGTACCCGGCGGCCGGATTCTTGCCGGTGCCGGTACCGGTTATTCGGTCACTTTCTACAATTGTTTTGTCATTCCCTCTCCCAAAGATTCCCGTGACGGCATTCTGGATACACTAAAGAATATGGTGGAAATCATGGCTCGGGGCGGGGGAGTGGGAATCAATTTATCTTCACTGCGGCCCCGGGGCTCCCGGGTAAAAAAAGTCAACGGTTTTTCTTCCGGACCGATTAACTGGGCTGAACTTTTTTCCGTTGCCACCAAAGACATCATTCAGCAGGGAGGAACCAGGCGAGGTGCTCTTATGCTCATGCTGTGGGACTGGCATCCGGACATTGAAGAGTTTATTACGGTTAAGCAGGATTTGTCACGGATTAATGGTGCCAATTTATCGCTCGCTATTTCCGATTCTTTTATGGAAGCGGTGGAAAAAGACGCTGACTGGCCGCTTATTTTTCCCGATACGACCGACTCCGAATACGACGCCAAGTGGAACGGCGATATTGAGATTTGGAAAAGCCTGGGAAAAAAAGTAGTGGTCCGCAAAGTGGTCAAGGCCCGCAAAATCTGGAACCTGATTGCGGAAGCGGCCTGGAAAAGTGCCGAACCGGGAGTGGTTTTCATGGAACGGTACAATAAATGGCACAATAATTATTATTGGAACCGGATTAATTGTGTCAATCCCTGCGGCGAAGAGGGTTTGCCGCCATGGGGCGTTTGCAATCTAGGATCAATCAATCTTTCCGCTTTCGTCAAGGGAAAAAACATCGATAAAAAAGGCACTTTTGATTTCCCCTTGCTGAAAAAAGTCGTCCGGACCGGCGTCCGTTTTCAGGATAATGTCGTCGAAATGGATCCGTATGTTTTTGCCGGCATCCGCAAAACCCAGCTTGAAGGCGAACGCCGGATCGGTTTGGGAACAATGGGGCTGGGCGACACATTGATTAAACTTCACTTGCGCTACGGGTCAGCCGAATCGTTGAAATTTATCGATAAGGTTTATAAATCGATTCGTGATGAGGCATATCGTGCCGGGGTAGAAACCGCCCGGGAAAAAGGCGCATTCCCCAAGTTCGATGTCAAATACTACCCGAAAGGCAAATTTATCCAAAAGCTCCCCATAGATATCCAGGAAAATATTAAGAAATACGGCGTCCGTAATTCACTCATGCTCATGCAGGCACCAACCGGCTCGACGTCGCTTATGACGGGGACGACATCCGGTATCGAACCGGTCTATGAATTTGAGTTTATCCGCCGCGACCGTTTGGGTGAACATGTCATTCGCCACCCCCTTTACGATCAATGGTTTTTAAGGCATGAAAAAGAGGTTAAAAATAACAATCTAAAAAAACCGGAGTGGTTTGTGTCGGCCAACGACTTATCACCGGAAGATCACATCCAAGTCCAGGCCACCATTCAGAAATATGTCGACGCCTCCATTTCCAAAACCGTCAATGCGCCAAAAAGCCATACAGTGGAAGATGTCAAAAAACTTTATACCTTAGCCTACAAACTGGGCTTGAAAGGAATTGCCTACATGAGAGACGGTTCCCGTCCGGGTGTATTAAACCGAAAAGAAGAAAATAAGGAAGAAGCGCCAAAACTGCCCGATTACAAAATCAAGCCGCGGCCGATGGTCGTCCACGGCGCCACTTACCGGATGAATACCCCGGTCGGCACGGCGTTTATTACCCTGAATACTAATGGCGGCGATCCGCCGGAACCACTGGAGTTATTTATCACTGTTGGCCGGGCCGGCAGCGATGTTTTTGCCATGGCCGAAGGATTGGGAAGAATGGTATCGTTGGCGCTGCGCTTCTCTTCCCATCTGCCGGTGGCCGAACGGGTCCAGGAAATTATTTCCCAACTGCAGGGAATCGGCGGAGCGCGGACATCCGGTTTCGGCAAGGATAAAATCAGAAGCTTGCCTGATGCAATCGCTAAAGTGCTGACGATGCATTACAGCAATGCCAACGGGATAAAAAAAACCAACGGCAACGGCGAGCTAAAAAAAGAATTACTTTCTGAAACCAGTCAGCCAACGCTTATGGCTGCCGCGGTCGAGCGATCAACCTCCTTTGACATTTGTCCAAGCTGCGGCGAAGCTTCACTGGTCCATGAAGAAGGATGTAAGAAATGTTACGGATGCGGATATTCTGAATGTTGACATGCCTATCTATACAAAGACCGGCGACGGGGGAATAACTTCGCTTTTTGGCGGCATACGCGTCCTTAAATCCGATTTGCAGATTGAGGCTTACGGCTCGGTCGATGAACTGTCTAGCTATTTGGGGTTAATTATAGCCAAAATCAACTGTACCGATGACAAGCGTTTACTGACGGAAATTCAAACCGATCTTTACCAAATTATGGCGGTTTTGGCAGGAAAAAACGACGGTCTTTCCGTTCTAAAAAACCGGACAAAGCAATTTGAACAAAAGATTGATGAATTGACATTAAGACTTCCTAAACTAAACCGTTTTATTTTACCTCAAGGGAGCGAAATAAGTACTTTTTTTCACATTGCCCGCACCATCTGCCGCCGGGCAGAAAGAGAAGCCGTCCGCTATTTCGAAGAAATGAAAATTGAGAACCGGAAACCGGAGATCACCCAATACCTTAATCGCCTGTCCGACCTCCTTTTTATGATGGCCCGCGGCTACAACTCGGAAAAAGAAGTTGCAGCTAAGTAGCGGTTGGAGCTTTAACACGTTGATCATCTTGACTGCTGTCTGTGGGGTTTTACTTCTTTGGCTTAATATACAGAATTTCAAATAAGATATGATCAGGAGATTCAAACATCACTTGATAATAACAAGAAACGGTATTGCAAAATTCCGGTCGGTGTTTTGGAGTACCAAAAAGCGGTTTGATTTTTTGTTTGGTAAGATATGCCGTTGTTTTATCCACGTCTTCTATTTTTTCGACGCCGATGGCGATGTGATTGACGCCGAAATTGTCGTAATCGCTCTTATGGTTTTTCAGGCTTTTTTCAAACCATAATTCTCCGTTTGTGCCGCTCTTATAACCAGCATGATTTTTCCCTTGAATAATGATTTTCCACCCTAAAAAAGCCATGAGCTTCTTATAAAAATTGAGGTTGATCGGATTGATATTGACTTGAAGATGGTTAAGATACGATTTCATAGTATAATAAAATTATGGCTAATAAAAATTATACTATTATTGATCACTTTATTGGTAAATCGGCAAAAGAAGGGGAGCCGATTCTTTCCTCGGCGGAAAAACCGTTTTTGCAGGAGGTGGTTGAACACCAAGCGGAGGAAGAAGTCCGGCCATATATTTCCCCCCGGGCGGAGACAATCGAACTGCCGCCGGATGTCAAAAAACTGGGTGTTCAACCAACGACAAACACTCAATTTTCCACTTATCAAACCGTCAAGCTGCCGATTTCCGACGATAAGATCATGGCGGGATTACACGCTCCAATTACTTCATCACTTCGCTGGTTGGCCACATTAGCAACATATATCCTGCAACATGCCCATCTGGGGTTAAAAGTCATTCATGGAAAGGTTGTAAGAGTGATCAGGCAGTAACCTTATTTAATTCGGCCAGGAAGCCTTCTTTACCCATCGCGCCGACAAACTGGTTGATGGCCTTACCATCTTTAAATACAAGAAATGTCGGAATGGAAAAAACCGAATAAAGAGATGCTAGATCGGGGTTCTGGTCGACATCGACCTTGACGAATTTAATATCCTTCATTTCACCGGATAACTCTTCCAAAATTGGCGACGTCATTTTGCACGGCCCGCACCACTCGGCGTAAAAATCGACAAAAACAACCCCTTTTTGTTCCAAAACTTCTTTTTGAAAGCTGTCTTTATCGATGTGGGCAACTGCCATAGAGTAATATATTATATAATTTTTCCATGGATAACAAGCGGTATTTTGAGATCGATGCCCTGCGTGGACTGGCGATTTTAGCGATGATCTTGATCCACACCAACGCCTATTTTCTAAACAATAAAATCGCCGATTGGCTGTGGGATTTTAATGAATGGGCGGTGCCGGTTTTTATCTTTTGCTCGGCCTATATTTATTTCAAAAAACCGCCGCCGTTAAAAAATCTTGGCGATTTTTTTTCCTATATTAAAAAAAGGTTCTTGCGGCTGCTCCGGCCGTATTATTTATTTGCCTTAATCTATTTACTGATCAGCCTGACCAAAGACCGGACAAATCTGGCGCCGTCTTTTATCATTCCAACATTGACGATTAACGGTGGAACGCTTGACATCAACTGGCTGGTGTTGCTTTTTCTGGTCTTCGCCTTTTTGATGCCGATAATCTACTATTTAGCCGCTAAAAAAAAGGTTTGGTTTTACGGGTTTTTCTCACTGTCGCTTCTTAGTTCAATTGTTTTCATTTTCTATAAATTTCCGGCCAATTACCGGCTAATCATGTGGCTGCCGTGGAGCCTGATAATCTTCTTCAGCTGGCTGTTGGTCAAAAACGAAAACAGCAATCGGTTTTTGATTGGGGGAGCGGCGGTTTCTTTAATAATGCTTTTTATTGTCCGGCAGATAAAAATTGCCCTTCACCAATCGTTAATTCAGTATCAAAACAAATATCCGCCCAACTTTTACCATTTGATTTACGGCGTGTCGTTTATTTTCATTCTTTTTTTTCTGGCCAAAAAAGGGCTATTCAATTTTCAGCCGGGAAAAATGCTGCTAACTTTTTTAAGCCGCTATTCCTTTCCGATTTATTTTATCCATTACCTGATAATCTATATTCTGACGGTTATCTGGCAATGGCGGTTTAACGGTTGGGTCGATTTTTTTCTCTGGGTATTTGTCAGTTCGTTAATAACTCAGGTGGTCGTTAACGCTTCTCAACGTTATATAATGGCCCGACGATTTGAATATTGGCCGGTGCGCGCAAGTTAAACCAGTTTTTAAATTCGCTTCCGTCAAAACTGGCCGATCCGCCGTCACCGCTCACGTTAACATTGGTTACCTTACCGTACCCGAAATCGGCGTTGACCACAATGTTGTCAATATGGTTATATGGGGTAATGTGCCGGTTTTGTAGTTCCTGCTTAACCCGGTCAACACCCCAAATATCCACTCCGGCTGGGGGAGAGTCGATCTGATAGAGGTGTTCTGTTGTTGATGAATCGCTTCTGGCCAGTAAAATCACATTGACGATATCGGCAACTTCTTCTGGTTTTAGCCAGGCGGTTTTATTGTATTGGGCTCGCGATCCCCAATCGCAATAAAACCAAGGGGAACCCTTGTCGTAAGCCTTGCTTTGCAAGTCGGAAAAACTGCCAACACTGCCGTCAAAATCATTCCCATGCTTTGTCCATGAAGTGCCCGACCAGCCAACATCACTTGAGCTGAAAATATAGCCACCATGGGTGGAGGAGAACCATGCCTTGATCGGATTACCGCCTTGAACCATTACTTTACCCTGCGTGGCGTCAACGGCCGCATCCCAATTTCCTCCTTTATCTTGCGGTTGAAAAACTTGACACTGTTCTGATGAGCATATCGAACCAGTCCCTTTATTAGTGTAGGCTAAAGCGTAAGAACGAGCCGCAATCGCTTGTGCTTTCAATGCCTCCATCCCGCCACTGCTTCCCCAATCATCCGGGACTTCATAAATCCTTTTGACATAATCCTCCAGACTAAAACTTCCGTATCCATCGACATTAATATGAATACTGTTGTCGAAGTTTTGATAACTATCAAAATTATAATAAGCGCGCAAGATTTGGTCGTAGCTTTGACCGGCCTTGGCCCGGCCATAAGCGCCCCACTGATTCATACCAACACGGTTGGGGACGCCATAGGTAAAAAAACCAAACTTTGGACCGAAACCGGGATCACGACCGTTAGTCAAATCGCTGTCGCAGCGGCCCATGGAAGCGGCCGAGCGGGAAATATTCAGACTGGCCAGTTTTTGGGCTATTAATTGTTGCTGGCGGGCAGACAACTCGGCAATTTTTTGTTTTGTTTCCTCGATTTGCCCGGCCAGCAATTGCGATTGTTTATTTACCTCCTCTTTCAAAACGGCCAGTCTGGTTTTTTCGTCTTCGAGGTTTTTAATATAAAGCACGACTTTAATAATGGTTTTTTTATCCTCATCAACGGCGGTTTTCTGGTAAAAAAATCGGTTGAGCGATTCGGACAAATTGTCGGAAATCAAAAAATCGACGACTGATAAAGACGAACCGGTAATATTTTTGTAATACGATTTTACCCGGGCATTAAGAAGCTGTTTTTGATACATAAGTGCTTCTTCACCTTTTTGTATATTCTGGCCCAATATGATTATTTTTGCTTTAATATCGTCAAGTTGCTGTAACATATTTTGATAACTGGTGGTTTTATTTTTTAGATCATTGTTGAGGTTATTGATGTCTGCCCCTAATTGATCGATGGCTGATTGACACGATTGGCTCTGGTTGGGATTACTACAATCCTGAGCTTTAACTAAGGTGTTTTTTATTAATACCATAAAAACTACTGCCAATATGATCAATGCCAAAATTTTCTTCATATGGTAATTATAGCCAAAATGATATACTGAAATTGTGAGAAAACTTTTTTTGTTTTTTTCCCTGCTGTCTGCTTTTATGATTATACGAAACGGTTTCAAACCGTTTCCCACAATTACACTCGCCGACACACAAACACCTGCTCCCCGCCATGCCGCCTGCGATTTGTGCGGTTATTGCCCGCCCAATCCGGCACCTTCCAGTTGGGGTGATTGCGTCAATTGTCTTTATGGTTTACCTAAAAATACCTCGCCTGATGCGGGGGTGACGTTAAACATCGATGATAATACTAATTTGCCCCCGGAACCGACTCCGGGTAAACAATACACAATGTTGGGGTGTATTGGTGGTTTTGGCGGATTCGCACAATCAGGCGGGCAGGCGAGTGTCATCCAGGTGGTTTTGAATATTATTTTTTCGATTGTCGGCGGCGTCGCTTTATTGTCGCTTATCTATGGCGCCTTTGTCATCATGACCTCCCAAAGCAATCCGGAACGGTTAAACTACGGCAAACGAATAGTTTATGGAGCAATCATTGGCACTATTTTTACGGCTTTTTCCGTGTTTCTAATCAACTTCCTCGCGACCGGAATATTGAAAATACCCGGCTTTGGACAATGACTTAAGCGTGATTAAACTCTTCTTCTAAGAAAGACTCCGCCTGTTAAGGCAGAAATAAGTATTGGGATAAGTAGTGTGGGAGAGCCGGTTGCCGGGATGGTAGAATATGAATGATAGGTTGGGTTGGTGGGGGCAGCTGCCTGACCGGCCGCCGATACTGTTGGTGTCGGTTTTTGAGCGGGGGTAATAGTTGGTTTCGGTGTGGTGGTGGGACCGCTGCTTAGAAATGGTATTCTGCTTCTTAAATTGAGTCTGCCGGTAATAAACGCAAGAAAAACAATAACAACAACAAGGCCCAGAATGAAAGAAACCGTCCGGTTCAGATTATCCATATAGTAAATATTATAACACACGTTTGACAGAAAACAAGCCAAATGCTACTATGTATTTATGGATAATCCTCAGGTGCTTTATTCGTGGAAGGCACCCCTTCGGCCGTATAAAAAGCGTTCATCGATGATATTGCGTTTTTATTTGGCCGTCGCCCTGCTTTTGTCGTTGATTGTTTTCTTTTTCGGCGACAAAATCCTTCTTGTCCCTATTTGGTCATTATTGTTTTTGTTTTATACGCTGACCATTACGCCGCCGCCGGATGTGGAGAATAAAATCACCATGTTTGGGATTGATGCTGCCGGCGTCACTGTCCGTTGGGAAGTGCTTTCCTACTTTTATTTCGGCAATCGTTTTGGTTTTGACACGGTTACCGTTGTCAGCCATGCCCCATATTTTTATCACCTTTATCTGGTTTTTCCCGATGAGCGGGTTAAAAAAGAAGTGGGCCAGTTTTTAGCGGATCATTTGGTTTTTCAGGAAAAGCCGCAAAAAACAGTTACCGACCGGTTGTCGGACTGGCTGTCCCAGCTTGTTCCGGAAGATGAGTCTTCCATACCGCCGTCGGCATCTCCTTTACCCCAAACTGCCGTCCCCAATAAATAACTCCCTCGTCGCTTGTGACCAGATAACCGTTTTGTTCTTTAGCCAAAACAATCAGGTCGAGATCGGTAACGCTGTCTAAAAATTTTGTCCGGGTGGCATTACGGTAACGGTCACGAAAGGTTTTAATGACTGTACCGATTTTTATTTCAAACTCTTTTTTGGATAAATTACCAGCGCCCTGCATTATCTGGCCGGCGTTTTTGATTTCATCTTCGCCGATAGCCAGTCCGCGATAACTTCGCTGACGAATATCATCAATCAAATGGTAAAAAACCGTTGCCGAAAAACCAATTTTGCTAATATCGGGGGATTTAATTGTGATCGCCGATAAAAAATCGTTGATAAACGGCTGTTTTTTGTCTTCAAAAAAACTCAAAAACTCATCAATGGCCCGCGGTGGCATCATAAATTGTGCCTGGTTTTCTTTTTTTAACACACCGGCTTTTTGAGTAATGTTTTTTACCACCTCTTCGGTTTTTTGACCAAATCCAAGACCGGCCTCCATATTGAAAAAAAGGTTGGTGTCTAAAATGTAAGTTTCCATACGATTATTATAACAGTTTGTTTATTCCTGTATTCTCACCGGCATTATGATGTGGAGAAAATTGGGGTTTTTATCGGATTTAAAAACCGCCGGCGAGTCGGCCCGCAGCAATTCAATGGTGATTTTTTTTGCTTCAACGTTGTTTAACAGGTCTATTATGAACCGATGATTAAAGGCGATTTTTTGTTCCTCGCCGTCAACTGTCGCCTCCTGGACGGTGACATTTTCTCTACTCTGGTCGGTTTTCGGTCTCATTTCGATACCGTCCTTGGTGGTTTTTAAAATAATAATGTTGGAAAACTCCCGGGCAAAAATTGAAACCAGTTTAACGTTTCTTAAAAACTCGTCCTTGTCGAGAACAACGGTGGTTTTTCGGCTGGTTGGAATCACTTTTTCAAACGGCGGGTAATCGCCTTCGATAAGCCGGGTATATAGGTCGTGTTCACCAATGCGCAGGTTGACTGTTTTCTCCTGGGGTGAATAGCCGAATTTAATCGTTTTTTCACCCTTGACCAAACGGACAACTTCATCCAAAAAACCAGACGGCAAAATCATCGGAGGAAAGTCGGCGATTTTTTTCAGCCGAAGAAGGGAAAGACGAAAACCGTCGGTAGCGACAATCGAGGTGTCCTGATCGGTTGTCAGAAAATTAACGCCCGACAGGGCGGGCCGGGTTTCGTCGGTCGAGGCGGCAAACAAAACCAACGGCAGATTTTTCAAAAAAAATTCCGCCTCTATTTCCTGTGGTTTTTCTTCGGTTTTTGGCGGTGTGGGAAATTCCTCGGCGCTCATCACCAGAAATTCACCCTTGGTCTTTCCCTGGGAAATGACTATCTGTTTCTCTTTTACTTCAAGGTTGATTTTACCCGGCTCCAAAAGAGCCAAAAACTCCCCGGTTCTTTTTGGGTCAATAATAATGACAAATGAAGATTGGTTATCTGTCTTCATTGTTGTATGATAATAAGAATTCAGGTTGGTAGAATAAAAATGGATCAGCCCTTTTTCGGCTTTGATAAAAATTCCCTGAAGGGCTACTAAGGAAGAAATTTTTGCCGAAGTAAAATGGGAAGCGAAATTAAGCTTCTCTAAAAACGGTTCTTTTAGAATAGATGTTTTCATAATAGTAGTAATAGACGGTGTGTATAAGTGTATAAGATAACATTAAGATTTTCAAGACAAACCAAACGACAAAAAAAACATGGGGACAGGGTGTGGATGTTATGTTGACTGAGAAAGAAGAGAGGTTATTCTATCAATGTCTTGTTTGAAAGAGTTGTCTTTCATGATCAGGCCCCCTATCTTCCTGTTGGCGTGAATGACGGTGGTGTGGTCTTTTCGTTTTAGAATTTCTGCTATCTCAGTTAGTTTTAAATGGAGCTCCCGGTAAAGAAGATACATCGCCACCTGGCGGGGGAGAGCAATTGTGTCGGTGCGGACCGCGCTTTTTAAATGGCTTTGTTTTACCCCGTAGAAAGAACAAACCGCCTTAACAACATCGCTTGGGGAAATTTTTTTGACCTTAGTTTTGGTTTTTTGGCTGAAAAAAAACTCCACCGCCTCCAGATCGATCCGGTCTTTTTTGCCCAGGACCAGGGCATAAATCGACAGGAGAGCGCCTTCCAGACCCCGCGAATCAGTGATTTGTTCAGCGACAATTTTGGCTGCCTCAATATCGATTTCGATGCCTTTTTCTTTAGCTTTAATTAACAAAATGGCGGTCCGCAGGTCGAAGTCTGGTGGTTGAACATCAACAATTAAACCGCCGGAAAAACGGGAACGCAGCCGATCCTCCAGGTTTTTGATTTCTGAAGGCGGCCGGTCGGAGGTAAGGATGACCTGACCACCCGAGGAAACAATTGAGTTGAAGGTATGAAAAAACTCTTCCTGCATATGGGCCTTACCGGCGATAAACTGGATATCGTCAACAATAAGCAGATTAAGCCGCCGGTATTTTTGCCGGAAGCGCGGTTGAGAATTGTCTCTGATTGACTCAACCAGCTCGTTGGTAAAGTTGTCGCCGGGACAGAAATAAACCCGTTTGGTGTCGTCGGCTTCAATAATGGTGCGGGCAACAGCTTGCGCCAAGTGGGTTTTACCGACACCAACACCGCCGTAAAAAAACAGCGGATTATAGGCGGTTCCCGGATTTTTGGCGACTGCCTGGGCGGCGGCATAGGCCACCTGGTTGGTTGAAGAAACGGCAAAATTATCAAAACTGTATTTGTGGTGGAGGCCGGCTTTGGCCAGCCGGTCTTCAGTCGAGGGAGTAAATGAAAGAAGCGGAGTTTCCGACGGTTTATTTTGTGGTTCGATAACGGTGAACTTCATGGTTAGGTGCTTTTTTAAATACCTGAAAAGCTCCTGCTCGATTTGGGAGCGGTGTTTTTCCAGATAAGAGCTGATTCCCTGTCGTTCACAACCAACGGTAATTGATTCATCGGTTAACTTCAGCGGCTTAACCTGTTTGAGAACGGAGAATAGTACCGGGTATTTATTATCAATAGAAAAATGTTTTAAATAACCATTCCAGAAAGAGGATAAGACAGACATAATTTAATTATGTGGATAACTTATCCACAAATAATAAACATAATCACACCGATAGTCAAGGGGGATTTTTTCTTTAGCGGCCAAGGGCTTTTTTGACCAGAGAGTCAGTGAAGGAGTTTTTTTCCCGGGGAATATGCTTGTAGACAATTGTTAAACCAATTTCTTGCTCCAGCCCCCGGATTTTAAGGATAAATTCACGAATCGCAGCGTTTTTAACTTTAAATAACCCGTTTACCTGGTTGACCATAAGCTGTGAGTCGGAAAAAACAACGACGGCGTCGTTTTGGGAATGGCTTTTCAACCACTCCAACATCTTAATCAGGCCGGTATACTCGGCGACATTATTGGTGGCCACACCGATCGCTTTTCCTTCGGAATAAATCAATTCATTGTCCCGATAGACGGCAAAAGCATAAGCGGCCGGCCCGGGATTATTAAGTGAACCACCATCGGTGTAGATTCTTAGGCTCATATAACCATTATAACCGTTATAATTCCCCAAGTTTTTCCTTCTTTTCCGCTTCTTCCTTGACAAGATTGAGGAAGCGTTCGGTGGAGGAGAGGCGGCGGTGGCCGACAAGCCGGGCGATATATTCGACCGAGGCACCGTTCATTAACTGGTGGGCGATAAAAGTGTTTCGCAAATCATTGACTGTCGCATTTTCTACCCCCACCTCACGGAAGCAGCGGGTAATAATCTGGCGGATATTGCGCACCAATAGCGGGTGGCCGGTCCGGGTAACAAACAGGTGACCGTCTTTGGCGATTGTCGACCTTTCTTTTACATATTCGTCAACCGCTTTTTTCACCGCTTTATTTAATGGAATTTCCCGTTCAGGATTTTTGCCGTAAGAGCGGATATGAAGACCGGCGTCTTTGATGTCTTCCAGATGAATGTTGGCCAGCTCGCCAATCTTAATTCCGGTCTGGAGCAGTATTTCTACCAAAGCATATGTCCGGGTGTCTTCTTTGGCAAAATCGCGAAGAGCCCGGTATTCCAGTTTGGAAAAAATTCGCGGCGGCGACTGAACATATTTCGGATGGGAAACATCCAGAGAGGGGTTTTGTTCAATAACGCCATCGGCTTTTAAAAACCGGAAAAAAGTCCGGATGGAGTTCAGTTTGCGGGAGGCGGATTTTTTCGTGTAATTATCGGTAATTAGCTTATTGATAAAACCGTCAATATGATCTTTTTTGACTTCCCGGATGTCGTTAACCTCCTGGCTGGTTAAAAAGCCGGTGAACTGCTCCAGATCTTTTTTATAGGCTATCAAGGTAAAAGATGATTTTCCCTGGGACTGAAGATGTTTGATGAACCGTTCAATCAATGACGGTAGCAGGTAATTATCCATAATGCCCTATAATATATCATAAAACCTCTTACATTTCAAGAGAGTTGTTGTTGGATGTTGTGGAGGTTATTGTAGCTCCTTGTAATCATATTTGGCAATAGATAAATAAGGGAGTAAATTCAGATAAATATTTGGTTGGAAATCAACATAAATAGAAGGAATGGCTGTGTTGGTCCATGAACGGCCGTTATTCAGAGTGGTTTCAGCAATCAGGTTTCCTAAGATTAATAGCCCCTGGTTGGATGGACTACCGGTATTAACCGTATTGGCGACAAATATTCCTTTGGCATCCTGGGTGGTATTGCTAAAATCGATTTCATCGGCCACGATAGCTACCGATCCGGCCGGCTGGAAATGTTGCTTATCGATCGTAACCTTGGCACTGTTGCTGATCAAAACCACGTTGTGGGCGCCGAATTTGCCGTCATCACTAATGGTTAAATCACCACCTTTCCAGAGATAAATGCCGTCACCGGTAATTGAGCCGGCAGGGATACTGGTATCTCCCGCCGAGCCAATTGATGTCGATGTTTTTCGTGAGCGAACATAAGCGGCGTAGCCGTCAGCCGACATCGTCAAATGCCGGGAATAAGATGAACTGTTCCAGTTATTGGGGATAGAGTAAGCCGCTCCCAGATTAATACCGACGCCTAAGGTGCTGCCGGCAGTGCCGATAATAAAAAGCGATGAGTTGTTGTCGCTGCTTCCCGGATAAGCGGTTGCCCAGACAGGGATGTTCACACTGTTTACTGACGATGACACAAACGAAGTGTTGTTGCTTTTAAACCAGGTGTTGCCGGAGAAATTAAAAGTGATCGGCTGATTAATCGTACCGCCGGCACTTATACTCACGGTTTTATTACTGCTAAATGGAGGATTGGGGGGTGAATTACAATTGTTGTCTGTCCAGCCGGTTAAGGTATAGCCAACAGGAGCAACCCCGATTAAATTAATGGTAGCACTGGTTGGCCAGGTGGGTGGGTTATTGCCTAAACAGTTATTACTGGTAAAAGTGGTGGTGCAGAAATATTTAACGGCGGCAGTTGTGCTGTGGGAGCCGCCGCTATCTAAAGCATAACAAGTGGTTGAAGTTGCCGTTTGTGATCCGCAGGCGGTTGAAGAAACGATCGGATTGCCGACAGGGAAATTGTGGTTGGTATCGGCCGGGGTGCAGCCGCTGCCGGATTTTTGCTGAAGATTTCCCTGGATCGTTGTACTGGAAGGATTAACAGGTAAATTAACAAGAAGAAAAGCTGTGTTAGAAAAATTCATAAAATCATAGGTGGAGCGGGCATAAACAGTCCGGCCCGGCACAACGTTGACAACAGTTGGTGATGTCGCCGGTCCATTAAACAGCCAGTTGCCGGCACTATCCCAAACCTGTAGGCCGGTGCCATTAGCCCAGGTAACAGTTACCGGCGTATATGGATTGGTTGGACTCTCGTTAAAATTGCCGGGAGTCAGGGTCGGTTTGGACGGGGCAATAACCGTTATCTGGCAATAAGAATTAGTAGTCGGATTGGAACAGGTGACCCAGCTGCCATTAGCCGGCAGCCCCCAAGGGTTACTGCTGCAGCGGCTGCCCAGCTGGTCATAAATATCAGGTACCATATAAAAGGTTTTGCCGACGTCGGCGCCGGCCGGTGTCCAGGTAGCGGTAACAGTGGCATTGCCGCCGCTTATACTGACATTAGGATTAAGATTGGTATTTTCCAAAAACCCGTTAGATTGGAGGAGCGACCAGGATTGATTGGATGTTGGCGAAAAATAAAAACCCATACTTAAAAGATTATTGCCGGAATCAGTGGCTTTGACAGTAAAACTGGCTGAATTGCCGATTATGACCGTTGAGGCAAGACAGATAGTGGTGGCTTGGGGAGGGTTGAGACACGGTTGGGTATTGCAAGTATAGGCATTTCCGCAGACGTCGGTACACGTGCCGCCGCCGCAGGTTTTCGAGCAGCCAGTCGTACAGGTACCGGCGGGGAACCAGGTACAATGTTGCCAACCGTTACCATACTGGTCGGTGCCCCAGGTATTTTCGCAACTCGCTTGAGTACTCGGTGTTTGGTACCCATTACTACTAGCCGTGCATAAGTTGGCCGGGCAATAGCACGTAGTCTTCGCCTGCCAACTGCAGGGGTAGTTACACGAATCGACACCATAGGTGGCGCCGTTATCAATCTTACCCATAGCGATTCCGCCACATTTGCCGGTGCATCCCGGGCCGCTACCGCCGCAGGAGCCGCATTGACCCTCGATGCTGCAGCCGGATGGCGCACTGCTGCCACAGGGAACACACTTATCTGCCGTCATCACACCTTGAGTGTTCCAGCATTTTTCATCGACCTGGCTGACAGCGCTGGTGGGGTAGGGACCGGTGCCGCTCGTTTCACCAACAGGTGGCGGAGGCGGCGGCGCCACCGGAGCAGTACAGGTGCCATCACAGACAAGCATCGCTTTGACTTTTGGGATAAACAAAACGCTGATTATAGAGGCAAATAATAATATCAAAAAGACGACTTTTTTCATTTGATATTCTGATTATGAAGAACTTATTGAATAAATACAAGAAGGAAGAGATTCTTAATAAATAATCCCGCCATTATAATATGTATTAATGACAGTTTGTGTTTGTGAACGTTGATTAGGATTTACCTGATTTTCGGTATAAATCTGTAAAGCTCCGGTTACCATTTCTGCCATGTGACCAGAATCACCATCCGCCGGTACTATGCCTGTAGCATAGTATATACGGGCATTAATTACCATATTGATTTTACCTGCAGCTGCTTCTTTCAATATTTTTATCCATAAAGGAGGAACAGAAGTTAAATCATCAGGAGCTAACAATATTCCTGAATTAAACCGATTAGAAAAAATAGCGCAACAATATCCACATTTGCTTCCTATGGTTGTTCCAATTTCCGTCGTTGTCCCAAAAGTATAGCTATTGACCCATATCCCTTGAAAAAATGTTTCCGGTGTCAAATCGGTAATAAATTCATGGACGACATCATCCCAGTAAATGCCGTATTTTTTGCCGTAAAGGTCATTAAAATGCTGACGGAAATCACGGTGCTGGTTATCAATGTTTTTTACGTAATTGTTTAGGTCTTTGGCTGTTAAGCCGTAAGGAAAACGGGTCACTGCTTCAATCGCCGCCTGTTTAATCATTGTTTTTTCCGTATCTCCCGGATAGGTGATATTGATTTTATTGACTTCCTGATTGGCGATTGTTTCCGGACTGAGGGTCGGCTCTTGGGTAGGTGGTTTATTACGGTTGGCTAAATCATTAGTGGCAGTAGGAACGACTGTTTTAGTCACGGTGGTTGTTGGTTTAATAGTTTCCGTTGCTGACGGAACGGCAAAGGGTGTTCCCGGAATGGGTAATGGAGTGCCAACCGTCGGAGTAATAACCGGGACAGTGGTGGTAATCGTTTCCGTTGCTTTTGATGGGGGGAGAGGAGATACTTCCACGGTTATGGTAGGAGAGGCAGGAATAATTGATGGGGCATGAGCCGGAGTCATCGGGATAATGGCGGTTGCCGTATCGGTCGCTATCGGGGTTACCCCTTCCGGTGGTTTGGCCATTGCCGGATTATTACTGCAGGCGGATAAAACACCGATAGTTAACGGGGTTAAGGCAAGAGCAGCCTTAGTCAGGGGGATTCCTTTTTGTCTTTCCGGATTAATACCTGTAGGCATATGAGAATATTATAGGATAGAGAGATGATAGTGTCAAGGGAAAAGAATACGGTGTTTTTTCATCGCAGTTTGACGATTTTGCCGGAAATAAAGCTATTGTCCGGATCCTGCATCAAATTTACCGTCAGGTAAAGAGAAACATAATCGCCGATTTTTAGATTTTTCAATTCGTACGGCAGTTCTTGGCCATTGACAATCTGTGTCGCTCGGATATTCCCCAGTTCTTTAGCGGAAAAAAGAAAGGCGTTGGTGACGCCGTTATCGGCATAAAGCCGGATACGAAAAGCATAATTGAAAGTTTGTTCCGTTCCGCCACCGTAATTGAGTTCGGCAATACGGCCGCGAAATTCATTGGTGGCCATCGAGGAAACAAGCATGCCTTTGTGGATTTGGCGGAAACCGTCCCATGTTTGTCCGTTAATTGCCATTTCTGCTGTTGTAGCAATCGTATTGGCCGGAGTGGGTGTGGCTTTGATTATTACCGCCGGCGATGGTGTAATAGATAAGGTAAACGGAGCTAATTGTTTTTTAGGGAGGACAAGGATGATGATTTCTGCAGCGACGATCATCAACAAAAAGACAAACAGGATAAGCAAAAATTTTTGCATTATTTCAATTATGTGTAATTGTCAGGGAAAATTCAAGAGGCAGAACGGGCACAGTTGTTTTTTTAACAACTATTTGGTATATTATATATTCTTGGATTACTGTAAAGGAGATTTAACTAATGCCGAAAAAAACCGAAAAAAGAGCTGTTAACCCCATGGAAGCGCTTCTTAAGCTCAAGCGCCCCGCCCTAGTCAAAAAAGGAAGAGAGATCGACGCTACAATCGTTACACTATCCAAAAAAGGAGTGACTTTTGATGTTGGCGGCAAGGCCTACGCTGTCTTGGGCGAGTTGGAAGTGAAGGAGATTTCCACCTATCTACCATACCTGAAAATCGGTGATGTTGTCCGCGCCAAAATAATTTCCGAAGAATCGAAAAATGGTTTTCCGGTTGTTTCCTTGCAGAAATTCTTTGAAAAAGGGAAGTGGGAGATATTGGCACAGAAGAAGGAAAAAGAGGAGGAAATCGAAGTGGTTTGCGGCGAATATGGCAAAGGCGGTGTTTTTATCGACTTTATGGGTATTCGCGGCGTCATCCCCAAAATCCAACTGACCGACACCTTTATCAATAACCCGGAAAAATTAAGCGGCCAGAAAATTAAAGTCAAAATTCTTGAAGTTGATAAAATCAAAAACCGGCTGGTTGTTTCCCAGAAAGCATCCGCTCTCCATATTTCCCAAAAAGAATTAAAACAGAAGTTTGACGCCATTAAAGAGGGTGGAACATATAAAGCCAAAGTACTGGGTGTGTCGGAATTTGGTGTTTTCTGTGAGGTAGAAGGGGTTGAAGGATTAATCCATATTTCGGAAATTTCCTGGGAAAAAGTGAGTTCGGCCGAAAGCTTTGTCCGGCCGGGGGAAATGATTAACGTAATGGTGGTTGAAAAAAACCCGACCGATTTAAAGCTTAATTTATCGTTAAAACGCCTAACGCCTGATCCGTGGGAAAAGGTTGAAGAAAAATATCCAAAAGATCGTGAGGTTGAAGGTGAGGTTGTTCGCCGGGAAAAATACGGTTTCTTTGTCCGCCTGGAGCCGGGAGTCGAAGGCCTCATTCACGTCAGCAAACTGACCGGCAAAGAAGATATTAAAATCGGCCAGAAACTAAAAACTTTCATCGAAAGAATTAATAAAAAAGATCGAAGAATGAGCCTCCTTCTTCCGCAAATGGAAAAACCGGTAATGTACCGGTAAAATTATTCAATCAACCCCTTCTCTTCATCGGAAGCGACAACATGGAAACCGACGTGATTGTGGCCGGCAAAGAATAGGCCTTCTCCGACACCCGCCGACAATAAGAAATGTTTTTCGCCGCCGGTCAGGTAAAACGTTTCGGTAATTTTTTCAACAGCGGCCGTTGACTGTTTTAAAATTATTTGCAGTGACGAGTTGGTGATAATTGCTTTGCCCTCATCGGTGGCCAAAAAATCCTCTACATCCTGGGTGATTGTCGTCAACCCCAGTTGATATTTGCGGGCCCGCTTGGCAAAACTATGGAGATAGCTGCCGGAATCTTTTTGCTTGATCAGATACCAGGCCTCATCGACGATCAATACCCGTTTCTTTTTATCTTTGCGTACCCGGTTCCAAATATAGTCAAGGACGATATACATGGCGATCGGCCGTAGATTTTCCTCCAGGTCACGGATACCAAAAACAGTAAACGGGTTTTTAATGTCAAAATTCGACTGTTGGTTAAAAATGCCTGATGCCGATCCCTGGACGAATTTTTCTAATCTGTCGGCTAATTCTTTTGATTCGGGAGTTTCCATCCCGAGAAAAATTTTATACAAGTCTTCGAGAAGTGGCGGTTCTTTGGTGAATGTTTCCGGTTCGGCGGTAATCCCTTTTTCGCGGTAGGTAGCGACCAGCGCCCGGTCAAGCATGGCATCCTGTGACGGGGTCAGCTCGCCCATAATGACGCGCATGAGTGAATGCAGGTCAAGAATTTTGTTGGACAATTCATCCGGCTCAGGATTAACCGTCGTTAGATCAAAAGGGTTGATTTTATATTGGGAATTGGCGGCAAAAACAACAAACTCGCCGCCGACCGACTGGCACAGTTTCTGGTATTCATTTTCCGGGTCGACAATTATCACGTCGGTACCCAACATCAAAAGCCGCAGCGATTCCAGTTTGACCATGAAGCTTTTGCCGCCGCCGGATTTGCCCAGAATGACCGCGTTGGCATTTTCCAGAGTAAAACGGTCGAAGATAATTAATGAGCCGTCATGTTCATTAATGCCGTATAAAATGCCTTCGTTGCGGGTCAAAGAGGCGGTGGCAAACGGAAACGTTGTCGCCAACGAAGTGGTATCCATGTTGCGCCAGACACCCAGTTTGTCGTAAAACATCGGCAAAGTCGATTTAAAGCCTTCTTCCATTTCCAAAGTTGCTTGCCGGGCGACGACCAGAAGCGACGCCAAAATCGAATCGACTTCCTTGCTGATCCGGTTCAGTTCCTCCAGTGTGTCTGCCGGAATTGTGATGTATAAACCGAATTGAAAAAAGCGCTCCGCTCCCTTGGCTAATTCCGCCTGGAGGGCCAAAGCGTCATCAAGAGCCACCTGGACGGTCGGATCAACCACCTTGCCGGCCTTAATATCGTTTTCGATTGTTGCTTCCATTTCGGCGATTTTCCGCTTCAGGTCTTCCAAAACATTTTTGGACTCGGTCGGGTAAACATACATGGAAATATAAAGCGGGTGGTCGAAAGTAATGAGAGGGTAAAGCCAGTTAGCGGAAACATAGCGGGGGTAGCCGACGACATAAAGCGTCCGGTAATATTTATCATCGATTTTGATATTGTTAAAATCAACTTCAATATAGGAAGGAGCGATCAAATCCTTGATGGAAACGGTGCCTTTGGCCAGAAATTCAGCCACGTTGGTAGGACCGGTTGGTGTACGGACAACCGAAGTGGGGGATGACGCTTTATCGTTTTGTTTACCGAAAAAATTAAACACTAATCAATTTTTAACTTTTAATTTTAGATTTCAAATCACAAGTGGTAAATTTTATCCATTAGTCAACACTACATCGGTATAACTTTCGACTGGTGCCAGTCTTCGTCCGGTGTTTGACGGGTTATACAGATTGTAAAATAATTCGGTTAATTCCTGTTTTTGCATGACGGTTCCCTGCAGGCCGATTTTGGACAATAAGCGTAGCAAGTTATCCCTTTTGGGGTAGAGGGAAGTTTTTGCCCGGCTGATAATATATTCTTTTTGTAAAGAAGTGGCGTTGGCGCCAACAATCCCAAGCTCCAACGGGGAAAACGGGACGACAAAAAAGAATCGCTTTTCGAGAACGGTGTTTTTTTTAACCACGTTTTTGATAAATTCCCGGTAGCTCAAAAGCCGGGTGCGGATTAGTTCATTATGTTGTTTGTTAATATTGGCATCCAGATAATCAAGATATGAAGAAATGTCCATTTTTTTGGAAACGATAAGAATCTGGGTTGGGAAAGACAATGAATTAAGAAGACCGGCATAAGCATAAATCATCGACGCCTGTTCTTCTTCGGAAAGGAGCCAGAAATTGACGGCACCGACTTCGATGACAATGGCGGCGGAAAAATCCTTCATCACAATAATATCGTCTTTAATTTCCTCGATTTCCACAAAATTCTGGGTGGTTGATTTGATTGGTGATGTTGGTTTGGTTATGGGCATAGCTTTTAAAGCAATTCTTTTGAATAAAACTCTAACGGCTTTGGATTAATGCTTTCGATCCTAATTTTCATTGTATCAAACTGATAAGTGTTTTTTGCATCCTTGATCTCGAAATTGTAGTTACCCGACGGCAGCGGGTTAAAAGTGGCAAAAATACCGTGAGGATTGGTTTTTAAGAGACGCAGTGTCTGACCGCTGTCATTTTTGACATAAATCAATACGCCGGGAATGGGGATTAGTTTATGGTTTTTGACAATACCGGTAAAAAAAGGTGTTTTAGGCAGTTGGGAATTGGGAGTTGGGAGTTGAGAATTTTGGTTGGCGGTTGGTGATTGGATGGCGGGCGCGATTGGAACAGTGACTGGAGCCGGTGTTTTTTTAACCGGCGTAACCGGGAGCGAACCAAGGATATCGTTTATAGTTTGTTTCTGTGTTGATGCGGCGGTCGGATGAGCCCGGGCCATATAGGCGGCGAGCATTTCCTGTGACTGAATATGGGCCATTACCCGGTGGGGGTCGGTGACAAAATACAGGTTGCGCAGAAAATAAATCGGCGGGTTCAATTTTTGATATTGATATTGGGTCGGGGAAGTGAGCCGCCGGAACATATTTCTGATCCAGACATCAAGCGGCCGGTCGTTAATCGGCAAAAACGCAAAAGCGACTCCCATCGCGCCGACCAGGATGCCAAGAAAAATGTTTAATAAGGGAATGGGGAAAATTACATAGGTGAGAAACCCCAGCGGGATAAAAATAATCAGATAAATAAACTGCTTGATTGTCAGAAAGCCAATTAGCTTAAACTCAAAACTGGTAATTTGTCTCGGTACCGGATGCTGGTCCATAGATTTAGTATAACGAAAATCGGAGATAGATGGTAGAATATAGAAGTTAACGATTTGGGCCTATGGTTCATCGGTAGAACGCATCCATGGCATGGATGAGGGCGGGGTTCAATTCCCCGTAGGTCCACCAGGTTCAAACCTGCCTGCCGGCAGGCAGGTCCGGTCGGGTCCACTGGTCTAGGGCCGCCGCTTGGCGGCCCTTTTTTACGATAATCATATTTTTATCATACGCAAGGTCGTTGCTTTTGGCGATAAAATTCTTGGTTCGTTAGCTAAAGCGATCGTGCCAACGGCAATCGGCATTACCATTTCCGTGGCGGTCATTTTAGCCATTTCAGCCGCTGTGACACCGTTCAAGTCGATAGCTCCCCGGTCGGGCAGTCCACCTCGCAATATTTGATCTCTCAACAGAGCGGTTGCCTCAGAAATTATTGGTCTTCGTCCTTCCATAAATTTCACCTCCTAACCCATCAAAAAACCCCGCTTGCGCGGGGTGCGTTTTTAACTATTTAATTAATTAAAACAGCGCCCCGCTAAAAGTGGGGTAAAGAAAAAGAAATAAGTAACACGCTGTTTCATAAAAATTAACTATACCAAATAAAAATTTAAAAACAAGCTTTTTTTAATATTGGGATAGGTAGGCCCTTACTCTGGCCATAAAAATACTAAAGGGATATAAACGCAAATCAGGAATAAAAACACCTTCCATCTTCAGCAGTTTTCCGTCTGATCCCATTTGGGCAACGCCGGTAACATCAACATTAATTGTACTGGTATATAAATGAGTCGCCCCACGGTGGTTACCCCTGGCAATTACCACAAATCGGTTCAAGACCTGTTGTTTATTGTATTTATCCACTACCCAACATGCCAACGGGTCAGCTTCATTTGCTTTTAACAAGTCATCCGGCCCCATATTTAAAACACTGTATAACCGGCGGGGATTAACCTCAAAATGGGGTGTATATAATTTTTTTCTATTGGTAAGTGCGCTTATTTGAATCGGAATTTTCGTCCCCAATAAATTTTCCACCGGCACCATCTCCGGAATCAGTTCTGGTATATTATTAATTTGTTTTATTTTCCGATTAAATTCACTCATATAACAAAAAAACCCGCCTGGCGGCGGGATCTTGTAAGTGCTTTATTACATTACATTCTCCCGCCACTTAAGGGGGTAATGAGGATAAAAATGAATAAAGCGCCGTTTACCATAATAAAAACAAAGTATAACAGATTATTTCCGGATTTCAAATCCCTCAATGATTTCTTTGGCATCTTGCCACATGATTTCCACATCGGTTACCCGGGAGACAGGTGGGCCGTCTTTGACCTGCTCAATCATTTTATTGACGTTTTCCTCGTCCCCTTGGAAGACGGCTTCAACGCCGCCGCCGGGACCGAACACTTCCGGTTTTGTATAGACATTTCTTACCCAGCCGTTGACATTGTTGATCTTCGTCTGGATTTTCGTCCATGCCCGGAAGCCGATGCCGATGACGTCACCCTTTATGTATAAATGGACTTGTTTTAGCATAAGTTCAAAATCCTAATATTTGAAATTTGGTATTGGGATTTATTTAATGCTTGGGTCCAATTCCTTTGCTTTATTCAGATATTCTTCCGCCTTTTGTGTGTTGCCATTTTCGCCGTACAAAAGCGATAAATTGTAAAGCGCCGTTACCGACTCCGGATTTTTGCACAGGGCGGCCTCGTATATATTTATTTCCTGCGTTTCCTGTCGCTTGTCGGCAAAGACGAAATCGGCAATGTCGGCACCGTAAATTTGCCGGTATTTATTTAGCTCCGCCAAAAATTGGGGGAGCATCTGGATGTGTTTCAGGTAGCTGGCGGCGGCGAGGCGGTTTTCGCTGACTAAATTGAAATAAAGCGGACTCATCAGCTGGGAAGAAACCAGATTAAAAAGTAGCCACAAGCCTAAAACCAGAGCAATTGATGTTTGGACATAGACGCTATATAATTTTACGGGTGTTTTCTTCGTTTTCATACATTATTATTATATACTGTTTTTATGGATGCAATTTTTGCCACCACGATCGATCGGCTTATTACTTTCGGCCTGGCCCTATTGGCCGGCATCCTGGCCGCTGGCTTGACTTTTGTCTTTATTTATTTGATTATAATCTATCTCCGGCTGAAAAAGCGGGAACAAATCTCGCTGGAAATGGTTTCGCTGGAAGTCCGTCTGCCCAAGGAAAACGAAATCAAAATCGACGCCGCCGAGCAGATGTTTTCCGCTTTTTTTTCCCTGAAAAAATCCGGTTGGTTTTCCTTTTTGGATCTGGACGACGTCATTGCTTTTGAAATTGTCGGCAAAAAAGCCGATATCCGCTTTTATGTGTCGGCACCGTCCCGGATAATCGACCTCGTCGAGAAAACCATTTACGGTTACTATCCCAACGCCGACATCAAAAGAGTAGATGAACCGAACATTTTTTCGGAAACCGGTAAGGTGTCTTTTGGCAGTTTGGTTATGAAGGATTATCCTTATATGCCGCTTAAAGCATTTAAGGATTTGGCGACCGATTCGATGGCGGCCGTCACCTCTGCCTTGTCCAAAATGGATGATGACGAAGGGGCGATGGTCCAGATCCTGATCCGGCCGGCCGATGGCAAATGGAAAAAAGCGGGCAAATCTTATGTCGCCTCAACCAAAAAACAGGAGGCCAATCCGGAAAAAGCAACTTTCAAAACCGACCCGAAAGTATTGGAAAAAATCGACGACAAATGTTCCAAACCGGGATTTGAATCAACCATCCGTTTCGTTGTTTCCGCCAAAAGCAAAGAATTGTCCGACATGCATCTCAAAAACATCAAGTCGGCCTTTTCCCAGTTTAATTCCGACCTTAACGGGTTAAAAGGGGCACGGGTCCTTTTTAAAGGCGGCTTTATGATTGATTTTATCTATAAGTTTTTCCCAGTGCTGGAGCCGCCTTTTTATCACTCGGTTTCCATATTAAGCAGTGATGAATTGGCGACTCTTTTCCATTTTCCCAACAAAACGATTGAAACTCCGCATGTCCAGTGGCTGAAAGCAAAAACGGCGCCCGTGCCGGCCGAAGTCCCCCAGACCGATGGCGGTGACGGTGGCACCTATATCGGTAAAGGTTATTACAGGGGGGTGAAGCGCCCGATTTATATTGGTTTTGAAGACCGCCGCCGCCACGTGTATATTATCGGAAAAACCGGTACCGGCAAATCCGTTCTCCTTCAGGACATGGCTATTCAGGATATCAAAGACGGCCATGGGGTCTGTGTCATCGATCCCCACGGCGATTTGATCGACGAAATCGTCAAATTCATTCCGCCTGATCGGGCCGAGGATGTCATCTATTTTGACCCATCCGATACTGAGCGGCCGATGGGCCTTAACCTTTTGGAGGCAAAAACCGAAGACCAGAAGCATTTTATTACAACGGCAATTATTAACCTGATGTATAAATTATATGATCCGCAGCGGACCGGTATCATCGGACCGCGGTTCGAGCATGCGGTTCGCAATGCGATGCTCACCGTCATGTACGAACCCGGGGCGACTTTTGTTGAAGTGATGCGTATCTTACAGGATCCAAAATACGTCCAGGAAATTTTGCCGAAAGTGGAAGACCCAATTGTCCGGCGCTACTGGACCGACCAGATCGCCCAGACCTCTGATTTCCACAAGTCGGAAGTCCTCGATTATATCGTTTCCAAATTCGGCCGGTTTGTCACCAATAAAACGATGAGAAATATAATCGGTCAGTCGAAAAGTGCTTTCGATTTCCGCCAGGTGATGGATGAGGGCAAAATTCTTCTAATTAATTTATCCAAAGGAAAATTGGGTGAGGAAAATTCGAGCTTCCTGGGGTTGGTACTTATCCCTAAAATTCTGGTTGCCGCCATGAGCCGGCAGGAGATTCCGGAAGAGCACCGCCGCGACTTTTTCCTCTATGTCGACGAGTTCCAAAACTTCGCCACACCGGATTTTGCCACAATTTTATCCGAGGCCAGAAAATATCATTTGAATTTGACCGTCGCCAACCAGTTTATCGGCCAAATGGAGGAGGAAGTGAAAAATGCTGTCTTCGGCAATGTCGGCAGTCTAATTACCTTCCGCGTCGGCGTCACTGACGCCTCCTACTTGCAGCGGGAATACCAGCCAGTTTTTTCCGAATCGGACTTGATCAACATCGAGCGTTTTCATACCTACGTCAAAACGATTGTCGACAACGAGCCGGTACCGCCTTTTTCCGTCGATATGACCAAAGATATGGCCGCTTACCGCGCCGCCGCCAACCCGAAAATCGCCCAGGCAGTTATTCAATTGTCACGATTGAAATTCGGCCGGCCGCGGGAGCTGGTCGAGGCCGAGGTCAGCCAGCGGGCAAGGCTGTAACAATTCTAAACTATGCTGCAAACTTATAAAACAACTCTTACCGAGAAAGTCCCGTTTACGCATGATGTTTTTCATCTTAAATTTGTGCTCGATGAACCAAAAGAATTATGCTTTATTCCCGGCCAGTACATGATTATGCGGGTGCCGCCCGATTCGTTGCCCCGGCTTTATTCCATCGCTTCCGCTCCCGACCAAAAAAACAGTTTTGAGCTGATCATGAAAATCGAGCCTTTCGGCAAAGCGTCGACCTATGTCCAAAATTCGCAAGTGGGCGACCAGTTTGTTTTTCAGGGGCCGGCCGGAGTATTCCGGCTTAAAGATACTCCAAACGGTAAGATTTTTCTGGCGACAAGCTGCGGAATCGCTCCGATGAGGAGCATGCTGCTATCGATAATAGAAAATAGAGAAGTGCCCCATTATTATTTATTCTGGGGACTGCCGACCTATAAGGACGTTTACCTGTTTGATGAAATTAAAAATTTAAAATCTCAAATCAAAAATTTTGATTTCCGAATCTGCCTATCACGTGAACAAAACCTTGGTATTGTACCGGAAGAAGACAGGCAGTATTTTGCTTTAGGTCATGTTGATGATTGCATTGAAGAGGCGATCCATAATTCGCAATTTGTAATGGACAATTCGGAATTTTATCTCTGCGGTAGCCGCCACGTGACCGAATCATTAAAAATCTATCTACTGACTCAAAAACAAGTTTCTCCGTCACAAGTCGTCTTCGAGAAATTTTGAAATTAGAGAGACGTCACGAAGAAGTCTGCCGGAATCTGCGGATAACTCTGGAAAAGCTGGATGGTTTTGGTGACGCCGGTATTGGACTTCGCGGTCGAGGTAACGGTTTTACCCTGACTTTTTAATGAAAGACCCGATAAACCAATTTTAGTAGAAGCAAATAGACTACGAGCAATTATCAATCTAGTATTAGCAACAGCGAATGAAGATGAATTTTTATAGGTAAAATTTATGCCATTAATCGTTCCACCATTGGTAGTTGGCGTTTTTGACGCTCCTTGTACCAAGTTGCAGGGATCCATAAGATAACGGGAAAGGGAATTATCGTCTTTTATAAATGTTAACTCTAGTGCTGGACAATTTGTTTCTGACTGGAAGTAAATATCCAAGCTTCCGTTCCAATCGCTGGAAAAAGCTCCGTTGGAGTAATCTGCCATGTAAAACGTGTATGCTTCATCCGTTTGCAAAAGAGGGGTGATAAAGGTGTCGCCGGTGACGGTCGAAACGGTGGCGTTGCCGGAAATATCGGTCATGTTGGGCAGATTGCCGATGGCGATCGTCGATCCATTGGTACCGCTTTTAAGCACGGCATCAATACCGGCCTGGGCGGCGGCAAGAGCTTTTTGGTTTTCTTCCTGCAGTTTGGTCACTTGTGTTTCGGTGGTTGACCGGAAGGACAAAGACAGAACGATAGTGATCGCCGTCGCCAACAACATGACGGTAACAAGCAGAGCCTGACCTTGTTTAGATTTAATATTCATTTTATTTCTATTATTTATTATCATTGTAACTCCTTGTAATCATATTTGGCAATAGATAAATAAGGAAGTAAATTCAGATAAAGATTAGGTTGGAAATAAATAAAGACCGACGGCCTGGAAGTATCGCTCCATTGGCGGGAGTTGGTCAAGCTTGTTTGGGCGATTAGATTACCATTGATCTTTAACCCCTGGTTGTTGGTACTGCCGGTATTAACCGTATCGGCAATAAAGAGACCGGTGGCATCCTGCAAGGGGACAGTATCGTCAAAGTCAATCTCGTGAGCGATAATGGCGACACTGCCGGTTGGGGCAAAATGGCCGCTGGAATTACTGATAGTAATAACCGTTGATAACCCATCGGCGATTAAAACCACATTATGGCTGCCAAACTCCGTCCCGTCAATTGTTTTGTTACCCCCCGTCCAGACATAAATGCCATCAGCGGTAATTTGGGATAAGTCACTGATTGATTGATATGATTTTCGTGCTTTGACATAGCTTTCAAACTGGAGAGGGTGAAGATTGATTGCCGGTGAATAATTGTGGGAGATGTCGGCCCAGTCGTGGGGAGTGGAGTAGGGAGTGTTGATGGAGGAATTGACGTTTAATTTAAGAACGGTACCCCCTTCATTACCATTGGGAGCAGTCGAGACAATAAACGATTTTTGGGCTAAATCGTCACTGTCATACAAATTCATGACGGCGGGAATAGTGACGGCGCCGATATCGACATCGTTGTAGGAGGCGTTTCTTAACTTGATCCAATTGGGGTTAGTGAGAGATAGTGTCAGCGGTTGATTGGTGTTATTGGTTGACGCCTGAATACCCGTAATGCCGCCGTAAACCGTTTGGGTATTATTGGGAGAAGAACAGCTCGAGTTAGTCCACCCGACAAAAGTGTAGCCGGAGGAATTGGCGCCGGTTAAAGTCAGGGTTGCCGATGACGGCCAGCTGGTTGGCAAACAGCTATTGCTGGTGAAGTTTGTTTTACAGGTATACGTATAGGCTTGAGAATTACTGTTAACTCCGCAGGTGGTGGTAACGCAAGGGGGGCCGGGGATAGTGGTAAAGGTGAAATTGGGATTGGTAAACTGAAAATAATTATTATTACTTGAGGCCTGGGTACAGCCGGTACCCGACTTCTGGTAAAGAGGGCCGCTAATTGTCGCTGGTGACGGATTGGTTGGTAACGGGCAGGACTGGCAGTATTCGGCCGAATAGGTGATGCCGTCAGCCGACACTTTAGCGCAGGTAGTGCGGCCGCCTGGATTATCGGGAATATTGCCGATTGTCTGCTGGGGGGAAATGGCCGAATCATATTTCCCGTTGAAATTATCGATATTGGTTCCGGCTCCGGTTTGGGAGAACTGGCCGTATTTGACGGCCAGGTAGCTGCCGCCGGCAAAAGTCCAGGTGACAGGCGTATGCATAAATGTCGGGCTGCTAGGATTGCTGTCAAATGTACCGCAGACGGCACCGGAGGGGGGTTGGGGAACCGACGTCAGGGTGTATGGCGTTTTGCACTGGTAAAAATTATTGACATCATCATAGACATTGGCGGCAATATCATGGGTGCCGGCCGTATGGCTGGCATTACTGGTCGTCCAACTGAAATTGCCCTGCCAGTCATTGCTATAAATATTAGAATTCAAGCCCAAGCTTTCCCAGCTGCTATTATTATTGTTATAAGCATAAGTTTGCACGCTTTTGACCGCGATATTATCGGTGGCATGGACGGTGATGGTGACATTGTTATTAACATCGGTGGGCGAGGCCGGACTGAAAGAAAGCGTGCAGGAGGGGTTAATCTTGTCGCCAACATAGTGGAGGCTGGGGGTACACGTCATGCTTTGGCATGCCCAGAGATCTGTTTGGGCAATTATGTACAGTTCATAATCGTAGTTGTCGTTAATCTGGCTGGGCAGCGGTTGCATGACATTCCAGCTTTGGGTACAGCTATTGGGGCTGTTGTCCGTGCAAGTATAAACGTACATATTGCCGAATCCTGTCTTACCGTTGGGCGCCGCCTCCCTAATTAATCCATAACCTGAGTTTGTTAGGGAACAGGAAATAGTGGTGCCAACCGGACAATAGTCGAGCGGATAATTGAATGTCCGTTCGACCAGATTTTGGGATGAATCAACACCCACGGCCTCAACGACCGGATGGCCAAAAAAGTTGGCGCAGGTTCCCGGCGACACCTGAACGTTAAAGATCTGCCGTGTGACATCGTATTGAGGGTTGGCACAGTCTAACGTCGCTGTGGTTCCCGGACTGGTGCATGGTCCGCAGCCGCCGTTACCGGACGTACAACACTGGCCTGAGGTACAGGCCTGCTGGGCACAGTTGAAGGAAGAGGTAGAATTACCACCGCCCATATCTCCACAAGTCCCGTTGGGACAGCAGGAACAAGAATAGACGCCGGTGGTTCCGCACTCGCAGGCAGCATACGTTTTTTTGCTAAAGATTAAAGAAAGGAGAAAAACAAAACCAATAATCAAAAAAACACTAACAATGTATTTAGATAGCGATTTCATGGTAATCGTTTCCGATTTTTGCATCTAAAATCATTATGAACGATTCCTTGTTCAATTGCAATATGGTATTTACGGTTACCTTGTGTGGACACCGCCGGTAAAAGCAGCATTGAGCAGTGTTGACATATAATCTGATACCGATGTATTGGAAAGAGAACGGCCTGTTTTATGGTATTGATTTAGCATATACGCCTCAATCGCCATAGATATTTCTTCGCCAAAATTTGCTTGAGCTTCGCCACCGATCATTTTATTTAATGAAGGAGTCGGCTTTCCCTGGGCATGAGCGTCATGAATTTGCTGCCAACGGATCGATGTGGCATAATCGCTGGCATAATTGGCGACTGCCTCTTTACCAAGAGCCAGAAACAATTCCGGATAGTATTGATTTAGATCATTTTGCGAATAATAAATCATATCGGTATCCGCTCTCCACTGAGTTGTGGGAATGGAAGGATTGGGGTTTGCCATTATTCCAACACTTCTAAATAAATCTTCCGGTTTATTGACGTTGATTTCTTTAAGAACCCGCTCCAAATCAAACGTATAATTCTTATAATTATATTTGCTATAAGTAACCGCCATGTGTTGAGCAAAATCTTTCCCGCTTTGTTGAAGGATAAAATCATTAAGTGTTTTAGCGGTGAGATTATATGGATAATAAGTGAGGGCATCTTGGATTGCTGCCTGGAATTTGCCCACCTGATCCGGCGGCAAGTCGCTGGGAATTAGCGCATTTGGTCCGGTAATTAGCTTAATAGACAGCTCATGGGCTTCTTTCCGGATTTCTTCCGGTGACCGGGTAGGAGTGGCAGTGGCTTCTTTAGTGGCAGTAGGAATGACTGTTTTAGTCACGGTGGCAGTTGGTTTAGTCTCTGTTGATGAGGGGATGGCAAAGGGTGTTCCCGGAATGGGTAATGGAGTGCCGACTGTCGGAGTAATAACCGGGACAGTGGCAGTAATCGTTTCCGTTGCTTTTGATGGGGGAAGAGGAGATACTTCCACGGTTATGGCAGGAGAGGCAGGAATAATTGATGGGGCATGAGCCGGAGTCATTGGGATAATGGCGGTTGCCGTATCGGTCGCTATCGGGGTTACCCCTTCCGGTAGTTTGGCTAAAGCCGGATTATTACTGCAGGCGGATAAAACACCGATCGTTAACGGGGTTAAGGCAAGAGCAGCCTTAGTCAGGGGGATTCCTTTTTGTCTTTCCGGATTAATACCTGTAGGCATATGAGAATATTATAGGATAGGGAAATGATAGTGTCAAGGGAAAATAGTGTTATTGCTAAAACCAGTGATGAATGTCGGAAAAGATTTTATAGTGATAATTGGCGGCTGGCTAAAACTTCCGTCAGAAACGCACCTTCTTTATCAGTCAACACCGCTCCTTTTTTGTCAACCGAGATCAGGGCGACTAAAGCATCAGTGTTGGGAACCAGTGTTTGAAGGTCTTGGATGGTGACGGCCGATTTCAGTTTGTCTTTATTTTTCAGGGAGATAATTCCCGGCTTATCCAGGTGTTCGATTGCCATTAGTGTTTTTCCTAAAGTGACGCGTACTTTGCCAATCTCCGTGTTTTTGAGCGGATTTTTGAGATAGACGTACCAGTCGTCGGAGCCGGGAACGGCAGTAATTTTTTCCAACTGGCCAACCATAAAGGGCATAGCGGTGTAATAGAACATGTTTATGCCCTCAAAACCTTTATCGCGGCGGCTGGCGTCTTTATAAGTATAAAAGATGGAGCGGCCGGTCGTATCACCGGTTTTCTGGTAAGCAATATTAATCTCATTAAAGGATGTTACCGGCGTAGGAATTGTTTGGGTAACGGGGGTAGGCGATGAAGTGGTGATCGGAGCGGTAGTATCCATTGTTTTTTTGGAGGAAATTGAGAGGTAATAAATCACCTCGGCAGCACAGATAATCAATATAACAACCAAAATCAACACTAATGCTTTTTGCATGTAAGCTCATTATGAAAGATGTTTATGAAGATTTCAAGTGGTTAAAGCTTGTTTAGGGATTCTATATGGAATCCGCCGGCAAAAGCGTGTTTTATACAATTGGTGGACGAATCGCTTCGGTGGCAAAATGGAAGATTTTTTATCAAATTGCAAGTAATAGCTATCTTTGTTTAAGGTTTAACATGGATGCCTCCTAAAAACATATTTTCTAAAAATGTCGCCTGCGGGTACACGTAGAATTGAATAGCAAAAGAAATTGATTCTCCAAACGAAACCTGTGAATATCCTCCAATCAGTTGTGCAGGTGATGGAATTGGTTTTCCCTTCGCGAGTGCCTCTTCAATTTTAGCAAGTCGGATTGTTGTGGCATTATCAGATACTTTATTAGCAACAGACTCTTTTATAAGACTGGCATATAGCGGGTAGCTGTTAGAGTTGGGATTAAAATCTTCGGGCGCAATGAATATTGTGTCTTTTCCGGGCTGCCACGATGTTGTTGGTCCAGAGTAATGATTGGGGTCGATGTTGATTCCGGAAAACAGATCTTCCATGTGATTGATATTTAATTGTTTGATTATTGTGTCATAATCTATTCCGTATTTTCCATAGGTGTCATTAATATATTTTCTGAAATCTTTTCCGGATTTGTTGAAGATGTCTTGGTTTAATTCTTCTCCAGTTATACCATACGGATATATAATTAATGCTTGTTCAATGGCGGCGCGGATGGCTTCCCGTCTTGCCGGATCCAGATCGGCAGGAACAGCGGCGTATTCGCCGGTAGTTAGCTTAATAGACAGCTCATGGGCCTCTTTCCGGATTTCTTCCGGTGACCGGGTAGGAGTGGCAGTGGCTTCTTTAGTGGCAGTAGGAATGACTGTTTTAGTCACGGTGGCAGTTGGTTTAGTCTCTGTTGATGAGGGGATGGCAAAGGGTGTTCCCGGAATGGGTAATGGAGTGCCGACTGTCGGAGTAATAACCGGGACAGTGGCAGTAATCGTTTCCGTTGCTTTTGATGGGGGAAGAGGAGATACTTCCACGGTTATGGCAGGAGAGGCAGGAATAATTGATGGGGCATGAGCCGGAGTCATTGGGATAATGGCGGTTGCCGTATCGGTCGCTATCGGGGTTACCCCTTCCGGCGGTTTCACAGCCGGATTATTACTGCAGGCGGATAAAACACCGATAGTTAACGGGGTTAAGGCAAGAGCAGCTTTAGTCAGGGGGATTCCTTTTTGTCTTTCCGGACTGATACCTGTAGGCATATGAGAATATTATAGGATAGGGAAATGACGTTGTCAATAGTTTATTCGTTTCTGCCAAAATAGTCTTTCAAAATATCCCGGGCAATCGGTCCGGCGATATCCGAACCCTGGCCGGCTTCCTCGACGAGGATGGTTAAAACGATCTGTGGATTGTCATATGGGGCAAAAACCGTGATCCAGGCGTGGGGAATACTCGAGCCGGCCATGGACGATTCGGCGGTACCGGTTTTGCAGGCCACCTGGATCGGTTTAAAATTAGCCGACATGGTGGAGGTTGATTTCGGGTCAAGGGTATTAATGCCAAAATTAAAAAGTGGCCAGCCGGTGCCGCCGGTCGTGCACGCTTTTTTCATCCCTTCGCGGATCAGACCTAATGTTTTGTCGCTTATCGGCATTTTCTTACAATTCGATTGTCCGGGCGAATTAATATTTGTTCCTGCCTTTAATAATTGCGGCGTGCACAGATACCCGCCGTTGGCGAAAACGGCCGTCAGGCGGGCAATCTGGATTGGAGTCACCTCCAAAAACCCCTGGCCGATGGACATATTGTACGTGTCGCCGGTATACCAGTGGTCTTTAAGCGTTTCTTCCTTCCAGAAAGGCGACGGGACCAGGCCATCGGCTTCACTCAGGCCGATACCGGTTTTCTGGCCCAATCCGAATTTATCGGCCCAGGTTTTTATGTTGTTAACCCCGGTTTTGGCACCGGCCTGATAGAAAAAAGTATCGTTGGAACGCTGGATCGCTTTGACAATATTAACCGGACCTTCAGTGCGGCCGTATTCCAACCAATACCAGTTGCCAAATGTAAGGCTTCCCAAATGCAAGACACCGGTATCTTCATAAATCGTCGTATCGTCGATCGCTTTACTCTCAAGGGCGGCGGTGGCCACCACCAGTTTGAAAATCGATCCGGGCGGATAAGTGGCTTCTGTCGCCCGATTAAAAAGCGGCTTCGCCTCGTCGGTAAAATAGTTAGCCACGCTATTGTCACCATCTTCAAAAAGCTGGGGATTAAATGACGGCGAGGAGGCAAATATCAGGACTTCGCCGGTTTGGGGATTAAGGCCGATGACGGCTGCCCGCTTATCCTTGATCAGATTGTAAGCTTTTTGCTGCAGCTCCCAGTCCATCGCCAGTTGAATAGTTTGGCCGGGAGTCGGCGGCAGAACAGTCAGTGTATTTAAATATTTTCCCCGGGCATCCATTTCTACCAGTTTTTTGCCCGGGACACCCCGTAACTGACACTCATACAGTTTTTCCACGCCTTTTTTACCGACTTTGTCGCCCAAATGCAGTTTTTGCAGGCAGTTGTCCTGCTTTAAATCGTTTTCATCGGCCAGTTGACGGTAGCCGACCAGGGGAGCAATCGCCATCGGCGTTTCGTAAATCCGGCGGGAAGGGATCCGGTCGCTGTCAATGGCAATATCAGGCTTAGTATTATGGGCGACGACAAAGCCTTTGCGGTCGATAATCTGTCCCCGCGGGGCTTCGATTAAAAGCTCTTTGATCCGGTTGTTTTCCGACAGCTGGCGGTAGTATTCGCCTTTGACGACTGTCAATTGAAAAAGACGCAGGGCAATGACGACAAAAAAAATAATAATAAAAAAAATAAAACCGACAAAAAACAGTTCGGTGGCATAATTTTCGTCGCGGTCAAACTGGATTCCGCCGGAACGGCCTTTAGAAAATAATGGTAACTTGTTTATAGTAAAATGTTAAACTGCAACTTTTAATTTCACACCTTGAACTTTTAACTGACGAAGTATCCCTGTACAAAAAATCCCAATATTAATATATGTAATATTATAAATCCGGTAGCGATAAGAAACCTAAGCCAGGTTTGTTTCAACTGTCCGAGATAAATAAAGGCCGACAGGGAAAAAAGGGCATATCGGGGAACGGAGGAAAATGTACCGGTAAGCGTTGGCAACAGGATGTTGGCTAACGAAAACAAGTTTAAGCTTATTCTCAAATAATTTTTAATTTTCAATTTCCAATTTTCAATCAAATCTAAAATCAAAATGACAAAAATAAAAGTGAAAACGGAAAACTCAAACAGGGAAATATAGTACCGGAAATCGTGGTTGGCCGTCAAAAATATTTTGATATAGCGCCAATAGACCTGGGG
>JAJYIQ010000001.1 GCA_021789995.1 bacterium
CGTAGGAGTGGGGGCCGTGTCTCAGTCCCCCTCTGGCTGACCACCCTCTCGGGCCAGCTACTCGTCATAGGCTTGGTAGGCCGTTACCCTACCAACTACCTGATAAGCCGCAGGACCATCCCAAAACGTGCGATTAAGCACTTTAGCCTCCGAATCGGAGGCACCATCGAATATTATCCTACCTTTCGGCAGGCTATTTTCAATTCTGGGGCAGGTTCCTACGTGTTACTCAGCCGTCCGCCACTACCTTTCCGCCTTGCGGCAGAAAAGACGTTCGACTTGCATATCTCAGGCACGCCGCCAACATTCATCCTGAGCCAGGATCAAACTCTTAAAAAAAGTTTGAAAAATCCTAACCCGTTCACCAAGACTAAATTATATTGTCAAAGTGCGCAAAGCTAAATTGTATATGATCCAAACTCAAATGTCAATTGATAGTTTATGAAGATTCCGGTAATCTTTCGATAATTTAATTATACCATTAATGGTTGCATCTTGTACGTTATGAATACAGTAAGAATCGATTTTTATTTCGTTGGCAAAAAAACTGTCGATACCTTTGATATTAGCCAATCCCCCTGTCAGGATAATCCCGCGGTAAAGAAGCTCATCCAATATCTCCGGTGGTGACGTTTCGATCAATTCCTTGACTCCGTCGGTTATTTGATTAAAACTGGTCAGTAAGGCTTCTTTTATATCGGATGTTTTTATACGGACCGATTTTGGCAATCCGCTTTCCAAAGATTTGCCTCTGATTGTGGTCGTATTTTCCGTATTGGTAAAGTTGAGTAGATTGATTTTTAGCGATTCACAGGTGGCCTCGCCAAGAATCAGCCCGTATTTTAAGTAGACGTAATTATAAATCAGTTTATTCATGTAATCGCCGGCGTTTTTGATCGTTTTTTGAGCAATAATTCCACCGCTCCCGACAATAAATATTTCGATCAATCCCCCACCGAGGTCGACAATCAAATTCGGCTGGTGGGAGAAAACGTTCAGGTTGCAGCCGGCGGCGGTCGCCAGCGGTTTCTCAATCAAAAAAACATGCGACAGTCCGACTTTAAGCAACGCTTCCTGGACGGCTTTTTGTTCGATCTCGGTCGAGATTGAGGGCACGATCGCTACCGCCTGCATTCCGGGCTTTATCAGTTGGTTGTTGAAGTAAATATAAACGGATTGCTCCATAAATTTTTTAAGCAGGGAAACCTGGGCATCAAAGTCGGAAATTACACCATTAACGATTGGTCTGATAATTTTGATGAAATCGGGCGTTTTCCCGAGAATCGATTTTGCTTCCGTTCCAAAAAAAATATATTCCTTTAATTTGGTATTGAGTCCGAGATATGTCGGTTCCCGCAACACAATCCCCTTGTCTTTTATGGCAATTTTGGTGCTGGCAGTGCCTAAATCGAAGTAAATTTCATAGCCTTTGAAAATCGACGGTTTGAATTCCTGAAAATTTCGGATAAAATTAAACATATGATATATACGATTATACAATTATTATATTACTTCTTATTTTTATTCACTCCGCTTATCATGTCCAAAGATACTTCCGAGCTTTTTGAGTTCGATAAGATGATTTTTATTTATATCGTGACCGTTGGCGTATTATTCTTTTGGATTTTGGCAATGATCAGGAATAAAAAGATAATCTGGAAAAAAACACCGCTGGATATCCCGATACTGCTGTTTCTGGCTTCGGAAATATTATCGACGGTATTTTCCATCGACCGCCAGACGTCGTTTTTCGGTTACTACGGCCGGTTCAACGGCGGCTTATTATCCATTATAACCTATATTGCTCTTTTTTACGGTTTCATAAATTTCTTCAATAAGGAAAAGATTATAAAACTAATGCGTATTTCCCTGATTGGATCATTTCTGGTTATTCTTTGGGGAATGCCCGGCCATTTTGGTCACGATATGAGCTGCTGGTTGTTTACCGGCCAGTTTAACAATACATGTTGGACAAGCCAGTTTCATCCCGATTTGCGGATGTTTTCCACACTTGGGCAACCTAATTGGCTAGGGGCTTATCTAGCGATAAATTTCTTTATTGGCTTATATTTTCTGTTTTCCAAAAAGAATAATATTTTACTCTACGCTTATCTGGTTCTGAATTTCATAACCGTGCTTTTTACCCGTTCCCGATCGGCATTGGCGGCGGTCGGTGTCGGATTCGTTATTTTTGTCGTTTTTACCTTTTATATTGAACGTCAGTGGCGCAAACTATTATTTTTAGGATTATTATTTCTTATTCCGATTGTCATTTTCAAAACCGATATTCCGGCAATCGATAAATATTTACGGCTGCCGTCATTTCACCAAAATATCAAAACAAAAACGACTACTTCGGTTGCAGTTTCTCCACCGCTAAATATCACCGATTCACTGAAAATTCGGGAAATTGTATGGCGAGGAGCCATTAGACTCGGAGAAAGATACCCGTTATTCGGGACGGGATTGGAGACTTTCGCTTACTCCTATTATTTTGTCCGGCCGGCCGCCCATAATCTGACTTCGGAATGGGATTATCTATACAATAAAGCGCATAATGAATACCTTAATTATCTGGCAACGACGGGATTTATTGGTGCAGGCACCTATATATTAATGATTGGCGGTGTTCTTATACTTTTATCTCGACAAATTTTCAATATCCAATTTTCAGTTTCGAAACAAATTTCAAATTCCAAATCCAAAATAGATAATAATGAACGGCTTATGGCAATAAGTTTATTAGCGGCCTATGCCACGATTTTGGTTACCAACTCTGTCGGATTCTCAACGACGACCATTAATCTATTCTTTTACCTTATCCCCGCCTTTGTCCTGGCTTGGAAAAACGATTTGCCGGCTTCGTCGGCCGACAAAAACTTCGATGCCCGGCAATGGTTTCTATCGCTTATTGCTTTTGTCGTCGCCATCTTTGCCGTCATTTATTTTGCTCAATATTGGCTGGCCGATATTGCTTATGCCAAGGGCAACGCTTATGCCCAGGTAAACGATTTCCAGCAGTCGGCTAGTTATTTAAGCCAGGCATTGAATTTGCGGTATGAGCCGGTCTATGAAGATAAATTATCTTATGTTTTGGCCAATCTGGCCGTAGTGGCTTCTTACAATAAGCAAACCGATATTGCCAAAAAATTGGTGACTGCCGCCGATTTATATAATCAAAAAACCATCCAGGACTCGCCGGAAAATGTCCTTTATTGGAAGACTAAAGCCAAAAACGAATATCTTTTTTACCAGGTGACGTTAAATAACCAGCAGCTGGCCGATGGTATTTATGCTTTGCAGGAAGCGCAAAAACTGGCTCCTACCGATCCGAAAATTCCCTACAGCCTGGCAATTTATTATTCGTTAATGGGCGATGACGTTAAAAATATCAAGGATAAATCGGCGCTGGACGATAAATCATTGCAAGAGGTGGATAAAGCGCTGGCGCTTAAGCCGGATTATGAAGACGGATATCTTTTAAAAGGCCAATTGCTGAAAAAATACGGTGACAAGCAGCAAGCGAAACAGGTTTTCCAATTTATTCTCACTAAAATAAATCCGGCTGACCAAACGGCCAAGAAAGAAATAGATGGATTATGAATTATGGAGTAGTGTTGGGGCTGGAGATACCCCAAATACAGGTAGTTGATGTATGACCGTCAGGCTCAAAGCAATTGGTACCGCATGCAGGAGCGGCATTATTTGGATTATTAGAGAGATAAGGTAATATTTGCTGGTTATTTTCTAAACAAGCATATAATTGGTAATAATTATTGGCTGAATCATAATAATATCCATAATTGCCGCCCGACGGATCGGTCGGCACTTTTTCCATATATATTTTCCCGGATGTTCCAGGATCAATTATTTGAGTTGACAATGTATTTCCTGGTACTGCCGTTGGGTATACTCTTTTATCTTCGTAGTACATTTCCAGTGCCCGCTGGATTTGTTCCAAATCCCCTTTTCTCCTCGCATCCCGGCCTTTCTTGAGGGAAGTGATGAAATTGCCGGAGATCATCGCCGCTAAGACGCCCAAAATGGCAATGACGATCATCAATTCAAGAAGAGTAAAGCCTAAAGCGGTAATTTGATGCTTCATTAATATAAATCCATATTATAATAATAAAAAGATTTAATCAAGATATATAACATCATGAAAAAACACCTCTTCGCTTATTGCCTTTTGATTGCAGCGGTTACGGTACTTTTGCTCAAAAAGCAAATCACCATGAACTATCTGGACTATGGTGAAGGCAGTTATATCTATGCCAGCTGGTTATTTAGCAAGGGAATACTGCTTTATAAGGATTTTATTGTTCCTCAACCTCCTGTTTTGTTTATCATCGGTGCCCTGTTATTAAAAATGCAAAATTCCATCGTTTTCGTCAGAATATTTAACCTATTCATTTATCTAGTATCGAACGTTTTATTTTATTTGTTGTTGGTTAAGATATTCAAGAACCGTTTATTGGCGCTTATTGGTTCGGCTTTGTATTTTATCATGCCGGTATCTGTCAGCTGGTGGCCGATATTTATCGCAGAAACATATATCCGTGTTATTTTACTAGCATTATTGAATATTATGCTGCCGTTGCATCGTTATTCCTGGAAACGGATCGTATCGGCCGGTTTACTGAGTATCTTGCTAATTTTTACCAAATATACTGCTGCGCCGATCGTCATCGCGATATTAACAGTTTTGCTGCTGTATGACAGAAAAACATTTGTTCGTTACCTGATAGTCTCAGGTCTGATTTTCGGAGCAGCGCTTTTTGCGTTAATTAGTTTATTTGGGCCGAATTTCCTGCTGGACACCGTGTTTATCCGCCGCAACATTGAAATGAAGCCGGCCGTTTCGATAATTTACAGTTATACGATTACAATCGGTTATTATTTATTTTTCGTATTATTGGATTTTTTGCTCGCAATTTTAGCGATCAGGTCTAAAAAATATTCTTCTGCTTTGCTGTTTTTGTGTCCGGTATTTTATATGGTCAATCTCGTTGCAACCGCATTTAATGGTACCTATAATTACGTTTTCTATCCGGTCGAACCGCTCATTATATTAGGCTACGTTTATATCCTGTATTATTTAGTATCAGGTAAAGCACCGGTCGTAAAAATCAGGAACAATTTTTTGAAAGGCGTATTATTTGTTTTTCTGTTTTTAGGTTCATTTAGCATCATTTTTTTCATTCAAACGTTCCAGATAGAAGTGTCTGTGTCCGCTAATAATGCTGATCAAAAAACAGTTACCGCCTTAAGCAGCTATCTTCAAAAATATGCTGCCAAAGATCAAAAAGTGATTGCACCGCCGTATTTTGCCTTTTTAAGCCGAAAAACGATTCCTGACAAACTGACGGATCCCTTTATATGGCTGGTATTTGCGTCAAATAATAAAACCGTACATTATATCCGTGATTCCTTGAATGATATTCGGGAACAGTTGGTTGCTGATAAAATTCCCATTTTGCTCGTGGACTGGCGTTTGGCAAGCTTCAACGCAGTCAGTGTTCCGATCGAAAAGTATTACCGGAAAGTGGCGAGTTACTCTTTTGTGATCAACAACACGGAAAATATTGACGTTTATGTTGCTAAATAGCCCTTGATTTTATCGGGAGAGTTTCTGCAAATCGTTTTTTGCTTGTAGGTAATTTGAGTCGTATGACAATATCAGCGCCAAGTAGCGCTTGACGTCACTAATTTTCATATGATATTGCAGAAATCGCGTGTACGTATATAAGGTATTCAGGTAATTCATTTGTAGGTCGCTTAGATATAAGATATTTTTATCGTTGGTTTTCAAAGTCGGGATATGGTATAAATGATCCCATAAATAATCATTTATTTCCACAATATGATCAACTTCCTTATCGTTGATGTTATTCGGGTAGTACTTCCAGAAAAAACCGTACGGAACCCACAATCCTTTGCCGACGTCGTCCGGCCGTTCGAAAAATAAAGAATAACGACCCGAATTTTTCAAAATAAAATTCTTTTTGGCCACGTCATAATTTTGATCAGACGGTATAATGACACCGGGATATTTCGATTTTATATAATTATTGTAATAATCGCGTGAAAGTAATCCGATGAAAATAATCTTCAGATCGGACCGGTATTTTTGGGCAGTGTAATAATAGCTGGAAGTGAAATATGACAGATCGCCGTTTATTGCGACAATAGCCTGCGGTTCAGGTGTCGCTAACAGGTTTTTAGCGTATTCATCAAATTGATTGATATGGGGGACAGTGCTGATTTTGACGAGCGATTCATGAAAACCGATACCGATGATAGCTGCGATAAAAACATAAAGAACCACTTTAGTTAGAAGTTTTAGTTGTGTATTCGCGATGTATTTTATTACAATTGATTCGTATTTATCGAAGAAGAATTTAAGTCCAAAAGCAAACGGGAATACCAGTATCAGGTAAAATGCGATCATGAATCTTTCATAAGTGGCAGAAATAAAATTATTATCGATGCTGAAATCACTGATAAAAAGAAAAAAGATATAGATGATCAGCGTAGTCAGGACATAACGGAAGAAGTTCCCGGCTTTTTTATGCATAAAATATAATCCTAAGAAGATAAAAATAATGCCGAGCGGTTTGAAATCCTGGAGCAGAAACAAACAGGCTGATAACAAATCGGCCATCTGATTAATCAGATTTGGCACAGATCCGGCATATGCCTGGAAGGTACCGTATGAGGAACGGGTTACCAGACGGATGAAGCCGGCCAGGCTACTCGCGTATTCCCAATCTATCGGCGGCCGGAAAAAACTTGCAATTGGAGCGTATATATAAAAAGAAAATCCCAGTAAAGCCATGGCGATATTGCGTAAAAATCCGTTCTTAACAAATTCCCAACGTTTATTCCCTATCAAAAATATGAGCCCGGGGAGGAAAAAAATAAAAGTTTGATGGTGGGCTGCGCCCAAACCGATAAGCAAAAAACACAGATACCGGTACCGGTTTTTACCGGATTTCCGGTACCGTAAAACGGAATAGATAATGAGAGAAATTATCAGATTATTGATAGCAAAGATTTCCGGCACCTCGGCGTATAGCCAGACCGGAAATAATGATAGGTAAAATATTATGGCGGCAAGAGCGATGGTACGATTTTTCAGAAGCATTTCGAGCGTTTTATAGATAATAAGAGCGGTTAGTAAAGTCGGAATGATCGAAAATAGGTTATTTCTTATATATTCGGGGACAAACGGAAACAGGATTCGGATCAGATTTAGCAAAAGTGAATATAAGGGATAGCCGGGCGGGTGTGGAATACTCCAAGTACGGGAAACGACGGAATATTCGGGGGAATCACCGCCGAACAGATGATGGATTTGCAGCCGGTAATAAAAAGTGCCGAATATTAGCAGAATTATATAAATCATTTATTGCAGTATAACAAAAAAAGCGGCATAATGCCGCTTTTTTAATTTAAGCTTGTGATATTATCTGACGCACCAATAGCAGGAAAAAGCAGGGTCGCTCGGTGTATCGGTACAACCTTCTATTCCGCTTATATCATATTTAGTATTTGGATCGCTTCTAAAGGACTTCGATGTCGGTTTGAAGCAGACAGTGACGCTTTGATCAGTACCGATAACATTAATTTTGGCTAACTGGCCAGCGCCCGCCAAGGTAGAAAAATCGCTTTTTAGTTCACCCGAATCAATTACGCTTTGCATATTTAACGTGGAGAAGCCCGTTAACATGTCGACCGGACCAATACTGCTTACCCCTGACCAAGGCATAAAGTTTTTAATAGCGTAGTATCTGATGATAGCTCCTTGTGTCTCGGAAACGGTATTTCTTACTCCGGTATCATCACCTTTTTTCAGCTGTTCGAATGGGTCAAGAGCGGCGAGAAGGCCAACGGCTAAAGCGCCCAACAGCGCGATGACGATAAGTAATTCGATAAGGGTAAAACCCTTTTTAGAGTTTTTCATATAATTACAATATGCATGATTTTATTTCACTTGTCAAGGGGTAAATGATTCGATATAATTAGTAAATATGGCACCATTACCAAAAAGAAAACATTCTACTCAAAGGAAAGGTAAAAGATTGGCGGCGCGGGCAAATTCATTACCTCAATTGGTCAAATGCAAAAATTGCGGAAAAAAGAAACTGGCTCATCGCGTATGCAAATATTGCGGAAAATAATGGACATTCGTCATCAGGAACGTATCAAAATCATCCAGGAACTTTATGCCCAAACGTTTAAATCCCAATCTGTCAGTGATAAGACAGCGGCGGTAATCGATAAACAGACAGAAATTAACACCTTGATTAAAAAATATGCCGCCAAATTCCCCGTCGATAAAATCGCCAAACTGGATTTAGCCATTCTCCAGCTAAGCATTTATGAATTAATTTTCGAAAAAAAGGAACCGCCGAAGGTCATTATCAATGAGGCAGTGGAATTGGCCAAGGAGTTCGGGTCGGATAAATCGTATTCGTTTATCAATGCAATATTGGGGAAAGTCTATGGTAGATAATTATCAGAAGTTGGAAAAAGAAATCGGTGTCCATATCAAAAACCGGAAACTACTGGAAAACGTTTTCATCCACCGGTCATACCTCAATGAGCATAAGGGTTCTTCCCTGCCTTCCAACGAAAGACTGGAATTTTTGGGCGACAGCGTCCTGTCTTTAATTACCTCCGTTTACCTTTTCCGAAAATATAATGAATTGGCGGAGGGCGATTATACGGAAATCAAGTCGTCAATTGTCAAGACGGAAAGCCTGGCGACGGCTGCTTCCGAAATCGGCTTGGGGAGCTATTTATTTTTGTCCAAAGGCGAGGAACTGGGCGGCGGCCGGAGCAATAAAAATATCCTCGCCGACTGTTTTGAGGCGCTTATCGCCTGTATTTTCCTTGATCAGAATTTTGAGGCAGCCTACGAATTTGTCAGCAAACATTTATTTAAGGGTAAACTGGATTATCTGGTGGAAAACAAGCTGTATTTGTCGGCCAAGAGTAAATTGCAGGAATTAATCCAGGGAAAGTATAAGACGACACCCGTTTACCGGGTTCTTGAAGAAAAGGGACCGGAACATAAGCGGATATTCCAGGTGGGTGTGTTCTTTCATAACAAAAAACTGGGCGTGGGTACTGCCTCGTCGAAGAAAGAAGCCGAGGAGATCGCCGCCCGAAATGCTTTTGCCAATTTGGAAAATATCTGATACAATATTCATATTATGGCAGTAGCATTAAGGCTTTTCCGTCTTGGCAAAAAAAATAATCCGTCGTACCGGGTAGTGGCGATCGATAAACGCGATAAACGCAACGGTTCCTACATTGAGGTTGTCGGCATTTACGATCCGATGGTTAATCCTCACCGGCTGGAATTGAAACAGGACAGGCTGGAGTATTGGATGAGCCGCGGTGCCCAAGTATCGGAAGGGTTGAGAAAACTGCTTAAAAAGGATTAGTCTTTCGCGGGTAGGCGGTATTGATTACCGCACTTTCCGATGATGATTTCAATGAGAATTGAACCTTATTCATGATTGTTGCCAATTCATTAAATGACTGAGCGGTAAAATTGCTGCCCGGATTTTGGGTAGACGTGTCTTTTTGGTGATAAAACGCCAGATTGATTTTTATCGTTCCGGACATTTGCGGTGATAATTCAATGTTGTCGGAAGTAATCAGCCGGCCACCGCCGAAATTATAATTTTCCAAAAACTTCATGAAGGCGTTGCTATCCCCTGCTCCCTCAATAGTGATCTGCAGCTTATTGTTATTTGATGCATTTAGATTGACGGCATATGATGTTATAATAAAACCGGTTTGCTGTGATAACTGGTCAAGCGAATAAATGATGGAGAAATAATCTTCGGTATCCGGAATAAGCGTTTTTAATAATTTGATATCGTCATCCAAATTCTGTGTCCCGGCCAGGACGGAATTCAGTGCCGCCGTTTTATTTTGCAGATTATTAATATCGGTATTCAAGCGGTTGATTTTATCGGTATCCGTAATATTTTTAGTGATACTGATCGAGAATAAGAATAGAGTTAGCGCTAAAAATAAAATATCAGCGGCAAGATAAACCGCATTTTCCCGGATCAGGGTAAGGATATACGGACTAATTTTTATTTTCATTGATGGGAACGAATTTGCCGGTAAAATTCAGATCGTAACTGCTTTTTTTATTCTCGTTACCGCCAATGGTGGTAAAGCTTTTCAGGGTAATATTTTCAAAATTCTTTAAAAAATTATCCGATTCTACAAAACGGAAGAAATTCATCAGTTCATCGAAATTACTGAAGGAAACGGCGAATGTGACATCACGATCTTTACTGATGACAAACGATTTCAGGCTGGCTGTCTCGGTACTGGTCGCAATCGCCGACTGTAACAGATTATAATACGGAAGAGAATAGGCATCATTTTTCATGAAATTTTTTAAATCCTGGTATTTGTTTTCGACATAAATCAATTTTGCCTCATCCGTTTGGCGGCCTTGGGATGATAAAAGCAGTGTTTGCTTGGAAGCAAGCAGAGCATTAATTTTTGAATTATTCTGAAAACTTATCAAAAATAAATATGAAGCCGACAAAATAAATAATATCACCATGACTACGGCGATAATCCGCGTTCCATAAAAATATCCTTCGTATTTCCGGTAATCTTCACGGTTGATAAGGAGATTGATCTTGGATTTTTTCATGGTTCAGCGGAAATTGCCGCCGATGGCGGGAATGAATAGCGACAACTCATTTTTATGAGTTTCGACAAGGTTATTTTTTTGGCAGATGGTATAAGGATTGAGTACTTTTGCCGGTATCGAGAGAGAACCGGTCAGATAGGCCGGCAATGACGGAAAGCGGAATGCTTCATTAATAAGAAATATCTGTTTTATTTGGGCGTGATTCTTTTCGCTGACCAAGGTGATGAATCGTCCCAACTCGGTCGAAAATTCATTAAGGATTGGTGCGATAATCGCATTTTGCTTGTCATAGACTTTTAAGGCTTCGATTGCCTTTTGAATGTCAGTATTGGCATTTATCTGAATTTCCTTGATAAACAGTTCATAGCCGATTTTAAAGTTATGGGTCTGGGTCAATAGAAGCATTGTGGGATCGAAATAATATAAGGATGTTGAACGCCAGCCGATATTGGCGATGAGATATGCGCCTCCAGACGCCATCCCTAAAATTTTACCGCTTTCGGCGACAAACCGGGCCGAGGCGCTTAATTCGTTTTCGATCGAATCCGGCAACAAACCGGCACTTTCAATCAGTCTTTGTACTTTATCGACCAGTTTTTTAGGAGACGCGACCATCAGGACCAATAATTTTTTTTCTGTATTGAATTCCTGCAGGATCTCAATGTCGATATTGGTTTCGTCGATTGGCATGGGGATGAATTGGTCGGCCTGATATTTGATGGCGGAAATGAGCTCTTTTTCGTTGAGGAAGGGCATCAATAAAATCTGGCTATAAGTGAATGCGTCGGGAATGACAACACTGACATTCTTCTTGGTAATCTTCAAGCTGGTAACCAGTTTGCTGATTACTGCCGCTTCATCATGGATATTTTTTTCGTTGTCGGCGGCATAAAATGTCGTATCGGTATCGATATAGCCGATTGTATTAATATCGATGGCATTGCCGTTTTTTTTGGCATCAACGATTTTGACCAGGTTTTCACCAACGTCAAGACAAAAAAAGGAATCGGCCATATAATTTCAATATAGAAGAAAGTAATTCAAATATCAATAGCTCTTCATTTGGACGGCAGTTTGGTAATGTAATTTACCGGTTATATCTTCGGCTCTAGTCGAGGTCGTCGAATAGGCGACGTCATATTGAATATTAATGACAGGCGGTGAATAAGGATTGGTGCGGGTACAGGTCATGCTGAAACCGGTAACGGTCACTTTTGTGGGATCGGTCAAATCGGCATTGGCGTTGAGCACCGACGATTGCGAAGCGATTTTGGAACTACTTCCATCGAATCCGAAAGTAGCGCCAGTATTATCATTCTTAAATCCGCCAACTTGAGCTGTTACTGGAAATGAAGGGGCAGTAGTAGCACATACTTCGGTGCTACTCTGGTAAGAGGTTAAAGTTTTGGTAGCATATCCCCTGATAAGATTTTCCATGACATTCATGGCATAATCCCCCTCCCTTTTTGCCTCGGTCAAATGCATGATTTTCGTCTGTTGCTGGAGAATCGTAAAAATAATCGCAAATAATGCCGGCAAAGCGAAAGCGATTGTGGCGACGACGACGACCATTTCAATAAAGGTAAAGCCGGATTTTTTTATTCCCATAGTTGATAAACAGTGTTAATCGGTACGCTGTACTTGTTGCCGCCTTCGGACCAGGAAACGGTGATAGAAGCTTTCATTTGTGTCGTATCTCCGTCGACTGTCGCTTGTCTGGTATAAATCGTTCCTGCAATCTGATCGGTAGCTGAGCATGCAGCGGGAGACGCTGGCCAATTTAGCGATTTAAAGCAATATGGAGTCGATGAGGCATAGTTAACGAACGTATTCCAATCTTCCTCTTTTTGGCTCGTTAACCAATTGGATAGCTCTTCGGCATAATGGGTAGCGATGATTTTATGTTCATTTACTTGCATATTCCTTAATGTCGCTGTCGTTACCGCCACGGCAACGACAAAAAATAGCGCCAGTACCGAGACGAAAATCAGGACTTCGATGAGGGAAAAACCGTTTTTCATAATCAGCAGCTTGTAAAAGTTTGGTCGTTCAGGCTGACCTTACCGGAATTATCGATGGTGATCTGCAGGCAATTTGGAGAATTAAAGGCTGTACTTTTCAAAGTCGGCGTAAACGGTAAACAACCGGTTGCTGACGTATCAAGGCCGGCGGCCAGTTGGCGGAATTTGATGCAGCCGGAGGATTGGATAGTGACGGAAACGTTTGATTGGATAGTATATGTTGCAATGCTGGAACAAGTGCCGCCGCAACAGGCATTTATGCTATAGGAGTTGGGAGCGGTAAAATTGATTCTGTATCCCTCAAACCCCCCGTTACACGTACCGGGTGAATCGCCGGCTGCCGCCTTATTTTTGGCCAGTTCCAGGACGTCGACAATTTTTCTTGCTTCGGCTCTCAGTTGCTGCTGGGCGGTAAAATTGTTGTAATATGATAAAGATATTCCCAAAATAAGGGCCGTGACGCCGATAACAACGATTAGCTCGATTAAGGTAAAACCGATTTTATTGTCCATAGGGTCCGACGCAGTAATTGCAGTTGGCGCCGCATTGGCCGGCAAAACAGGAGTTGCCGCCGGCTTCAAGTTGTGCCGCTACCGTATAAGTTGTTCCGTCACTCGTATAATAATAACTGTTAGTAGGGTTTTTCGGATCAGAAGGTAGAGTCTTGATATATATTGTTCCTGACGTTAAAACATTGAGGGTGGACCAACCGCTACCGATTGGATAAGTCGAGTTATTGCTTCGATACATTTCCAAAGCAGCTCTGACATTTTCCATATCGGCTTTCCGTTTTGAGTCGCGCGACTGCTTCATGAATTGGGAATAGGAAGCGGCGCCAACAGCCGCTAAAAGACCGATGATTGTCGCGACAACCAAAATTTCGATCAGGGTAAATGCTTTTTTCATATCAGACTATTGTTGATTATTAACGACAAAAGTTGAGCCGTTTTCCAAAGTTGCGGAAATGCTGTAAGTATTATTGACTGTATCCGATGATGCGGCATAAACATAAGGACTGCTGTTGACAGGATCCGTAATAGAAAAATTGGTGCATCCGCCTGGGACAGAAGACATTGTAATAGTGCCGGACGTGGTAATAGCCGGATACCGATAAACATTGGTTGTATTGGTCGCATAACACTGTTCCATCATTTTTTGGGCCGCATCCAGATCTCCTTTTCTCTTGGCATCCCGTGCCTTTTTCTGGGCGGTCGAATAAGAAACCGTACCGATAGCAACAAGAATGGAAATAATACCGATAACTACTAACATTTCCAAAAGCGTAAAAGCTTTTCTCATATTTTTATGGTTGGGTAACTATATAACATTTTTTTGACGTACTGCAACCGCTGTCGTAACTGCAGGCGGTACAAGTCGAACTGCCGTCCGGATCGGCTTTGTTTTCCAGACAGGCGCAAACAGTATAGATGAGCGTTCCCGTAGTGTGCGTGTAGGTATAATATTCGCCGGAACTGGGCGGGATAGGAAACTTGCTCATATAAATGGTATCGCCGCTGGCGCAACTGCTTTTCAAATAAGGCGAAGTCGAGTTGAAACAGTAACCATCGGTAGGTAAAGTAGAACCAATCACCGTCGGGTCAGGATAATCCTCCGGCGTCTGGTCCTGTTTGTACATTTCGAAGGCTTTCTGTATCTGTTTTAAGTCGCTTTTCCGCTGGGTGTCGCGGGCGCGCTCGCGTGCGCCCATGAAATTGGGCACCAGCATCGCCGATAGCATGCCGATAATGGCGATGACGATAAGAAGTTCAATGAGGGTAAATCCTTTTTTCATCACTTTACTTTATGCTATAGTGTTTGCAGATAAAAATCAAGAGGTGATCTATTGCCAGCTGTTGATTAAGGTTATTGTTTTCCAACAGGCTTTGAACACGCAGTAATTCCTTAAGGATTTCCACCGCTTTTTTGTCGGTCGGTAGCCGGGTTCGAAAGAAAAATACTAATTGATCAATGTCTGCCGGAAATAACATGAATTGTTTTCCCTCGATCAACTGCTGCAATTGTTTTTTTATAGTTTCATCGGGTGTTATTTTTGCCTGATCGAGTTTGACGATATGGGCGCGGGAAACAATCGTCGGTAGCAAGCCATATGCCGATTTGGTAGTCAAAACAAACAGGGTTTTCTCCGGCGGTTCCTCCAATAGCTTCAGGAAAGCGTTTTGCGCCTCGATTGACGAATGGTCAAAATCGGTTAAGACATAGATACGCAGCTCCAGGTGGAAGACAACGGTTTCTTTGATCAAAGATTTTATCTGGCCGATCGAGTACTCCGTTTTTTCCGGAAAAACGTCAATTACGACAGTCTTCCCGACTTTAAGAGTTTGGATGTATTTATCAACACTTCGCTTGTTAATGGTAATTAATATTAGTGGGATCATGTTGCATTTTCTTCCAGATCTGCCTATATTTAAATTATACATGAATATCCCTCCGAAATTATTACTCGACGAGCTAGTGCAGAGTGAAACGGTCGCCCGCGAAGACGCCAACCGTTACGAAGTGACCAGTTTGCAAAAAAACCTGCCGATCCAGGAATATCTCTATCAATTTACGAATATCAGCCGGACAGCTATTCTCAAAGCGCTTGCCAAGATCCAAAAAACCGCTTTTGTCGATTTGACTGCTTCTCCGATCGATCCCCAGGCTGTTGGGTATATACCGGAATCGATCGCCAGAAAATACAAGATAATACCGTACAAGTTCGATCCTAAAGACGATGTCATTTATCTGGGAACAACAGAACCGTTTAATACGGAAATAATCGATTTTCTCGAAAAAAAAACCGGAAAAAGGATTGTTTTAAGTCTTGCCGACAGCGATGAAATAATAAAAAGTATCGCAATGGCGTATACACAGGGATTATCCCCGGAAGTAAAAGACGCCCTTAAGGAGTATAAATCGGAGTCAGCCACTAATACATTGGAAAAGATTGATGCCTCAATCCACGAAGCACCGATTGCTAAAATCGTTTCAACAATTCTGGAATTTTCCATCAAAAGCCGGGCTTCCGATATCCATATCGAACCGATGGAAGCAAAAACTCAGGTGCGGTACCGGATAGACGGCATCCTGCAGGAAAAGCTCTCACTGCCGAAATCGATTCACGAAGCGTTAATTTCCCGAATTAAAATATTATCCGGCATGAAAATCGACGAAAAAAGGGTTCCCCAGGACGGCCGTTTTACCTTCCAACTAGCCGATGACATCGTCGATCTGCGGGTTTCATCCCTGCCGACAGTCCATGGTGAAAAAATCGTCATGCGTCTTTTAAAGAAGACCGGCGGTATCCCCAGTCTGTCTGATCTGGGATTAATGGGGCCGCAGCTTAAAGATTTGGAAGAGGCCATCACCAAACCGTACGGCATCATTCTGGTGACTGGCCCGACCGGCAGCGGCAAGACGACGACATTATATTCCGTATTGTCGCGATTGAACAAACCGAGTGTCAACATTGTCACTTTGGAAGACCCGGTAGAATACCAAATGCCGGGAATCAATCAGGTGCAGATCAATCCCCAGGCTGGTTTGACGTTTGCAACAGGTTTGCGTGCATTTTTAAGACAGGACCCGAATATTATTCTGGTCGGCGAGATCCGGGATACCGAAACGACACAACTTGCTATCCAGGCTGCCTTAACAGGCCATCTGGTTTTCTCCACTTTGCACACCAATGATTCGGCAACCGCCATCCCCCGTCTGGTTGATTTGGGTGCGGAAACATTCCTAGTCGCTTCCGTATTAAATGCCGTTATGGCGCAAAGAATTTGCCGGAAAATTTGCCCCAACTGCAAAGTACAATACGAGGCGCCGGCCGCCGTCCAACAAAATATCAAAGAAGTACTGGGTCCTTTATTGCCGGCAATTTACGCCAACGGAAAGCCGATGATGCTATTTAAAGGCCAGGGATGCGGCGAATGTAATAATACCGGGTATCTCGGCCGGATTGCCATTTTTGAAGTCTTGAAAATTACTTCAGTAATCAATAGAATGATTATACAGCAGTCACCGGCAAAAGATATCGAAAACCAGGGAAAAAAAGAAGGATTGATTGTTATGAAACAGGATGGTTATCTTAAAGTTTTGGATGGTATTACAACCATCGAGGAAGTATTACGGGTGGCGGAAGTAGAATAATTATGGATATATTTAAATTGCTACAACTTGCGATTGAGAAACAAGCTTCGGACTTGCATATCGTACCGGACTATTATCCAACCATGCGGATTAACGGCGAATTGTACCAGATGTCGACCCTGCCTTTAATTACCAAAGAATCGGCCGAAGCAATGGCTTTTGCTATCGTTAGTAACGAACAGAAAGAAAACCTTCTGTCCAACCGCGAGATCGATTTGGGCTACGGTTATCAGGATTATCGTTTTCGCGTTAATATTTATTTTGCCAAAGATGTTATTAATATCAGTATGCGGACGATTCCCAAATATATTAAAACCTTGGAACAATTGGGATTGCCTTCATATTTGCACAACTGCGTCAATTACCGTCAGGGCCTGATCCTTTTAACCGGTCCGACCGGCGAAGGCAAGTCAACGACACTCGCCTCCATCATTAACGAAATAAATAGCAAATATGCCCGGCATGTCGTTACCATCGAAGACCCGATCGAATATACTTTTCCCAGAGCGAAATCGGTTATTTCTCAAAGACAACTTCACGACGATACTCATTCATGGAATATTGCTCTAAAATCCGCCTTACGTGAAGATCCCGACGTCATCATGGTCGGTGAAATGCGCGATTACGAAACTATCCAATTGGTGTTGACTGCCGCAGAAACCGGCCATCTGGTATTTTCCACTCTCCATACCAATTCTACCCCCGAAACGATCGACCGGATGATCGATATTTTTCCGCCCAATTTTCAAAGCCAGGTCAAAAATCAGTTGGCCGCCGTCCTGAAAATCGTGGTTTCACAGCGATTATTGCCCAAAGTCGGCGATATCAAAAGGATTCCGGCGGTGGAAATATTGATTAATACGGCGGCAGTGGCAGCAGCGATCCGCGACGGTAAAACATATCTTATCAATAATATGCTGGAAACCTCGGAAAACGAAGATATGATCCTTTTTGAAAAGAATATCTTAAGTCTGTATCAGCAGGGAGTAATTTCCAGAGAAACCGCCTTTTCCTACGCTATAAGGCCGAAAGAACTCGAAAAGTTCATTAAATGAAACCCAATGGAATTTCAATACAAGGCCCTAAAAGATAATAAGATAATACGGAAGAATATTGAGGCGGAATCGGTTGACGAAGTGGTCGCATACCTGCGAAGTAACGGCTATTTTCCGATTGGCATCAAATCAGTCAGAAAAACCGAATCGGGGGCGTTGAGTAAATTTTTTAATAAGGTATCTTTTAATGACATAGTTGATTTTACCCGGCAAATTGCCATTATGCTCAATGCCGGTCTGACCCTCGTTGACTCGTTGGAAATATTGAAAAAGCAAAGCGCGAAAGACAGTGTCAAAAAGTTACTGGAAGATATCGATAACGAGATAAAGGCCGGTAATTCTTTTTCATCGGCTCTGAGAAAATATCCACAAAATTTTTCCAATCTGTATATTTCGCTGGTCAAATCGGGTGAAGCCTCCGGTAAATTGGGTGAAATCCTGCTACGGCTATCGGACAATTTGGAAAAAGAACGGGAATTCAAAGGCAAGCTGAAAGGGGCAATGATTTATCCCATAATCGTCATTATCGCCATGGTCGGTGTCATGTTCATCATGATTACTTTCGTTATACCGAAACTGCTTGATTTGTATAAACAGTTTAATGTCCAATTACCGATAACGACGCAAATTCTGATGGCTGTTTCGTCCTTCAGCGTGCATTTCTGGCCGCTTATTATTGCAGCGATTTTCGGCGGCAGTTATTTTATGCAGCAGTATTTGAAAACGAAAACCGGTAAATTCACCCGGGATACATTGCTGCTTAAAATACCGATTATAAATAATGTCATCCGGGTTTCGGCATTGGTTGATTCGACGCGCACGTTGGCAATATTGATCGGCTCCGGCGTCTCTATTCTGGACGGATTAGGCATTATTATTGAAACGACGGACAATGTCATTTTCCAAAATGCATTTATTGAAATCAAGCGGAAAGTTGAAAAAGGCCAATCGCTCGGAGTATCGCTGGAGCAGGCGGAAATATTTCCGCCGATTTTAGTCCAAATGGCAATGGTCGGCGAGCAGACCGGCCACCTTGACGATACGCTGATGCGTTTGTCAAAATATTTTGAAATGGAATCGGAAATGGCGATTAAAGCAATGACGGCGATGATTGAGCCGTTGATATTGGTAGTGCTTGGTCTTGGTGTTGGTTTCCTTGTTTTATCGGTAATTACGCCGATATATAATTTGACGAATTCGTTCCAGTAATAACCGATCAGTCCCTGCTCACTTCTTCTACTTTCTTTCTTTCAATTCTCTCCTTTAAGCCGGGAAACTTATCTAGTGCATAATGATTGATAAAGTATTCCGCCGCCGACCGGGTTTGTTTGATTAAGGAGTAATCGGTGAATGAGGCAATTTTGAGATCAGTGTATCCGTGTTGCATCTGGCCGTAGATTTGTCCCGGTCCGCGGATAATCAAATCTTTTTCCGCCAGCAATCGTCCCTGATTGGTGACGGTGAAATATTTGAGGCGTTCGGAGACATCATGGTTATCGTTGCTGGTGAAAAGGAAACAATAAGATTGTTTATCACCCCGGCCGATGCGGCCCCGCAACTGATGCAATTGAGCCAAACCGTAGCGCTCGGCGCCCTCGATGATCATAATAGTGGCGTTGGGAACGTCTATTCCCACTTCGACGACCGGTGTCGCCACCAGAATATCATACTTTCTTTTTTTAAAGTCATTCATAACGGTATCTTTTTCTTTTGACTTTAACTTTCCATGAACCAGTCCGAGTTTCAGTTCCGGGAAAACATAGCTTTTTAAATATTCATATTCCTTAGTGACCGCTTTGACAGACTGCATTGTTTCCGTTTCCGACTCGGCAATCAGCGGACAGACAATAAATGTCTGGACGCCCTGCTCCTTTATTTGGCGTTTGATCCACTGATAACCGGCTTCGCGTTTGAGTTTCGGGACAAGATAGGTTTTTACCGGCAAGCGGCCAATCGGCATTTCGTCGATGACAGACAGATCCAGTTCGCCGTGCAGAGTGAGGGCGACAGTTCGGGGAATGGGCGTCGCTGTCATCGTCAGGATATGAGGATTTATTCCCTTTTCTTTCAGTTTTGCCCGCTGGGCGACACCAAAGCGGTGCTGTTCGTCGATGACGATGAAACCTATTTTATTCAGGCTGAATTTCCGGCTGATTAATGCATGGGTACCAACGACAATATCGCAATTTGAGTTTTGAGATTTGAAATTTGAAATTTTTTGCGATCCGGTTTGCAGGCCTATCTTGACGGGAGAGTCCTTAAATAGATTTGTTAATGTTTGATAATGTTGTTGTGCTAATATTTCCGTCGGGGCCATTATTAATGACTGGTAACCGTTAAGATAAGCCAAATAGCAACCCAGGGCCGCAACCACTGTTTTTCCCGATCCGACTTCACCCTGCAAGAAACGGTTCATCGGTTTTGTTTTGGTTAAATCATATTTAATTTCTTCCCATACCTTTTGCTGACTGGCGGTTAATTTGAACGGTAAATGGTTGATAAATTTTTGCAGGGAATACATGTGTGTGTTTCCTGCGTCAAATTTGTGTCCCACTGTTTGTATTTCCCATTCTTTCCTGATTAAAGCCGATGTTAATTGTATAATGAATAATTCATCGAATGCCAACCGCTGTTTGGACTTGTTTAATGCGTTTTTGTTATCTGGAAAATGAATATTTTGGTAAGCGCTTTTTTCATCAATTAATTTATTAAACGCCAGAATTTCTTCCGGATATAATTCATTACCAAGTTGATCACGATCGTGATCTAATTGGTTTAATATATAATTAATTTTTTCCCGGATTAATTTGGAAGACAATCCCCGCTTCTCCGGATATATCGGAATCAACCGACCGGTGTGTTTGCTTGGTTCACCAATTTCATATTCGTGCGGTTCAAGACTGAATTTATTACCGAACCGTTTTACCAAACCGGCGACCGACAGTTGGGTTCCCGGTTTGAAAAGTGTCAACAAATAGGGCTGGTTAAACCATGCTAATTCAACCGTGCCGGTACCGTCCTCCAATTTGAATTTCTGCATCCGGGTACCGTTTCGGGTGACGGCGTATTTTCCGTCGGTAATCTTTCCGGTAACGGTGACGGTTTCCCCTTCCTGCAATCTATCTATCGGTGAAATCAACGAATAATCCTCATAACGGGAGGGAAAATAATTAAGAAAATCCCAGAAAGTGTTAATGCCGATGGATTTTAGCCGGCGGATAGTAATGACGCTTGTATTGGGTAACGTTTCGATCGGATCATTTATCATTTCACCTTATGAACAATAACGGTGCCAACGACGATAAAATCAGGAGAATGGAGGAAACGATCATGATTACTTTCCAGATTGTTTCTTTTTTAATTTTCAGCTTCATAATTTTTTATTTTACCACAATTTTGTTATACTTATCAGATATGTATGAATCCCGTCGTATACGGATACACCAGCAATATTTTAGACAGCAATTGATTGTCAAAGGCCTGATTTTCCTCACGGGGTTGATCGTCGTCGGCTTCATCTTTTCCTTCCTGCTTTTTGCCTGGTATGCCCGGGATTTGCCTTCGCCGACAAAATTGTCGCAGGCACCGACGGCCTCGACCGTCTTTTACGACCGTGACGGCAATATTTTATACGAAATGTATAAGGACAAAAACCGGATGCCGGTTGCTTTTGCCGACTTGCCGACTTACCTGAAGCAGGCGACCATATCGATCGAGGATAAAAACTTTTATCATCATGGCGGCGTTTCGGAAATGGGGATTATCCGGTCGGTGATTGATCTCATAATAAAACACCGTCTCGAGGGTGGGTCGACCATTACCCAGCAGCTTATCAAGAACGTTCTTCTCAATTCCAACCGGAGTATCAGCCGTAAAATAAAGGAAGCGATATTGGCGTTTGAGGCGGAGAAAAAATATACCAAGGATGAAATTCTTACGATGTATCTGAATGAAGCGCCTTACGGCGGTACCATCTGGGGTGTCGGCAGCGCGTCCATGACTTATTTTGGCAAACCGGTTAAAGATTTGAATTTGGTCGAATGCGCTATTTTGGCCGGATTGCCACAGGACCCGAGCTACTACTCGCCTTATATCGGTAAAAATGATGCCTGGAAAGGACGGGCCCAGGATGTCCTCCGGCGGATGCGGGAAGACGGCTACATTACCGCTAAACAGGAAAAAAATGCTGATTCCGATGTCGAAGCCTATGGTTTTGCCCCGCCGAAAATGGCGATCAATGCGCCGCATTTTGTTTTTTACGTCAAAGATTTAGTTGATAAGGATTACGGCCCGCAGCTTATTGAGCAGGGAGTAAAAATAAAAACGACACTATCACTGCCGGTTGAACAAACGGTGGAAAAAATTGTTAAGGACGAAATTGAAAAGCTGAAAGGTTACAATGCGACCAATGCTGCCGTTGTCGTTCTCGATTCCCAAACCGGCGAAATCCTGGCAATGGACGGAAGTTATGATTATAACGACCCGAAATTTGGCAAATTTAATGCCGCCTTGGGATTGCGGCAGCCCGGGAGCGCCGTCAAGCCGATTACCTACAGTCTCGCCTTCGAAAAAGGTTATACCCCGGCGACAGTCCTTATGGACGTAAAAACCGATTTTCCCGACCAGGGCGGAAAAAATTATTCGCCGGTAAATTACGACGGTAAATTCCGCGGACCGGTCCAACTGCGGTTTGCTTTAGGTAATTCCATCAATATTCCTGCAGTCAAATTGCTGGCGATGGTCGGTATCCGCAATTTTTTGCAGCGGGCAGACGATATGGGATTGACTCAACTGGCGCCAACGCAGGAGAATCTTAATCGCTTTGGTTTGTCGGTTACTCTCGGAGGCGGTGAGACGACACTTCTTGATCTGACCTCCGCTTATGAAGTGTTCGCCGACGGCGGCGTCAAAAAACAACCGTCGGCTATTTTGGATATCAGCGATTTCAAGGGAAATTCGATTTACAAACAGGTAAAAACCGATGAAAAACGGATTACTTCGCCGGAAGTGGCGTTTTTGATTTCTCATATTCTCTCAGATAACAATGCCCGGATGGCGGAATTCGGCCCCAATTCCTACCTAAATATCCCCGGAAAGACCGTCGCTGTCAAAACCGGCACGACCGATGACAAACGGGACAATTGGACGGTCGGTTATACCAATAGCATTACTGTCGGCGTCTGGGTGGGTAATAACGACAACAGCCCGATGAATCCGAAAATCGCTTCCGGCATCACCGGCGCATCACCGATCTGGTACGACATTATGCGGGAACTTCTCAAAAAATACGACGATGGGATTATCGCCAAGCCGGACGATGTCAAGGCGGTGACGATCGATTCCTATCTTGGCGGTTTGCCCAAAGATAACCAGCCGACCAGAACCGAATATTTTATTGCCGGCACCGAACCGAAGACAACCTCGCCATTTTATAAAACGCTGAAAATTGCCCGGGCCGACGGCAAATTGGCGAATGATGTTCAGATAAAACGGGGCGATTACGACCAGAAAGACTGTATTGTCATCACCGAAGACGATCCGGTTTCGACCGACGGCATCAACCGCTGGCAGCAAGCGATTAACGACTGGGCAAAAAACCAGCCCGATGACCGCCTGAAGTGTCCGACCGATACATCCAGCGCTTCGTCCGATTCGGTTATTGTCCAAATCAAATCACCGGCTGACCAGGCGATGGTTGGTATGGGTAACGTCGACGTCCAGGCAAAGGTCTATAGCGTCGTTGATATCAAAAACGTCAAAATTTATCTCAACGACAATCAGGTGCAAAGCATTGACGGTAACAACCGCGATATTGATCAAAACGTGTCAATCGGCAGCGACGGCGTTTACCGGATAAAAGTGGCAGCGACGAATAATAACGGCCAGACCGGCGATTCGACGATCAACTTATTTGTCGGCGTCACCCCGACCCCAACACCGATGCCTACATCAACTCCGTAAGTGACGGTTTTAACCGTTTTCTATAGTATTTTCGGTAATATTTTTTTCAACGCGTCGAAATCGTTGGCGATCGTCGCCCGGAATTTGGCGAAACGGATGGCGGCCGCCGGATGAAGAGTGATGAAGTATATTTTATTATTTTTATCGATCAACCGACCATGTTGCTTTAAGATGGGAATATCTTGATTTAAGACGGCGGACACCGCGGTTTTTCCCAATAAAACAATCACTTTCGGTTTGATTATCGTCAATTGTTTTATGAAAAACGGTCGAGCGGTATCGATTTGCTTTTTGGAAGGTGTCCCCTGCTTCGGTAAATATTTGACCGGACTCGTGATATATACGTTTTCCTCCTTCAATTTTAAAATATTTCTGATAAGTGACCGGAGGTATTTGCCCGAACGACCGATGAATGGCCGGCCGGTTTTGGCTTCCTCTTTTCCCGGCGCCTCGCCGACAAACATCACTTTTGCGTTTGGGTCGCCCTCACCGAAAACCATTTTGCCGATGGAATCTTTTTTGCACTCGGCGCAATGGGCGATTTCAGCGGCGATTTTTTTCAATTCAATCACTTTATTCATGGCTTATAGTAAAACCAGTGTATTGTTACAGTGTAGATTTTATTTTTTCCAATTCCTTTTTCGCTTCTTCTTCCGTTATATTCCTGTCCGGCGCGGAAAAATAAAAACGGAGAGTAATTTTGTTTTCGTATTTTCCGACAAAGTCGATGTCAATCAATAATTTGGATTCCTTAAATGCCACCACTTTTATTTCGGCATACGGTTTATTTTCTTCGATCGTTAAATCCAGCTTGACAACCGCATATGGATTTATGGCTTTATATTTCGGAAATTGTTTTGCGTTACTTATCAATGATTTCATATTGAAGTCTGCCAGAAATACGCCGTTTTCAATTTTATCGGCATTTTGGTGCGAGATTTTCAATCGGCCGAATTCGGCGATAGACTCATTATTTTTTCGTATTACTCCCCAGCCTTTTTCCAGGATATTATGATCGATGGTTGCCGGAATAATATTGTAATTTTCGATATTCAGTTCTTTTAAAAGCGCGTCAACAATTCCTTTCATGTCGGAAAAATCGGTATTGGTCGCGACTGCCAGATGATATTCCTCTGCCGGCAGATTATCCTTAACCGGTTCATATGTCTTTCCGATCTCAAAAAACTTCAGTTCCGATTCCTTTCCTTCATTGTCTTTAATGTTTTTAATCAGGGAAGGTAAAAGCGACAGGCGCATATATTCGATTTGTTCGGAAATTGTGTTTTTTAGTCTTAAATGAGTAATACCGGCTAATCCGTTATCATTGATCATTTCCTCCGAAACCATCGAATAATTAACGACTTCACGCAGACCGAGATGTTTGAGGAAATATTTTATTTTGCTTTCGTAAAGAAAAAGATTTTCCAGCTCCTTGGGCTGTTTGACATAAACCATCGGCTGAAGGTTATTCGGCAGCCGGAAATAACCGTAAATCCGGGCGATTTCCTCAATCAGGTCTTCTTTAATCGTTACTTCGTGCATCCGGTATGACGGTATAAGAAACGTAAGCGTATCATCTTTATCCTGTTGCAAAACAAATTCGAGGTTGACTAAAATATCGATAATGTCTTTTTTAGGTATTTCGACGCCAATCAGTCTTTCGACATCAGTTACCGTTATTGATAATGACTTAGGTTTGACCGGTTCATGATAAATATCGATCGGTTGGCCGGCCAGCCGGGCTCCGGCTATTTCCTGAAATAGCTGGATTACCCGATAAAGAGCAATCCGGGATAACTCCGGGTCGACATCTTTTTCCTCATAGGTGGCGGCCATTGTCCGGATTCCCAGACGCATCGAAGTTTGGCGAGTAGTTTGCGGCTTGTTTGATTCGATAAAAATTACCGTCCGCTTTGTTGAATCGTTAACGACACTGTTTTCCGTGCCCATGATCCCCGGTAAATCAACAATTCTTCCGCTGCCATCATCAACTACGATATCTTTTTCATTCAGGATATGATTTTTCCCGTCAAGGGTCGTCAGTGTTTCTCCTTTTATCGCTCGGCGAAATATGAGCTTGCCGGTTTTGATGCGATCGTAATCCATGACATGCGTCGGATGGCCCAATTCGACCATGACGTAATTGGTGATATCGATGATGTTATTGAGGGAGCGGATACCGATGGCTTCCAATCTTTTTTTTATGTATGACGGAGATTGTTTGATTTGGATGTTGTCCATGACTGCCGAGACGACCCGCGTTTCCAGGCGTTTATCATCACGGATTTCCAGCGGCAAGTGATTGTCATCGGTTTTTGGCGGTGGTGCTTGAACTGGTCGCAAATTCGCTTCAATTCCGAAACGGTTCAATATGGCATAAGCCTCGCGGGCGATGCCGACAACCGAGGCGGTATCGATGCGATTGCTGGTGATTTCGATTTCATAGACATAATCATCCCCCATTTTTTCCACCCGCTCGACCGACGGGCCGCAAAGCGACAGATACTTCTGGATTTCATCGGGGGTAGCCTTGGTATCAAGGTACTCAAGAAGCCAGTTATGAGTAATTTTAATATTCATTATTAATGATTACATTATATAATGTTTTTACCTCTGATTAAGGTCCAAATCTTACCGCCGCGTTATTATTATAAAGTGCTTTAATCTGGGTAGATGTCAGAACATAGTTGTAAATTCTAAAATCATCTACCTGGCCTTTGAACCTTTTGCCTCCTGAATCACGGTTACCGATAAAAGCCAATGTAGCAGCGGGCGTGTCGAACCAAGAAGTGTTATGGACCTTCAATGCTCCATTAAGATAAATGTTTCTGACCATAGCCACATCATCCCAGGTAAGGGTTACATGCGTCCAGGCTCCCTGAGGAATATCACCGGCATTAAGGTCAACAGAGTAATTGTCAATCCAAAAGCTGAAACCGGTCGAGGCCCAGCTTTTTTGGAACATATAGCTTCCCGCCGAATTTCCGTAAACTCCCTGCTCGGAATCACCGGAAAGATCGCTGGGATCTATCCAAAACGAAATTGTTCCCTGTGAACCGCTTATATCCGGTCCGCTTGAAAAATTAACCTGGTCATTACTCCCGTCCAAATAAAGGCTTGCCCCATATTTACCGGTGGCTCCTTTATTCCAAATAGTTGTATTGGTGCCATCGCTGCAGGTGCCGGCCGTCAAGGAACCGGTAGCTAACGTTCCTGTCAAATTATTCCCGCTTGAATCATGAATGTTTGTCCCTGTGCACTCATTGAATTTGTACCATGCTACCGGTTCCCCCCGGTTATAGTCCCAGGCAATCTGGGCGGGAGTACGGGCGTAGTTATAAATTTTGACATCGTCAATGGAACCAGACATTGGTATGGCCTTATCAGCCGATCTCGCCCCAGCAACCAAATTGTAACTTGAATCTCCTGCATAAGTACCTGAACCATTTTGAGAATAAATAGATAAAGCTTGTCTTACTCCATCGACATAGAGAACAAACGACTGTGTAGCTGTGCTAAATACCCAGGCATAATGATGCCACATGTTTACGGATGGGGCTGTTGCTGGGCTTGCTGTTGCAGTTGCGGTCGGAAAAACAATCCAGAATTCTGGCAAACCATATTCACCACTGATATTCCAACCATAGTTCCAAGCTCCTTTAGAGAAATACTCTTTCTGATTCCAATTTGGAACATTCATCCACATCTCGAACGTAAAATCACTATTCGGTAAGTTTTGAATAGATGTGCTATTTGGTGCAGAAACCCAATCATTGCTCCCATTAAATAAACCTGCCTTGCCGAATTTGCCGGTGGTCCAATGATTTGTACCGGTCCCGCTCCATGTCCCATCGTTGCCGTTGCCCGAGGTGTCGCAAACGTCTTTCCCGCCGGTACAGGTGCCGTTTTTCCCTTCCTCAAAATTCCACTCCGCCACCGGTGCGGCGCAGGGGTCGGAACTGCCCGGGACGCAGTATTGTTGAGCGGAAGAATTAGGGGAATAAGAGGAATTAGAGCCGAGAGCGCCAAGGATGAGGGCTGAGCCGTGATTGTATTCGGTCAAAACTTCATCAGAGGTCAGGGCGTAGTTGTAGATTTTAACCTCGTCAATAAGACCGTTAAAGGATCCCGTTGGCCCGGCAGAGTTATAATTGCCAATAACTGTTTCAATGGTTGGCGTATTGGGATTGCAGGTTGTTCCGCCACCAAGCGTCTTCTTCACCCCGTTTATATACATTTCCCATGTACCATTATTTTTTTGAACTACCAAATGTTGCCAGGAATTAGTAGGTAACGTTACCGTGCTGGTTGCCGTATCCACATTGTGGCAAAGGATGGCCAGATGGTTACTGTCGGCACTATTAACTTCAACAGCCCAACCAGTTCCGTTGTCATAACTTCCGTTAAAAAGGATATCTTGAATTCCGCCTGTTCCTCCCTGCCAATTGACCCAGGCGGACATGGCCATATTATTGGTTAAATTGCTGGCTAAGGGTGTGACTACACGGTCAGAAGCGGCATTTCGGAATTTTAGTGCTTTCCCGAATTTCCCGTTTTGGCTCCAAGAAGCGCCGTTTATCGTTCCGTCTTTGCCGTTTCCTGAAGAATCATGGGCGGTCGTACCATAGCCTTCATCCATCTTCCAGTAACCAACCGGCCCTTTGCCGAAAGAGGTTACTCCCTGCAAAGAGACACCGCTATCGGTTCTTGCATTCATGTCTTCCATAATCTGGTCGGGAGTGCGGGCGTAGTTGTAAATTTTGACGTCATCAAGGGAACCGTTGAAATACCACCTATTACCAGCTTCTTTGCCAATTAAAGGAGCCGACGGCATAGAGGCCAAATTTCCACTAATTGCGGTGGACTGACCGTCGTGTTTTCCGTCGGTATATATAATTCCTGTTGTTCCATCAAAAGTAAAAGCCACATGATGCCACAGTCCGTCACTAACAGAAGTACTGCCTCCAAAGCTTGTTACTGAGGTAGTGTGATACCAAATCATCGGATTACTGCCATTAATACTAAAATAGAATGGTCCGCCATTGTTATATTGTCCCTCTACAATCGTTCCTCCGACACTGTAGTTGTTTATCTTTGTCTTTACCCACGCTTCGACTGTCATGTTGTTTAGGACAATTGCATTACTACCCGAAACATAATCGTTACTCCCGTTAAATCCTCCCGCTTTACCGTATTTGCCGGTGGTCCAGTGGTTTGTCCCTGTCCCATTCCAGCTGCCGTCATTGGCATTGCCGCTGGTATCGCAAACATCCTTGCCGCTGCCGCAGGTACCGTTTTTCCCTTCATCAAATTTATAGTAGGCAACCGGTCCCGGAGCAAAATTGTAAAGCTGCCGGACTTCGGCCGGAGAAAGGGCGCGGTTGTAGATTCGGACTTCGTCCACATTGCCTATAAAATGATGTGATGAATCACCTTCGCCAAAGTAAATATTAGTTTGATAATTTTGATTCAATTTATGAGTACCAGTTGCGGCAGTCGATGCTTTTAGAACTCCATCCAAGAAATATCTAACATATTTACCGTCATATGTACCGGTCATGAAATGCCATCCATTAAGTGGGGGAGCTGAGCCGGCAGCAGCATAACACTTACCATCACTCATAGGTAGCTTAAACCCGGTACCCATATAGCCGTTGGCTAGACCACCTTCAGTAACACTACCGTTGCAACTAAGATATTGACCGACATAGTTAAACCACCAACTTGGTCGAGATGATTCATATGTCCAAGCAGAAATCGTAACTTGTGTTCGGTCACCAAAATCAATGCTTCCTGTATCAACTTTTCCGTAGTTATAGGTAGAGCCGGAATAACTGAAATAACCGGAATTCCCAAATTTCCCAGCAGCCAAAGTAGGCAATGTACATCCGGTGCCCGTGCAGGCGGCTGTCCCATTATTCCCGTTGCCGCTGGCGTCTTTGACTTCACCCGGAGTCCCGTTCCAACTGCTTTCATCCATTTTCCAATAGCCGACCAGACCCTGAGAAAGATAAACAGAATTGCCTGAACCTAAGGAAACTGAGGTTCCGGAAATTGAACCTACTGAGTTATAGTCGGCCTTGGCTTGACTGGAAGACCGGATATAATTATAAAACTTAATCTCATCAAGAAAGCCGTTAAAGTAGTTGGTGTTGTCAAAACCTGCTTTAATAGAAGATGCATTGATAGCAGAACCAGAACCAATAGTAATTTCTACATGTTGCCAATTGCCAGCTATAATAGTTCTGGTAGATTTTCCATTAACATAATAGGTAGGAGTACCTGAAAAACCATTAGCTGTTAAAATGCCAGAGGAGATAGTAATTGTGTGTGTACCTTCATCCAGATCCATGATAGATTCGGTAGTTGTTTTAGGTTTAACCCAAAAAGAGATGGTTTGAACATTAGTTAAAGAGCTGCCGGCCGTAACTTTGGCAGAAGAGGAACCACTAAAACTTAAACATTTTCCATAAACACACTGGTCTTCGTTGACCCAAGTGGCATTACTTATTATGCCGTTATTTTTATTGGGGGAGGCATCAAAAGCAGTACTTCCTTGACCGTCATCCAAATGCCAGTTTAAAGTAGGGGGAGTAGGACAGCTGGAATTGATCAAAAAGTTAGAATTAGAGGTAGTAGAAGAAAAAGCCACCGTTTTCCCTTTCCAGGGGTTTTCATTTTGGTCAGTTACACTAAGGTTATAAAAAGCATAAGTGCCGATACCAGCCCATGTTCTGGCGCTGCCAGGAGAGGAAGAAGTGATAGCAATAGTACTTTGGTTGCCACAGTTGGTTAAGCTCCCAAAATTCATAGAACCATTATTGGTAACTCCTCCGGAACCGACTACCATCCCCCCTGACGAGGTGTTTTTCCATATACCACTTTTGCTGATAACAAAAGTTCCTGCCTGAACGTTTCCTGAACTTTGGATTAGAGTTCCCCCAATGGTAAAAACTCCGTTGGTTGCTAAGCTGTAGGTAGACATGTTTAAAGTTCCAGAAGAAAAAAGCAGAGCTTGGTTTAAACCAGATAAATTAATATCAGAACCGAGGGTCACAATCCCAGAAGATTTATTAATGGTAAAAGTACCAGTAGGAAAATTTGAGATTTGGGTTAAATTCTGGTTATTTGTTCCAGACATGGTAAGGGAAGTGTTACCAGTGATTGTGCTCCCAGTATCAGCAATAACATTGCCTTGAGCGACGATTGTGCCCGGGCCATTAATGTTTAAACCACTTGTTCCATTGCGTTGCATAGTTAAAGTCCCAGCCACTGTCATGACTGTCCCCGAGGTGAATGTAACAGAACTTCCGCAATTTGAAGAATTGTTTTGAATTAATACATTATATAAAGTGATAGAACCTGCTACAGTGGAGGTACTGCAAGGAGGTGCAAGTAAAAGAGTACTTCCGGTCGTTATCACATTACCGGCGATATAAGTTAATGTGTTTCCCATTCTGATATTGTTAACCAAAATTAGATTACCTGAGGTTTTATTGATTGTTAGAGATGGAATAGCTGGATAATCGATAACTCCTCCGGTAATTGTTTGATCTGTGGTTCCCCGAACAGTTATTACAGCTGTTCCGTTAACTCCCATATTGTTTAGGGTAGTGATGTCTCCCAGAGCGATAATATTTCCCGGGCCGTTAACAGAACCGCTATTATTTACATTAAAAGTAAGTGTATTATTGACAGTTAATGTCGTACCCGCAGCTAAATTATAAGAATCATTGAAGGTATTGTTTCCGAAACTTAATTTATAAAAAGTAGCTGAACCCGTGATTGTGGCAGCGTTGGCGTTTCCGCCTTTGGCAAAAATAACCGTCCCGGTATTGTGGTTAAAAGTACCTCCGTTGATGGTGAAAACTGAACCGGCAGCACCTCCCATGAGGAGGAAATTTCCGCTTGTTGAAGTAAAAGTTCCGCCGGTAAGAGAATATGTAAAGTAACTACTGCCGGGATTAATAGTGATGCTTCCTGAACCTCCGGTAAATGTTCCTCCTGTTTGAGACCAGCCGGAAGCTCCTAAAGTAATAGTGGCGGTAGTGGTTTGGGTGATGCTGCCGGAATAGGTAATATCTATAGACACTCCTGCTACAGAGATAACAGAACCAGCGGGAATGGTAGAGTTAGCAGTAGAAGCGGAATTAAAGGTGGCAACGTCCGAGGTGCCTGGACAGCCGTTAGTACCTGTTCCTCCTGACCAGTTACCGCAGGTCGTCCAGAGTCCATCCCCACCTCCATTAGTCCAAGTTGCAGTAGCAGCTTGGACTTGTTTTGGGAAAAAGAGAAACAGCCCCAAAAAAAATATAAAAACGGCTGAAAATAGAATTATTAAATTAACCGACCTCATGGTTTTAAAAGACCTGTTTTTGTAAGACTAATAATGGTTTTAATGCCTGGATCATAAATTATGGTCCAGTTATTGTAAATAATTAAAATATCTCCTGCTTGAGCGTTGGCAAATAAGGGATTTTTATTCCGAAGAAGCTTAATATCTTTAATTATGCCAAAAGTGCCTGTTTGGTCATCAGGAAATTCAAATAGTTTATTTGCTTCAGAAAGATCCTGGTTTTTGTTAATAGTATCCTGAGTGATGGTTTTTGTTTTTTCTAAGGAGGAAAGAATCTGTTGGTCATATAGCAAATCAGAGGCTTTATGGACAAGGAAAATTATCAGAAATATCAATAAAGTTATTGCGATTAATTTAGACAAAGATTTAATTTTAAACGTTTTCATAGTTATAGTCAGTTGTTAAGGTCCAAATCTTACCGCCGCATTTTCATTATAAAGAGTTTTTACCTGTACTGCCGTTAAGGGATAGTCAAAGATCCTCACATCATCGCATGAGCTCATGACTTGGTTTAGCTTCCCCAACGACTGGGTATCCAGATTAATTTGATAAGTGGTGCCGGTTGTCAGTGTCGGATTACCGCTGGTATTATTCACCAAGGTTAACTGTTTTCTTTTTCCCCAGTCAGAAAGCTCTCCCGGCCAAGGGACAGCATAGACGGAATGGCCGTATTTAAGAAAAAGGAAAATGCCGGTAAGAATGATAAGGGCAGCAAAGGAATAAAGGAGAGTCGACCTTACAGACAGGGTGCGAATAGATGTTAACCGGCGAATGATTGGCAGATTAGCCGGTATTTGCCAATACTTTTTGTGATTCACATTTATTCGTATATTTAACTTCCGAATATTTTATATGGTTTAAGGCTAAAAGTATTATTTTTATTATATAGGAATACTGTCTCGAGTTTATAATCGGTTAAAATTGCTTGAGGAATCGGATATCCCCGCTGTACAAATCCCTGATTTCCGATAATCCCAACTTCATCATCAGACACCGTTCCGGCCCGAAGCCAAAAGCCCAACCGGTATAGACATCGGGATCGATACCGCCGGCGCGCAGGACATTGGGATGGATCATTCCCGATCCCCCAAGTTCCAGCCAGCCGGATTTGCAGACGCGACACTTTTTGCCATTAACCGTTCCGGTTCCACCGCATACATTGCATGATATATCAGTTTCGAAAGACGGCTCGGTAAATTGAAAATGATGCGGACGCAGCCGGATCTCGCGATCCGGACCAAAGAAATTCTTGGCGAAATAATCAATTGTTCCTTTTAGGTGAGTAATATTGATTCCGCGGTCGACCACCATTCCCTCGAACTGGTAGAACATCGGTGCATGGGTGGCATCCCAGTTGCGGCGGTAGCATTTGGCGATATTGATCATCCGAATCGGCGCCTGCCTGCCGGCAGGCAGGGTTTTCCTCACTCGTTCCATTTCCCGCACCTGTCCGGACGACGTATGCGGTGTCAGGACCATTTTAGCCAATTTCGCGTGTTCGGGAACATCGATATAAAACGTTTCGAAATCGTCGCGGGCCGGATGGCCTTTGGGCATATTAAGGGCCTCAAAAGAATAATATTCCCATTCGACTTCCGGATAAGACATGCGGACAAAACCGATCTTTTCGAAAATCCGGCTGATTTCCTCGATAGCGTAAGTGATCGGATGGAGGGTCCCATGCAGATACGGTTTGCCGGGGAGGGTGATATCGACCGTCTGTTCCGTCCCGCTTTTTTCCAACAATTCCTGTTTTTTGGTTTCGATCAGCCGGCCAATTGAGCTTTTTAGCTCGTTTAGTTTTTGCCCGTAATCTTTTTTTTCTTCCGCCGGAACATTTTTAATGTCTTTGAGCAGGTTGTTGATAATGCCGTTTCTTCCTAAGTACTTAATCTGCAGCTGGTCTAAAGGAGCGATAGAGCTTATCTTATCAATCTCTTTTTGAATTTTACCTGCTTCACTTGTAAAATCTTCCATTAAAGCAAATTATAGCCAAATAGAATTTAAAAAACAACTATGTAAGAATATCTCCCATAGTAAAACCAGCGTATTGTTACACTGGAATCAGAGACCAGTTTCTTTTTTGCGCTCAAGACGGAATTTTCGCTGCCAAGCAGCGGACCAACTTGCTCTATAGACTCCAGGAGCAAAAATATCATTAAATAATTGTTCAAATAACAAAGCGATCTTATCTATAGAGATAATATCTTTTAACGCCGGTACTATACCATGGCTGGATTCCATCATAATCCGGTACTTGGAAATCGTGGTGAAGGAAACCTTTAAAACTTTTTTTATAATCTCGCAGTCAACCTCTTTCAGCAACAGGTAAACAATCGCGATCCGTTTTACAATCATTACTCTTTCAGACGGGCTTAAAAGTTCGAATAATATTTTATTGAATTCGGTTTTATTACGATTATGGCCGACAACCTCATAAAATACGGAGAAAATTTTTTCGTATGATTCCGGCCCGATTCGGTACGGGAATATTCTAACCATATATCATGTAACAATACACTGGAATTGGATTTTTGTCTATGGATTATAATCCACAAATGAAGGTATACGGCGCAATACAATATGTTTTCTTCTTTAAATATACAAACTTAATTCCCTATAGTAAAACCAGCGTATTGTTACGAAATGAGTATTATTTGATTTTATCCACAATCTTTTCGAAGACCTGCGGGTTTTCGACGGCGATTTGAGCAAGAATTTTCCGGTCGAGTCCTACCTTTTTTGTTTTCAACCGGCTGATAAATTGACTGTAGGTCATTCCCATTGTGCGAAGTGCCGCATTCAACCGGATAATCCATAATGAACGGAAATCCCTTTTTTTCAACTTTCTTCCGGCAAAAGCATATTCACCGGCATGCAATACGGCTTCTTTTGCTTTTTTGAATTGCTTGTGGCGGGTCATCCAATAGCCTTTGGCCAGCTTCAAAATTTTTTTGTGCCGCCTGCGAGTTGTCATTCCGCCCTTTACTCTGACCATATTAAATAATTTTCAATATTTAACTTTCAATTTTTAAACACCAAGCATTTTTTTCAACTTGTTCTTAAATGTTCCCGTTATGGATTTCATTTGTTTCAAGCTACGCAATGCCCGTTTGCTTTTGTTTGAGCGTAAATGCCGGCGAAACGGCGATCGGTGCATCAATTTGCCGTTACCCGATACTTTAAATCTGGCGACGGCGGATTTTCTGGTTTTTTGTTTTCCCATAAATGTTTATATTATTTTTTCCGTGCGACAACGGCCCGGATCACCCTTCCTTCAATTTTCGGCTCCTTGGAAATATTGATTTCACCCAAACTGACGATAAATTTTCTGACTAAATCAAAAGCCATGGGTTTCTTACCCATTTCCCGACCCCGAAGGGTCAAATTTATGCGCAATTGGTGTCCTCCATCAAGAAATTCATGGCCCTTATGTTCCAGCCTTTCCAAATCGGCCGGACCGATAAAAAGAGACAAACTAAGATCCTTGACGGTGCTTTTTTTGACGCCTTTTTTGGCTTCTTTTTGTTTCTTTTCTTCCTGATACAGAAACTTTTTGAAATCGATTATCTTGGCAACCGGCGGTTGCGCTTGCGGCGCAATCAATACCAGATCCAATTCTTTCTCCAGGGCGATCCGCAGGGCTTCAGCCTTGGTCATCACGCCGATCTGTTTTGCCTGATCGTCAATTACCCGCAAGGTCGGTGCCTCAATCCGGTAATTGGTGTAATAATATTTCCTGGGCTGATATGGCCTACGAATGATTCTCAATTTGATCCTTTATTTTTTTAAGAAACTCATTAATCGGCATCTGACCTAAATCTTTGCCTTCACGCGTTCGAACCGAAATTACTGCCGGCGATTTTAAATTCATCCCTGCAGAACCTGCTTCCTTTTCTCCTATTATAACCATATAGGGGATTTTTTGCAAGGTGGATTGACGGATTTTCTTGCCCAGCGTCAGGTTGTCGGAATTTATTTCCGCCCGAACACCGGATTTCTCAAACTCGGTTTTTATCCGCCCGACATAGTCCAAAAATTTGTCGGAAACCGGTAAAATCGCTACCTGGACCGGGGATAACCAGACCGGGAAAGCACCGGCATAATTTTCGATCAAGATCGCCAGGAATCTTTCCAAAGATCCAAGCGGCGCCCGGTGAATCATGACCGGTGTTTTCTCCTGGCCGTCCGAGCCGATATATTTCAAACCAAATCTTTCCGGCAGCATGAAATCAATCTGGACGGTGCCGCATTGCCATTCACGACCGAGAGCGTCTTTAATCAGGAAATCAGCCTTCGGTCCATAAAAAGCGGCATCGCCTTCGGATATGAAATATTGCGACCCGCTTTTTTCGAGAGCGTCAATCGCTTTTTTCTGGGCCCTTTCCCACAATTCGTCGCTACCGAGGTATTTTTCCTTTTTAGAACGCACGCCGAGTCGGACACGGTAATTGTCAAAACCAAAGACCTTATAAAGCCGCTGAATGAAATTAAAGACAGTCAGGAACTCGTCTACTGCCTGTTCCTCGGTACAGAAGATATGGGCATCGTCCTGCGTAAACGCCCGGACGCGAAGCAAACCGTTTAGTTCACCCGATTTCTCGTAGCGGTAAACAGCGGCAATTTCGGCGATCCGGAAAGGCAAATCGCGGTAGGAGCGCGGTTTAAACAAGTACGACTGGATATGCATCGGGCAGGTCATCGGTTTGACGAGAAATTCGTTGTCTTCCATTGCCATCGGGGTGTACATTTTATCGCGGTACAAATCCCAATGGCCGCTTCTTTCCCACAAAGTCTTCAGGCCGATATGCGGGCTGTAAACGTGCTGGAAACCGAGTTTCGTTTGTTCCCGGACCATGTAATCCTCGATCTGACGCCGGATAGTAGCGCCTTTAGGCAACCAAAGCGTCAATCCCTGTCCCACTTGGGGAGAAATCGTAAATAGTTCCAGTTCCTGACCCAGGCGGCGATGATCGCGCTTTTTCGCCTCTTCCAGTTGCCATAAATATTTGTCCAGTTCTTCCTTGGTTGAAAAACAAGTGCCGTAAATACGTGTCAGCATTTTATTCTTTTCATTCCCCCGCCAGTAGGCGCCGGCAATCGATAGCAATTTAAAATATTTTAGTTGTTCTTTGGGATTATCGACATGTCCACCTTCACATAAATCCCAATAATCACCGGATTTGTAAAAACTTATTTTTTCGCCCTTTTTGGCGATTTCATCAATCAGCTCATGTTTGTACGGATTATCCGGATATTCATTTTTGGCTTCCTCGGCCGGTAATTCGTGCCGTACGAATTTGTCCCATTGTTTGGCGATTTCGTGCATTTTCTGTTCGATCTTCGGGAAATCGGCTTCCGAGATCGGATGGGAAAATTCGAAGTCAAAATAGAAGCCGTTGTCGATCGCCGGGCCGATCGTCCGCTTCGCATCCGGCCATAAATTCATAACGGCTGCCGCCAACAAATGGGCGCAGGAATGCCGTAAATTTTTCAGATTTTGGTTTTCCATATAGAGTTTATTATAAACTATTATTACTATAGCATAAAAAAACCCTCCTCTCGGAGGGATATTGCTGCCATGACACTACTCCTCCTTCAGGAGTCGGTAGCGGTAGTGGAATTAATATTTCGTATTTTCATGGTGGAGCCGACAGGACTTGAACCTGTGACCTTTACAATGTCAATGTAACGCTCTAGCCAACTGAGCTACGGCTCCTATTCAGTCAATTTTACCAAACAATTCTCCCTTTTTAAACTCCGTTATGCGCACGTTTTTTATATGGCCGTTAAGATTCTTTTCCGCTTTTATCCAGGCCGGGATCTGGTTGTCCAGAAGTGCTTTTTGATAGCCGTCTTCCCGTTTATCGATAAAAAGTGCCGTGGAATTATAATCAATCAATGCGCTTAAGAACTGGTTATATTTCCGGTCGCCAAGCGCTTTCAGCCGTTTGGCCCGTTCGTTTTTAACAGCGGCCTGCGGTTCTCGTAATCTTTTGGCCATAAAACAGGCGGCGGTATTGTCCCGCTTTGAGTAGCGAAAGATATGGAATTTGGCAATCGGCGATTTTTCCAGGAAGCGGTAGGTATCTTCAAAGTCTTTTTCCGTTTCATCGAGGAAGCCGACGATAACGTCCGTCGCAATAAGGGCAAACGGATTGATTTTGTGTATCGCGTTGACTTTTTTCATAAATTCCTCCGCCGTGTATCCCCTTTTCATGAGCGCCAGGATTTTATTCGATCCGGACTGGAGCGGAATATGAAAAAAATTAACGAAACGGTTACGGGTCAGATTTTTTTTATAAAACCGCAAAAAATCGTCGTTGACGCTCCACGGGTTGATCGAACCGCAGCTAATCCGGGGAACGGTTGTTTTATCGATAATTGTCTTTAACAAATCAGTGAATTTCTCGCCCGTGTCGTAACCGAACGCTTCAGTATTAATTGCTGTCAGTATTACTTCCTGTATTTTTGTTTCGAAATTCTTAACTCTGAATTCTAAATTCTGAATTGTTTCTGATTTCGGCCGGCCGCGAAGATATGGGACGATACAGTAGGTACAGAACCGCTGACAGCCATCCTGGATTTTGAGAAGCAATCGTCCGCTCTTTATCATTTTGTTATTATTCATCATTCCGACCGGTGATTGCTGGAGCCGGGGAATCCCCCGATTTCCTTTTAAAATAAGCGTTGAGGGATCCCTCGATTCGCTAATGGTCACTTGGGATGACAAAGGAGGAAGGGCGTTTTTCCGCCAGTATGCTGCCGCGCATCCGGTGACAATTATTTTAGCCTTGGGATACTGTCGCTGAAGTTGGTAAATAAGCTGCCTGGCTTCGCGTACTGCCTTGGCGGTGACAGCACAAGTATGGATGAAGCAAACGTCCGGATGGCGGTTGTCGAAGGTGTAGCCAGCCTCGATTAGCCTCGATTCCAGCGCCTGGCGCTCAGCTTCATTTACCCGGCAACCGAAGCTGAAAGTGGTGAAGGATATTACCGGTTCATTACCCTCCTTTGCTTTGTTTTTCATATGTGTATTATAAACTACGCCCGTAAATGGGAATTGACAATCCTATAATCTTGTGCTATAATACTCTTCAGATCCTAAGGTTGCTCAAAATTTTTGAGAAGCTTTAGGATTTTTTTATGGATAAAATAACCAAAGTTTTGTTGCCAATAATTTTTCTATTTCTATTCGTCATACCCGTCCATGCCGATGGCGTCGCGGGCAGTTCCGCGCAAATCCAGATCGCTTCGGTTAGTAACAATATTGTCTATAATGTCAATAAAATATATAGGACTAAAATTGTTCTAAGGACTGTTCTTGAGAGGTATAATTCGCCGCTTGCTAATGAAGTTGACAGCTTCATCGATGCCTGTCAAAAATATAACCTTGATTGTTACCTGCTGCCGTCTATCGCCGGTTTGGAATCGACTTTCGGCCAGTTTGTTTATCCCGATTCTTACAATCCTTTCGGTTGGGGTGGTGGCTATATAAAATTTGATAACTGGAGCCAAAGCATCGATACCGTCGCTCAAGGTCTGCGCTTAAATTATATCAATCGCGGTGCTACCAGTGTGCCGGCAATCGGCCGGATTTATTCGGAAAGCCCGACTTGGGCGATTAGAGTACAGAATTTTATCAATCAATTTCGGCAGGAAGAAGACAAATTGCCGTTGTTTTTGAGTGAAAATAAAGTAGAATTATAATTCTGTATGTATACTTACAAAAAAACGGCAGCGCCGAAAAGGACAACCGAAATTATCGTTACGATTCCGCTTAAAGACATCGAAGAAGAACGAAAAAAAGCGTTTACCCACCTGCAGTCGGGACTGACCGTCGAAGGCTTCCGCAAAGGTAAAGCACCGGCGGAAATCGCCAAAAAACATATCTCCAAGGAAGATATTCTTAAAGAAATGCTCAATGACCTTCTTCCGCGAATATATGAAGAGATTGTTAAAAAGGAAAATCTCCAGCCGATTATGTCTCCCCGAGTTGACCTGACTTCGGCCAAAGAAGGTCAGGACTGGGAGATTAAATTCATCATTGCCGAAAAACCGCTTGTCGACCTGGGTAACTATAAAGAAGCGGTCAAGAAAATAAAAGCGGATAACAAGAAAAAAGATATCTGGGTGCCGGGTAATGGCGAGGAGCCGAAAAAAGAGACGGAAAACAAGGAAAAAACGCTTAACGAGATTCTGGCGGCCGTTCTTAAAGAAACGAAATTTGAAATTTCCGATCTGGTTGTCGAAGAAGAGCTAAACCAGCGCCTGAGCCGGTTAGTCGACGATGTGCAAAAGATCGGCCTAACTGTGGATGCCTATTTGAAATCGAAGAATACCACGATTGACGATCTTAAAAAACGGTATCGTCAGGAAATAGAAGATACTTACAAACTGGAGTTTGTCCTGTCGGAGATTGCCGAAAAGGAAAAAGTCACTGTTGAGCCGGAAGAAATCAATAAACTTTTAGGCAATATCACCAATGAAAAAGAACGGGAGGCGGCCAAGCAGAATAGTTATTATTACGCGACAATCCTGCGTAAACAAAAAACGCTTGATTTCCTTTTGGCCCTATAGTAAAATGGGCGCATGGTGAATAAATCGTCTGGCACCGGCAAGACGCAAAACAAACTCCAGAAAGATACTTTAGAGTCAATACGTGATCGCAGCAGCGACGGTTTCCTCGACCAGTTCTTCGGCCAGCCAGAATATCCGGATTACCCTTTCGAAAAACCGGCTACGCCAAAAACGCAAAAAAAGGAGTTCAAACTGTTTAGCTACCAGGAACACTACGAAAATACCCTGATTAAAAAAGAAATCAAAGACCTCACCGAGCAGATAAAAAGGGAAATTGAGCTTATCAAGAGAGCGGACAAGGCGCTTATCAATGAAGTGAAAGATATTGAAAAAATTTCCGTCGAGAGTCTGCCGGACAAGCCGGGAATGTATCATGTCCGTTTTATGGAATTGGTCCTTTCCATTTTAAGGACTCTTCGCGCTAAAATCGGCGAATCACGGACTTGGTTGGCCGCGCTTTCTTCCAAAAAAAAGAAACGCGGTTCACTTTTTGCTTCCCGTTCCAAGAAACAAGGAACGCAGTACTCGTTGTCACAGGAACTGCAATCGGCACGATCCGTACAATGATTAAGTCTGACCAATACTTGCTAATAAATTAATTTTCTGAATGATTGTGTTTGCTTATTCTAGTGCACGCAGAAAGGTGTTAACTCCGTGAGCCCAGCTGCCGTTTGAAGAAGGCGTATACTTTTCCATAATGGCTGAAGCCGTCACCAACCCCTTATCGATATAATCTTTCTTGATTCCCGCGGCAACTGCTTTAATTGCATTGTCATAACTATCGAATTTAGTTACCGTACTGCCATATATTCCCCAGCCCCAGCAATTGTGCGAATCGTCAGGAATAAACCGGCAGACATTAGATTCCTGCATGGCAATCGCCGGCAACAGCCGGTAATCGAAACCGTTTTGATCGGAAACCTGAACGATCAGATCGGCATAATCATAAAGCGGCGAATTATATTTACGGAAAAAACTCTTTAGGTTGGCGACACGGCTGTCGCCGAAGGACACATTGGTTTGATACACGCCAAGAACATAGGGATTACCGGAATACTGGAATTGGTTTTGCGGGTTGGTCGCTTCGGCGATTTCATCAAGGATTTTTTGGACATGCGCCTGTTTCTGACTATTACTATAAAATTTATTGACAATCAACAGATTGATGGAAAACAGACAGATAAATATAATGCCGTATTTAACTCCTTTAGCAATCATATATTTATTATACAACAACCCGCTCTTACCAACTTATTACTCCTTTTATGATCGTGCTTGATGTTTTTTACTTATAGTAGCAAGTAGAAAGGCGGTGAAAGATTATGGCCAGAGGAAATTTCGGCAACACGGAACAACATAAACAAGCCGGTCGAAAAGGCGGTAAAGCGGCCCAAACGAATGGCCGCGCCCATCAGCTTACCCGTGAGGAAAGAAGCCGCGGCGGTTCACATAGCGGGGGTAATTTCCGCAATAATCCGGAAAGAGCGCGGGAAGTGGGAAGACGCGGCGGTCGGGAGTAAGCTCAGGTCAACCGGTAGTAGTATGTTGAGAACGGACGGCGATCGAGTTTCTTGAACTGCACTTTTTTCCAGCCTTCGATCGGAAAACCGTGGGAAATAACGACCGATTTCGGTTTCAGCTCTTCTTCAAGCTTGGGTTTTAATTTGGCGATCAGATTGGGCATTAAAAATAAATAAACATAATCCGCCTGGCGGATATCGGTGTTGAATATATTTTTTGTCTGAAATTTGATCGCTTTTAATTTCTGCCAGTGGGCCTTAATGCGGGCAATTAAAATAAGTATGGGGTTAACATCGATCCCTGTTCCCCGCAACCGGTATTTTTTGGCCGCCGTTCGTAATATCCGGCCGTCGCCGCAACCAAGCTCAACCAAATACTTCCCTTTTTTCAAACAGGCCTCGGCAAGAATAATTTCTGCCTCCTTCTGTTTTGTGGGAACATATGGTGATCCCATTAGCGAAGAATAAATAAGGAATAATGTATAAATACTTATCCCCACCAGGAAAAGCAGCAAGACAAGGACTAGAGCCAGATAAGCGATTAGAGCGATCATTTATTTAGTATAATATACCATATTGCTCCCGTAGCTTAATGGATAAAGTATTGGTCTTCGGAACCAATGATGGGGGTTCGATTCCCTCCGGGAGCACTTCGACCGCCATTGGCGGTCTCGGTGTAAACACTTCGATCGTCAATGACGGTCTCGGTGTAAACACTCTGGCGCATGATTAATGCGTTTTAGTGGATATACGGGAATAAAAATTATGTGGTGGGTTTATATTGTTGAATGTAAGGATGGATCACTTTATACGGGAATTAGCAACGATGTGGAAAGAAGGGTAAATAATCATAATAATAAGGTAGGAGCAAAATCACTAAGAGGAAAAGTTCCTGTAAAATTAGTATATAGAGAAGAACATAATAACAAAGTAAGTGCCGCAAAAAGGGAAAGAGAAATTAAAGGATGGAGACGAGAAAAAAAGATTGAACTGATTGGAGGCGCTCACAAAAAGGGCTTGACCTGAGGAGCGCAGCGACGAAGGGCCTGTAGCTCAACTGGTAGAGCAGTTCCCTCTTAAGGAATTGGTTCAGGGTTCGAGTCCCTGCAGGCTCACAAACTGGTATCGCGACTGGTAAAAGTCCTCGCTTAGCGCGATACATGGCTCTAATTTCGGGGTTCCAAACACCAATTCATCGTAAGTGGGTGTTTTTTCGAATAATGCCCCGAAAAGAGCGGCACGACGCAGCGGATCAGGGGTTCCAAGAAGCAGGTCATCCAGGTGCTCCATATAGTAAGTTACGTTATCCAGCACGATCTCCATGTTGATAATTTCCATGTCTTTTTCCTGTTTGGTACTTTCCAGCTGCTCAATTTCCTTCTCTGCCTTGACAATATCCGCCTCGATGGCCTTAATGGCGATTTCTGACGAAAGTAGCTTTATTTTTTCTGTAGAAGAAACAATCGACAGTTTTAAGGTCTCAATTCTTTTGCCAAGCTCCGTCGAATCGTTTTGCTTTTCTCCCATGCGGTTTTTCCACTCCTTCAGGGATTCTTCCTTCAGAGCTTGAATATAATCTTTGGTAATGTGCAATCCTTTGACGAAATTCTGAATGGTTTCCTCAAATTTCTTGGTTGGGATTCTTAAGTATTTATGGCCACGGTTGCAGTGGTAGGCGGCAAAATGACCGCCCCATCTGCCTTTAGAAGCACTACCGTAAAAGGGCTTTTTACATAGAGGGCAAAGGACGTATTTTTTATAAGGATATTCCGGATTCCGGGTAGATTTCTTAAGCTGCCAGTCTTTTGGCTGCCTTCTGGTGATTTTAACCTCGCCTTCGGACTCTGTAATGGTTAATTTTCCCTTATTTGCCTTATTAAACTTATCCAAGCACACCAAGCCTGTAAACTGCCCTTTTACGGGCTTTTCATCGGTCCACTTGTGGATGGAAATTCCGGCATAGACCGGGTTTTCGATATAGCGCCAAAACTGCTTCAAACACAATGCTTTCCCGCCTTTTGTCCCGATAATCTGCGTTTTATCCTTTGGATTTCGTATATATTGCTTCCTCGTTTTAAATCCGAGCCGGTTAATTTCATCCACAATCTCCCTGTCGGTCATGTTTCCCCGCGCCCGAAGTTCAAACATCCGGATTATCCATTCCGACTCCTGGGGGTGTGCTTTAAGAATAACTCTTTTCCCATGTGCTGTTTCGGTCTTTTCATTGGCATACCCAAAGGGCGGGGTGCATACACGGTAGCCCATTCTAACGTAACGTATTTCGGCTCCGATCATTCTGGTTAAAATATCCCGGATTTCATCTTTTGCCCGTTCCGCCTCCAGAATTTCCGACTTTTTTGTTGGCGAATAGACGCTCCAGTCATATTTGATATCTAAATGCTCAAGGGTATTCACTTCCTGGTTACTGACAATGCCGTAAATATCCACCAGTTTGACGTTGTATTTGACCAGCTGCATTTTTAGAAAGTCATAGTAGTACGAACCGCCGCGGGTAAACCGGTCAATAGATTTGATAATGAAAAGTTGGATATCATTGTCTGGATTTTTGCAGTAATCGATCGCTTCCTGGACTGGCTGATCCTCATGCGAGGCCGACTCCATAAAAACGAAATACTTTTTAACATTAATGTTGTGGTTGCGGGCAAACTGTTCAATCTGTTCCTTTTGCGCCTGGGGGGAATCTCCCTGCAATCCTTGTTTAGTCGAGGAAACTCTGATGGCGGCAACGGCGTTTTCTGGTGTGTAAATAACCATATTATTTTGCCGGTAGGTTTTTAAACTTTAAGCTTCCGGACTGCTGGTCTTCAATAATCCGGTCGATTATTAGATTGGCAATTATCCGGAGCCGTTCTTCAGTAGCGGGGGTAATAGCAGGCTTCTTTTGATCCTCTTTTCCAGTCTCTAGTTTCTTTACTTGTTCCATATCCTTAAACTCTTATTTATAACACTATCACTTATATGGATAGTTTACTATAATAATTAAGTCTTTGTCAAGGGTATTTGGCATTTTGTTTTAGGTTTACCTCCATTGTCGATAACTAAAGCTTATAGTATAATAACGGGAATTTAATATGACCTTAAAAGAAGCTAAAGTACGAACAGATTTTGAGGGCCCGATGGGCCATTTCTATGCACCCGTGCTTTATGCCGATGAATTAAAGAGTAGTTTTGGCAATCTTATTTTCAATTCTATTGTCGGCGGCTCTCTTCCATATTTATTCGTAGGCTATTTCAGGCCTAAGAATAGCCCCATCACTGAAGGTAAATGGTACTTTGCTAATGCCAGAAGACACGAAGAAATGCGGGTTGCGGTTTGTCAGACGGAATTTCCTGACCAGGAAGTCGATTATTATTACGGACAGATATTTCTTGGATCTGAAATAAAAGAAGGCGATATTAAATTTAGAAATTTAATACTCCATACCGATCTGCCAGCATCGGATGAAGAAAGAAAAACAATTCTTCGTAACTGTTTCCACCTTATTGGCCGTGAGGATTTAAGAGATTTTATTGATGTTAACTGTCCCAACGAGTGGGAATATACTTATATTCCCGATACAGACGATCTGGCTTCACTGTAGTAAAAGTTTACAGAGTTCTAATTAATTCTTCTCTCAATAACGTTATAGGCTTTACTTTCAAATAATATTTGCTATATTAGGCGGTAGATAAGCCATTAACAATTTATCTTGCCCGGAAAGCCTGCCCATTAAAATGGGAAACATAAATTGGCACAACCTGGAGGCTGGGTATTTAGTTAGTCATTTCTCTTCTTATTTAGCGTTACTTAAAGAGGGGTTTATTTCTGTCTCTTCGAACTATTTCTTCTTCTCTCCGGTCTTTCTTATTGGGATAGTTATCGCACTTGCTTTAATTTTTGTAATACGAAAGCTTTTTATCCTGCAAAGATCTCTTAGTGAAAAACCGGTGTTTTTGGAACTAACCCCTCCGGCTTTAACGGATAAAACCTCCTATACCACAACCCAGCTTTTTTCAGTCGTCCACGAGCTGGGAAAAATTAAATACCTGGGCGATAAGATTGTGGGCAAGAAAACTGTGTTTTCTTTTGAAATTGTCTCCACTCTTAACGAGGGAATCCGCTATTTCATAAGAACTACCAAGGAGGAAGAAACCAACATTAAAAAAAGCCTTTTAGCCTATCTTCCCCAGGTAACGGTTAAAGAAGCCGATGATTATCTTTTTGGCAATTGTGACAGATCATGCTACCAAAAAATCTTTGATTTCCGGTTAAACCATCATTTTGCCTATCCTTTGAAAAAGCAGAATATATTGGAAGAACACGATCCCATTGCCTACATTACCGGCATGATGACCAAGCTCAAACCCGGAGAATTAGTCTCTTTCCAAATTGTCCTGGCGCCGGTCCAGCCAAAAGAAACGGAAACTATCTCCGACAAAATTCTTCACGGTGATGATGTTTTTAAATACCTGGAAAGAATACCCTTGCCGTCGCTTTTTAAACCGCTAACCTCTGGCTTATCGCTTTTATCTAAGCTGCTGCATCCTTTCGATACCGCACCAAAAAGATCATATAACACCTTTGAACAGCAGGCGGTAAAAAGTATCCAGGAGAAAATCGAGCAACCGCTTTTTGAGACTTCGGTCAGATTACTGTTGATAGTAAAGAACAAAAATCAGCTAAGGGAAAGAAAAAATGGTTTCGTTTCCTCCTTGGCTACTTTCTCGGTACCTAAATATCAAGCTTTGAAAGTTAAATATAATCTTCTGCCCTGGATCCTGGACAAAATCAACCTTTTTAACTTCCAAAAGAGGCGGTTGTCCTGGCTTTTAAATTCCAGTTCCCTGTATCTTTCCCTAACTGAAGTTTCCGATCTTTACCACTTTCCTTTTAAAAGGGTAACCCAGACGGAAGACCTGGTAAAAGTGTATTCCAAAGACCTGCCCGCGCCGCTATCGTTGAAAAATACCAAACTTGATTATGTTTTTGCCAAAAACAGCTACGGGGGTACGGTTACCGATATTGGCTTAACGGATAAGGAAAGAGAAAAACACATGTATATTATTGGCGCTACCGGTACCGGCAAGACCACGATGATTATGTCCATGGTCGACAAAGACCTGAAAAACGGTAAGGGACTCTGTGTTATTGACCCTCACGGCGACCTGGCAGAAAGCATTATTGCCTGTGTTCCCAACGATAGAATTTCGGATTTTATCTACTTTAACCCGGATGATATTAAATATCCGATTGGGCTGAACCTCCTGGAACTGACTCCCGGACTGGATGAAGACGAGCTTTTAAGGGAAAAAGAGCTTATTACTGAAAGCGTGGTTTCCCTGTTTAGAAAAATCTTCTCCGAAGTCTGGTCTGCCCATGCCCACCGGATTGAATACATCTTAAGAAATACAATCCAAACGGCACTGTGCCTGAAAGATCCAACCATCTTTACCGTTTACCATCTTTTAACCGATCCGGAATTTCAAAAGTCGGCTATGAATGAGGTCTCGGATGAAAATTTGCAGAACTTCTGGAAAAACGAATTTGGCAAAGCCGGTGATTTCCAGAAGGTAAAAATGATCGGACCGATTACCTCAAGAATCGGCCGTTTCCTGTTCTCCCCGTCGGCTAAAAGAATTCTGGAGCAGCCCAGGTCAACGATTAACTTTGATGAGATCCTGGACAAGGGAAAGATCCTGGTTTGCAACCTGTCTAAAGGCCGCCTGGGCGAAGACACGTCTGAAGTATTGGGAATCATGATCTTAACTAAAATCCAGCTGGCTTCTCTTAAGAGAGCCAGAATCGATGAAGAGAAAAGAAAGACTTATTACGTTTACGTAGACGAATTTCAGACCTTTGCCACGCCCTCATTTATCCAGATGCTTTCCGAGTCGAGAAAATACAAGGTTTACCTGGTCATGGCCGAGCAGTCCACTTCCCAGCAAAAAGACCGCAATATCACAAATGTCATTATTGCCAATGTGGGGACAGTCATCAGTTTTCGAAGTGCCAATCCTGAAGATGAAAAACTGATGCTACCGCAGTTTGAACCGTATGTTGACAAGGGGGAGATAACCAATCTACCTTCCTACAAGTTCTACATGAAGATTTCAGCGATTACTCCCCGGGAACCTTTCTCCGGGGAAACTATTTTAACTCAGGTAAATAAAGATAAAGACCGGTTCACGTCGCTTATCCAATCCTCCCGCGCCTTGTATGCCAAAGAATATATTGCCCCGGTCGCAACCAGGGTAATTCCCAAAGCAAAGAGACCGGTAAAAGAAGAAGTTTCCGAATCAATTAGCGTCCTGACTTAAGTCACTTCCAGTGTCCGACTTTTGACACTGGATCTAACTAAATTTGAGGCTAATTAAGTAAAAAGTCTTGTCTATATATTCCTTATACAAGTATAAGGAGAGAAACAATATATGAGCGACAAGGGAACAATAAACCTAAAGACTCCTGCTAAACTAAATCCCAAACTTGAAGAGATCCTCCTTTTAATTTATCGATTCCGTTTTCTAACTACTTCTCAAATCCAAATCCTTCTTAATCATAAATATCACAGCCGTATTAATCTCTGGCTAAACCAATTAACCACCAAAAAATATCTCAAACGATACTATGACCTTAAATTTGCTGGTGAGCCGGCTCTATACTCTTTGGGAACCGCCGGAAGAAAATATTTTAAAACGCACCAAGAAATTAAGGGGATAAAAGCGTCGCTTCTTGATCGGGTCTGGACGGAGTACCGCAATTCCTTGCAGTTTAAGCGTCATTGCCTGTTACTGGCGGATATTTATATTTCCCTCTTAGGCTTAACGAGTAAAGCAAAAGCCAAGCTGGGTTTTTATTCCAAAGTCGATCTTTTCGGGATGAAATTTATGGTTCTGCCCGAACCCTCGGGATATTTTTCTCTTGAAGACCAAAACGGCGTAACCAAACGCTATTTTCTGGATATCTTTGACTACTTTGTTCCCAAAGACCTTTTTAGACGAATTAAAAAATACCTCTACTACTTTGAAAAGCGCTACTGGCAGGACCATACCGATAAACCCTTTCCGGAGATAATCCTGGTTTGTCCCAATAAAGCGGCAAGAACTTATCTGGAGAAAACCATCAAGGGTAATCTGGAAGATAAAGATTTTTCTCTTTCGTTTTACCTGGGTTTGCAGGAAGAAATTAAAGCCAAAGGTTTGATCCCTGAAACTTTACATAAAGTTCAGCTATACTCAAATTAGATGTATAAAATATCCCCATCGGCTATCGGCGCACTTTTGGAATGTCCCCGTTGTCTCTGGCTTTTTGCTAACGAAAATCTAAAACGGCCAAGAGGCATCTATCCCTCACTTCCGGACGGGATGGATGAAGTTTTTAAAAGCTACTTTGATTCCTACCGGCAAAAGGGAGAAGTCCCACCAGAGATTGACGGTAAGGTTGACGGCACTTTGTATACTGACTTGGAAAAGCTGTCTAGGTGGCGTGATATCGATTATGGCCGGGGAGGTTTTGCGGCCGAGTTTCCTGAGATCCAGATAGTTTTGCGGGGAGCAATTGACGACCTTTTAGTTAATGACCGGGGGGAATACGTTCCCTTTGACTTTAAAACGCGGGGGATGAAAAACAAGGAGGATACTCATAAGCATTATCAGCACCAACTGGATTTATATTCCCTCTTGTTTCGGGAGAACGGTCTCAAACCCGCCTCCTATGGTTATCTGCTGTTTTTCTGGCCTAAAGCCTACGAAGCCGGGCAAACCACTTTTGAGCACCAATTGGTTAAAATGGACATAAGTCCTGATGAAGGGTATAAGCTTCTGGAGAAGGTTTACCAAATCGCCAGTTCCGAAGAACCGGCCTCCCACGAGGAATGCGAGTATTGTCTTTACCGAAGCTTTTTGGAGAAGAATAATAACAGTTAAGGACGACAAAAAAACCGCAGGCAAGAGTTGTTAGCTCCTACCCGCGGTTATAAGCTCACTTGTTCATGATCTCTGACAAGTGACAAGGCTTGAAATAGCGATCCCGCTCCACCGGCAATCCTAACTTGCCCCGGTTGGAAGTAAGCTCGCTTAGGCTAAAGTAACCCAGCTCCGGATAGTCGCCAACGACATACCCGTAGAACGTGTCTTTGCCGTCATACTCAATGGCATACCACGTCCAGGAGAAGTCTGGATAAAAGAACTTGGCGATAACCATAGGGTTTTCCTCGTTCTCCTGGGAATATAACGGTGGAAGTTGTTTAAGCACCTCTTTTGTCAGTAGTTGCATAGATTGCTCCTTTCTATAGCCTGTAAGGATCTTTTGTCCTTTTGAGCTTTCAAAACTGATAAACTCAAGCTTCTTGCCGTAAATAGCGACTCTAAACTCCTTGAGCCGTTCGTCTACGGTATAGCCTTGGTACGTTGGTAATATATACATAAAAATCACCTCCTTTCTTTTTGAAAACTGTTAAATAAGCCGTTGTTCCTGGAAGCTGGTAAACGAATCCCGGGTAAAAATGATATGGTCAACAATCGGTATTCCCAGGATATCGCCGGCTTTAACCAACCGTTTCGTTAATTCCAGGTCTTCTTCGGATGGCCTGGTGACTCCTGATGGATGGTTATGGGCGATAATAAGCTGGGCGCTTCGCAACCCAATGGCCCGGGTAAACACTTCCCGCGGATGAACGAGTGAGGTATTTAAGGTACCTACCGAAACCAGTTCAAACGCTTTGATTTTGTTTCGTACATCCAGGTGCAGTACGAAAAAGTGTTCTTTGTCCCGGTCAACTCTATCCAGGGTTGCAAAATATCCCGATAAGACTCGGTACCCGTGTTCCGGGTTATCCACGACCCGCTCTTGTTCTGAAACATGAATGATCATAGGTTTGTATCTCCTTTCTGAAGGCCAGAGAACAACTAAAATGTGTAATTTTGTCCTGTCCTTGGCCTATTGATTAAAAAGCTGAGAAACAGAAGAAAGATGGAGAATCAGAAGCATATACAAAGGGGCATGGGGCGATAAAACAGATGTCAAAAGTTCCGACGCAGGAGGAAGGATTTTAACGCCTGTCAGAAAAATGCGTACCTTAGAAAATATCCTTTATTACCATTGCATTTTTCTACCGGCTTAAAACCCACCTTTTGATAGATGGTTTGAGACCCATATAATGAAAAAGCAGGACAGGACAAAACAAAGTTGAAATAGATTCTTCAAGGGTGCTATAAAAATTTTTCTTTATTCGCTACAGTTATAGAATGGACGTTGAAAAGCTGGTTCTTTTTCAAAAAGCATATGACTTTTTACTCTGGCTCTATTTTCTGGTACAACATCTGCCCAAACGACATAAACCGGTCCTCGGTAAATATCTTGAAGAATCAGCCATCTCGCTGTTACTTCTTATTATTCATGCCAATAAAGCGTCTGACAGGCGAAGACACCGGATTCAAAAGGAAATCTCCGATGAGCTGGATCTCCTGCGAATATTGATCCGTCTCACCAAAGACCTGCGCTTTATGAGTGTTAAACAATACGCGTTTTCGGCAGAAAAACTCAACGAGATGGGAAAGATCCTGTACGGATGGAGTAATTTTCAAAGAAATACAGCCCGCAAAAACAGTCCGCAAAAGAAACCACTTGCAAACAAGGTCGAAAATCTGCGATTATTTTAAGAGGGGAAGATTAAAAACACTTGAGTGTTTTCCTGCGCGGGGGGAATTGGAATAACACCTCGAACACAGGAGCGTTCACACTGAACTTGAATTGGACGACCACTAATACGAACAACAATGTTGGGTTCCGCTGCGCCAGTGATCAAAAATTGCGCCAGATGAGTCGGTATTCGTTTAAGGATGAATACCCCGGATCTAATAAGGATCACCGTATGTCTTCTCCTTTTTCGCTTTATCGCGGAAAAACAGAAAGCCTGTATTCTTGCTCCGCCACCGGCGGGACAAGGTAAGTAGGTGTAGCCGGGTCGGTCATGTATGATTAAGAATAGGTAGCCGATCCGGCTACTTTTTTATATCCCATGTATGACATTATCTGTAGTTTATCGACGCTTCTTTATTCCTATTATCAGGCGAGACTTTGCAAACGATACAAAGATAATATCCTGCGCTTTGGGTTTTTCCTCGAAAGTAATCTTTTAAGACTGCAGCGTGATTTGCAAACGGAAATGTATACGCCCTCTTCCTATGTCTGTTTTACCATCTTTGATCCCAAAGTGCGGAAAGTCGCAGCTCCGGCATTTCGCGACCGCGTGCTCCAGCATGCGGTTGTTTCCCAGATCGAACCGCTGTTTGAAAAACAGTTTATCTATGATTCCTATGCGTGCCGGAAAGGAAAGGGCACACATTTTGGCATGAAGCGGGTGAAAAAGTTTCTTCAGGCAGCTCATTCTTTGTATCCCGATACAAATGTGTATTGCCTGCGCATGGACGTTGATAAATTTTTTGCCAGCGTTTCCTGGGATGTACTGCTTCATTTAATATTCCGGCAGGTAGCATGTCCCAAGACGAGGCGCCTTCTGGAAAAAATCGTCACGCAACACCGCTGTTTTGATACCCATAACCATCCAATAGCGCCTCCACCGGATATTATCTGCCCTGCCAGGCGGCGGGGTCTTCCCATAGGCAATCTCACCAGCCAGCTCTTTGCCAATATTTACCTCAATGAACTTGATCATTTCGTTAAAGAAACCTTGCATATCAGCTGGTATGCCCGCTATATGGATGATTTTCTTGTTATTCATCCTGAAAAAACATACCTGAAAATCATAAAACAACAACTTGAGTCTTTTCTCAATGAGAAACTCCACCTGCGTCTCAGTTACAAAAAAGTCGTCATATCCAACGTACAAGACGGTATCCCGTTTGTCGGCTACCGCATCTTCTATGACCACGTGCTTATTCGGGGAAGTACCCTTATCAGAAGCCAGAGAAAGCTCAAAAGCAGACGGCGGGCCAGAAAATACGAGCGGATTTCCAAAAGGACGTATAAAGCCGGTGTTGCCTCAATTAACGGGCATCTTCGCTTTGCCAACAGCCATCATCTTGCCAAAAAACTGCTGCACTGGAAATAAAATCCGCCGCTTCAGTGATTGAAAAAGAGCCTCATTTAGCGGCGCCTACGGAGAAAACTGAAACTAGAAGTTCCCTACGGCGAAAAATACAACACTGATTGCACTAATACAGAAAGTGTATTCTCAGGCAGTAATTTAACTGCAAAAATGCTATAATGAAAACATGATCAATTGGTCGACTGATGAGCTAACATTTAAGAAAAAATACCCTAAGGAATACAAAATTTGGCGGTTAGTTCAGCTTATTAATTACGGTATTGGTACGGAAAAACTAAACGAATTGGATATTCGAAAGAATTGGGATACAATAAAAGACAGGCTCGATCCGTATAAAAAGCGAGCGCTTGAGTACCTTATATGGGACAAACTATACTCACTCCCAAACAATCTGAGTTTTTGGAACTTGTCCAAGGAGACAGCCAGATAGTCAAACATTTCTACTTGACTGGCGGTACGGCTTTGGCAGAGTTCTACTTACACCACCGATTATCGGAAGATATTGATTTATTTACAGAAAAGCAGGAAGTGGATCAGTCACTAACTGACGCCTTTCTTAAAAAAAATTCATCGCGTCTCCACGTTACAAAAATTGACAGGTCTCAATTTATGGGGCTTTATAGTTATCACCTGACATACACCGATGGTAAGACTCTTAAAATAGATTTTAACTATTATCCGTTTCCTAAAATTGAACAAGGAACAAAGTTTGGTAGTTTATGGGTTGATAGTCTTACAGATATAGCTGCAAACAAAATTCATACACTTTTTATGAAGCCTCGAACAAGGGACTACATCGATCTTTACTTTATTTTTAAGCATCAAAAATTTGACCTCGAAAAATTAATACTGTTGGCTAAAGCGAAGTTTGATTGGGATATAGATAAAATGAACCTTGCCAATCAGTTTATTCGCGTAAAAGATATTAAAAGGGAAGATTACCCTACAGTATTAGTCCCATTTAGCGTTGAAGAGATGGAAACGTTTTTCCTTAATTTAGTCAAAGGTTTGAAAAGCGAGATTCTTCAATAAGATAAAACCCTCACATCAGGGTACCACAGAAAATCCAGATTATTGGCATAGACTAAAAATTGGATTTCCGCCTGCGTGGAAATGACAATCTGTGTCAAGAAGTGTAAGCTCTTGCCTCCTTCACTTTCCCTTGTATTTTTCCAGGCGTTTTCTATAATGATAATAGTCGCCCATTTTACATGGGAGTATTGTAGTATTAATAGGAATGACACCGTGAAACATTTTATTTCAAGATTTAAACAATGGTTAGCCCGGTACTTTTTTGAACCCCGATTTCATTTTAGTCGGCTGCAGTTTAACCTCGTCAGCGTTTTTTTCGTCGGATTAGGTATTGTTATTGGCCTTTATTTCACTGCCTTTCACCTTATTCCCACCATTTTTGCGGTTAACGACACCAGCAAAACCTGGACTTTCAATACGGCCAATGCCGGTAATTACACCTATGACAATACGTTGGTGGCGGTAGATAACAGCGGCGCCCGGCCCATAACCGGCGCCAATAAATTTACCAATCCTGCTTTTGCCAGCGACAACACGAGTTGGGCCACCGCTTCGGCCGCTCCTGCCGGCTGGGTTGAGGTTCCCGGCAACAGCACCTTTAGCACGACCAACTTCCTGGCCATGAAATACGACGCCAAATGCGCGGCTAATGCCACGCCAACGGTCGGTCTCACCTCACCTGACACCGGCTATCATACCTACGCCAATAATACTACCGCCTGTACCAGTGCCAACAGCAGACAGGTCGTATCGGTCGCCTCGGGTTACCCCATTGCCAATATTAACCACACAGATGCGGCTTCCTACTGCGGCAATGTCTCCGTCGGCGGTTCGACTGCCCACCTTATAAGAAACGACGAGTGGCAGACCATTGCCCAGAATGCAGAAGGACAAAACACCAACTGGTCCGGCGGCAGCGTGGGCAGCGGTTATTTATATGCCGGCCATAATGATAATTCACCGGCAACCGCGCTTCCCGCCTCAACGACCGATACCGGCAACTACCGCTGCGCCTATACCGACTCGGGCGGCTCAACCGAAGCACCGTCTCCCTGTCCCTCAAATACCGGGAGCGGCCAGTCTGGCTCAACAGGTAACCAGGTGAGAACGTTATCTCTTTCAAACGGCGCAGTCATCTGGGATATCGCCGGAAACGTCTGGGAGCATGTGGCCCGCAGCACCAACAATAGCGGCGATGACACCTCAACCATGACCACGCTTCCTGCCTGTTCCAACAACAGTGCCGGTTGGGAATGGTGCCAATACGGCGGCTCCACCAGCCCATATGTTTCAGCCTGGACCTCAGCAGTGCCTCAGGCAAATGTCGCACCGTCCCACAGTACCTATGATTCAAACTCTGGCGTAGGCCAGGTCTATACCTACGGCACCGGCGCCGGTCAAAGTACGAGTGTTTTCCTGCGCGGGGGGACTGGGGTTGACACCTCGGACACAGGAGCGTTCGCGCTGAACTTGAGTTGGACGACCACTACTACGTACTACAGTGTTGGGTTCCGCTGCGCCAGTGATCCCGTAGCCATCTCTCAATCTTGGTCTTCCTCATCTGGTCGGGGGGGTTCGGGGGGGGATACGGTCTCCGTAGGTTCTGTTTCCGACGGCCTTTTAACCGAAAGCATCAATGTCGGGGACACTTCAACCTATGATTTTTCCGCCTATGTGTATGACAACACCGCCGGCAATGTCGGCGGCACGGTTTCTTCTTCCATTGCCCAACTGTATGCCAACGGGTCAACCGTGACCACAACCTATACCAGCGTCGGGTCGGGATGGTATAAACTCTCCGGCTCGGTTACCGGTGTGGCTTCCTCGGTAACTTACGGTCTTTTGGTTAAATCGGGTAAAACCGTAAAAGTCGACGACTTCACCCTCAGTAAGCAAGGCACGTACAGTGTTTATACCACCAGCGCTTATTCCAATGCGCAGGTCGTCACCTGGGACAGTTTTTGTGAAGGAACCATAACCGGCGGCACCTGCTCCAATGACGGGGTGACGGCTTCCGGCAATGCCTCGGTCGGCTATCAGATTTGCACCGACAATGGCTCAAGCTGTGGCTACTCAAGCGGCTCACGGTGGCAATACTACACCGGCGGCGCCTGGACCAATGCAGCCGATGCTACCCAAACCAATACCGCGGCCCAACTCACCCAAGCAGCCATGCAGGCTTTGTCTACCACCTCACAAAAAATTTCCGTCAAGGCGGTCATGGGTTTTGGCGGAGCTGATACACCGGCAATTACTAATTTAAGCGTGGGTTTGACCACCGATACGACCCCACCAACCACCAACGCTTCCAGTATCCTCGCGTATATCTCAAACGGCGGGTCAAGCCTGTCCTCAGGCGGCTGGACCAACGGCTCAAGCCCCTATTTTTCCTGGACCGCGGGAGCTGACAACGCCGGCGGATCGGGACTCAAGGGCTATTGTTTGTATTTAGGCACTGACTCAGCAGGCGATCCGGCTACAGCCAAAGGACTGTTGGGTACCAGTCCGGTTTCAACCACCGGTACCACCTGTCAGTTTATTGTTGCTGGAACCAGTATCGATCTGGCCACTTCCTCCTACCAAGGGTCAACCTGGCTTTCGTCTTCTTCCTCACCCTACTACCTTAACATCAAAGCGGTGGATAACGGCGGCAATATTTATGGCGGCAGTTCCGCCGCGTTTTCCTTTTATTTTGACAACACCGGCCCGACGAATGTTTCCTACATTTCCTGCGCCTCAGGCAACTTTTCCAATGTTACGGACATGAGTTTTAACTGGCCAACGTCGGGGAGTGCAGCCTCCTCAGACAGTAACTCCGGCGTTTTAGGCTGGCAGTACCAGATAAATTCTTCTTCCGGCAGCTGGCAGGGAACCACCCACAGCTCAAGCCTAAATCTGGACTATATTCCGGCCACCGCCTCAGCATACACGCTGGTTTCCTCCCGCGACTCAGGAGCCATTAACACCGGCTCCAATGTTATCTATTTCCGCACGGTAGATAGTGCCGGCAATCTGTCTTCAGGTTCGACCATCCGTACCTGCAGCCTATCCTACGGCGGAGCGGCACCGACTTTTGGTTCAACCGACGTGGTCACGGTCACGCCGTCAACCTCAACGACCAATTCCTATGCCCTGTCCTGGCCGGCAGCCACCCCGACCTCCGGAAAAACCATTGCCCATTACTATTACATGGTCAATGTCTCTCCGCCGTCAACCTTAGCGACTCTGCAAGGCACTGCCACAACCTACATTGATAACGGCACCAGTTTAACTGTCGCCGCGACATCTCTTGCCAATGCTACTAAAGGCACCAACACCGTGTATGTCGTCGCCATTGATAACGCCTCAACTCCCAATTATTCCCCTTCAAACTATATTACGGGGACATTCACCTTAAACTCCACCAATCCCGATCCGGTGCAAAGCCTGGTGGCTTCCGATTCGTCCATCAAAGATAAGTCACAGTGGAATGTCACGCTCACGTGGGCAGCGCCGTCCTACCAGGGTGCAGGCAATTTGACGTACAAAGTCTATCGTTCAACCGACGATTCCACCTTTTCGTATGTAGGTTCCACATCAGGGTTGTCATATATTGATAACACACCCTCATCAACGCTCTACTATTATTATGTGGTTACGGTTGACGGAGCAAGCGCCGTAAGCAGCAACTCAACAACCGTTTCTCTGACCCCAACCGGCAAGTATACGACGGCGCCAACACTTTCTTCGGGTCCTTCTGCCGGTTCCATTACCACCAAGAAGGCAACGATTACCTGGTCAACCTCACGAAACGGCGATTCGCGGGTTGCCTACGGTACCACCTCCGGTTCGTACGGTTCGGTGGAAGCAGCTAACTCCGACCAGGTTACCAGCCACTCGATCGACCTTTCAGGCTTAACGTCCGGCACAACCTATTATTACAAAGCCAAGTGGACCGACGGGGACGGCAACCAGGGTACCTCAGACGAAAAAAGCTTTACGACCACTTCAGCGCCCACGGTTTCGGCTGTTTCGGCAGGAAGCATTGGTTTAACCAGCGCGTATATCTCATTTACAATTTACAACGGCTCCAAAGCCACGGTCCAATACGGATTGACTACGTCCTACGGGGGATCGACCTCCGTCTCAACCTCCAATACCGGATCAGGTGCCACCTATTCAGTGCCGTTAACAGGACTAACCGACGGCTCACCATACCATTACCGCATTGTCATGGAGGATGCTGACGGCAACCAATACAATAGCGATGACTATACCGACTTGGTGACGCTGCCCCGGCCGAAAGTCACCACCGTCCGTCTGGCCCAAGTGGAAAACACCGCTCAAACGACGATTTTAGTTACCTGGACCACTAATACTGATATTTCCTCCATTGTCACCTATTGGCCGCAGGGCAATTCGGGCGCTGCCAAAGATGAGGTGAATGTTGCCTTAACCACCGGAGAGCACCAGATGATTATCCGGGGTCTGGAGCCGCAGACTGACTATATGCTGGTTGTCAAAGGGAGGGATAAGCTGGGGAATGAGGCCACATCCGACTCGCAGCGATTTACCACTGCCACCGACACCCGGCCGCCACAGCTTCTGGAGCTGGCGGTGCAGGGCGAAACCATACCGCCGGTGGCCGGCACAGCCCAACACTCGATTGCCCAGCTCATTGTTTCCTGGAACACGGACAAACCGGGTACCTCCCAGGTGGAATTTTCAGAGGGCACCGGCACCACCTATTCCCAAAAAACCCAGGAAGACAGCAATCTCACCATGAACCACCTGGTCGTTATTTCCGGCCTGACTCCTTCCCAGGTGTATCATCTGCGCGCCATTTCGGTTGACAAGTACGGCAATATCGGCAATTCGATTGACACGGTGACCATTGCGCCTAAAGCTACTGACAACGCCTTAAACTTAGTCATTACCAGTTTGGGAGAGGCTTTTGGATTTTTAGGAGGATTAGGAAAATGAACGAAATTATCTGGGCAAAAAATATCGACAAATCATTTCATGTAGGAACGCAGGACGTTTCCATACTGAAAAACCTTTCGTTTGAAACGCATGCGGGCGATTTTTTGATTATCTACGGTCCTTCGGGATGCGGTAAGTCAACACTTCTTCATATCATATTGGGACTTGAACCGCCCACCCACGGCCAGATACAGGTTTTATCCCATAATATCTACAATTTATCCGAGGATGACCGCGCGGATTTTCGTAAACGCCACATCGGCATGGTGTACCAACAGGCCAACTGGATTCGTTCTTTGACGGTCGTTGAAAACGTCGCCTTTCCCTTAACACTTCTGGGGGAAGAACGGTTATCCACCCTTGCCAAGGCGGAGAAGATGCTGGCGCGACTCGCAATGAAAGATTGGGCCAGCTATATCCCGACCGAGCTTTCAAGCGGCCAGCAGCAAAAAATTGCCTTGGCCCGCGCTTTAATCTCTGATCCGGAACTCATCATTGCCGACGAACCGACCGGCAATTTGGACTTTGACTCGGGTCAGGAGCTCATGCACCTTTTGACCGAACTCAACAATCAGGGGAAAACCATCCTTATGGTCACCCACGATCTGGAATATCTGAAGTTTGCCAAAACGGCAATCCATATGTTTAACGGCGAAATTAAAGATGAATATACCGACCACAAGCTCCAGGCATTATTAAAAGAAATTAAAAGCAAAAGGGGCAACGGCGAGGCCTTAAAAACACCATGAGAACCTTATTTACCAAACTATCCGGTTTCATTCATTATCTCATCGACCATTTTCCTTTAACAAGAAAAACCATTTCGCTTTTGAAAACAAGCGTTTGGCAATTTTCCTCGTTTATCCTGCTTCTCACCCTGTATATGACCGCGAAGTTTTTCGGGTTTCTCAACCGGAAACATCTCATTCCTCTCCGTCTTTCCCAAAAAGTCGGTCCGCGCATGGGTTCCTGGTACCGGCAACTCGTCTTTTTCTTTGAGATCAGGCGCCGGCAGTCCATTTCCCGCATCGATTTAATCGAGCTGGCGTTAAAAAATATGGCGGCAAAAAAAACCCGCACGCTGGTGACGGTTGGCGGGATGACGATCGGCATTGCGGCGATTGTGTTTCTCGTTTCTTTGGGCTATGGATTACAATCGCTGGTTATCTCGCGAGTAGCCCGGCTCGATGAGATGCGCCAGGCAGATGTCACTGCCCAGCCCGGCGGAAAGATGAAAATTAACGACAAGACACTTTCCGATTTAAAAAACCTTGCTCATGTCGAGAAGGCTCTCCCCTTAATCTCGGTGGTTGGCCGTGTTTCCTATCATAATGCCATCTCAGACATGGCAGTCTATGGAGTGACGAGCGATTACCTTACTCAATCAGCCATCAAACCGGTGGAGGGGAAGATTTTTACAAGTAACGCCCTTGTTAGTGAAGTGCCAACAGGAGGAGAGGTCGCCGGTATTTCGACCGAAGCTTCACCGGTTGCCAGCGTTGGGGCTACCATCCAGCCAGTGGTATTCCATATTGCAGCGTCAGAGTGGATACGGGTACGCTCCGGTCCAACTATCAGCGCGCCTATCATTGGCTACACGAAACGAACCGAAGGGGAAAGTTCAGGTGTCGAAGTATGGGGCACGAGCTATGCGGATGATGCGGGTCGCGGCAAAATGGGATTTGATGCAAACGGTAACGCCATGGGCCGTTGGATACAGGCGCCGGTCCTTTTGTGGAAAGAGGGAGCTTGCGATCCAAAAGCGAGCGGTGACTGCGAAGCGGGACATTACCTGGTCGAGCGGGATAAGGACGGCAGCCAAGTACAAAAAACCGGCTATTTTGCGGAGATAAACGTCAGTTTTGCCGGAAACACCGTTATTGAGCCCAATGTTTTGGGTGTGGCAACCGACAGCGCCGGAGTAGTTAACCGTACCTCGGGTGGTTCCCTGCAGTTTGTCCAGATTGCCTCGGAAGCCGGAATTGTCAAACCACCGGAAACAAAAACCGTTACTTTGTCCGATACAGCCGTTAAACAAGCAGTGGTTAACCGCTCGATGCTTAAGGTTTTAGGCATTAATGAGTCGGCGGCTGTCGGAAAAACCTTTTCCGTCACCTACGTGGTTACCGGTGATATGGCAGGACTTACCAATGAAAACCTCACCTCTGAACCGGCGACGTATTCGATTATCGGTGTCGTGCCGTCCGGCGAAACGCCGCTTTTTTATGTTCCGTTTATGGACCTTCGGTCTTTGGGAATCATGAACTACTCACAGGTAAAAGTGGTTGTTGCCCAGGCAGCTGATTTAAGTAATTCCCGTCACCAGATCGAGGCCATGGGCTATATTACCCGTTCCGTTGCCGATACGGTCGCCCAGATTAACAGCCTTTTTGCGACCGCGCGTACTCTTCTGGCCCTTTTAGGATTGGTTGCTTTGGCGGTTGCCGCGCTGGGGATGTTCAATACCCTCACGGTTTCACTCCTTGAAAGAACAAGAGAAGTCGGCTTAATGAAAGCCATGGGTATGAAATCATCGGAAGTACAGGAACTGTTTCTGACCGAATCGATGATTATGGGATTTTGCGGCGGGATTTTAGGAATTATCGTCGGATTTTTAGCGGGAAAACTTATCGGCGTTGTGCTTTCCGCCTTTGCCGTTTTTAAAGGTGTCGGGTTTATTGACGTTTCAACCATTCCCTTGCCGTTTGCCATTCTGGTCATGTTCCTCTCGCTTCTAGTCGGGGTGACCACCGGCATTTATCCGGCCAAACGGGCAACAAAAATTTCCGCACTTAATGCCTTACGGTATGAATAACATCACAACCAAAATTCGTAACCTGTTTCGTAAAGAAAAATCGGTCAATGGAGCAAAAAATCCAAAACGTATGTACAGTATTGCCGAGGCCTCGGAAATTACCGGAGTCGGAAAAAGTACCATATATGCGCTGGTCAAGTCGGGAACAATTCCATCGCTTCAACTGCAGGAGCACGGAAATTTCCGCATCGCAGATACAGAGTTAGAGCATATTAAAGCGCTTACTGCATCATCGTCTTTGCCGGAAAAGCTGTAGGGATAACTCCGGTGAATGATATAAATCCTTTTATTTTAGAGAAAAAGTACCGCAATGATCCTTCGTATATTATTGTATAGCAACGTTTTTTTAATCTGCATAAAACCCACCTTTTGATAGATGTTTTGAGAACCCGCGATATAATTAGAAGGCAGGACAGGACAAAGCAGATTAAGCGTGTAAAGCCATAATGAGTTCAAATTTAATATTATCTGTTGCTATTTACGCTATAATGCTGTACTATTTACGCAACCATGAAAAAGACATTAACTGCCGCTCAAAAAAGGGTTATCGCTGTGATCCAAGATCTCTCTCGAAAGATGGGACATTCACCCACACTTGAGGAATTAAGAGTGGCACTTAAACTGGCTAGTACCAGTTCCGTTCAGCGTCATATTGAAGCCCTACGAAAGAAAGGGGTCATAACTGGAGAGAAACATCAGGCCCGAAATATCGAACTTAATATCGAGTTAGAGCAAACGGTTAATATCCCTGTAGTTGGTAACGTTGCTTGTGGTGTTCCTATTTTGGCCGTCCAGAACATTGTAGCCTATATCCCCTATAAGAAATCACTACTGCATGGTAGAAGCGCCGATGACTATTTTTTTCTTAAAGCTGTTGGAGACAGTATGAATGCTTCCTCTCCAATAATTAATGATGGCGACTATGTCCTTGTAAAAAAGCAGAGTGTTGCCGTCCCAGGTCAAAGAGTTGTTGCGTTAATAGGAGACGAGGCCACTATTAAGAAGTTTAAAAAGGCTAATAATCACTATATTCTTGAGCCAGAGTCTACTAACTCTACCAATAAACCAATTTACGTATTTGCAGATTTGTTTATTCAGGGAATTGTACAAGATGTAATCAAGAAAGGAGGGGAATAAAAATGCCGTTAGGAAAACACAAAAAAACAAACGAAGGAACCATACGGAAAGAACGAGGCGATTCTTTAGTAAAAAACCTCAAACAAGATTATCCGGTCCTTGGAAAGTTTGACGGACGAACGAAACTAGAAACTTTACGAGATAGATATGGAGTAGATTCTCTTGATCAACTTTTGAAAAAGTTGAAAAAAAAATATGAGACTCAAAGACAACAAACTTTTTGAACTGCCAGAGCTTATGGGTGGTTCTTTTAGTGGGATAGATAGATTAGAAATCCCATACAATATTCTCATACTAAGAAAGGTATTACAACGAGATGATAACGGAGATATTGAACTGGGTTGCAAAGCAAATGACGGCCCAGAGGAGAAAAGAGGCGGAGTACGTTTTACTATTGATGACCGAGCAAGAAAGATCAACTATTTCATTGGTTTCAACAACAAATTGGTAAAGATATAGAAACTATTTATGAATGTGACTTTAGTTTCGGAGGTGAGGTTATATGAAAAAATGCCCAAAGTGTAAATCTGAAATGTTTATAAGTATGGAACCCAAAGTGGCAAATCTTGCCAATAGCAACAGCAAGTTCCCATATCAATCTGAGTACTGGCGTTGCAGTAATAAGAAATGCAGTTATAAGGAAAAATCAACTTAAACATTATGCCTGTAAAAACTTTAGCAAAATTCATTTACGATTCATTGATAGCTGCAAACTGGCCTGGGATTGAATTAGACGAAGAGAAACAAACTGTTAAGATCCCCAATGGGGAGATTTTGACGTTAAATAAAAGCCAATATCAACTTAACTTTTACTGGTATTCATTTGACAACAGAACATATTCTCAGAGAGAAAGGTATGCCCAGATAATTTTTCCAAAAGATTTTGACATAAGAAATTTCATTTTTTTCAAAAGAAACGGCAGCTATAAATTATCCCATGAACAGCAATTTAAAAATATTCTTAATCCTTTAGGTAGAGACATCAAAAAGGTAAAACTGAATCCTGAATACAAAGGGTTAAAATTCTATAAGAATCTTTTAATTCTTCCCACTACAATATTTCTTCAGGCAATGACCGATGCGGAATATGTTTATAAGAAAAGTGCTTCGTATCGGAGCTCTACTGAAAACTATTTGTCCAATCTAAAATCACATGATTACAGTAGAAACGTCAGAAATAGAACAACTTATTTAGAAAAGGGAGAATTTGATTTTTTAGTTGACCGTTTATACATTAAATCAAAGAAGAAAAAAAATGATTTTTTAAAATATCTAGATGGCAACGACCTTAAGGCTATCGAACTATTAATTACAAAATTGCTCCGACTAGATGTATTATCAGACGATTTTTTAAGGAGATTAAATGATTATTTTATTAAAGAACGTTTGAGAGATATTATTCAAATTGGTAGAAGCATTTTATCTCTTAAAACCACAAATCTTCAAACCACTGCTGCGAGGCAGGTTCTTGCAAATATGGGTATTACAGAAACTGGACAGCTTGAATCTGTCTGGCAAAGATACTTTGAAAAAAACCTACTCTACTTGATATTTACATATAAAAAAATCTTTTCAAAAATCCAACTTAAAGACGTAGAAGGTGATAAGAAATATCCTGACTTTATTGGAATAAATCATTACAATGGATTAGATATCATTGAGATAAAAACTCATCTTAAAAACGCATTGATTTGGGATAATAGCCACAGGAATTTTTATTTTTCCCCAGAAATGAGTAAGGCCATCGTTCAAACGACTAATTATATCGACGCCATAGTTCAGTCCAGATTTCAGAACACTGATGATCAGATGAAAATAACTCAATTTACTGATGAGGAGAATTTATATCATCCAAGAGGAATTATTGTAATTTCTTCACAAGCGAAATTGTCTACAAAGGTAGATGAAGGTGAAAAACTTAAGAGAGATTTTACAAAATTAAGAAACAGCTTGCACAACATAGAGATCTTAACATTCGATGAAATAATAAATATTGCCGATGAATATATTAAAAATATTATACCGGAGGTGACTAATGGATAACTTAATTGACCAAAAAATGAAGAATGTTTTAAAGAATCTTAGAGAAGCTCATACTCACTCTGAAAAGTTCTGTGCCAAGCAGTTAAACCCGGGAGAACCAGTTAAACCAATGGATATTTATGATATGGCTTTAGCATTTGAAAGCGAACAAAGACTTTTAATTGACTTGGAGCTAGTGCGAAGTGAGAAATATCCAGATTGGTATACGCCAGAAAAAGTAGAATCATTGAGAAAAGAACGGGATCGATTGACTCATAGAATTCGTGCTTGGCAAAATAGACAATTTCCAAGTCAATATAAAGACTAGCTAATCATTTCGATCTGAGTCATTTTATTTTTTTAAAACATAAACAATAGAGCTTAATTATATGATAGTATTAGGTAATTTTTTTATCAAAATTTTTTAAATCTATCATCAAAGCTTGTAGAAAAACTTCTTAAGTCTCCGCAATTTTAGTTTAGCTCGTCACAACGTTAGAAACTATTGAATTTTGTAATAGTTAGGTGTAATATAGGAGACAATTATAAGTTACTTTTCGACACTGCCACGTGGCGGTATTTTTTGTACGAATTTTCAAAAAATAAGTTTTTAAAAGAGAGGGGGTGGAAAGTTATGAAGAAAATCACTGCGCTTAACATACTTATCACACTTTCAATGCTTACCGTTGCCAGTCCCGTTTTTGCCGACACCGCCGGTGTTACCCAGATCCAAACCTTCATCCAAAGCGTCATCCAGGTCTTAGTCACGTTAGCAGGACTTGTGTCTGCCGCTTTTTTTGTGTGGGGAGGGTTCGGATATATCACGAGTTCCGGCAATCCGGAAGCGCTTGATAAGTCCAAGAAAACCATTTTGTATTCAGCAATCGGATTGACAGTCGTTTTGGGGGCGTTTGTCCTCTCAAACATTGTCTCCCAGCTGGCCGGAACAGCGTTTGGTACCAGTACCACGGCTGTTACCCATTAAATTGTTCCCATTGGTCAATGTATGATGAAACGAATAGCCTATTATTCTGTTTGGATTTTTGCCATTCTTTTATTCCTGCCCCATCCTGTTTTGGCCGTAACGACCAGCTCGCAGATTACCCAGTACACCAGTGATACCTTAAACATCATCACCCTTATTGCTTCGGCTGCCGCGGTCTTTTTTCTGGTTAAAGGCGGCTACCAGTACATGACCTCAACAGGAAAACCCGAAGGAATAGAAAGTGCCAAGAAGACAATCAAGAATGCGCTTATCGGTTTGGTTATTGTGTTATCCGCCGCTTTTATCGTTTCCGTTTTTAACGGCGCTCTTTCCGGTCCGGCTACCGGATCTGGCGCGCCGAACGTCTCCTTAACCCCCATCCAGTCGGTCAAACCCAATGACGGCTTGACCCAGGTATTGATCGATGCGGTTTCTTCTTTTATCCAAAACATCGTTGAGTCAGCCACCAGCCCGATTGTCAACGGGATTATTGGTTACTTGACGACCACCCCGAGCGTTTTGCAAAACCAAACGATCGTCAATTTTTGGCTGGTCATCTTGGGGATTACCGATTCCCTGTTTGTTGTCATTGTCGCTCTTTTAGGACTTCATTTTATGAGCGCCACCAGTTTTGGGTATGATGAAGTGGAATTATCCCAGCTTCTTCCGAAAATCGGCCTGGCATTTTTAGGCGCCAATGTTTCCTTATTCTTAGCCGATTACGTCATCCAAACCGCCAACGCCATGGTAACCACCGTTTTAAACGCTACCGGCGGGTTAACCAGCGCCTGGGTCATAGACGCCATAAACCCGGCGACTTTCATTACCGGCACGACCCCCCTTATTACCCTGGTGTTTCTCATTCTTTTTCTCATTATCGCGATCGTCCTTCTTTTTATGTATATCGGCCGCCTCATCATGATTTCCTTAGGAGCAGTCTTGTCGCCTTTGGTATTTCTTCTTTCGATTGTCCCTAAGTTTTCCGATTTTGCCGAGATTGCGGTCAAAAGCTATTTTGTCACGGTCTTTGTCGTTTTTGTCCATGTGGTGGTTATCCAGCTCGCCTCCTCATTTCTTATCCTTCCCAGCCAGTCGGGCAATTCCCTGGTTTCCATTGCGGTTGCCATCGGGCTTTTCTTAACCCTTCTGAAAGTACCGCAGCTTATGATGCAAATGGTCTTTTATACCTCAGCCAACCGGGTCCTGAGGAAGCTTGGTCACCAGGTCATGAATGTGATGAGTACGGACAATAGCTCCTCAGCCACTCGGGAAGCGACCCAAACGGCTGTCAAAACGCCAAGAAAGGTGGTGGCCGCATGAGAACGACCGTCATTCCGGCACAGATTACGACGGTTGAGGATAAAATCGCCGGCAACCTGAACTTAACCCAGATTTTGATTCTCATGGTGCCAGTTTTCTGGACGACCATCGTCTACACCCTGTTTGCCCCTACCATGCACCTGGCCTGGTACAAAATTCCCTTGGTCCTGGTGGTTCTTTTCCTTTGCCTGATTCTGTCTCTACGGGTCAAGGGAAAAGTCCTGGTCGAATGGATTGCGGTGCTTTTGCACTACTTCCTGCGGCCCAAATACTACCTGTACAACAAAAATGACGTGTACCTGAGGGATCTTGACCTACCGCGCGTGGAAAAGAAACCGGTAAAACGCTTTGCCTTAAAACCAGCCAAAAAATCAGCTAATACGCTGCTTCCCGTCGTAAGCATTGCAGATGTCGTCAAGCTCGAGCGGCTTATTGCTTCGCCCAAATACACCTTAAGTTTTAAATCCGGCAAGAAAGGAGGAGTCAATGTGGCTTTTGAACAGATCAAGTAAGGCTAGTAGCAGGCGCCAGATCAAGATCAAGGAAGTCAAAGACTCCATTTTGTGTCTGCCTAATAACCAATATCGCGTCATTTTGGAAACCTCCTCGATTAACTTCGAGCTGAAAAGCGAAGCGGAACAGGATGTTCTTATTGACTCCTTCCAAAATTTCCTCAATTCCTTGCCCTGCGAGCTTCAGATTGCCGTCCGGGTCAGGGAGGTTGACATTGATCATTACCTGGAAACCATTTCCCAAACCAAGAACCAAGAAAAGGAAACAGTCTACCAAAACCAGATCGAAAACTACTGCCAGTTTATACGAAACGTGGTATCGGGCAACAAGATCCTCTCCCGCCGCTTTTATGTGGTTATCCCGTACCACCACCTGGAGAGAAATACCGACTTCCGGCTGATTACCGAACAGATTAATTTGAACCGTGATATCGTACAGCGGGGACTGGAAAAGTTAGGCATGAAAGCCCGGCAGCTCAATAGCCTGGAAATCCTTGACCTTTTCTATAGCTTCTATAACCCCGGACAGGTCAAAACCATGGCTCTTAAAGGCGAAACCATTAACATGCTTTTTCAACACAACTATGTTTAACCTTTTCAAACAAAACGGCCATAAAAAACTAAAACGGAAGCCAAAAGAGACCGACGGCATCCGTAAATCCGTCCAGTTCCACTACGGCGGCCAGGATCAGGTGGACCTTATCTCCTATGACGGCTTAGAAGAGCAAACCTCCTACCTACAAATAGGGGAGACGTTTGTCCGGACGCTTTTTATCTCCGGCTACCCGTATGTTGCCTCAACGGGCTGGCTTTCCATGCTCATTAACTTTAACCACAACGCCGACATTTCCTACCATATCGAACAGGTTGATCCCTTATTGGCTCTGCCGAAGTTAAACCGGAAAATCACCGAGCTTGAATCAACTAAACGAACCATGCTTAAGGCCGGAAAAGTCATCGGGAGCGAAATTACCGATCCCTTGGAGTCGGCCATGGAGTTAAAAGATAAGATCCAGCGGGGCCAGGAAAAGCTGTTTCAGATCTCCATTTACATTACCCTAACCGCCGAGAGCCTTCCAGAACTTAATAAACTAACGACCCTTTTGGAAACGGTCATGTCCACGCGCCTTTTCTATATCAAAACCGCCGCCTTCCAACAGCTTGAAGGCTTGCAGTCAACGCTTCCCCGGGGAGAAAATCTTTTGGCCCAGAAACGCAATTTAGACAGTTCCTCAGCTGCCCTTACCTTCCCGTTTGTTTCCTCGGAACTCGTACAGGAATCCGGCATTTTATACGGCATCAACCGTTCGAATAATTCTTTGGTTATCGTGGACCGCTTTAGTTTAAATAACGCCAACTCGATTGTTTTTGCCCAGTCGGGATCGGGCAAAAGCTATACCGCCAAGGTGGAAATCCTCAGGCAGCTTATGCAAGGCACGAAAGTTATTGTCATTGACCCGGAGCGGGAGTACAAACAGCTATCCTCTTCGGTTAACGGCACGTATATCAAACTTTCGGCCAAGTCCAAGGAAAAGATTAACCCGTTTGACTTTGCCATCAGTAGCTATTCCGGGGAAAACGATCTGGCCGAGCATATCCAGGACTTAACCGAGATTGTTGCTCTAATGGTTGGAGGGTTAAACGCCGAAGAAAAGGCGGTTGTTGACAAGGCGCTTCTTCAAACCTACAAAGACCACGGGTACGTAATGTACTATACCTATACCCCTAAGAAAAACCGTGACCCGCGTGGACGAAAAGTCAAAAAACGAAGTTATCCTCTTCTTAAAGACTTTTACCAAACCTTGAAAACCATGAAACAAAAAGACCTTTGTAACCGGCTGGAACGGTTTGTAAAAGGATCGCTTTCCTCGGTCTTTGATTCCCAGACCAATATAGAACTGAATAACCGGCTCGTCATTTTTGACATAAAAGATTTAAACGAATCCCTCCGGCCTATCATGATGCTAGTCTTGGCAAACTTCGTCCATGCCCAGGTCAAGTCCCATCCCCAAAAGCGGATACTTCTTATTGATGAAGGCTGGATACTGTTGCAGCAGGAGGAAAGCGCCCGGTTTATCTCCGGACTCGTCAGACGTGCCCGAAAATACTATTTAGGGGTAACCATCATCTCCCAGCAGGCCAATGATTTCTTAAGCCAGGAGTACGGCCGAGCTATCGCTTCCCAGTCGTCCCTTCGGATCCTTATGAAACAGGATACAACTACCATTAAAAGGGTTTCCGAGGAGTTTAACTTGAGCGAGTACGAAGAGCATTTTCTTTTGACCTGCGACCGGGGAGAGGCACTTATTATCGCCGACCAAAACCATGTGGCGTTAAAAGTTGTTGCCTCGGAAAAAGAACATCCGCTGATAACGACAGATCCGAAAGAAATTTACCTTTGAGAAATGAATGAACGGCTTAAAAATCGGTCTAACCATATGGTCTTTTAGACGGGAACTCTCCTATGTTCTCCTTGCCTTCCTGATTATTCTCTCTCTTCCGGTTGTTGCCGTAATTATCCTCATGAATACCGGTTTTAACGTGGTATCGGACAAGCTGGCCAAGGTTGACACCCAGACACAACAAGTACAGCTTCTTGACCCCAAAGATGGATCAGTCATCAAGGAAATTACTCCTACAGTTTCCTGGCCGGTAACCGGTGTCATCACTCTTGAGTTTGGGGAATCAGATTGGCCATTTCAACCGTTTCATACCGGAATTGATATTGCCAACCCATATGGACAAATCGGAGATCCCATTCATCCCTTTATGGATGGCACAGTCACTTATGCCGGTGAAATCTTCTGGGGGTTTGGTAAACATATCATTATTGATAACGGGAATAACATAACCTCCATTTATGGCCACTTAAGTAAGATTTATGTCTACCCAGGAGAGAAGGTAACCATTAACGATGTCATCGGTCTTGAAGGAACAACAGGATGGTCAACGGGACCCCATCTTCATTTTCAAGTTGATGTTATGGGAATACCGGTGAACCCAAGGACATTTTTGGGAACTGAGCGTTAATAAATTAAAACCTACCTAGTAGATCTTTTTGTTCAAATTCGTATTCCATTTCTCCGAAATTAGATAGGCTATTCCAGTAACAGCCACTAAGTTTATTTTCCTTAGGAAGCTTTTTTATTTTTGATGTACCTCGGTGTTTTGCCATTGTTCCAGTTTTTAACGAACTCGGATCATTGTCGTATGTATAAAATAAATATACCTCACCATTTAGATCCGAAAAGTCCGCAATGACGCTCTCAGAATTTGACCGACCATAATAGGCACTAATATTAATTTTAGAGAAGGTTTGCTTAATTTCTAGCCTCCCTTCTCCTGATACATTCTGGCCATTTTCTTGGTGTGATGAACGTTGTCTACCCTTCCATCTGCCATTTAAATCTGGGTACCAGACAATTCCTAATTGTCTAAATATGTCGATTTTCCACAAGTAGCTATCAAATAGATAAAATATTATGCTGTAAATCAGTAAAGGGGACGGACCCTCAAGCCAGTTTGGCCATTTAGTGAAAAAGTTAAAAAGCGCGCTTGATACAGACAGGCTTACTAAGGGTATTATGATACCGAATAAAAATAGATGGCTAGATTTAGAAAAATTAACTCCCATATTAATTATTTAAATAATAGTTTTCTACGGCCGTAAAGAAATTTGATGCGTCAGCAGTATTCCATTGCCAAGATTCCAAGCCAAATAATGAATGCTGATGGCTGACCGTTAATAGAATCGACGGATTGCACTGCCTTAAAAGATGATTTAATACATATCCTAGGGAATTTTGATGATTTCCAGTAAAATGGCCATCAGGCACGTTATATACCGCACATTCGATGAAATAGGAGGGAGCTATTTTAGGATCCAAATTATTGTTTTCTACCAATCTTTTTTTAATATTTTTAACTATTCTGACAACATCTTTGTATCTTTCATTAGTACGATGCTGGGCATTTTTATCTTCGCCGTTTGACCTATGTGCTTTTGGGTAATTTATAATTTCCTTACTTTCGCGGATAGTCCAAAATTTTATACCTTCGATAAAGTCTTTCTTGTTAATTAAACTGAAGTTGTTGTAATTTCTAAATTGTAGGCAGGGTACTATATCTGCATTTAATAAGTTGCTGTCGCCTAGAAGCTTTATGCTTTTGTTCCCAGGCACAATTTTTTCTTGCCCGAAAAAGGTAACTAAGGCGTTAATCACATCTTGCCTAAAATTAATCCAAGAGTAGGTTGAATTCGAATATGTAATATGAAACAGGCTTTTCTCGACTTCGTTTAACTTCGAAAGGTTGTATTGAAAAGCCGAGCTTAATTGAACCACAATATCAACATCACTATCAGCTTTTATATTAGTGCTATTTGCATAAGACCCTTGAAGATACACCTCAAAATTCTTGCCGCTCAGACCGATACCCTGCGCTAAGGCTTCTCTTATTTGTTGATGAGTGTATTGGGGTTTTGTACTTGCCGGAGAATTGGTCCAAGTTAAAAGTTGATCATTACTTATCGTCATATTTAAGATGAATTTTATCAAAAAACCAGGCTAAATCATAGAAGAAAACTATCTCTATTTGTTATATAATCAATTTAGCATTCTTAAGTTTTTTATGATTAATACTTATCTACAATTTAGTGCTTATACAGATCCAGGTCTATACAAAGATTATTTAATAAAAGGTCTACCCAACAACGTAAAAGATATTGGTCTTCTTGTACGAAAACAGCTTCTTCATCGGATGATCTTAAAAAATGGAAACTCCGGATCTAATTCTGACTTGAGATATGGAGATACGACTAAAGTACCATGGTTTCGTCAACCCGAAGATGATGTGCTTGTCACTGCGGCAGCCATGCTTGCCGAACTTATCAGAAAAGATCCTCGCGGGTTTGTTTCGGACAGAGCAATGGAAAACAAACCAATCTTAACTTGTAGAGCCACGGCCGTACTAATGGCTTCAATTTTAAAAACTAAAGGTATTCCGACCAGAGTACGTTCAGGCTTTGCTCCTTATTTCGTTGTTGCCGGCTTACCACAGGGAAAAAGTGATGATCACTGGATTAACCAATATTGGAATGATAAAGAAAGACGATGGACCACTATTGACGTTGACGGATGCCTTGAAGACTATACAGGATTGAATTATTTTGATCTCCCTGACGGCACTTTTGATTTTTCGGCCGATGCATGGTTAGCAGTAAGAAGTGGAAAGATTGAACCTCAGCATTTTTGGAACGCCGGAGGCACAGGCGGTTTAATTGCCATTTCCTGGGAATTATTTTATGATTTTCATTGTTTGATGAACGATGAAGTTATCTATGTACACACTCCCGAAATAACCCATTTTGCAAATTTTGACAAGTTATCTGAAAAACAACTAGAAGAAATTGATAATTTAGCAAGATTAATGCAGCAACCAGATAAAAATTTTGATCAGTTAAGAAATATTTGGGATAATAAAAGGGAATATCGACTAGTAAAGGGGGGAGTAATTTAATTAATAGTATGGGATCAAAAGAAGAAATTTCAAAAAAACTAAAACAAGGCAGGGAACAGATGGGTTTAACCCAGATGGAAGTTGCCGAAAAAGCGAATATTAGCGTAAATTATTATGCTCGCATTGAGCGTGGAGAAGTCAGTCCGTCTTTAGAAACCTTAAAGGATTTAATGCGGATTCTAAAAATTAAAAGTTTGAAGATTTCAAATCGTTAGTTCAGTTTGTTATTTTCTTCCTTGTTTTTGAGTTGGCCGCTTTTCTTATCCTTTGCTACTTTTCCAATAACCATATTCTCAAAATCTTTAAACGTATCCAGCAACTTAATAGCGCGTTCCCGGGTCAGCTCCTTTACGCCTTTTTTACGAAGTTCTTCAAGCGCCCAGTTTATTTGTTCCTCGGAATAGTTTGTTTTACTCATCTTGTCCATTATACATCAAAGGAATTTATAAAGTTTTAAGAACCGAAACATCTCTGTCGCTGTTTCACCATCGTCAATCCGTCTCATAATTTCCCGGCTGCGCGTTTGCGACAATATATTCAGGCTACCTTCCCAGAGAACGCTTCTATCCAAAATAGCCAGTTTCCGATGATGATTACCGGTGCATAGTAAAACCTGTATCCCGACACTTTCACACCATCTTATGGCGTCTTCCGATTGCGGCTCCATGAATTCATCGTGTTCTTGAGGATCACGGGTAAAGATGTAGATTTTTACGTCTCTTTTTAGTAATTTTTGAAAAATGCGATCAAACGTTCCCATCCGTTCACGGGTAATAAACGGGGATTCAATGATGACTTCACTGTTGCAACGCTCTAAGTCACGGAGGAACGTTTGATAAAAGGTTTTTTCGTCAAAAAGGGAGGATTTATTCATTTTGGCTCCTCCTTTCCTGGTTCAATTATGGATACGTTTCCGTTATAATAAGTAAAGCCCAGCACTCGAAGTTTGTTGTAAACCCGGATCAAACTCTCAAATAAGGGGTTCCAAACGTGGGACAGCTGGCTCACCGACTTTACTTCGATAATGAATATTCTCCTCTGACTGCGCCGCCGGCAAACCAACCTCCGTGATCGCGCTCATTTAAAATGGTTGTTTTGCCTCCTTCGATGACGGTGGCGCTTCTGGTTATGGGATTATCCTTGACTTTGAGGGAACCGGCTTTTTTATCGGCACTGGTTTGTCTGTAGTCATATACGGGAATATCGGCCTCTGCTCCATCAGGAATAATAATGACTCCCTTTTTGGTTTTGTTAGTCCTTCCTTTCGGTCCTTCTTTTTTCAGGTTTACCGACAATTCAATACCCTTTAAGGATGGGGTAAAAGTCAGGGTAGTTATTGCCAATCCGGCCAGTCCCATCAGCCCTAAAGTGGAAAGCGCCGTTTCCATTAATGGTCTGAATATATTATTATCCGGAGTTTTCGACATGCCGAATTAAATAAAAACAAGATAACAAATATATTAAAATCAGGCAAGAAATTGGTATATAATACCGCATATGCAAAGATCGGATTTGGATTACCTGTTCTTCTTTCTCGCCTCCCTTTCGCTTTTGGGAGCATGGATTATTGATGTCATTTTACCCGAAAAAATAATTGTCGCTTCGCTCTATGTCGTCCCGATTTTGATTGCTTCGTACCGCTTTAAGGAAAAAACAATTGTTTTTTTTACGGTTTTATCGGCGATGGTTTTTGCTTTTCAGGCAAATGCGGAGGCGCATCATATCATTACTATAATTCTTCATGTGATGGCAATGTCGGTCGTGGCTGCTCTGGCGATAAAACTTAATCAACAAACTGTCAAATCGCAGCGGCTTAAAAAAAACGTAGAGGCGGTCAATCATCAACTCGAAGTTTTCATAAATATGGTGGCTCATGATCTTGCACAGCCCGTAACGGCCGCCAAACTTTATGGAGAAATGCTTGTCAAAGCCACGAAAGGAAAGGAAAATAATTTGTCAAAAAAACTGGTCAATTCTATCAGGGCGTCAGAATATTTTATCGCCGATTTGCGTGAAGCCGGACGGATTGGCCGGGGCCAGTTTGTCCTCGATCCGGAAAAAACCAATTTATGTGACTTAATCAAAGAGGTGATCGCAGAAGAGCAAATGACAACCTCCAAACACAGAATCGTTTATTCATCGCCAAAAAATTTAACCGGTAATTGGGATAAGAAAAGATTGAAACAGGTTTTCGCCAATCTTTTGTCCAATGCCATTAAGTACTCGCCCGAAGGAGGAACGGTAAAGGTAATTTTGCAGAAAGCGGAAAATTCTGTCCTTGTCTCAGTTAGCGATATCGGCCTGGGAATGTCGAACCAGGAACAGCGTTTACTGTTTCGACCATTCATAAGACAATATAAAGGTAAGATAAAAATTAACGGCATCGGACTGGGTTTATATATCAGTAAAACGATTGTCGAAGCTCATCGGGGAAAAATCTGGGTTAAAAGTCAAAAAGGAAAAGGTACCACTTTTTATGTTGATTTACCCTATAATCGGTCTGGCTCCGATTGATGGCGTGACGGATGCTGTATTCCGGCAGATTGTTGATGAATGCAGCCATCCCGGCGTTCTTTACACCGAATTTATTCCGGTCAACGGGTTGGTTCTCGGAAAACCGGCGATTACAAAAATGCTTCTTCGGCACCAGACAAAAACACCTATTTTTGCCCAATTACTGGGTAATGAAACGGATAATTTTTATAATGCGGCGATGATTGTTTTAAACGCCGGTTTCGACGGAATCGACATTAATATGGGATGTCTGGACAACAATATCGTTAAAAGAGGTATGGGCGCCGCATTGATATTGCAGCCGAAATTAGCGCAAGCAATTATAAAAACCGTTAAAAAAGCCGTTTCCGATTGGGGCAAACGATCGGTCCCTGTCTCCGTAAAAACAAGAACCGGATATGACAAACCAATTACTACCGAATGGATCAGGCGATTATTGGCCGCCGGGCCGGATATTATTACTCTCCACGGCCGGACATATGTCCAGAAATACGCGGGCAAAGCCGACTGGGAAGAAATCGCCAAAGCGGCCGCCATCGTCAGGCGAACAAAAACGAAATTTTTCGGCAACGGTGATATCAAAAGTATGGAAGAAGCGAAAAAGAAAATTACCGATTATCAAATCGACGGAGTGTTAATCGGCCGGTCGGTTTTCGGTAATCCATGGTTTTTCAGCGGTCACTCCCCGACCCCCAAGGAAAAAATAAAGATTCTTTACCGTCATTGCCAATTATTTAACCATTATTTTCCCGCCGGCGATTTCCGCTCATTGAGAAAGCACTTTGTCTGGTATGTCAAGTCGTTGTCGCATGCCGCCGATTTAAAAAACCGGTTAATGAAAACGGAGAATCTTGAAGATGTAAGAAAAATTCTGAAAAATTAATTTTCAGGTTTTTTGAATCATTTATTTTCGTGATCATTTCCACCATTTTCTTCACGGTTATCCTTGTGGTGTTCATCAATGACAATATTTAGCTTATTGACGGTGTTTTTGATTTTTTGTCGGGTCTGGTCGATTTGCGCGACAACAGGCGGTTGAGCGACAGCAGGGAGAACGGGAGTGCTAACGGACGTGGGTGCTAAAGTGGGAGAAGAGTCGCGTCTGACCGCTTCCGGCGGCGCTGCTAACGTTATTTCCGTAACTGGAGTGCTTTCGGGAAGACTGGCCGTCAGCTTGGGTTCGGCCGCGACAACGGGACTAACCGCGTTGGCAACCAGCTGTTGTTTTGTTTTTTCCAGTTCCCGCGATGCCGTCATTAGCGTATTAATATATGTGCTCGCGAGCTGTTGCTGTTTTTGCGGGTCGGATGTTTGCAGAATCGTATTTGCCGTCGTGGTGATCTGATTGTCGAGATTATTCAGGCTTTGGTGGCTATGATCGGTATTGATGACATTTTCCGTTTCATCAAGCCTTTTCACCGTCAATTGTATTTGATAAGCTCCCTCGTTTCCGGTTGCCTGATAAGCCATGACCATCACCTGCTCAAATCCGAGTTTTACCGAATATGTCGTATCACCGGGGTTGCTGTTTTGGGCGATGATAACGATGATAGTTATCAATACGAAGAAAAAGAAAATAAGCCACGTGGCGTAGTTGATTATTTTACCAAAAAAAGAATGCATATAATTAATATACCTAAAAAAACGCCAAACGGGTTATTATATATCCCAGCCCATAGCCGATGGCTGCCACTCCGAGCCCGATGATAAACATATCAAGACCTGACCGGATTATCCCGCGGCCGGTAAAAATACTGCGTAAGGCGCCGACAGCAAAGTGTGTGAGCATACTGATGAAAAAAGCCAGGACAATGTGAAATCGGGAAGCGCCAAAGAACAGGGGTAATAACGGTATTAGCGCCCCGAACATAGTCGATAACCCGGTAACGATACCTTCTTGTAAAGGCGGAATATTTTCAGCCGAAATGCCCAATTCCTGAGTCGTCATTTCCGAAAGAGCCAGTTTTTTTCCTCCGGCCATAATATCAGCGGCGATTTTGTTGGCCAGTTTGGGAGAATAGCCCTTTGATTGATAGATTAAAGACAGTTCTTTTTGCTCGGCTTCAGGCATTAATGTCATTTCCTCTTTTTCAAGGGCGATTTCATGGAGCTGGACTTCCTTTTCCGACGTCGCTGCCAAAAAAGATGACGAACCCATCGATAAGGTATCGGCGATCAGGCCGGCCAGACCGGAAATAAGAATAGCCTGGTGGTTGGCGGCCGAACCGATGACACCCATGATCAGGCCGAAATTGGCGGTCAGCCCGTCATTAAATCCATATATAATGTTGCGCAGCATGCCGCCGGTTTCGTGATGGTGCCATGTTTCGCCGGTTCTTCCTGTCGTCATTTTCTGTAAAATCTGTGAGTGCGATGCTTCGTCGAGGGCCACTGTCCCCGGCAGGTTTTTTTGATTAGCCTCAACCAGATAGGTTCCGACTTCGCGGCTTTCATCAAAAATACGGATTTTTAAAATCGAAGCTGCAAATCCGGATTTCGCCAACCAGGCCATTAACTTTATTTTTAATGACGGCCGGTATGGCTCAGATTTAATTTTATTTTTGTATAATAACCGGGCAAAAATTTGCTGGTGTTCCAGTTCCTTTTCCTTCAGCTCATGAAAGATTTGTTTTTGCTTACGGGAACGGCTTAATTTTTCCAGCACGGAATATATATAGGCCGAATCGCCTTCGTCATAATAGTGCGACAGGAGAGTTTTGCTATTCATATGCGATATTATACCGAATAAAACACGATGCTTGAAGCTGGAAACCGGAAGATGAAATTTGAATTGCCAGTTTAATTTTATCTATTTTCAAGATTTCCGCTTTCAAAATTTTGTTTTAGTATAATTTCCTTATGCATATCGGCGTTGATCTGGATTCGGTGCTGGCGGAAATAATACCGGCAATGGACCGTTTCCATAATGAGACCTATCACACAAAAATAAAATTAGCGGATCACAAATCCTTTAATTTATCCGAAGTCTGGGGTGGAACATCTGACGATGCTTATAACAAATTATTGCGGTTTCAGCAATCTGCCTATTTTGACATTATTAAACCGGTTAAAGGCGCCAGGCGCGGAATTGCGGGTTTAAACAAAAAACATACATTATCCGTGATTACTGCTCGACCTTATCTGTTGGAAAAAAAAACTATTGCTTGGTTGGACAAATACTTTCCAAAAAAGTTCAAACACATTTATCATACAAATCAGGCAGCCAGAAGCAACGAGCCTTTCGTAAAGAAATCGGAAATCGGCAAGAAACTGGGGATCGAAATGATGATCGAAGACAACCTGGATTTTGCCATCGATATAGTTTCCATCGGCGTGCCCGTTTTTCTTTTTGACCAGCCGTGGAACCGGGTGAAAAAGCTTCCAAAAGGTATTACCCGCGTTTATTCGTGGAGGGAAATCCGTTTGTAGACGGCGATCGTTTTCCGAGCCGTTTCCTCCCAGGTGAAGTGGCGTATAAGTTTCCGGACTTTATGGCGGTATTCCTGCCGGAATCGCTGATTATTGATGACATTTTCAATCTGCGTGGCTAATTCCAATGGGTTATTGGCGGAAACGATCAATTGGCTAAGTTCATGGCCAAACAGGCTGGATACGCCGGTGGTATTGGTGATAATGACCGGTACTTCGCAGGCCATAGCTTCGAGAGCGGTCATGCCAAAAGATTCGTAATATGACGGCAAAACCACGACGTCGGCCGAATTGTAATAATAGGGCAATTCATGCTGATGGCGCTGGGTGACGTAACCGACGATCGGGGAAATTCCCAATGTTTTCTCCAGATTTTTTAATCGTTGGAGTTCTTCCGGTTTGTCTTTTGCCGGCCGGCCGCCAACGATCAGGAGACAGACATCAAGCGCCGGTTTTTTGGTCTGGAGAATTTTTAGCGAATGCATCAAGACATCGATTCCTTTGAGCGGTTCGATCCGGCCGACAAACAGGATGGTTTTCTCCCGTGTCACCGAAGCGATATAATCGAGAGCTTCCTCTTTTGGGATCGGTTTAAAGATGGTGGTATCAACGCCGGGATTGACGACGTTGATTTTTTCCGGAGGACAATTATATAGATGGAAAAGATATTCCCGATCAAGTTCGCTGGCAGCAACGATCGCCGTAGATTTTTTAACCAAATCAAATTCAATCGTTACCCGTTCGGGGGCAGCTGTTTCCGCCGGGGTTCGGGCAACCATATTTTTTATGAGGCCCAGCGTATGGAAACTGGTGACAAGCGGCGCCCGGTTACCATATTTACTTCTAATCTGCATTGCGATCAATCCCGACTGGTAATAATGGGCATGGATCAGATCGTATGCAAGCTTATTATTGCGGATATAATGCTGAAGATTCCTGGTAAAAACCGGTATATGCTTGATAAGCAATGTCTTATCCAGGCTATGCCGCGGTCCCGCCGGCAGATGAATAACGCGCATGCCCGGCAGAAAATCGACGATCTCCGGGCTGATAGTATCCTGTATGCGGGTATAAATATCGACTTGGTTACCCATTTTGACGAGGGCTTTAGCCAGTTCCAGGACATAGACCTGCATGCCCCCGGTTTCTTTACCTTCCTGGTAAGCGAGAGGACAGGCATGATAACTGATCATGGCGATGTTCATAATATTTGAAAGTAGTTAATAGCAATTAAATAATTTCTTCCTTTCTTTTTCGGACAAACGATATCCATTCTTCGACAATTTCGAAAATCAGTTTAAAGGGCGCTTCGATAAGGAAATCGAAAATGAATACGAAAAAGCTCAAGCGGGCGACTTCTTCGCTAAAAAACTTGCCAAGGGACAATATCGGCATAAAGAAAAAGTCGATAAGCGGGGTAAGGATTCCTTCCTTTTCCTTGAGCTGGAGTTCCTTGACGATCTGGCGAATGCGGTAGGAAAAAAAGGTGACGACGCTGACGAAAAATACAAAAATGAGCATACTGATTAGGTTGAATTGTAAAAATGACAAAACTTCATAAATCAGGGAAAGAGTAATGATGAAAGTCAGGGAATAAAAAATAGTGAAACCGAAAACAAGAGTCGGGCGCCTGACCTGGGCTTTTTTGGGCATGAAAGCAACCTGTGTTTCAAAGCTGCGATTGGCATCGATTATTTCGACAATCCGTTGGTAAATTTTGCGGGTATTGTCCTCACCGGGAACGCGGAAGAAAGCTAAAATGATAAGCATGAGAACCGGCGGAAAAAAGCTGTTGATGGCGATCGAGACCATATTGACTTCACCGTACACATATAGAGAAAGCGGATATTCTAAAATCAAGGCGAAAATCATTTTTGTCGCCAGAATATAGACGAAACTTTTGATTGCCAGGTTGCGAATACGGCCGCCAAGCGCTTGGTATTTTTCCCGGCAGGTCAGGTCGACTTCATTCCATAACTTTTGTTTGTCTGACAAGATATTTTCGATATCGTTTAACTTCCGGTCGAAGATATCGAAAAGAACAAGAAACGGTGGTAACTGTTTGCGGGTAAATTTGGCCAGATTGTCGACATATAAGCTGGCGATCATTTCGTCCACCTTGGAAAAAATGGCCGGTAGCCTGGCGCCTAATTCGGCAACCTCTACTTCCGTATAATGGCTTAACGGTTTATAAAGAGTGGTAAACAAATGGTAACGCTGGTAGGGTTTGTCGCTTTTGCCGTAAGCGCGCTCAATCGCCACCAGAAAAAAAGCGTCTTTTTGTTCCTCGGTTAACCCTTCAATTTTGATTTTGCGGCGAAGGACCTGATAAATAAAAAAAGTGTAGCTCGCGTGTTTGGCGGCCGATGCCGGTTTCAGCGTTTCCTCAATCTCACATGTTGCGATGTCAAGCAAAAACTGATTGAGATATTGCTGTATGTCGGAATTACGGCCAACGACGATCTGTTTCCGCAGGAGTAGGTAACGGTTGACAATCGACTGGATTTTCATGATATCCTCACCGCCAAGGCTGCCATTATCGAAATAGCGGGCCCACAATAGTTCGCGCAAAAGATTTTCCGCCTCTCCCCGACCGGCCGGGTTAAGCGACAGCCGCCGTTTGAGTATCCGTTCAATCGCCGCCCGAAGAATCAGATGGTCTTCCCGGAACTCGACGGCGTTGCGGATGCGCTCATAAACTAACGCAAAAAATGAGACTGTCTGTGACACCATGAGCTGGGAGAAATCGTCCGGACGGGGGCGGTTCTTGATCGAGCGGAGGGCTTTAATTAGCGCGTCGGTATACTGCGATAGCTTGATCGGTTGGTTATCGGGCATATAGGGCTAATTATACCTTAATTTTTATTTCTTTTGGGCAATAAGGATTCGTGATCCTATGAAGCCGGTATAATCATCACTGAACAGATCACCGTGCTCCGTTATGAAATTAAATCGGTATAAATCAGGTAAAGTATCCATAATATCATAGAATTCGTCAAGGTATTCTTCATAAGTACTGAGGATGGCTAAACCATCAGTTACAAGTAAGCCGTGAATTAGACGAAGGAGATGGATGGCATATTTACTATTAAATTTGGATGGATGGATGTGTAGCCAAGTTAAAAAAGCGAGTTGATTTGTTGGATTCTCATTTTGAAAAGAACTTACAGCCTCATCGGGCCATTCACGTAATATTCGAACATTTTACCCCTCGCTAAATTTTTCAATATACCATTGTTTATGCTCGTCCTTATGATCGCCTAATCTTACTATATTATGCTTAGGGTCGGAAACAACAATTATTTTCGGGTTTAATGGCTTTAATGCAACTATCTCCGGACCATATTCGAAATCCAAGCACATAGCGCCATAAGTAGATATCAGTTGCGGGTTAAACCCAATTTGTTTAAAGAGTGCTTGAAGAGATAAATTGACCGCCATGCCGCTTTGATATTCCTCATTATAGAGTTTTTTATTGTAAAATGAAGGAATATCCGGATGTGACATGTTGAATTATACTATTCCAGCGTAACAATACGCTGATTTTACTATAGGTAAGCTTTTTTTACTCCTTTAATTTTGCTCCTGAAGCCAGGATTTTGGATTTTAACTCCTGGACGCGTTTGGCAATATCGCTTTGGGAATAAGCTTCGATATTAAGCCGAAGCAGAGGCTCGGTGTTGGATGTCCGGACATTGAAACGCCAGTCGGGATAAGTAAACGAGACGCCATCGAGAGTTGATAACTCACCGTCTTTATAATCTTTTTTCAGCATTTCCAAAATTTGCGCGGTATTTTCGGTTTCAAAATTAATTTCGCCCGATTCGAAGCTACGGCGGAATTCTTCGGCGACAACAGAAAGTGATTTCCCCTTTTCAGATAGCATTTTTAACAATCCGATAATTGTGATCACCTGCGATTCGGCATTACCGGTAAAGCGATAATAATAATGAGCCGATGCTTCGCCGCCAAAGACCGCGCCGGTTTTAGTCAAAGCTTCGGTAATGTAAGCATGACCGGTTTTAGATATGATCAATTCTCCTCCGTTTTCTTCGACGATTTTCTTAGGGGTAAAAGTATATTTCAAATCAACGACCACTTTTGATTTTGGAAACTGGGTCAACAACTCTTTAGCCAATATGCCGATGATCAATGACGGCGATACCACCTCGCCTTTTTCATTGATGATAAATAAACGGTCGCCATCACCATCGGGCGCCAATCCCAGGTCGGCTTTTTCCGCTACAACTTTTTTCTGCAAATCAACAAGATTTTTGGGTTGCATCGGGTCCGGTTGGTGGACCGGAAAAGAGCCATCGAGATCAAAGTTCATCTTAACCAATTTAATCGGTAATTTAGCCACCAGTGCACTAATATATTCGCCCCCCATGCCGTTAGCCGGATCGGCGACGACTGTCAACGGCTTAATCTGGAGATTTTTAAACAGTTTCAATGCATTTTCCACTTCGTCGGAAAGCGCCTGGTGATTTTCGGTTAATTGGCCGGGTTTGGAAGTATCAATCGTTACCCCTTTAGTCGCCAAGTCCTTTACCTGATCCATGCCGGTCGGTTTACCGATTTTTAGCAATCCGTTCGGTGTATTTAAAACAAATTTTAAGCCGCCATATTCCTTGGGATTGTGGGAGGCGGTAATTTGGATGCCGGTATCATAACCGTAATGGGAAACGGCAAAATAAAAAGTTGGGGTGGATACCAGACCCAAATCAACGACATTGGCGCCGGCAGCAAGCAGTGTTTTTTTGGTGACTTTATGAAGAGACGGAGAAGACAATCTCATATCCCGGCCTAAAGCAACGATAAAATTATTTTTATTCAGCTTGCTTTGAAAAAAAGTATAAATGGCTTTGGCGATCTCCGCCATGACCGATTCGTTTATATTCGTCGGATAAATTCCGCGAATGTCATAGGCTTTAAATATTTTCGGGTTAATATCCATATGATACTATCATAAAAAATATTGGGTTAAGATGTCAAGCGATTTCGTGTAAGAAAACGGATTGTTGCCCGTTTTTGACGAAACGTCTATCCGGAAAAGTCCGTCATAAAAAGCGATTAATTGTTCCGTCGTCCAGAATCTGGCTTGGTTGCGTAGTTTGGCTTCTTGCCAGGGGCTAAGTTTGGCGTTACCCGTTCCGGATTTGACCAATAAAAGATTTCTGATATGTCGGGTGAGCATAATATAAATAAACCCTTCCTCGATTTTCGGCGGCATTTCGTGGAGGATTTTCAGGAAATTGGTCATATTACCGGGATAGCAGGTGTCAATCAATTTGAAAATATTTTGCGCCGGTTTGAACTCCTTGACGGCGGCGCCGGTGATTTTCAGTTCCCGGGCGCTAATTTGGTCTTCCCAATCGACGATTTCGATTTCCTTGTTTTCAATTATATTTTTTATATTCCGCGTTATTTTCAGGTTTTTTTTATTGATTTTTTTATTTAAATTTTCGATAAAGTAAATCCGCTTTTGGGCGAATAAGGACGGGACATCGTCGATCTCCAGTGAATTGACGTTCTGAATTTCATAACCTTTTTTCCGGAAATTTTCTTTCAAAGTTAAAAAATAGTTTCGCGATTCGACATTATCCTCACCGCAGATGATGGTCAACATAAAAAAATTATAACATGGAAATTATGTCATTGCGAGGACCTTGAGCTTGCCGAGGGGGACGAAGCAATCTTGATTGATATTACTTAGGGATATTATATAATTTCATGATTATGCCGCCAGAAGTAGTAAATCCAGAACAATACAAGCAGACATTAATAATCGACCACAACCGGATTCGTGAGTATACTTTGGTGGGGTTACCAATATATTTAAAAGCTAAACCCGTCGTTAAAGCTGAGGAAAAAACTGCTGTTTTGGATCAGGTCTTGGATAAAAAATTAGTTGTACTTTCCGGTCCTTCCCGAATCGGAAAAACTTCATTGGCTATACAGGTTCAAAGAGAGTATGAAGCAAAAGGAGGCCGATCTTATTTATATAGTCTCCAGGATATATTTGATGACTTTTCTGCAGAACCACAAATACTTGAAAATTTTGAGGCTAAAACAAAAACAAAAGCGCTAGATCTGGGTGATTTAGCAAATAAGTTAAAAGCTGGTGGCTATCTGGTCGTCATTGACGAACTATCCAGAGTAATTGATACCCGTGAATCTCTCCACCGGCAGGCTGGAGTTATCCAAGAATTTATCGAGCAAATGTCTGAAAAACAGGTACCATTACTGATTATTACTCATGAATACCAGCATCTATTGGATGAAATAAATAAATCCTGGCCTCTTCTCGCAAAAGCGCCAAAATTAATACCCAGGGGATTATTGCCCCGGGAAGTGGTAGATATTTCCCTATACGGGAATTTTGTCCAGATAGAAAAACAGCCCCAAAGGCCGGAAATTTACCAAGGAATGGATGAAAAAACAGGAGCTGAAGCAATTAGATTATTAGGCAATTGGCCTGTTGCAATAAGTTCGTTGGTGTATGAGTTCAGTAGAAGAAATGTTGAAGAAGAAAGAAAAACTATTGAATATAAAATGGATAACGCGTCATTATATAAAGAACTTAACAAGGGTCTATGGTATAAGCTGGAAACATCGAGTCAATTCAGTACTTTTACAGATTTATTAAAAAAAGATCTAAAAACAGCAGGAGTATTTGATAATTTTGTAGAAGCGCTTCAGATAAGAAAAGATTTTCCATATAAACCTTACCGGGAAAATGTTCAGCCTTATTCTGCTCGATTAGATGCTATTTCACCTCAAACATTGCGGCATTTATTAAACTTAGGAGTGGTTGTAATACAAGGAAATTCAATTCATATTAATGGTTTGCTATTTTCCAGATTAATTAGTCAACCAGAATTTTTAGAAGATTAATAAAGGAAACGCTCTAATTAAAAATCCTACTTTGAAGTATTAATATAAAGAATTACTGTATTGATGGAGATAGATTGCTTCGTCAGTCTCCGCCAGCTGGCGGATCCTTCCTCGCAATGACATTACAGCTTATAAATATTTGATATTATTATACTATGTACGATCTGATCTCGATTGGCGGCATAAGCGTCGACCTTTTTTTTAAAGGTGAATCGCTTACCTTTCGTGACGGCCGTTTCCAATTGGCAATCGGCGGCAAATATGTCCCCGACTATTTCCATTCCAGCATCGGCGGCGGCGGAGCTAATGTCGCCATCGGCGGCAGTCATCTCGGCTTAAAAACAGCAGTGATGGGTAAAATCGGTAATAACCAATTTAAAAAAATTATTCTTGACCAGTTGGACAGCCACGATGTCTCCCATCGGTTGTGTGACATTGAGGAGGATTACTGGAATATTTCGACGATTCTTCTTGCCGACAGCGGCGAGCGTTCGATCATTAATTACAATACTCCGCATCAGCATCTGGTTAACGAAAAAAATGAGCTAACCGACATTTTCAAAACCAAAATGGCATATTTGGGCAATCTAGCCGATGTATCGCTGCATGAACGGATAGAGCTGTTACGATTTTTAAAACACCGGAAAGTGATGACGGTCCTCAATATCGGTATCAAAGACTGCCGGCGGCCGAAGGAACAACTTTTCCCCCTGCTTAATGCGGCGGATATTATTATCATCAACGGGCATGAATTTGCCGAGATCGTCAAAGCCCCATATAAAGATATTCATTTTCGGGAAAATGTTATTCAATGGTATATTCCATATTTAAATGACCAGATTATTGTCGTTACCGAAGGAGCGAAGGGTAGTTATACCTATTACGACGGAAAAATCATTCATCAGATCGCCATTAAACCGGATAAAATAATCGACACGACCGGTACCGGCGACGGTTACTGTGCCGGCTTCATTGCCGGTTATCTTCAATCGGGCGATATTGCCGCGGCGATGGAAAAAGGGGCCAAATACGCGGCAAAAATATTAGCAAAAATCGGAGCTAATTGATTACTTTAATTCTTCCAGTAAATCTCTACCCGTCATCGTATCTGGTCTTTGCAGCCCCATGACCGACAGGATTGTCGGAGCGACATCACCCAGAATACCGGTCTGCAGTTTGGTGAACCGGCCCTGATAGGCTTCATCGATAAAAATGAACGGAACCGGATTGGTGGTGTGTTCGGTCGATATCTCACCGGTTTTTAAATCGATTTTTTCCTCGGCATTGCCGTGATCGGCAGTGATAATGACCGAATACTCGAGGGTCATTGCCTCTTGGACAATCTTACCGACACAATTATCAACCGTTTTGATGGCAATAATGGTTGCCTGGATATTGCCGGTGTGACCGACCATATCGGCATTGGGAAAATTAATGACGATCAGTTTATATTTATTTTCCCGCATTTTGGCCAGGATTGTATTGGTGAGTTCATAAGCGGACATTTCCGGTTTTAAATCGTAGGTCGGGACTTTTGGTGAAGGGATAATTAACCGATCCTCTAATGGGAATGCCGTTTCCCGTTGGCCGTTGAAATAAAAAGTGACAAACCGCTCCTTTTCCGACTCGGTTATCCGCAATTGAGGTAAACCGGCTTCAGATATGACTCGACCAAGCGGTAGTGGGACGACAACCGGTGGAAATGCGACAGTCGCCGGCAGGTTATTTTCGTATTCCGTCATCGTGACAAAAAAAAGGTTCTTAATTTTTTCACCTCGTTTAAAAGGCGGAGTAAGATTTTCCTGTTCGGGAAAATGGGTTTTGTGGTATTTGACGGCATAGGGATCAAAAGAGGCCGGGATGTTGGCCTTATTTTCAAAATCGTCAAGGACGAAGGCTTTTGTCAATTGTCTTGGGCGGTCGATACGGAAATTAAAAAAAATAACGGCATCGCCTTCCTTAACCATTGCTACCGGCTTATCGGCCTGCATAATATTAGTCGGCGGGATAAATTCGTCTGTGACGTCTTTATTGTATGAAGCACGAATTGCTTCCTTGGCAGATGCGGACTGATTACCCTGGCCCTGGGTCAAACAAAAATATGCTTTGGCTGTCCGTTCCCAGCGATGATCACGATCCATGGCAAAATAGCGGCCCATGACGGTGGCGATCCGGCCAATGTTCATTTCCTTGATTTTTTCCTCAAACTGACCGATAATAGTCTCGGCGGATTTCGGCGGGGAGTCGCGGCCGTCGGTTATGGCATGTATGAAAACGTTTTTCAATTTGTTTTCCTTGGCAAAATAAAGAAGGGCATATAGATGTTCAATGTCGGCGTGGACATGGACGCTGTTTTCACCGCCTATTAATCCCAGAAGATGAAAGTTTCCGCCGGTCCTACGCACATGGCCAATCGCTTTTAAAAATGCCTCATTTTTATAAAAACTGCCGTCAGCAATCGACATATTAATTCGCGGAAGATCCTGATATACCACTCGACCGGCACCAAGATTAAGATGTCCGACTTCGGTATTGCCTGCTTCTTCCGGCGGCAAGCCGACCGCCTGACCGGAAGCGCGTAATGTGGTATTGGGATAAGAGTACAGATAAGAATTGATATTGATGGGATTGGCCAAACGGATGGCGTTTCCCGGACCGGGCGGCGCCAGCCCAAAGCCATCAAGGATTATTAAGATAACAGGTTTCATTATTTATTATCCGATTACGAATTGCGGATTACGGATTAAAATTCGTAATGCGTAATCCGTAATTAAATAATAGATAATTTATTTTATAAGATTTTTATTCAGGTAGCAATAGGCTAATCCGCAGGCAACTGCGTCCGATTCGTCATCCTGAGTAATATCCGGAATCTTTAATGTTAAGGAGATCATTTTTTGGACGGCTTTTTTATCCGCTTTTCCGTAGCCGGTAATAATCGATTTTATTTGCAGCGGGGTGAGAAATTCTACCGGAATGTTATTTTGGGCGGCCAGCAATAATATTACACCCTGAGCTTGGCTGATGGTGATAACCGTTTTTTGGTTACGAAAGAAGAACAATCGTTCAAGGACGATCATGTCCGGCCTTTGCTTTTTTACCAAATCATTGACGGAATCGTAGATTTCTTTCAAGCGCTTTTCCTTGATTTGTGTTTTAGACGTTTTGATCAGGCCGGAGCATATATAAACTGAGTTTCTGAAAATGGCATAACCGGTACGTTCCAGACCGGAATCTATTGATAGTATTGTCACTTTTTATTCAACTAGCAAAATTGATGGGAGAGTCGCTACTTAGTACGTCTCGGCTAAATCCCTTACAGGACTTACACCTAACGCCTATTAACCGGTCTTCTTCCGGTAAGCTTATAGGGATTTTTAATCTTGGAGTTCGCTTCGCACTTGAGATGCATTCAGTGTTTATCGAATAAAGATATAGCTACCCGGCAATGCCCTTTTAGGACAACCGGTACACCAGGGATCTTTACATCCTAGGTCCTCTCGTACTGTAGGAGTACCTCCTCAAAAATCCAATCGCTTGCACAGGATAGAGTCCGAACTGTCTCACGACGTTCTGAACCCAGCTCGCGTACCGTTTTAACGGGCGAACAGCCCGACCCTTGGGACCGACTTCAGCCCCAGGATACGATGAGCCGACATCGAGGTGCCGAACGACGACGTCGATATGAACTCTTGGTCGTCACTAGCCTGTTATCCCCGGAGTAGCTTTTATCCGTTAAGCCCCGACCGCCATCACAGCGATTCGGGGGATCACTTACGCCTGCTTTCGCATCTGCTCGGATGGTGATCCTCACAGTTAAGCTAGCTTATGCGTATGCACTTACATTCCGATTTCCATCCGGAATAAGCTAACCTTTGCGCTCCTCCGTTACTATTTTGGAGGAAACCGCCCCAGTTAAACTGACCGCCAAGCACTGTTGCCTCCAATTTGGAGGCTAAGGTGAAAAAAAATCAAAGAGAGGTGTTGCATTGTTGCCGAGGCTCCCTCCTACGCTAAACAATTAATCCCTTTCCACCAATGCCTAGTTTCAGTAAAGCTTCCGGGGTCTTTTTGTCCATGTGCAAGTAGGCCGCATCTTCACAGCCATTTCAATTTCGTCGGGCAGTGGTTCAAGACAGTTGTCAACTCGTTAGACCTTTCATGCGGGCCGGAACTTACCCGGCAAGGGGCTACGCTACCTTAGAACTCTCAGGGTTAGAGCTGTCGTTCACTGGAGCTTGCGCCGCAACCTTCTCCAATTGCTTAGAGTCAGCCGCAACGATTGACTTACCAGTACCGGACAGGTTTCAGCTCCTATACTTCCCCTATTGGGGTTTGCAGGAGCCTGTGTTTTTGCTAAACAGTCGGTTGACAAACTTTTGCTGCGATCCGCCTAAGGCGGACAGAGCATCTTGAATAACTTACGCTCAGCTTTTTTGCCGAGTTCCTTAAACCACCATTACCCGTATGCCTTGGTATACTCTACCAATCCACCTGTGTCGGTTTGCGGTACGATTTAACTTTAAACTCCTTTATCGGCTTTTCCCGGAAACTTAAGTCTCCTATCTCTCCCAACTTGCGTTGAAATTGCATTTGCGGCTCGAGCCAACTTGCGTTGGAGCTTACCGCTTAATCCGTTAAATTGACGGAACAGGATATCAAATTTCGTCACCAATAAAGTAGTAACGTTTAAAATTAAGTAGCCGATTATTAACGGCTCATACATCTCCCGATGCTGTAAACGCATCGGGATTAGCTTCGACTAACCCTCAGCTGAATGACGTTGCTGAGGAAACCTTGGACATTCGGCATCTCGAGTTTTCATCGAGAGATACACTACTTATGTCAGCATTCTCGCTCCTGATAACTCCACCATGCCTTACAGCAAAGCTTCGCTGTCATCAGGATGCTCCCCTACCACTCTCCCGCCAAAGGCGGGAAAATCTCCAATTTCGGTAGACTCTTTAGCTCCGATCATTTTGGGCGCCAAGCTTCCATCCGCCAAAGGCGGACTATTCAGGTGAGCTGTTACGCACTCTTTAAAGGGTGGCTGCTTCTGAGCCAACCTTCCTGCTGTGTTGGAAACTTAACGGCCTTTCCACTTAAAAGTCATTTTGGAACCTTAATTGGGAATCTGGGATGTTTCCCTCTCGCCGAAACCAGCTTATCCCGGCTCGGCTGACTCCCTTCGTAAAATGCAGTGAATTCGGAGTTTAGTTGGTTCTGGTCGCCAAAGGCTCCCAGAACCATCTAGTCGCTCTACCTCACGCATCAATAACGAAGAGGCTATACCTAAATATATCTCGGGGAGAACCAGCTATCTCTAGGTTCGATAGGCATATTACCCCTAACCACGAGTCTTCCCATGCCATTTCACCGACAACGGGTCCGGACCTCTTCCCGCCTTTCGGCGGGATTCATCCTGCCCATGGTTAGCTCACCTAGTTTCGGGTCGTTCGTTCAGTGTATAAATCGCCCTATTAGGACTCGGTTTCCCTTTGCTTCCCCAAATCAAACTTGGTTAAACAACACGTGAACGGACACTCGCTGACTCATTCTTCAATAGGCACGACATCATCCGCCTGAGGCGGACTCTGTCTGTTTGTTAGCCAATGGTTTCAGTTTCTATTTCACTCCCCTCGTCGGGGGACTTTTCACCTTTCCCTCGCGGTACTAGTTCACTATCGGTTAGTTTGAGTATTTAGCCTTGGATCGTGACCGACCCGGTTTCCCACAAGGTTTGCCGTGCCTCGTGGTACTTGGGAACTCCACCAGGGAAATTTTCAATTTCGGATACAGGACTGTCACCCTCTATGGTCTTACTTTCCAGAAAGTTCTCCTATCGAAAATTTCTCCAACAGTGGACCCGCAACTCCCCGCCTTGCGGCAGGGTTTAGGCTCTTTCGATTTCGCTCGCCGCTACTTTCGAAATCTCGTATGATTTCTTTTCCTCTGGGTACTGAGATGTTTCAGTTCTCCAGGTTCCCTCCGGTATCTTACGATACCGGTTCCCGGTATTACTACCGGGAGGGTTACCCCATTCGGAAACCAACAGTTGATAACGTCTATTAAAGGACTTACCGTTGTTTTCGCGCTTATACACGCGTCCTTCTTCGGCTCAAACTACCAAGGCATTCGCCATTGGCCTTATCTCTCCCATCAACTCTGCTAATTAATTTTGTACGGACAGCATAGTATGCTGTCCTTACCTATTCTTATTTGCCTACTATCAATCCGCGAATTGTCAAAGTGCAGTGGACCCGACCGGGCTTGAACCGGTGACCTCCTCATTGCAAATGAGGTGTTCTATCCAGCTGAACTACAGGCCCTGGAGCACAATACGTCACTCTAACGTTCAAATAAAATTTTGCCTCAGGATTTGTAGTTTTTTCCTCGAGGCTGTTAGGAGAGCAGGATTTGTCTCCAATGATGCCCTTAGGAAAGTTTAATTATCATTAGTAAAGGAAATATTAGCAAATATTTTCAATATTGTCAATTGTTAATTTATCTTCTTACCATTGGAACTATACTGTAGCGCGTACTTCTTCCATCCATTTTTAGCATACCGGGTTGGAATCTCAACGGATTAACCAAATTGGTAGTCAGGTGAGTTCCGGGTATACGATTGACCGTTAAAAAGGGGCTTCTGATATAGGTAATTCCGTCGCTGTTATTAAAAAAACCGGCATACCTTTGTTGCAATACCGCCATATCAATGCACAGCGGCTCGTTTTTGCGGGGTTGGGCAATAAATAAAACCGGTGTACCATCGGAAAATTTAAGGTTGTTGCCATTACTGTTGGCGAATGAAATTCCTAAATCATTGAAGCCGAGGGATATTTCGGTATCAAAATGATCATCGGTGCCATCAATCGTTCGCTGCCCGACATCGCCATACATCACGGCGACTTTTTCTACCATTTCATTCAATCCGACCTGGTTGATTCTATTATATGGGAGCGATCTTTCAAATCGGCCAATATAGTCTGCAAAAGCGGTCTCGTATTCTTTTAAAATTCCAGGATTGAATTTTTCAACCATTTCGTTATTATAATTATTTTTTTTAATAATGCAAGACCGACTTGCAGACCGGGTAAAAAAATGATTATATTATTATTATGTCACTGAAAAAAAATATTGTCTGGTTTGAGGAAGTGGAAAAGGAAGATGTCGGTCTGGTCGGCGGCAAGGGCGCCAATTTAGGGGAAATGACCAATGCCCGCATACCCGTCCCCTACGGATTTATCATTACCGCCGGTGCCTATTTTTATTTTCTCAAAACTGCCCGGCTGGAAAACAAGATTAAGGATCTGTTATTAATGGTCAATTATGACAATCCCAACGAGTTGAAACAACTATCCGAACATCTTCAGTCGCTCATCAAGCAGGTGGAAATACCGGACGATTTGGCTAAAAATATCACCGAGCATTATGAAAATCTTAATAGTAAGGAAGAACACTACCGCAAAAACCGGCTGTCAAGTTTTAAACTGGGGCTAAATAAAGTCAGGCACTTATATAATAATCCATTAGTAGCTGTCCGTTCATCCGCCACGGCTGAGGATCTGCCCAATGCTTCTTTTGCCGGTCAGCAGGAGACATATCTAAATGTACGCGGTGATAGCCATTTACTCGTAAAAATAAAAGAATGCTGGGCATCGCTATTTACCGAACGGGCTATTTATTACCGCCATAAAATGGGTTTTGATCACGTCAAAGTCGGGCTGGCAGCTGTCGTCCAGCGGATGGTCCAATCTACCCGTTCCGGAATCGCCTTTAGTATTGATCCGGTGACCAATGACAAAAACAAAATTGTCATCGAGGCCATCTTTGGTTTAGGGGAATATATTGTGCAGGGTAAAGTAACGCCCGATCATTATGAAGTCAACAAGCAGTCGCTCCTGATTTTAAGCTCAGAAGTTAAATATCAGAACAGCAAATATATTAAGGACAATATCCATAATAAGGAAGTTAAATTGGGAAAAACCGCCGGCAGTCAAAAAAAACTGACCGATGAAGAGATTATCAAAGTCGCTCTCCAGGTCAAGGAAATCGAAAATCACTATTATTTTCCCCAGGATATCGAATGGGCAATTGAAGGGGACAATTTATTTATAGTTCAGTCAAGGCCAATTACTACAGTTAAAAATAGTCAAAGTTCGTTAAAACTAGTTGAAACTAGTTCAACCAATTTTAACCAATTGCATCCAATTTTAACTGGCTCTCCTGCCTCACCGGGCATCGGCGTCGGTCCTGTAACGATTATCCATTCCCCCAATGAAATCGATAAAATCCATCACGGCGAAGTTATGGTGGCGCCACAGACTAATCCCGATTATGTCCCGGCAATGAAAAAAGCCGTTGCTATTGTCACCGAAAAAGGTGGCCGGACGTCACATGCGGCGATCGTTTCCCGCGAGCTCGGTATTCCGGCGGTGGTCGGTGCGGAAGACGCAACCAGGAAATTGAAAAACGAAATGGTGGTGACCGTAAACGGCGAAACGGGAGAAATATTCAAAGGAAAAATTATTTCAAAACGTGTCGGCTCGCCTAAGGCGGCGCCCGCACATCATAAACATATAAATACAATTACCAAGGTTTATGTCAATTTGGCCGAGACGGAAGAAGCAGAAAAAGTGGCCAGCCTGGATGTTGATGGTGTTGGTCTTCTTCGGGCGGAATTCATGATTGCCGGAATCGGTGTACATCCCAAGGAATTTATCCGTCAAAAAAAACAATCCGTTTTCATCAACCGCCTATCGCATGACCTCCTGAAATTCGTCAAACCGTTCACTCCCCGACCGATTATCTATCGTGCCACCGACTTTAAAACGAATGAATACCGTCACCTGACCGGTGGTGAAAAGTACGAACCGAAAGAAGAAAACCCGATGCTTGGTTTTCGCGGCGCTTCCCGTTATATTGCTGATCCGGAGGTGTTTGCGATGGAGTTGTCGGCGATCAAAAAAATTTGGGACAGCGGCTACCGCAACCTCCATCTAATGATTCCCTTTGTCCGGATGCCCTGGGAACTTATTAAAATAAAGGAAATCGTCAAAACGTCCGGTCTCCTTGATTATCACGATTTCAAATTGCTGATCATGGTGGAAGTGCCGTCGTGTGCCTTAAATATTGAGGAATTCCTGAAAATCGGTATTGATGGCGTTTCCATCGGCACGAATGATCTGACAATGATGCTTCTCGGCGTAGACCGTGATAGCCATGAAGTATCGGCAATTTACGATGAACGGACACCAATCGTCGTTTCCACTCTGGAATACGTCGTTTCCACTTGCGAAAAATATAAGGTTACTTCCTCCATATGCGGACAGGCGGCTTCCGACTATCCGGAAATAGTGGAAAAATTGGTCAAGGCCGGTATTACCAGCGTTTCCGTCAATCCGGACGCTATTACCCGGACAAGAGAATTGGTGCATGAGATTGAAAAGAAGCATTATAAACTTTAAAAGCTATGGCCAAAATAAAAAATATCTACGCTTACGAAATTATCGACTCGCGCAGTTTTCCGACGATCGAAGGGCGGTTGGTGCTTGACGACGGCCGGTCTGTCGTCAGCTCAATTCCCTCCGGCACGTCGATCGGTAAATACGAAGCACTGGAGCTTCGTGATAACGATAAATCCCGGTGGGATGGAATGGGAGTATCGCAGGCAATTTCCTATATTAATAATTTAATTGCCCCGAAATTGGTAAACGCCTCTCCCCTGAAGCAACAGGAAGTGGACAGTTGGCTTATCAAAGCTGACGGTACAAAAAACAAAAGTAATTTGGGAGCGAATGTGACACTGGTTATTTCGGAACTCATGGTTAAAGCCGGCGCTTTGGAGTCAGGATTACCCATATTCAGATACATTAACCGACTGTATGAACAAATATTTAAGACGAAAATACCGCTGGAAAAAATTCCGGCACCGATATTCAATATTATAAACGGCGGCAAGCACGCCAATAATAATTTGGACTTTCAGGAATTCCAAATAATTCCTTCCTCTTCTTATTCTTTTTCAAAGGCCTACGAAATGGGTGTGGAAATATTCCATGAACTGAAACGGATGCTTGAGTATCGCAATGCCAATGTATCGGTCGGCGAAGAAGGCGGTTTCACTCCAAATCTGGTTACCAACCTTGATGCTATCGAGATAATCATCGAAACGTTGAACCAAAAAAAATTACAGCTTGGAGTAGATATTTTTACCGGTTTGGACATTGCCGCTTCACATTTTTACCGTGATAACCGTTATTATGTTAAAGATAAATCCCATCCTATGAAAGTCGATGAATATATGGATTTCGTCAAAGACCTGGTCAAAAAATATTCAATCCTGCTTTTGGAGGATCCACTTAATCAGGACGACTGGGAAAATTGGCATAAATTAAACGAATCGCTATCGCAGGAAATATATCTTATCGGCGACGATCTGCTGGTTACTAATAAAGAACGGTTGGAAAGGGCAATCAGGGAAAAATCGTGCGGTACGATTCTGGTCAAACCAAATCAGATCGGAACGATATTGGAAACATTGTCGGTAATCGATACGGCCCGAAAAAATAATTTCAACTATGTCGTCTCCCACCGTTCCGGTGAAACCAACGACAGTTTTATTGCCGATTTTGCCGTCGGTGTGCAATCGGATTTCGTCAAATTCGGCGCACCTTCACGGGGAGAACGTGTCGCTAAATATAACCGTTTGTGGCAGATCGAGAGGGAAGAGTTAAAATAGTATAAAGTATAATGTATGAAGTATAAAGTATGAAGTATGAAGCAAAAAACGTTTGCTACCTCATATACCATACTTTATACTTCATACTAACTTATGATCGGTAAACTTAAGGGAATTCTTTCGGAAGTTGATGGCAATATCGGGTTGATCGAAACAAGCGGTGGTGTTTTCTACCGCGTCTTTCTCTTCCCAGCCCTTATTTCCCAGCACTCCCTCACCTCTCCAATTGAAATTTATACCTATCTCCAAGTCAAGGAGGACGATTTGGTATTGTTTGGTTTCCGAACAAAGGAAGAATACTCTTTTTTCACTTTGCTTCTGACTGTTTCCGGCGTTGGTCCGAAAACCGCCTATACCGTCATCTCATTTAGCAAAGTTGATGAAGTGATTGCCGCCATAAAATCAAACGATATTGATTATTTTTCCCGGATCAAAGGGTTGGGAAAAAAGACGGCGATGAAAATTATCCTGGAATTATCGCAAAAACTGAAGCAGGAATTTTCCCTCGAGAAAATGTATTTATCGGATGAGGATAAAACGGTTGTTGATGCCCTGGTTTCTTTGGGTTTTAAACCGCAGGAAGCAAGAAATGCTCTTCGCCGTTTACCGAAGAATTTAAGTATGGAGGATAAAATAAAAGAATCGCTTAAAAGAATCAAATGATGAAATTCGTCTATTTGTTTATATGTATATTGATTGGAGTCAATTTGATTTTGTCCTCCTGGAGTGTACTACACCACGATATTTATTTTGACACCGATGTCGCTAAGGATTTCTTGATAATGGATGAAATCACCCATAAAAAAATTGTTCTTATCGGCCCACGCGCCGATTTTCAGGGACTCTTCCACGGCACATTCTGGCACTATTTTAATTTACCGGCGTATTTGCTCGGTCACGGTAACCCGGTAATTCAGGGTTGGTTTTGGATATTTTTAGTGCTATTATTTATTGCCGGCAATTATTATTTCATTCGCAAGATTTTTGATAAAAAGTCGGCGCTGATTGCAACGGTATTTCTTTCTTTTTATCTTGTACCTTATACCCAGAGTTTTTCCAACGGGCCGGCATCGATTCTCGTCATGCCGTTTTGCCTGTATTTCTTCATATTGTATATTATGTCCGGTGACTGGCGTTATCTGTCCCTGCATATTATTTCTATCGGTATCCTTATCCATCTGCTACTGGCCGTTGGTATCCCATTCTTATTATTATCGCTCTTATCCGTCAATTATTGGATTATCCGGAAAAAGAAATACCGACATTTATTTTTTTGGTTGATCATTATCTTTTTTTTCCTCCCGTTTTTGCTCTTCGATCTGCGCCATAATTTTATTCAACTTCGTTCGGCCGGGGAATATTTGCGCGGTGCCCGTAATGAAAGCTCGCCCCCGTTGATTGTGTCTATCAGCGACCGGTTGACGACATTGATGTCAAGTGGTATCAATTTCTTTAAATTCGGGATGACCCGGTGGAATTATATGGTATTTCTTTTTTTTATTTACGCCTACTGGCGGATTTTACCGAGGAAAAATAAAAAAATAAAAATCTATTCGATATTTTTATTTTTTTATTCCGGTTACTACCTGCTGTCCCTGTTTCACGGAGGATTGATGTTGCCAACATGGTGGTTATCCGTCAGCCTGTTAGCCGTAATCGTTTTTTCGACACTGCATCTTTATACCCCGAAAAAATTATTTTATTCCTTATTGATTGTTATACTCGCCGTATCTTTTTACCAGAATATCGTGTTTGTCAGAGAAAGATCGGCCGCTTTCGGCAAAGCAATGAATTCATGGCGATTTCGTTTAACGGTAGCAAAAACGGTTTATGCCGATGCTCCCGGTGAATTTGGCTATTTCATTTATTCTCCCGATTTCTTCGGCTATCAGGACAAATATGCTCTGTTATATGCCGGAAAACTATTTTCTAAGAAAGCGGACCGATTCGAAAAGAAACCAATATCATATGTTGTTGTCGAACCGGTTCCCGGTAATCGCCAGCAGTTTCATAATACTCCGGCATTAAACCCTGACTGGTGGATCTACAACCAGTTCCAAATAAGAGTCAAACCGGTAAAAACGATATTTTTGGGCCAGGGTTACCGGATAAATAAATATGAATTATCTCCGAAAGAATTAATACCGCCATCCCAAATTACGACCGATCAATGGTTCTATTTCCGATAATAAGCTATAATATAATTATGGTGAACATTCGTCCCCAGCATTTCTCCGAATACATCGGTCAACAAAAAATAATCAGGACGCTTAAGGTATTTACCGATGCCGTCAAAAAAAGAGGTGTATCCTCGGAACATATTTTATTATATGGACCGCCGGGAATCGGTAAGACGACGCTCGCCCATGTGATCGCCAACGAATTAAAAAGCGAGATAAAAATAACTTCCGGTGCTGTCATCCAGAAATCCGGCGATTTGGCAGCTGTCCTGACTAACCTGAAAAATAGTAACGTCCTTTTTATCGACGAAATTCACCGACTGCCCAAACCGGTCGAGGAAATCCTTTATCCGGTAATGGAAGATTATTTTCTGGATATCGTCATCGGTAAAGGACCGTCGGCGCGGACAGTCCGCCTGCCGGTCCCGAAAATAACTATTATTGGCGCTACCACCAAACTGGCACTTTTGTCCGCTCCTCTTCGGGATCGTTTTGGACTGACGTTGAGGCTCGATTTTTATAATGATGAAGATATGGCAAATATCATCAAAAGGACAAGCGAGCTATTTGCCCTGCCGATTACAACCGATGCAGTAACGGAAATTGCCAAACGCTCGCGTAAAACTCCGCGGATCGCCAACCGGATCCTTAAACGTGCCCGTGATGTTTTTGAAGTCGATAAACATAAAACTATTGATAATGCGCTCCTAACAAAATTATTTAACATGCTGGAAATTGACGAACTGGGACTGGGACCACTCGATATTAAGTATTTGCGATTGCTTGGCGAAAAATATAAAAATTCGCCGATCGGCATCGAAACAATTGCTCTTTCTTTATCGGAAGACCAGCAGACGGTCGAAGAATTTATCGAACCCTATTTACTCCAGCTTGGACTGATTAAAAAGACCAGTCGCGGACGGGTATTGACTTCGAAAGCTTTAGATCACCTAAAACTGAAAAACAGCCCTGCTATCAGGCAGGAAAAGTTGGTATAATAACTCATAAGTCTGGGCCGGTGGCGGAATTGGCATACGCGCAGCCTTGAGGAGGCTGTGCCGCAAGGCGTGGAGGTTCAAGTCCTCTCCGGCCCACAGAAATAGTTACAGGTTCAAGCCTGCCCTGAAGCGCACTTGTTCTGCTTCACGGTCCTATCCCCGACACATTTATATGGCAAATCTGGATTTTCTTATTACCGTTGGCCGGCCGGATTTCAAAGATTATAAAGTCCTGACCGATGGGCTGTTGAAATACCATGCCCAAAAAGGTCATCCCCGCCGGGCGGAAGAAATAAATATCTTTATTAAAGATAAGTATAAAAAAGTGGTTGGCGGGATTATCATTACGATTTTATGGAACGGCATGGAAATCAATTCCCTCTGGGTTGAGGAAAAACTGCGCGGTCAAAGCTTTGGCCGGAAACTGGTCGAAACGGCGGAAAAGGAAGCAAAAATTAGAGGATGTACGATTGCCTATACCAATACCTTTACCTGGCAGGCGCCGGGATTTTATGAAAAAATGGGATATAAACAGTTTGGAAAACTGGAAAACTTCCCGCCAGGAAATAAACTAACTTACTTTTACAAGAAACTATGAATAACATGCAATCTTATTACAGTGTAACATTACAAGATAGCAAGTATCATAATCCATCCGACCTTTTGCGGTCGAGATTTATTTTCCTATGCCAGGCAGATTTCCAGCTTATTCCAGGAAGTCCGGGTCGATAAAGTTCGTCAAATACTTCCTCGAAAAACAGTGATATTTTGTCGACTGTCAAAATTGTTTTAAGCGACGGGACAATTCCTTCACTTTTTTCGATTATCAGGCGGAATTTACTGACAGTTGTATTTGAAACCTTTAAGGACTGACAAATAATACGATAATCGATATTTTTCAGCAACAGATAAATTACAGCGATCCGCTTGACAAGCATTATCCTTTCCGCCGGTGTCAAAAGATCGAGCATTATTTGATTAAACTCGCCCCGACTACCGCTTTTACCGACAATTTCATAAAATACGCGAAAAATTTTATCGAATTTATCGGGTTTTAAAAAATATGGCGAATTCCTGACCATATTATTATTTAACATTACAATGTTGCAGTTGTCGATGGATTATAAGCGACAAAAAAGTATATTCGGAATATTAGAGAAACATAAATTCACTCATATATAATATTTGTTACTATGTAATGTTACGTTGTAACAATTTGTTTCTCTAATCATAAATTGCTGACATATCATCGACGTAGCAAGTCAATCTGATACCATCAGAAAATCGTGTCCAAGTTTGAGCAGTGTTAATTTTTCGATCCTTATACTTAAGTTCAACGGTCAATATCATAAACTAATCTGGCGAATTGGTCTCTTCCTTCGACTCTTGCTTTTGCCAAACCCAGATCGTGTAACCTTTGGTCATAGGTTACAATCCAAATATTTATTTCATTTTCACGTTGAAGTTGATGTGGCTTATAAATTTCCGATTGTAATGGTATAAAATCCTTGTATCTCGGAATTAATAGATCAAATCTTTGTCTAATAACGTTCATCGGATTAACGGCATCCCGATGAACTCTTGTGGTAGCCAATAAGGAAAAAGGGTGTCCGATTTTATGGAAATTAAGTGTCTGTAGAGTATAATGACGCTTTAATATGTGACCCCAGACAGAATCGAACTGTCATCTAATCCTTAGAAGGGATTCGTTCTATCCGTTGAACTATGGGATCTTCTTATATTATACATTAGATCAAGCTGGCGGGAGTGGCAAGCCGGGCATATAAATAACTCGTCCCACAAGAGAAAAAATGACAGAATTTTTCGGTTCGCCTATCGTTGCCGGAGAGGATACCTGCGGGTTGGTAGAGCAACGATTTCATCAGGTTTATTCACTGTGGTAATTATATCTACCCGGCTATGTTTTTTATTGATAGGAATAATATGAAATTTATCATTGTAAATAATATGTATGGTACCGCTGTAATCTCCTTGAGACAATTTCGTCGTCTTTATATAGGTTGTAGAAACATTAGGGATATCAACTTTTGAATCAGGCGGAACACACTCAGTCGGTTCACAATTCAGGCTTGAAGAGGCTTCCATACCGCCTTCTACCGTTGTGAACCAACGGGATTTTCTTGATTTAAAAAGTTGAAGATAAATTGCACCAAATAATACCGGTGATAAGATATGCAAAGCCGATAATCCCTGTTCAATTATAAATAATTCACTGGCCATAATAAATTTTAGCAGTGATAAGACAAAATGAGGACTTTTCCTAAGGCTGCTTTATTAGGAGCCGAAGGCGAGATTCGAACTCGCGACTTGCTGTTTACAAAACAGCTACTCTACCGCTGAGTTACTTCGGCGAAAATCGGTGCCGGGAGAGGGAGTCGAACCCTCATAATCTATTCGATTACAGGATTTTAAGTCCTGCGTGTCTGCCATTCCACCATCCCGGCGTTCATATGCAGTTTATTATACTATTTCCTTTCTATCGTGTAAATTGAGGGGTAATAAAGAAAAACGGCGGGGGAATCATCCTGAATTACTTTCTGGAATTCGAAATAAATGTTTTTCCGGTCATTAAGTATAATCGTACTGCGGCCATCTTCAAGCAGCTTGTCGATTTTTACATTTTTATAATTAGAAATATTACCTTGCTGTTGGGTAGAGTGCCAGAAATAATATTGGTCCGGGTCAAGTGGGACTTTCCAGAATGATAATAACATATCGAAATTATTCGGTTTGTCGTAATTGACGATATTAAGGCTAACCTTTAATCCGGCGGCACTCAAATCATGGACTAATTGGTCGGCAATATCATAATAATCGTAATAGGTAATCAGATTCAACTGGGCTGACTTACTGGCCGATCCAGCTTTTCGCAGGATTTTTGACGCATTATCCCGGTCGTATACCGGTGCCTGCAGGTTCGGGTTATAAGCCCATGAAGTTGGCGGAATCGGTCCTTTGGCAATTTCACCGTCACCCGTGAATTTCGATAAATCGATCGCTGATATAATCGCATTACGGACATCCTTATCTTTTAGGAAATTATTATCCAAATTAAAAAATAAAGTCATCAACCGTGTATAATCAATCGATTTGATGACTTTTGTATTTTTCCAACCGGTAAATGTATCGGCAATCGATTTTTTGGTCGTCGATATCTGTGTTACTTCTCCCTTTTTATATGCCGTGACCAAGTCGCTTTCATTGGTGTAAAATTTATAAGTAATCGCCGGAATGTCTTTTTTATTTGGCTCAAGCGATATGGTAGTGATATTTCCATATTGGGTTTTGACATCATTTACCCGGTAAAGTCCGGCTACACCGATTAACGGATAGCGGATAATTACTTTACTTAAATATGTCGGAAATATACCAAGCGGTTTTTTCAGTATGAAATCGATGGTTTTGGCATCAATCGCTTTGGCCTCAACGTCTTTAAACTGGTAGTCGATTTGGTTGGCAGAAAAAGGTTTGCCATTATTCCACAATAAACCGTCGCGCAGATGAAAACGGTACACTTTACCGCCGTCTTTTACCTCCCAACTGGTGGAGAGTACCGGGATGATTTCTCCTTTTTCATCGACGTAAACCAGTCCATTGCTGATTTTATTGAGAACTTCATCCGGTAGATTATTAAAATCATATTGTCCTGCTAAACCGATTATTTCCTGTCGTGAGGCGAAAAGGTTTTCGAAATACGGTGACAGTGAGATTATGCCAATGACGAAAATGAAACTGAGAAGAAAACTTAACAGGATTAACCGCAGATGTTTTTTTGTGAATTCCACAACGACCCAGTAATAATAACGGATTGTTTTTTTCGGACTAAGCATGCTGTTATTTCACCAAAAACAGATTAACCAGGGAAATAATGAAGAATAATACGATGAAAATTACGGTTAATTGCAAAGTAATTTTTTCGATTCCCCGTCTTGTCTGAAAAAATTCTCCGCCGCCTCCCCAGGCGCTGCCCAAACCTGCACCCCGGCCTTGGACAAGAATAAGAACAACAATAATTACCGATAAAACAATATTAGCCAGTAATAAAATATTTTTCATATAAGAGCTTCAAGAAAATTGATAATGATACTAATCGATAATGCTGATAGTATAACATTAAAAAAATAACTGATGGTTGTTTTGTGAACAGTTAAACCGGCAGCAGTCAGACCGGGAAAAACCCAGTTTTTTATCGTGACAAGCGGCCAGCGGGAAACGATAAAATAGAATAAGAAGAAATAGACAATGACACCGATCAGTCCCATCGTCAGGATGTTAAGGGGTAAAAGCACCAGTTTGGTGATAGGGACAATCAGATAAAAAAGAATGGCAATTACAATAACCGATTTAACAATGGTTGCCGGTTCGCTACCGATTTGAAATCCCTTATCCCAAAGGCTGGTCAAATACAAAGCCAGAGCGGAAAAAATCGCCATCCGTGTTAACTTTTTCATTAATTCGATTATATCAAAAAATCCCTATCTCTTAGCAATAAATGGTATTTTCGTGCAAAACGGTGTGATTCATCACGGATAAGTCTGATCAAATTAAACCCCAGATTGCGGTAATCCGGTTTAACAGTTACCAGTGACGTATTACCGATAACGATTCTGTCAGGCCGTTTGGCAATACCGATGACCGGAATACTGATTTTCAGCTCGTTCAATACGTTTAAAGAGGTTCTCACCTGCGGCTTACCGCCGTCAACCACAATCAAATTCGGCATCGGCCATTTTAGATGGAAACGACGGGTCAAAACATCATTAAGCATGTCGAAATCTGAATGCAGTTTCGGGTTTTTGATTTTAAACCGCCGGTAATCACTACGGCTTATCAAACCATCATTCAAAACAACCATTGATGCCGTCGCCAGCCTCTGCATCAGATTGCTGATGTCGTAACATTCTATTCGAGTTAAACTGTTTATGCCGGGAAAATAGGGTTGCAATATCCGCCTCAATTCATGTAACGACTGTTCCGACTGATTATATTGCAGCGATTCATAATCAAAGGAATGACGATAAACCAGCTGTTCCAGCCGGAGTATTTTATTGCGCCACAGTATCGCCTCTTCATAATTCTTATCGCGAATACATTTTTTAATTTCGCTGGTTAGAACGGTGATTACCCGGTCGGTATCGCCGTTTAATAATTTGATAAGGCGGCGGATATTGTTACGATAAATTCTTGTTTGTAGCGTTTTAAGACGGCCCTCCGAAATCGAGACAATTATATTTGGACAAGGATTGCATAAACCGATTTTCGAATAAAAACATGGCGGTCCTTTCAACCCCTTTTGTGTACAAAACGGAACGATTTTCCGGATTTCATGGAGAAGCCGTGTTGTAGCTCTTACCGATGAAAACGGTCCGAAATATAGCGAACGGCCATCGGTTTCCCGTCGGGAGAGGTAAACTTTAGGATACGCGTCACTGACCGTAATTTTAATATAGAGATAACTTTTATCATCGCGCCAAACGACGTTGTAAGGTGGATGATATTTTTGGATCAGTTTTGATTCTAGTATTAGCGCTTTAAATTCCGAATCGGTCACAATTGTTTCCACATGATCAGAACCATTGACAATAAGCCCTTCCTTCTGGTCCAGTTTGGCATTTTCGATATGTGTTTTTACCCTTGCCCTGATATTGACCGATTTACCGATATAGAGTACCGCCCGTGCTTTTTTAAATAGGTAAACACCGGTCGTATTAGGCAAATTTTTTACGTTTAAGGACATAACGGCTAAATTATACCACCTTACGCCGGTTTCTGAAGATGCGGAAAGCGATGATTAGGATAGCTAAAACCAATATCATGGAAGCAATTTTTAGCGATAAATCATAATAATACGGAATAATTGTGATGGAAGTATTTAATAGGCTATTGCCGTTCACGGTGATCATAATTTGACCATTTTGTTGTTTGTTTTTGACAGCGGCCGAATATTCAAGCGGAATTTCCTTTTGCTCATATGGCGCAAGGATGGGTATTGTTATTCTACTTTTATTTAATTTTACGTTAGCGGAGTCTATCTCAACGGGAATATTCCAGGCATACATATTGCCGTCATTTTTGATGACTAATTTCGTCTGATAGCTTTGATTGTCGGCAATAGTTTGGGGAAATTGCGGGTCGGATAGTGATAATTTCTGTTTTTCCGGCGGCATGATCGTGGTCGGTTTGACCAGAACATCATGCGATTTTTCGAATTTATACATCCCGGCGGGTAAGGGATAATCCGAGTGCTTGCCGTGGATGGCAAAAACAATATGGTTTAGATCAAAGGAGGAAAAATAATCGATGCCGGAGGTATTTTGCCAGGTGGGGTCGACCGACACCCAGAGTTTTGTCTTTGGATTGTAATATTCCGGCCAGGAGTGAAGGATATCTGACGATAATGATAGTGGACGAAGCTGCGGATCCTGGGTGTATCCATAGCCTTCAATTTCCCGCGCCATAATTCCTTTTTCCCGGGCGGCGGCGACAAACAGATCGGTAAATTCGACGCAGACAGCCTGATCGGGATGATTTAAAGCTCCATCTGCTCCTAACCGGATGTTATCGTTCTGATTTAGACGGCTGTAGTTGTATTTCAGATCGCCGATAACGAAATTATAAATATCTTCGACAGTTTTAAATCCGCTGATCCGGCTAAGATTGGTGTCTGAAATTTGCCAATATTTTTGTGCCGACAGTAAATATTTTTGTTCATTGGCTATCTCACTGCTGGTATAAGCCACCACTTCCGGACGCGGCTTGGAAAACGTTTTAATAAAAAGCTGCAAATCAATGATCTTGCTTTCCCGCGGATTTAGATAATAACGTGCCATAAAATTGCCATCTTCATCACGGTAGACACTATCGGGTATTTCGCTTAAAGACTTCAGATATATTTTTTGGTAAAGCGTATCCGGAGGTATGGCAATTTCTGTTAATACCGGTATTAATTTAGGATTACTGATATGATAGGTCAGTTCGGTCTGGTAGATCTGGTTATCGCCAAAGACGGCATAGATGGTTTTTGTCGGCGGATTGTTCCAGATGATTTGGCGTCCGGATGGAAGATTGGTGACCGAATCCGGTACAGGTTTGGCAATCGATATTTCCCGATCGCTACCGGGCGGTAAATTAACAATAATTCTATAATTACTGTCGCCTTTATTCTCGATCGTCGGTAAAATCACTTCCCAGATACTGCCGTTTATTTGAAAAAGATTATCCTGATCAAAATTCAGATTAAAGTTATTGACAGAATTACGGCCGGTATTCGGTTTACTGAATTCCATATTAATATTGGTGCTGGAATCCTCGAAAGTGATTGTCGGAGTAATTGGTCCGTTGTCATCAGTCGCCGATAAATTATGGATCAGGAAATTTTTGGGAAAACTGATGGAAAATTTATTGACGTAAATATCGGAACGGAGGTTAGTGATTTTTATCTGAAAATTGACGTGGGTATTTAAGCCGTTTTGCGACGGGGACAGGTTATAAGTAACCTGATAGTCGCTGCGGAAATCGGCGGCATGGACGATGAAGAGAGCAGGAAATATAGAGAAAAGAGCAAAGGAAAAAATTAATATAAAAAATCTTTTTAACATAACATTGATTATAGAAGATTCACTCCATTCTCTCTACTCTATTCTTTATTCAATATTCCGAAGGTAGTCGGCAGTATACGAATTTTTCTGTTTTAGAATTCCTTTAAGCTCTCCCTGGTACACTACTTTTCCACCCTTGTCCCCACCGTCGGGACCCAGATCGATTATATACTGGCTATTTTTGATGATATCCAGATTATGTTCGATGACGACGACCGTATTTCCGCGATTGACCAACTCATGCAACGTTGACAGCAGTTTTTCGATATCGTAGAAATGCAAACCGGTCGTCGGCTCGTCGAGAATATACAATGTCCGGCCGGAATCCTTTCGTGACAACTCATTGGCCAGCTTGATTCGTTGTGCTTCACCCCCGGAAAATGTTGGCGCCGGCTGGCCCAGTTCGATATATCCTAAGCCGGTTTGTTTCAAAAAATGAAGTTTGGTGAAGATCCGCGGATGGTTTTGGAAAAAATCGCCCGCTTCCTCGACTGTCATTTTCAGGATTTCATATATATTTTTGCCTTTATGTTTGACTTCCAATGTTTCCTGGTTATACCGCCTGCCTCCGCAGACGTCACATTTGATATAGACATCGGACATAAACTGCATTTCGATTTTAATTACACCGGCACCCTGGCATTTTTCGCACCGTCCGCCTTTGACATTGAAAGAAAAACGGGTCTTGGTAAAACCGCGGGCTTTTGCATCTAGGCTGTTGGCAAAGATATCACGGATTTCGTCAAAAAAACCCACATATGTAGCCGGGTTTGAACGAGGAGTCCGGCCTATTGGCGACTGGTCGACCAGGTAAACTTTGTCCAAATATTGGAAGCCTTCCAGCCGGGAAAATTCGCCCATCCGATCATGGAAATAACCGTCCAAATAATATTTTAAGGCCGGATAGAGTGTTTCCACAATCAGCGAAGATTTTCCCGAACCGGAAACACCGGTAACCGAAATAAGATTTCCGAGTGGCAAACGAATATCAATATCTTTGAGATTATATTGTTTGGCTCCTTTTAAAATGATTTCGCCGGAATTATGGTTGAAATGACGCTGATAAGCGGGTATTTTTCTTTTACCCGAAAGAAATTGTCCGGTCAGTGATTTTTTATCTTTTCTGATATCTTCAATTGATCCCGAGAATATTAACTTGCCGCCATTTTTTCCGGCATATGGGCCGAGTTCGACGATATGATCGGCCGATTCGATCGTTTCCCGGTCGTGCTCCACGACGACGAGCGTATTGCCAAAAGCTTTTAAGTTATGAAGCGTACCTATCAAAGCGGAAACGTCTTTCGGGTGAAGTCCTATTGACGGTTCGTCAAGCACGTACAGTACGCCACTCAAACCCGTTCCGATCTGCGACGCTAATCTGATCCGTTGCAATTCCCCACCTGACAATGTTTTGGCCGTCCGGGAAATCGTCAGATAAGACAAGCCGACGTTTTGAAGAAAAATCAACCGGGTAACGATTTCTTTCAGGATCGGTTTGGCGATCTGAATTTCATAGACGGATAATTTTAGCGGTAAATTGTTTTGCAGATAATTAATGCTGTTATTAACCGACTGATGGGAAAACTGGGCAATATTTTGTTTTTTAATCGTAATCGCCAGTACTTCCTTTTTCAGCTTGTCGCCATGGCAACGATCGCAGACTTCTTCGCGCATGTATTTCTGGAATTCAAATCCGGCGTAGCCACCTTGATTGTCAAAATACCGGCGCTCCAGTTCGGTCGCGACACCATCAAATTTTTCATATATTGCCGTCATCTGTCCCTGGCGGTTAGGACCGGTGACCCGGTAAACCTTATCTGTGCCGTGAAGTATTATCTCAATCTCCTCCGGTGTTAGTTGGCCGACCGGCTTATTTAAGTCAATTCCTTCATCCTTTAGAGCAGTTTTCAATAGCCGTATATACCAGGTTTCGTGAAAAAAGAATTTATTGAAAGGCAGGATGGCTCCTTCCTCGATGCTTAGATTTTTATTAAGCAATAAATCCGGGTCGATAGTGAAAATAGTACCGATACCTTTGCATTTTTCGCAGGCGCCAAGCGGCGAATTGAAAGAGAACATCCGCGGTTCGATTTCCGGTAAAGATATATTGCAAATAGGACAGGAAAATTTTTCAGAATATAAATGGTCATTAAAAATGACCAGTCCATCGGATAAATTAAGGGCCTGTTCGACGGAATTGGCTAACCGTGACCGGAGATTGGCGACAAATATTTCGTCTTTTACCTGTTTATGGGTCACCGTTAAGTGGTCGATTTGGACATCAATTGTATGTTTATTTGTCTTGATAAGGTCGATATCGTCCTGCCGTAAGTCTTTTTCCTTGCCATCGATATTAACCCGGGAAAAACCTTTGTTCAATAGATTTTCAAACAAATCCTTGAATACGCCTTTTTTTTCACGGATGACAGGAGAATAAATAGTTAACGATACCGGTTTAATCTTGTTACCCTGAACCTGCCGAATAATCTCATCGATCATTTTTTTGACGATTTCATCAACACTCATTTTGGCTATTTCCGTCCCGCAGTTCGGACAATGAGGATGACCAATCCGGGCAAAAAGCAATCGTAGATAATCGTATATTTCTGTGATTGTACCGACCGTCGATCGGGGATTATGGGTCGCGGTTTTCTGATCAATGGAAATAGAAGGCGACAGTCCGTCGATCGAATCAACATCGGGCTTATCCATGATACCTAAAAATTGCCGGGCATAAGCGGAGAGAGATTCGACATAACGCCGTTGACCTTCGGCATAAAGAGTATCAAAAGCCAAAGATGATTTTCCCGAACCCGATATGCCGGTGACCACAATAAATTTATTTTTCGGGATATCGACATTTATGTTTTGCAAATTATGTTGGCGGGCTCCTCGAATTTTTATCAAATCATTCATATTAACAAAAATGTAACGGTTAACAATCGTTCTTAATTTCAACTTTTTAATTCGTTGACTTTATCTCTAATTTTTATTGCCAATTCGAAATTCATATCATCGGCCTGTTTTTTCATTTCTCTTTCCAGTTTTTTAATGAACTTTTTTTTGTCGTAAGGAGTCAGCGATTCATTATTGATATTCTCAAGATAGTCGTTGATACCAATATGCAGCCGGTCATAGTCAAAATACGGTGTTTCTTCTTCGATAATCTTTTCCCTTATCGGTTTAGCGACATTTTTGGGTGTAATAAAATTTTCCCGGTTGTATTTCTCCTGATATTCACGGCGGCGATTAATTTCATCTATCGCCGACTTCATCGAACGGGTAATAGTATCGGCGTACATGATTATTTCTCCCGAGACATTGCGCGCTGCACGGCCCATTGTTTGCACCAGTGACGTCCGCGAGCGTAAAAAACCTTCCCGGTCGGCATCAAGGATGGCAACGAGCGTCACTTCCGGAAGATCCAACCCTTCCCGCAATAAGTTGACGCCTATCAGGACGTCAAATTCATTTTTCCGCAGATTATCAAGGATATCAGATCGTTCAAGTGTCTGGATATCCGAATGTAGATAAGAAGTACGAATATTTTTTTCTTTCAGATATTCCGTTAAATCTTCAGCCGTTTTTTTTGTTAAAGTCGTTACCAGTATCTTCTGACTTTTTTCTACACGTTTCGCAATCTCACCCACCAAATCCAATACTTCTTGTTTTGCCGGTTTGACTGTGACCTTTGGGTCGACAATACCGGTTGGACGGATAAGCTGTTCGACGACTTGTTTTGATATTTTTATCTCCCATTCATCCGGGGTGGCCGAGAAATAAATAATATGTTTCGGAACGGGATAAAATTCGTCAAACTTTAATGGCCGGTTATCATAAGCGGCTTTCAGCCGGAAACCAAAGTCGATCAGTGTTTTCTTCCGGGAAAAATCGCCATTATACATCCCCCGCAACTGCGGCACCGTCATATGGGATTCGTCGATAAAAAGAAGCCAGCGGTCATCATAGGCTTGCTGAAAATAGTTGAGCAGGCTGTAGGGAGGATCGCCGGGGTGGCGGCCGTCAAAATATCGCGAATAGTTTTCGATACCGTTGACATAGCCCACCTCCTTAATCATTTCCAAATCATAATTTACCCGTCGTATCAACCGTTCCGCTTCCGTAAACTTCTTCATGCTCTTTAATTCATCCGACTCTTTTTTTAAATCGTTTCTTATCTGTTGCTCAGCCGACCGGAAAGCATTGGGATCCGTCATGAAGTGTTTGGCAGGATAGATAACTATATTTGATAATGTTCTTATTTCTTTACCGGTAAGAGTTTCAAATTTTGTAATCTGGCCAATTTTGTTACCGTCTATCAATATACTGAAACCGATATCCTCATATGCGGGGTAAATGTCTATATTGCCGCCGCGGATACGGAATGTACCCCTCTTAAATTCAAATTCCGAGCGTTCATACTGCAATTCTGCCAGTCTTTTACTTATATCCTTTATATTTCCGATATTCCCGACTTCCAGATTTAAAATGGACCGGCCGTATTCCGTTGGTGACCCAATATTATATATGCAGGAAACGGATGCGACTACTATAACATCTTTTCTTGTCAAAATATTGGTTGTTGACTGTAATCGAAGTTTATCGATAAGTTCGTTGATTTCAGCCTCTTTTTCGATGTAAGTGTCGGTCGTCGGTATATACGCTTCCGGCTGATAAAAATCGTAATAGGAAACAAAATACGAAATGGCGTTTTCCGGGAAAAAATCGCGCATTTCCTGGTAAAGCTGGCCGGCCAAAGTTTTGTTATGGGAAATGATCAGGGTGGGCATATCAAGATTATTTATAACATTGGCCATCGTAAAAGTTTTGCCCGATCCGGTCACCCCCAAAAGTACCTGGTTTTTGTGACCTTCCCGAACACCATCTTCCAATTTCCGGATTGCCTGCGGCTGGTCGCCGGTCGGCTGAAATGTTGATTTAAGAGTGAACATATGTTTACTGGTAACCAATCATTATATCACTTTTTAGGGTAGAAATCTTGATTATCTATTGCATAATTACGGATTACGAATAGCGAATTAGAAATATCCGTAATACGTAATTCGTAATGAACAATGAAGAATTATTTTCGCTTGAGTTTGGAAACTTTGTGACACACGTAATATGCGAGTAAAACGACCAATCCACCGATAATCACATATTCAAATTTCTGGTAGTACGGATGAAGAGAATCCCAGTTTTTGCCCAGAATATAACCGATATAAGCCAGTATTCCCGACCAAATTAACGATCCGAGAAAAGTTAAAATACTAAAGCGCCAAAAACTCATGGCGGCCACTCCGGCCGGCAGGGATATAAATGTCCGGATTATCGGTAAAACGCGCGAAAAAAAAGTAATTCCGCCGCCGTAATGACGAAACCACTTTTCCGAACGGTTATATTCGTTTTCGGTAATTAATAAATATTTACCGTATTTTCTGATTAGTTTGCGAACGACCGCTTCCTGACCCCAGAGGCCAAGCCAGTAGGCCAGGATCGAACCGAATAAATTGGCGAATGCACCGATAATGATGACGGTAATCAAGTTGAACTTATTTATCGACGCCAGATAGCCGGCAAAAGTCATCGTAATTTCCGACGGGATGGGAATGAGAGCCGACTCGGCCGACATCAATCCAAAGATACCTAAATATCCTGTTGCAGATATTATTGATATAATTATTGCAGTAACATTAGCGATTATACTTTGGATCATTATAAATTAAAATTTTCAACTTAAAAATATGCTTTATGTTGTTGGAACTCCAATTGGTAATCTTGATGATCTTTCACTGCGTCAGGCAAAAACCATTTTATCTTCGGACATCATCCTGGCCGAAGATACCCGTTCTGCTCAAACATTAATTAATTATATAAAGAATGCCTATAAGCTACCAACTGCTTCCTACAAGCTAATTTCCTATTATAGGGATAATGAATTCGAAAAGCTACCACAAGTGCTGCAGTGGCTCACTGATGGAAAAAAGGTCTCCCTCATTTCCGAATCCGGCATGCCGCTTATTTCCGATCCCGGTTTACTCCTGATTAAATCGGTGATTAAAAAAAATGTCCCTTTTATTGTCGTTCCGGGACCGACGGCGGTGACAACAGCCTTAATATATTCCGGTTTTAATCCCAAACATTTTCTGTTTCTCGGTTTCTTTCCCAAAAAATCATCAGAGATAAATTCTTTAATTAAGCAGTTAATTGAAATAAATAAGATCATTCCGAAGACGGTTTTTGTTTTCTACGAATCGCCGAAAAGAATAAACAACGCATTACAGATTATCGGTAGTTCGCTGCCTGATGCCGATCTTGCCGTTTGCCGGGAGCTAACCAAAAAGTTCGAGCAAGTGGTTCACGGAAAAGCAAAAGACATAGAGAAGCAGAATTACCGCGGGGAACTAGTAGTCGTTATGAAACTTCAGTAAATACGTTCCATTTCCTCTTGCATAGACATATATCTATATTTTATAATGGCGCAATGTTCACTCCTGAATTTATTACTCCGGAACTAATCCAAACAGGAACCGCTTCTTTATCCTTAGCTTTAGTTGCTGTAGGCGTTTTGTGCGCCCAGCAAAAAGAAGCGATTAAAAAAAGGGACGGCGAAAAATGCCAAGCTCCCTGGTCTCATACCTGTCAGGGTATGCTTACGATTCACCATATTGATCCTGTCAACGGCAAAAAATACGGTAACGGCAACGGTCACGGTAAACCGTCAAATCCCGACGACCCACAGAATTTAATTACGATGTGCGAATCCTCGCATTGTGAAATGAACATAGGGGGATTAGAAGGCATATACTCAGCAGAATTTAAAAGAAAAGCAAAAATGAATACGGAAACAGCGATGACTGAAGGCTGGAAGTTTCCCAATAACCCCTATGAAGTGGTAAATAACGATCAGTTGCTACAGGTTACTTCTGAGTCTGTTCGGCCTTAACCATTTCTTCAGCCGAAGCGATGCCTTCGACGCTGCCGAAGCCGGCAAAACCGAGGGCACGGCCGACAGCCGACGTTTCCGCCACTTCATACGGTGATTGCCGTTCAATTAATTTTGACGGATTAGCGGCGGAAATACCAGTATACGCTCCCTTGTCGGTGACGATGACGGCTTTGACGACTACCTGATCGGGTACTGGAATAACCTCCGTCGAAATCGATTTGATATGGCCGCGCGCCAGTTCCAACCGACCGGCGACCGTCATATAATCCCGCCCGTGGATACGGACAACATTAATATTGCTAGATGAATCTACCATGATTGTATTTTAAGGTGAGGGAGTAAAAACTTTGTAATAGGATTTTTAGGATGCTGTAAGTAAGGCATCTTCCATTACTGCGTTGTACACGGAAGATTTTTCAGTTTTCTTACTTCATCGGGATATTATATAATACTTTATCGGTCCCGTCGTCTAGCGGCCTAGGACAACTGGTTTTCAGCCAGTGAATCTGGGGTTCGAATCCCCACGGGATCACAGAAATATATTCTCCCGCTTGATAACCGCAGCGAGCAATTATCCAATAAAGTAATAACTCACTCCACCTAACTAAATTCTCCATGTAAAAAAAATGTTCATGATTTCATAATACTTTACTTGAAACCTCGGGCGTCAGCCCGAAGGAGGCAAGTTTCTTCCAGAATCTTCTCGGTTGAGAGTATACTGGAGAAATGAAATTTGTAAAATTGCCTCATTGTGTTTACTATTGCGATTACCATATAGCGATTACAACCAAATACCGACATCAATGGTTGAATGAGGGAATTTTTGCGTATCTTAAGATCAAACTGATCGAAATACGGAAACATTATCCCCAGATTGACTTCAAAGAAGTCAATTTCGACAAAGATCAGTCAGACCATATCCACCTTTTAATATCCATCCCACCAACTGTTTCTGTTGGTTCAATCGTTCGGATAATCAAGAGCAATACCTCCCGAGAATTAAAGCAAAAATTCCCATTCTTCAAAACTTTGTACTTTGGAACAGATGGTATCTGGTCTGATGGGTACTTTGTTTCAACCGTTGGTGTCAATGAGCAAACAATCAGAAACTACATTATTCTTCAAGGTCAAGAAGATTCTGGACAAGCTCTGCTTGACCTCTCCGAAAAACCCCGAGCGTAAGCTCGTGGGTTATTTATATATATATGATATAATAACGTCCTTATGATAGAAAATACGGTTAATAGAACACTGGAACAATCTATTCAATATGTCACGACTCCTGATGTGGCAAAGAGATATGAACCATTGAGGGAAAAATTACGGCCCTTATATCAGCTGCCCGACAGTGAACAATTGGCGAGGGTAATTGATCCGCTGGTGCCGTTGTATTTCCGTCGGATTCGACCAGACCGGAGCTACGATTTGCAGGAATCGGAAGTGGTAGATACGATTATCCGTACGCAAGTAATGCTGGATTCGCTTTCAGAAACGCCAGTTTCGCCCTATGAAAAAAACAGAAAGTTACGCATACGCCGTCTTGAGATAATTAACCAACTCTATATTAAACGTGCTAAATCAATGGGGATTGTGCTCTAATTGACGATCCGCAAGTTACCGGTAGCGGAAAATTGCAGGTAAACGGCTACTCCAGCAAAAGAGTAATTATTGTTTCAGCCTTTTTGTCCAATCAACTAATGCTTCCAACAAATCGCTGACTTTTTTTTTAGTATATTCATCGGTCAGATTGCACTGATCGTCGAATTTTTTATTCGCTTCCGGGACCATCACTTCCGGCCGGCTAAGAGGAAACATATTTAGAAAGACAAATGACTGCCGCAAATGGTACTGAGCACGAGCGGCACCAAAAATACCGGTCGAAGCAGACATAATAGCGACCGGTTTGCCTTCCCAGGCATTATCGCCATAAGGCCGGGATGCCCAGTCAATCGCGTTTTTCAAAACGCCGGGAACGGAATAATTATACTCCGGAGTAGCAAGTAAAACCGCGTCGGCCCCGCGGATCATTTCTTTCAGCTTGGTGACGGCCGGAGGTGGATTTTTTTCATTATCCTGGTCAAAGGAAGTAATATCCCCTAATTTATCAAAAATTTTGATCTCGATTCCTTTTGGGGCCAATTTTTTTGCCGCCTTTAAAAGAGATATATTATACGAGCCTTTTCTCAGACTACCAGCTATTCCCAGAATTATCACTTTATTTTGAATAAATTTTAATTTCTTTTAGCAATGTTAACCCGGTTTTCATATTATAATAATATAACCATCCGATAATATTTCTATTAACGGATTACTATAATTCCGTATGAAAATCGGTTACCTGAATTTATTGCGTAACTCTTTCAGTATGTCCGCTGCCATATCGCGGCCGCCCAAACCAAAAGCCAGTCCTCCGGCCAGTGCCAGCATGGCAACAATTCCGGTAAACAGGATCCGGATGAGATCCTGGGCGACTCCCAGCTGGTTTAGAACAACCAGGGCGGTAAAGAAAATCACCAACCATTTGGTAAATACCGCTAGAGTGGTTGACGATGTTGCTCCGATAGCCTGTACACTATGCCGCACCAAGTCTGATCCGAGATTGGCGGCAATCAGACCGACAAAAGCAATGACGACAGCAATAATGACATTCGGTAAATATAACAGAAACTGATTGATGACAGAACTGGCTCTTGATAATCCCCAAACCTCTAAAGTCGGAATCAGGAAAAGGATGACAATCGTCCACTTCAGGATTTCCGTCAATACTTCTTCCCATACTCGGACGTCTTTTCTTTCGATCAGTCTGGTCTTTTGGAAAAGGCTTTCAATGCGCAAAAAAGCCAGTAGGGAAAGTAATACTTGCTTGATAATGCTGCCGAGAAGAAGGCCAATAATCAGGATTATCAATCCGCCTAAAAAATTAGGAAGGAAATTGGCAAACCGCTGCAGAAAATCGATAACTATGGTGTTAATCAATAAAAGCATTAATTTCACCTCTCTTTCTATCTAATAAGTGTAGTGGGTTATTTCTTTTTTTGCAAGGTTTTTGTGGCGTAAAGTTTATTGCGGAGCTCCTGTTCGGATAAATCACGGATAAAATAAATTTTTGATTTCCGTGAATTGGATTTTTTATTGAGAACGACCGAAATGATATTGGCGGAATTAAGAGGAATAATCCGTTCTACCCCAATTCCCATATGCGCATTCTTTCTGATTGTCACCATCCGATTAGCCTCACTATCACCTTTAACTTTAATGACAATTCCTTTAAAAAGCTGTGATCTTTCCTTATTGCCTTCGGTTATCTTGTAGTTAAGGGTAATCGTATCACCAACCGTAAACAATTTTTCTTTATATTTAAATGAGTTTGCCATTTGCTTATTTTATCATTTCCGCCTGATTTTTACAACTTTCGATGAATGCCAGGAAAACCGGATGCGGTTTGAGCGGACGGCTTTTGTATTCCGGATGGCCCTGGGTGCCAAAGTAAAACGGATGGACAGAGGAAGGTAATTCCACTATTTCTGCCAGGTTTTCGACCAGTGAACGGGCGGAAATGATCAAGCCGTGTTTTTCAAAGTCAGTGGCGAATTCGTTATTGAATTCATAACGGTGACGGTGCCGTTCGCTGATCCGCTCCTTATTATAAATTTCCGTTGCCCTTGTCCCGCGTTTAACGCGGGCTTCCCAGGCACCAAGACGCATTGTGCCGCCATAGGCGCGGCGTTTCATATATTTTTGCTGGGCGGGCATGAGGTGGATCACCGGATGGGCGGTTTTCGGTTTGTTCTCAGTCGTATTGGCGTCTTTCCAACCGATGACATCCCGGGCAAAAGCGATGACTGCCAGTTGCATACCATAGCATAGGCCAAGATAAGGAATTTTATTTTCCCGAGCGTAACTCGCCGCATTGATCATTCCTTCTGCTCCCCGTTCACCCCAGCCGATCGGCACAATTATTCCGTCCGGTTTGCCAATAATACCGGCACCTTCTTTTTCCACTTTTTCCGCGCTGACCCAGTAAGTTTTGACGTCCGCCTTTTTTTCCCAGGCGGCATGATCGATTGCATCAAACAAAGCCGCATAAGAATCGCGCAATTGGTATTCACCGGTGCCGAAATATTTACCGATAATGGCAATGGTGATCGGTCGTTTATCTTTAACAATGATTTTATCAATCAATATTTTCCATGCAGCCAGGTCCGGCTTTTTGATTTTAAGACTCAATTTTTTAAGGATTTTTTCTCCCAGTTGCTGATCGTTTAGCACCAAAGGCACTTCGTATGGACAGGCCATATCCGGATTACAGATAATGTCTTCCGGCTGCATGTTGCAGAAAAGGGCAAAACGATCACGTCGTCTTTTATCAATCATTTTTTCCGACCGGGCAATGATAAAATCCGGCTGAATCCCCATCGAATTAAGCGTCCGTACCGATAGTTGCGTCGGTTTGGTTTTTGGTTCACCCAAATGCATTGGTGTCGGCACATAACTGACGTGGACATGGATGACATCACCGGGATTTTTCAGCGCCAAGATTCGCGACGCTTCATAATAGAAAACGTTTTGGTACTCGCCGGCCGTTCCACCCAATTCGATGGTAACGATATCGGCCTTTTTATTCTTCGCCAATGCCTGTATTCGGCGGGTGATTTCATTGGTAATGTGGGGAATAGCTTCGACATCTTCACCATCATATTCGAACCGTCTTTCCCGCTCGATAACCGTACCATAAATCTGTCCCATGGTGACGAAATTTTCCCGGCCCATGTCTTCATCAAGAAATTTTTCATACGTGCCGATATCCATATCGGTTTCGGCGCCGTCATTACAGAGAAAAGGGTCGCCGTGTTCAACCGGATTGATGGTCCCGGCATCGATATTGAGATAATTTTCAAATTTGATTGGAACAACTTTGTAGCCGGCGGATTTGAGAAGAAGAGAGATTGATGCAGCGGTTATTCCCTTGCCAATTCCCGATATTACCCCACCGGAAATAAAGATATATTTGAGCGGCATATTAAATAATACAACACCTGTTTGGAATTTCAAGTACTAATTTCCCAGTTGGTTTAGCCGCCAGACGGAAAATTTACAGTTCGGATAATTGCTGCAACCATAGAAACGCTTGCGCGACTTGCTGAAACGGACGACAATATCGCCGCCGCACTGCGGGCATTTCTTGCCCGATACCACTTTCAGAAACGGCTTGGTGAATTTGCACTTTGGAAATGCGCTGCAGGCAAGAAATTTTCCGAATTTCGAATAACGGACAACTAATTTTGAACCACACTGTGGACATTTTTCGTCAATGTCGTCTTCGATATTGATTACCGTCTGGTCGTTTTTTTTCGTTTCCAGTTCTTTATTAAACGGATCATTGAACTTTTTCAGCAGGTCAATAAAATCGGTTTCGCCGGCGGCGACTTTATCGAGATTCTCTTCCATCGAGGCGGTGAAATTCAGATCGAAAATATCGGGAAAAGATGACGATAAATAGTCGGAAATAGCTGATCCCAATTTGGTTGGAATAAAATATCGCATTTCTTTTTCAATATAATATTTATCTTGGATAAGGGAAATAATCGGCGCATAGGTCGACGGCCGGCCGATACCTTTCTCTTCAAGAATTTTTATCAGGCTGGCTTCATTATAGCGCGGTGGCGGATTGGTCATTTGCGGCTGTGCCTCGATTGCGTTCAGGATAATATCGATTCCTTCCTTAACCGACATACCGCTGTTTTTACTGACGGCAAATTGCGGGTTAAGAACTTTGAAAAAGCCGTCGAAAATGACCTGTTCGGTTTTGGTTTCGAATAAATAACCTTTTTGACCCTTTATGTCGACCGTAATCGTTTTTACCGATGCTTCCTTCATTTGCGTCGCCACCGCGCGTCGGAAAATTAAATCATATAAACGGGCATGATATGATGTTAATTTCCCGCTGGTTTTAAGCGTATTTTCCAGTTTGGTAGGCCGGATAGCCTCATGCGCCTCCTGAGCCATTTTTGATTTATTGTGATAACCGCGCGGTTTGGCCAGAGCGTAATTATCACCGTAATTTTTTCTGATGTAGTCGGCGGCGGCAAATACAAATTGCGTTGATAAATTAAAGGAGTCGGTTCGATGGTAGGTGATCAAACCATGTTCGTATAGGTCCTGGGCCAGGCGCATTGTTTGCTTGGAAGAAAAACCCATTTTATGGAACGCATCCTGCTGCAGAAGAGAGGTCGTAAAGGGCGGTGGCGGGTAGCGGCTGCTTGTTGTCTCGTCAACGTGACTAATTTTATACTTATCGTCCATCAAATCGATTTTCAGCGTTTCTACCTTGTCCTTATTAATTGTCGTTTTTGTATACTGATAGTCAGCGGCAAATAAATTGAGAGTAAATTTTTGCTCATAAGGAATATCATCTTTACTGATTAATTTTGCCTTCAGTAACTGTCCGTCTTCGAATTGACCAAATACCTGATAATATTCTTCCTGGTGGAAATTGATAATTTCTTTTTCCCGTTCGACTATCAACCTTAAGGCTACCGTCTGCACCCGGCCGGCCGATAGCCAGTTTTTACCCATTTTTTTCCAAAGAAGCGGTGACAGATCATAACCGACGATTCTGTCGAGTATCCGGCGTGCCTGCTGGGCTTTTACCAAATCAAGGCGTAACGTTTCCGGTTTGGCCAATGCCGCCTTCAAAGCGGCGGCAGTGATTTCATGAAAGACGATCCGCTTGGGCTCCTTTCCCTTTTTAAATTCGATCTTCGGCCATTTTTCGTTAATCAGACCTAAAAGATAAGCCACATGGTAAGATATTGATTCCCCTTCACGGTCGGGATCGGTTGCCAGGATCACTTCACCGTTTTCCTTAGCAAGTTTTTTCAATTGACTAACCGTCTTTGTTTTATTTTTGATGATTATATAATCCGGTTTGAAATCGTGATCGAAATCGATTGCCATTTTATTGCCGGGGAGATCGCGGATATGACCCATAGTTGCAAAAACGTAGTAATCCTTACCGCCTAAAATACGGTTAAAAGTGCGGGCCTTGGTAGGTGACTCTACAATTATTAAACTCATAATGCCATTTTAACGGATAAATAAATAAATAATCAAATATATCAATCAATTGTATATTTACCGGATTAGATTATTCTGATATTATATTAACTTACAGACCGGGGAGCTTTCCTTTTCTTGATTAATTTCATATCAATAAGCGACCGGCGAAGCATGGCTGTCGCCTGGATTCTTTCATTCCTGTCCTTGGACTGGCTAAGAATTTTCTTGGCGCTTTCTATACTTTTCTGGATCAACTCCTGATCAATTTCGCTCTGACCGTAGGCGCGGCTGACCAGAACATGCAGTTCCCGGCCATCCGTTTCCATGTAGCCGCCGCCGATTGCCAAATAATCTTCTACTGCTTCCTTTCTAATCTTAATTACACCTTCGACCAGTAAGGCAAATAGGTGTGTATGATGAGGCAGAACTGTAATTTCCCCGCGGAAAGTGGGGATGGAAACGGTTTTTACTTCCTCGTCCAAAACGACTTTTTTTGGCGTGATAATTTTGAGATGTATCGTGTCCATAAATTATTACTTGACTTCGTCAATCGAACCGACCATGTAAAAAGCCATCTCTTGTTTATTGTCATGTTTGCCAGCCAAAATTTCCTTAAATCCGCGGACTGTTTCGGCAATCGGAACATACTTTCCGGGACGACCGGTAAACGGTTCGGCGACAAACATCGGTTGCGTCAGGAACCGTTGTATTTTTCGAGCCCGGCTAACAAGCAGTTTATCTTCATCGGACAATTCTTCCATACCTAAAATGGCGATTATATCCTGCAAATCTTTATATCGCTGCAAAGTTTTCAAAACATCCCGCGTTACCTGGTAATGTTCTTCGCCGACTATTTCCGGATCGAGGGCGCGCGAAGTCGAGGTCAACGGATCAATCGCCGGATACAAACCCTGATCGGCCAATGACCGCTCTAATGACAACGAGGCGTCAAGATGGGCGAATGTTGTTACCGGCGCCGGATCGGTATAATCGTCGGCCGGGACATAAACTGCCTGTATGGACGTAATCGATCCCCGGTTGGTTGAAGTAATTCTCTCCTCAAGTGAAGCAAATTCCGATGCCAGCGTCGGCTGATAACCGACGGCCGATGGAATTCTTCCTAACAATGCCGACACTTCGCTGCCGGCTTGTGCGAAACGAAAAATATTATCAATAAATAAAAGGACATCCATTCCTTTTTCGTCACGGAAGTATTCCGCCATGGTAATACCGGTTAATGCTACCCGCAGACGGTTTCCGGGTGGTTCATTCATCTGACCAAAGACAAGCGCTGTTTTATCAATGACTTTTGTCTCATTCATTTCCCGCCATAAGTCGTTGCCTTCACGGGTCCGTTCACCTACTCCGGTAAAGACAGAGACGCCTTTATGAGCAGTTGCCACATTGTGGATCATTTCCTGGATCAGGACGGTTTTTCCGACGCCGGCGCCGCCGAAAATGGCCACTTTGCCACCTTTAATGTAAGGAGCAACCAGATCGATGACTTTAATCCCGGTTTCAAATACGTTTTGCTCGACAGCCTGCTCGGCCAATGTCGGTGGTGCTTCATGAATACTTTTTTTCTGCATCTTGCCGATGGATCCTTTTTCATCAACCGGCTGGCCGAGGACATTAAATACCCGGCCCAAAGTTTCCCGACCGACGGGCACCTGGATCGGTTTACCGGTATTAACAGTCTTTATTCCTCTTCTTAAACCAAAAGCGTTACCCATGACTACAGCACGGACCAGGCCGGGCCGCAAAATGGCTTCAACCTCCAGCGTCAATTCGCCCAAATCCTTATCATTGACTGTCAGCGCGTCATAAATTTGCGGCGTTTCATCTTCCTCAAATTGGACATCGACGACTACTCCCCGGACTGAAATTATCTTACCATCTGCCATATCTAAAAAAAATTAAATTTTTAATTTTAAAATATTTAAAAATTACGTTTCCACTGACTCTTTCGCCGTAATCATATCCAATAATTCGTACGTAATCTTTTCCTGCCGGATTTTATTTCTTAAAAGTGTCAAATTATAAATAACATCGCCGGCATTGTCGGTGGCATTTTTCATCGCAATCATCCGTGCCGAGTGCTCGGCTGCTTCGCTGTCGATAACGGCACCACGGATTTTTTCTTCTATCAGGCTACGCAAAAGTGAATCGATAATTGTTTCCGGCGCCGGTTCAATTATGTATTCGCTGTTTATCTCTTTTTCCTTCTTATCTTCTTCCGTCGGCTGCAGTTTGACCGGCAGCAAAACTGTTTCTGTCGGTTCATGCCTTAAGGTATTGATAAACCGGTTATAAACCAATTTCACCTGCTGGTATTTACCGTCAAGAAATGCCATCAGGGCTGTCTGGAAAATGGCGGAAACGCTGTCGACGGAATTGCCCGTGGAAAAATCGGCGATAATCTGGCTACCCATTTTGCCGACAAGTGACGCCCCTTTTTTTCCAACAGTGACGAAATCCGTTTTTCCGAATTCGACGTTTTTAACAACATATCGGAATAGGTTAAAATTGAACGATCCGCACAGACCTTTGTTGGATGAAACAAAAATAATCAGGTCGCGACCTTTTGCCGCCGGATTCCGGCTCAAAAGCGGCGAGAACGCCGGATCCAGGTTGGCCACCACTCGCGTGATAATCCTTTCCAAATCATTGCGGTAGGGCTGGCCCTCAATCGCCAATTGCTGAGCTTTTTTCATCTTGATTGCCGATACCATCTGCATTGCTTTCGTAATTTTGCGTACATTGGACACCGACCGGATTTTATTGCGTACTTGCCGAATATTCATGTTTAAGTCAACAATTCAACATTTTCCTTGATTATTTTATCAAGCGCTTTTTCGTCTTCTTCAGTCAATGTTTTATTTTTATTGATGTTTTTCACCCAATTTTTTCCTTTGTTTTCCAGGTAAGCCACGAGGCGGTTATCAAATTCGGGAATACTGGTAACCGGAATATTATCCAAATACCCTTTGGTAGCAGCATATAGTGCCGCTACTTCATAGGCTAAGGAATACGGATGATTCTTTTTTTGGATAAGAACTTGGGTAAGCCGTGCGCCACGGTTAAGAAATTTACGCGTCTCCTCGTCCAGCTCCGATTCGAATTGGGAAAATGCCGCCATCTCCCGGTATTGAGCCAGATCAAGCTTCAATTTTCCGGCCACTTTTTTCATTGCTTTCGTTTGAGCGTCGCTACCGACACGCGACACCGATAAGCCGACATTGATGGCCGGGCGAACGCCGGCATTGAACAAATCGGTTTCCAAAAATATTTGACCATCGGTAATGGAAATAACGTTGGTCGGAATATACGAAGAAAGATCACCTTCCAAAGTTTCGATTACCGGCAGGGCAGTCATCGAACCGCCGCCATATTTTTCCGCCAGGCGGCATGATCTTTCCAGTAAACGGGAGTGAAGATAAAAAATGTCGCCCGGGTATGCTTCCCGGCCAGCCGGGCGGCGCAAAATCAACGAAATTTGACGGTAAGCCCAGGCATGTTTGGTTAAATCATCATAAACAATCAAGACATCCTTTCCTTTATCCATAAAATATTCGCCGATAGCTGTCGCTGCATAAGGCGCCAAATATTGTAAAGACGCCGGCTCCGAAGCTGAAGCATTGACGACTATAGTGTAATCAAGCGTTTTTTGTTTGCGGAATAATTCGATTAGCGCTGCCATTTTCGAGTTTTTTTGGCCAATTCCGCAATAAATACAAATCATGTTTTCCTGCGCTTGGTTAAGTATCGTATCGACAGCAATTGTTGTCTTGCCGGTACCACGATCGCCGATAATCAGCTCCCGCTGTCCGCGTCCAATAGGAATCAGGGCATCAATCGCCTTAATCCCGGTCTGGACCGGTGTATTTACCTTTCGACGGAAAACGACTCCCGGTGCGACTTTTTCCAAAGGATAATGTTTGTCAGCTTTGATGCGGGGTGCATTGTCCTGTGGATTGCCTAACGGATCAACCACCCGGCCAAGAATTTTTTCCGATACTGGCATGGATAGTGTTTCTCCTAAAGCTTTTGCTTGTTCACCGGCCTTGAGCTGCAGATAATCACCCAAGACGATAACGCCGACAGTGTCTTCGGTCATGTCGATAACATAACCTTGCACTCCCGATTCGAACTCAATCAGCTCACCATAGGAAACATTATCAAGACCAACTAAAACCGCCACACCGTCACGCACTTCAGCTACCGCCCCGACTTCTTCGGTTTTTATTTTTAGCCGCGATCGGGTAATGTCCTTTTCGATCTCCTTAATATATTGGTCAATCAATTTCATACATCATTTTTTGGAAATTTTTTAACTGTCCCCGCAACGATAAATCAATAATCTTAGTGTTGAATTTTATAATGAGTCCGCCAAGAATATTTTCATTGACAATATTGTCAATGTCGTATGTCTTTAGGACCGGTATCGCTGATTTAATTTCTTTTATTTCATCGGCGTCCAGTTTATAAGCCGACATGACAACCGCCCGGTATTCGCCCTTTCCGACGCGATTCTGCAGGTACCGCTCCAATTCTTGTTTGATTCGTTGATCAATGGCCATAATTCTTAAGAATTGTCTTGGTAATTTTCTTCTGCATATCCTTAGTCAGGGATTCGTCAAGGGCTTTGGTAACAATCGCAACGCTTAAGTCGGCAATTTGCTCCTTCATCGCTTTTTCCATCAATTCCTTTTCTTCGGCCACTTGACGCCGACCACGGATAACGACCTCCTCTGCTTCTTTTTTGGCGTCGGTAATTAACGATTCCCGGACTTTGGCCGCTTCTTCCTTGCCCGATTTCATCGCCGCATCAAATTCCTTTCTTGTTTTTTCCTTAGCTTTTTTCTCTTCGGCCATCATCGCTTCTTCCTTTTTTTTCAGATCCTGCAGAATTTTCTCCTTTTCCTCTTCCTTTTTAACTTCGATATTAAGAAAGTTGGAAAACGGTTTGGCGATGAATTTCTTGAATATTAGGAAAAACAGGGCAAAGTTGATTATCTGCGCTACCAATTGTTTGACATCAATTCCAAGACTTCCCATAAAGATTAATTATACAAACTTTAATATTAGAGCGACCACCAAAACGTAAATAGCTACCGCTTCGGCGAAAGCGATTGCCAATATCATTGTTGTCCGAATTTGTGATTCGGCGTCAGGATTACGGCCTAAGGCGTCGACTGCTGAGCTGCCAATGCGGCCAATTGCCGTTGCTGGTCCGTAAACTCCGAGACCCATGGCAAAAGCGACCGCCAGCAATTTTACCATTTCGAGTGTCATAAGCTTTATATAATTTATAATAAATTATACGGGTGATTATAAAAATCACTCGTATAAGTTAAACGAATTTCAAAATCAACGCCACCACCAAGGCGTATATCGAAACCGCCTCGGCGAAGGCGATTGCCAAAATCATATTGGTTCTTATTGACGATTCGGCATCCGGATTACGACCAAGCGCCTCCACTGCCTTTCCGCCGATAATACCAATACCAATTCCCGGTCCGATGGCGCCAAAACCAATCGCCAATGCTGTTGCCAACTGTTTCGCTGCATCTGCATTCATAATTTTTTTCACCTCCCCTCGTCCGCCATAGCTTTAGCGCCGGCGGATTAATTATGTTTGGTAATTGCCATATTAACAAATACTGCTGTCAGCATCGCAAATACCAGCGCCTGAATAAATCCGACAAAAACTTCCAGTAATAAGAACGGAAACGAGGCCAATACCGGTACCAGAAAAGCCATAATTGTTAAAAGGACCTCGCCGGCGAAAATATTGCCGAAAAGACGAAACGCAAAAGAAATAATTTTGGAAAATTCGGAAATTATTTCCAAAATACCGGTAAAAAAAGAGATCGGGTCCCGGAAATTAATAAACTTACTGATATATCCGCGGAAACCTAAGAACTTTATTCCAAAAACCTGGATTAAAACCACCGATATAAGCGCCAGGGAAATAGTGGAATTCAAATCGGCTTCATTTCCTCTTAGCAACGGAATGCCATGATACAATATACTGCCAACGCCGGGAATCAATTCAAACCAATTCTGCAAGATTATAAATAGGAAAAATGAGGCCATTATTGGGAAAAAATAATCCGTTTTTTCCTTCAATACCGACTCAAACAACTGATAAATACCTTTGAGTAAAAAATTTATGAAATAAAAAAAAACGCTTTTTTTCGGTGCGCCGGCCGCCCGATTGTACATTATTGCAATAACAGTAAAAAAAATAAGAACGATGATCGATAGAAGGAGAGTGTTGTTTAAACTAAACCCAAAAACCCGCAAAACCGTTTCTGGCTTAATACTTATTACCGGCATATGTTACTATTTATTGTCCTGGACCGTCTTCCAAAGATTATAAAATGCACCCACGATTCCCAACCCAAAAAATAACAGCAAAAACACTGGCTTCGTCCCGAGTATCTTATCTATCCAATAACCCAAAAAAACTCCAACTAACAAAGGAGTAATTAAATAATAACCGATATTCAGGGATTTTGCAAGTTCTATTTTATCGTCTTCCGCCTGTTTTTTTTGCGGCATTGCTTCAGTTTTTTTTATCTTCATATCATGGCCGACTTTATAGAACCGGTTCTTTGATTGCGATGAGCCACCGGAAAAAATGGTCGGATATTCGTCGTATTCGTGGTGTACCGACGTCGGTAACCGATGACGCTTCTTGGAAAAGGCAATCAATAAATCGTTATTCATATTACAATTCTATTGTAATCTATATTCTTACTGTTTCCAAATCCACCGCATTGTCCAAAATCACTCCGATTCGTCCTTCACGGTTATTCAGTCTGCCTTTGAGCATAATAATTTTATTGATCAACAGAATATTTTTAAGTTTATTATAAATTTTGGGGAAAGCGACCACTTCGATATTGCCGGTTTCGTCGAACAAGTTGACAATCGCCATTTCCTTATTGTCTTTTTTTGTTTTAAGGACTTTTTTACCGCTAATTATTCCTGCCAGAATAAGTGAGTCGGAAGTATCCTGATCGGTAATATCGCCGATTTTTTTTGCTTTCTTTTTTTCGATCAGGGCGCTATATTTAAGCAGAGGATTTTTTCCCATGATGAAGCCGATTACTTCCCGTTCCATGTTATATAGTTCATCTTCACTGAATTCATCAACCGGTTTATACTTATCCGGTAGGACGCCAGCGGAATCTTCTTGCTGGAAAAGGTCAAACTGGCCTTTTTCGGTTTTTTCTTTCATATCGCCGATTTCCTTGACCGCCAGCGGATAATAGGTCAGTAAAGTCGCCCGGTTGCCAAATTGCGACATGGCACCGGCCTTAATCAGGCTTTCTACCGTTTTTTTATTGACCTTGCGTAAATCAATGCGGTAAAGAAAATCCCGGAAACTTTTGAATGGACCGTTTTTTCGGCCATCGATGATCGATTCGATCGCTGCTGCGCCCACATTTTTTATTGCGGACAGGCCAAAACGGATGGAATTGCCTTCAATGGAGAAGCTGTGATGCGAACGATTAATGTCCGGCGGCAGGACAGTGATATCCATCCGGCGACACTCTTCGATCGCCTGTGACATTTTAATTTCCCGCATCGGACCGGCCACTCCCTGTAGTTCGGCCGACAAGAGAGCCGTCATGAATTCGACCGGATAATTAGCTTTGACATAGGCAGTCCAGTAGGCGATAATGGCATAAGATGCGGCATGGGATTTGTTGAAACCGTAGGCGGCGAACCGTTCAACGAAATCAAAAATGCTTTCTGCCAATTTTTTGGAATAACCTTTTTGGATGGCGCCGTCGATGAACTTTTTCCGTTCCTTTGTCATGATTTCTTTTTTCTTTTTTCCCATGGCCCGGCGCAAAATATCGGCTTCACCCAAACTATATCCGGCCATTTTGTGGGCGATTTCCAATACTTGCTCCTGGTACACGAGGACGCCGTAAGTTTCCTCGAAGATCGGTTTCAGGTCGGGGTGAAGATATTTGACCGAACGCGAATTTTTTTTGCCTTCGACAAATGCCGGAATCAGATCCATTGGCCCGGGACGGTATAGGGCGACGACCGCCGTAATATCGGATATTTTTGATACCTGCAGGTCTTTGGCGAGACGCCGCATGCCGCCCGATTCGAGCTGAAAGACGCCGACGGTTTCGCCGTTTGATATCAAATCAAAGGTTTTTTTGTCGTCTTTGGGAATATGATCGATGTCGATTTTGACACCCTTATTTTCCTCGATATATTTTAACGCTTCCTCAAGAATGGTTAAATTGCGTAGTCCGAGAATGTCCATTTTCATCAGGCCGACCGCTTCCGGAGAGACGTTTAGGTCAAGGGAGTACATATCATATTGCGTAATTATTTTCCCTTCCTTGGATTCTTTTTGAAGCGGCACATATTCCGTCAGTGGTTTATCGGCAATGACGACAGCCGCCGCGTGGACCGAGGCGTGACGGGGCAATCCCTCCACCCGCCTGGCGATATCAAGCACTTTTTTAATGTCGCTTTCCGTGTTATAAGCCATTTTTAAAACCGGCGTCGTGTCGATTGCTTCCACCAGTTTCATGTGAAAACCCTGCTTTGGCGGCGGGATCATTTTGGCGATCCGGTCGCCCTGGGAATAAGACATGCCGAGGGCCCGGGCGACGTCGCGAACCGCCATCCGCGCCTCCATTGTTCCGAAGGTAATGACCTGGGCGACTTTCTCTTCGCCGTATTGTTTTCTCATATAATCAATGACTTCATCGCGGCGGGTATCGGCAAAATCCATATCGATATCGGGAGGCGACGGTCGCTCCGGATTAAGAAACCGTTCAAACGGCAGATTGTATTCGAGCGGGTTGATACCGGTAATATTTAGCAAATAAGAAACCAGGGAGCCGGCGGCCGATCCGCGGCCGGGACCAACGGCAATTTCATGGTTTTTGGCCCAGTTGACGAAATCATAAACGAAAAGAAAATAATTGTTGTAGTCTTTGTTCGAGATGATATCCAGCTCGTATTCCAATCGTTTTTTGACATCCGCTTTGGGATATTCCTTGACTTTATCAAGGTGAGAATAAGCCAGTTTCCGCAGATACTCTTTCGCCGTTAATTTATCCGGCACGTCATATTGCGGCAGAATCAGTTTACCGTGAGGGATTTCCAAATTGCATTGTTCGGCAATTTTTAGGGTATTGTCAATTGCTTCCGGCAAATCAAGAAATTGTGATTCCATCTCCTCCGCCGTTTTGAAATAAAAATCGGGAATATCGATCATCGACAGCGGCCGGTTCTTTTCGAGAATGGTTCTTTGAGTCTGGATACACAGCAATATTTCCTGGGCATAAGCATCATCCTTGTTCAGATAGTGGACGTCGTTGGTGGCAACAAGAGGAACGCCGAATTTTCGCGATAATTTGATTAGTTGGTTGTTGACGCGGTCAAGATCGGGGGTATCCGGATGGCGTTGTATTTCCAGGTAAAAACTATCCTTAAATACCACCATATATTTTTGGAGCACTTTTTCCGCCTCGTTAATTTGATTGTCGAGAATTAGCGACGGTATTTCTCCGGCCAGGCAGGCCGACAGACCGATCAGCCCATCGGAATATTTTTCCAGCAGTTCAAAATCAATCCGCGGCTTATAATAAAAACCTTCCAGATGGGCTATGGTAACTATTTTTAGAAGATTTTTATACCCGGTGAGGTTTTTAGCCAATAAAACAAGATGATATTGGTCCCGCTCGACACCCGGCTGTTTGTCAAAACGCGATTTTTTTGCTTTATATGCCTCGACTCCAATAATCGGTTTAATGCCAATTTCACGGGCCTTGATAAAAAACTTGAAGGCGCCATAGAGCGCTCCGTGATCAGTGATCGTCACCGCCGGCATGCCCAGATCCTTGGCTTTTTGCAACACATCACCGATCCGGCACATGCCATCCAGCAGGGAATATTCCGAATGTAAGTGAAGATGGACGAAAGACATATTATATTTTACCTTTTTTTGAGCTCATTTTCCAATTGTTCACGCACGATTTTGGCATCCGCCTGTCCTTTCATTTCGCGCATTACCTGTCCGACGAGAAACATAACAGCGTTGGTTTTGCCCTTCTTGTAATCTTCTGCCACTTTTGGGTTTGTTTTAATTAATTGATTAATTAAAATATAAAGCGCTTTTTCATCCGTTTTCTTCGGTTGCAATAATTCCATCGCTTTGGCCGCGAATTCTTCAACCGGCATAGTCGTGGCAATTTTCTTATTAATTATTAAATTGGCAATCGATTGGTTTGGATTTGGGATTTGTTTTGAACTTGGAACTTTGCACTTAGATATCACCATCTCAAAGAAATCGGCAGTATTTATATCTCTTGTTAAAACGAGCGCATCCTGTTCTTTAATTTTCCACTCAGCCATATAGCGTTTCATTTTCTGCGCCGGTAATTCCGGTACTTTGATTGAATCAGGATATTCCCGGGAAAATGTCATCGGCGGAATATCGGGCTCGGGGAAGTAACGATAATCATGCGCTTCTTCTTTACTGCGCTGCGAATAGGTGATTTGCTTTTTTTCATCAAAACCCCGCGTTTCCTGTGCCGGAGTTTCTTTGCGCTCGAGTATTTCTTTTTGCCTTTCTATTTCATACTCAATCGCTTGTTTCACAAACCGGAACGAGTTAATGTTTTTCACTTCAACCTTATAAGCAGGCAATTCAAATTGCTGCCTTTTCTCTTCTCCATTCTCAATTGCGCGAAGGGATATATTCGGCTCCATCCTCATTGACCCTTTTTCCATATCGGCGTCGGATACGCCAAGATAGCGGATGATCGTATGCAATTCTTCCAAGAAACGCTTGACATCTTCGGCATTGTCGAAATCCGGTTCGGTGACGATTTCGACAAGAGGCACGCCGGAACGGTTAAAATCGACGAGCGTATCCACGCCCGAATGAATCAGTTTACCGGTATCCTCTTCAAGATGGACGCGGTGAATGCGGAATTTTTTTTGGTTGATTTCCACGTATCCTTGTGAACATAAAGGCTCGTCATACTGCGATATTTGGTAACCCTTCGGCAGATCAGGATAAAAATAATGCTTCCGGTCGAATTTGGAATTGCGGTTTAACCGGCAATTCAATGCTTTACCGATCAGCTGAGCCCATTCAACCGCCTTTTTATTGGGGACCGGCAAAGCGCCCGGCAGTCCAAGACAAACAGGACAGGTATTGCTGTTTTGCTTTTTGCCGAAATAATCGGCCGAACACTGGCAAAACATTTTTGACTTCGACTTTAGTTCCGCATGAATTTCGAGTCCGATAACCGGTTTAAACATATTTCAATGCATTAAAACATTAAAATGACGTCGTTTAATCTTTATAATTATCAATTCCCCGCTTTATTACACCGAAAAAGTCGGTTTCCTTTTCAAACTGATAAGCTAAATTTAAAATTTTTTCTTCTTCAAAATAATTTCCCATTATTTGCATGCCGACGGGCAGATTATTATTATCTAATCCGACGGGCAAATTGATGGCTGGCGTTCCGGCAACGGCCGCCGCTTCATTCAGCTGGTCCATTACTTCGCCAAAAAAAGGATATTTTTCAAATTCACCAAGATTCAAAGCGGTAATCGGAGCGGTCGGCGCAACGATAAAGTCAACTTCGGAAAATGCTTTTTTCATGTCGTTAACGATAAGGGTTCTCGCTTTTTGCGCCTTTTTATAATAAGCATCATAGTAACCGTATGAAAGCGTATATGCGCCAAGCATGATTCTTCTTTTCGCTTCAACGCCAAACTCATTGCGCTCATTGCCATACCTTATACCGTCATACCGGGACAGATTTGACGATACTTCCGCTCTTTGTAAAATCGTATAAATAGAAATGTCGTATTTCGGATGGATGAGGGTAATTTTTTTTATTTTATGACCTAATTTTTTCAATATTTCGATTGATTTTTCAATCTTATTTATTGTTTGTTCATCGACACCATCGAAATAATCGTCCGAAATTCCGATCGTATATTTATTCTTATTTTTCAACAATTGATTATAATCCGCAGCTTTGATCGACGAACTGGTTGCGTCAAACTGGTCTTTTCCGGCAATAACTCCCAATAAATATGCCGCATCGGTCACAGTGGTGGTTAGCGGACCGGGACAATCAAAAGACGATCCCATGGCAATCACACCATAACGGGAAACCCGGCCGAATGTCGGTTTTAAGCCAACCACTCCGCTCCAGGCGGCCGGCTGCCTAATCGATCCCGCCGTTTCCGATCCAATGGCGGCTGGTGTCAAATAGGCGGAGACGGCGGCGGCCGACCCGCCCGATGATCCACCCGGTGAGCGGTTTGTATCCCACGGGTTCTTTGTCGGTCCATAATCGGATGTTTCTGTAGACGAACCGTGCGCCCAGGCATCCATGTTTGTTTTACCGATGACGGAGAAACCGTTATTGATCAATCTTTCCGTTACGGTCGATTCATAAGGCGGAATAAAATTGTCCAGGACCTTAGATGAAGCCGTGGTTTTCAATCCTTTGGTGCAGAAATTATCCTTGACGGCGAGCGGCAGATGCGCCGAATTTTCGTTAACCGTCAGGTAAGCATTCAGCTGCGGATTGTATTTTTTTATCCGCTTCAAAAAATATTCGTTAATTTCCTTTTCCGAAATCTTTTTATCGGCTACCAATTGTTTCAATTCCAACAACGATTTTCCGAGTAAGTCCATAGTTACATAATTCTTTTAACAACGAAATAGTCGTTTTTTTTGTTTTTTGCGTTTTTCATTGCCTCATTCTGGCTTAAGCCGCGTTTATTTTCTACGCCGTCTTTAAAAAAGACATCGGTCAGATTGGTCGTTTGCGAAGTCGGTTCAACCTTCCTTGTGTCCAGTTCGTTCAGATTTTCGACATATTCGACCGTTTCTTCCAACTGCTTCCGGTATTTTTCAATCTCATCGTTGGTGAGAGTAAGATTGGATAATTTGGCTAAATGGAGGATTTCTTCTTTATTCAGTTTGCTCTTTTTCATGCATTAATTGTACCATAACCAACGGTGTTTGTTCGTTGGATTGGCCCATCGGATTGTCCTTAAAAACCTTTTCGATCAGGCCGCTTGGCAATGAGGTTGAATTACTTAAAACATTTTGCCCGATATCATTGGCATCAATGATAACACTTCCTAAGTAATTCTGAGTTTTGATTCTTGATTTTATCTCGGTATCAATTTCCTGGCAGACCCTAATAGGATTCTTCGGTCCCAGTTTGGCCGATACATTTGATGGATAAAGCGAATACTCCGTCGGACCATCAATCGACCTGACAGTCTCTCCGGCAACAACATAAAACAATCCTTTTCGGCCGACTAATTTCCCGAAAATAGACACGGCGGACGCCAATAAAATCCGCAGTAAACCGACTTCGTCGATGGCGAGCTGCATTGTCCATGGACTACCCAAACCAATACCATAGGGCGTACGGGTAACATATTTCGCTAATGTTTTTGCCCAAATCGACGGATTAATATCCCAAATGAAATAAGACCGGCCCTGGCTGATGGCCACCACTTTTTCGGATACGACTAAAAACCATTTTCGATTATCAAATTGCTGCATTATTGAATTGTTGGCAATATAGCCATTCAGTAATTTAGCAATCTTTTCCGGGACTTTATCGCCTTTTTTGAATAACTCTGTCCTGATTGGATATCGATCGTATTTTTTTTCGTCAATTTTTACGGTCTTTGTGATTTTTTTTATTCGTAATTCATCACTCGTAATTGTCTTGGAATCAAAGAATTCGCGAAGCCATAGTTCGACATTCAAAAGGCGCCAGAAAAGCATTGTGTCATCGTTTTTCCCTTCAATAAACTGCTGGAATGCTTTTAATACCTCCGGCTGGTTAAAATATTTCCGCTTGGAGAAAGATTCGCTCAAAAACAGGTGATAAATCCGGTTTTTCATCCGCATGAACCAATCGTATTCCGGGGTGGTAAAGCCGATCTTGTTTCGCCGTTTGTTAATGATGTCCGGTAATAAATCAGTTGTCGCTTGCCGGAGGATAAACTTATTCCAGCCGTTTTTGATAATTGCCTCGTCAGCCAATGAGAAAATATATTCGGCTAAATTAAAATCAAGGAAAGGGACGCGGCCCTCGATTGAAAAATGCATCGAATTACGGTCTTCATAGCGAAGGAGCGACGGCAGGCTGTTATAAAAAACGTCCTCCATCAATCTTTTCTTTAGATCATCATTGACGGTGGAAAAAGTCTCTTTTGCATACCGATCGGCGAATGTTTTCGAAAGAAGTAAAGTGACGGAAACCGGTTTTCTGAACCTGTTTTTCAGGAAATTCATCCAGATATCGGAAGAGGAAACCAATTCCCGGATTAATAACCAATAACGACGTTCTTTGAATAATTGTCTCCAATAGACAAAATAATACGGCAGATAACCGGCCATCATTTCGTCCGATCCCTGCCCGTCGAGAAGTACTTTAACATGTTTTTTTGCCTCTTCCATCACCTTGTACTGGGCGTACGGACCGGTGCTGATCGTCGGCTCTTCCTGTGTCCGGATAAAATCCTTAATCTCTTCGAAAAACTTTTCCGGAGTGGGCTTCACCTTAAAACTTTTTAAACTTTTTAACTTTAAAACCTCATTGATATATTTTTCTTCGTCATTGGACAATCCCGGAAAGACGGCTGAAAAAGAGTTCTGTTTTTTCCCAACCGATTGGCTTTCCTTAATCCGTTCACCAAGCAGCTTATTGATAATAGCGACAATCGTCGACGAATCCAAGCCGCCGGACAAACAGGTTCCGACCGGAACGTCGGCGATGAGGCGGTAAGTAACGGCTTTTATGAGTTCCCGGCGGAAACGGGCGATATCTTTTTGTTTAACGGGCGAATTGAGATTCGCTCCTTCAGCGCTTAACAAATCTTTTTCCAGGTTCGTATATTTTCGAATTTCAAATTTCGAGTTTCGAATTTCCAACATTTCCCCCGGCATCAATTTACAGATATTTTCGAAAAAAGTTTCCTTCTGATCATCATGAATTCGGTAACGTAGATAACGATAAATAATCCGGTCATTCGGTTTTTTATCAATATAACCACTGTTAAAAATTGGGGTTAATTCTGAAGCGAATATGACGCCGAGCGAAGAAACTGGGTTTCGAGCGAGGTCGATTAATGAATAGTAAAGAGGCTTGATACCGAAATGATCGCGGGCCAGGATTAATTTTTTCTCTTTCCGGGAATAAAGCGCAAGGGCAAACATACCGTTGAAACGCTCGAAACATCGATCTCCCCATTCCTCATATCCGTGGACAATCACTTCCGTATCGGCGTTGGTGCGGAATTTATGACCGCATTTTTCCAGTTCCTTTCTCAGCTCGCGGTAATTGTAGATTTCACCATTATAAACGGTTACGATAGATTGGTCTTCATTATAAATCGGCTGGTCGCCGCCTTTTAAATCAATGATCGCCAGCCGGCGGTTTAATAACGTGATTTTATCCTCAATAAAATAGCCCTCGCCGTCTGGGCCGCGGTGGGCCAGCTGCTGAGAAATAGTTTTAATCAGTTTATCATCGCTGAAACCGTAAAATCCGGCAATACCGCACATAGTAAAAGTTAAAGTTTGTTAAAAATTGATGAAACTTGTTAAAACTAGTTGCAACTAATTTTAACCAATTTTAACTAATTTCAACCAGTTTTAACTACATATTACGCAGTATTTTTATTCTTTCTTCAGTCGGCGGATGCGTACTGAAGAGGGAAGTAAACCAGTTAGCCAGGCTCTTTTTATGGAGCGGATTAACGATAAACAAATGAGCGGTCGATGAAGTAGCGGTATGCAGTACGTGTGGATCCTGGCTGATTTTTTCCAAAGCGCGCGCCAACCCTTCGGGATAACGTGTCAGGAGCGCGCCGCTCGCATCGGCCAGATATTCCCGCCGCCGCGAGATGGCCAATTGAATAAGAGTCGCCACAATCGGCGCCACAATCAGCGCGACGATAAACAAGATAAAAAAAAGCGGGCTGCGGTCTTCGCCTTCATCCCGGTTCCGGCCCCAGCCGCCCCACCAGAAGCTGCGCATAATCCAGTCGGCGACAAGCGCAATTGTACCGACCAGGACGGCAACGACAGTCGAAAGCAACATGTCGTAATTTTTGATATGCGACAATTCATGAGCGATTACCCCTTCCAGTTCCGTCCGGTCCAATCGATCCAGGAGGCCGGTCGTGGCCACGACAATCGCGTGTTTAGCGTCTCGACCGGTGGCAAATGCATTCGGGGCCGGGTCGTCGATGACATATAGTTTAGGCATCGGCAGCCCGTCGGCCATTGCCAGATTTTCCGCCACGGTGTAAAAATCAAAATATTCCTTTTTGCCGGCCGGTTCGGCCCCGGTCGTCATCAAAACGATTTTATCGGAATAATAATAGCTGCCGACAGCCGACACCAGAGAAAACAGGATTCCAATCGTAAAATACGGCACCGGCGACCCAAAATATTTGCCGACAATAAAGAAAAAACCCGATAACAATGCAATAAATATTGCCATGATCAGGAAAGTACGAATTTTATTGCCGGAAATCTGATCGTATAAAGACATATCATTAATCAAACTTTACCTTTATCGGTTCTTTTTCTTCATCTTTAGCCTGGAAAAAATCATACGCCTTAAATCCCATGCTGCCGGCCATCAAATTGCCCGGAAACATCTGGATTTTGGCATTATAATCCAAGACATTGCTATTGTAAAACTGACGCGAATAAGCGACTTTATCCTCAGTATCCTGCAATTGCTGCTGCAATTCCTGGAAATTGGTACTGGCTTTCAAATCAGGATAAGCTTCGGCAACGGCAAATAATGATTTCAAAGCGGCCGTAACCTGATTATTGGCTTCCGCTTTTTCCGTCAGGCTTTTGGCTGACATCAAAGCACTTCTGGCCTTGGTAACATTTTCAAAAACCGATTTTTCGTGTTTGGCATAGCCTTTGACCGTCTCCACCAAATTGGGAATAAGATCGGTCCGTCTTTTAAGCTGGACATCGATTCCCGATGACGCTTCCATAATCCGCTGACGCATAACAACAAATCCGTTATACGTTGCTACAAAATAAAGAACGATCAAAACGACTACGGCAATTAATATTAAAGTTACATTCATTTATTGATCACCCACTTTCTGAAATTTTCGTACGCTAATGTATTCATTATATCACTTTTCCGGCACCAACCGCGGCGGGCGACGGCAATACCGTAAAACATATTATCCATTTCGCTTATTTCGTGGCTGTCGGTATCAATTATATATTTTACACCGTATTCCAAACCGGCGCGCACCAGTGTATCGGGCAAGTCAAGCCGTGACGGCCAGGCATTGATTTCGATGGCGATATTCCTGCTGACGCATTCCTTGAATATTACCGGCCAGTCCAGCTCATATCCTTCCCGTTTATTGAGCAGCCGTCCGGTCGGATGACCAAGAATTTTTACTTTAGGACGAGATAATGCTCTCATAACACGCGCCGTTTGCTCTTTCCGGCTCATGTTAAACGCGCTATGAATCGAAACGATAATGTAATCAAGATAGTCGACCGCCGCCTCCGGTACGGCCAACTCGCCATTTGGCTGGATATCGACTTCCAGTCCGTTAAAAACGTGAATTCCCTTATTTTCCAGTTTCTCCGTTGCCGCCTGTTTTCGCCTTAAAATCTCCGCTATTTCCTCCTTCGTCAAATCGCTCACCTTCGGATTGTGTTCGGAAAAACCAATGTACTCATAATCTAATGACTTGGCCTTTCCCATCATTTCCGAAAACGAATTTGCTCCCAGATCATGCGACGATTTCAGATCAAATGATGAATGTGTATGCAGATCACCCTTGATTTCCGATTGCTCAACCAATTGCGGCAATTTATTTTGCCGAGCCAGTTCGATCTCATTCGTCCCTTCCCTGATCTCCGGCGGGATGTATTGCAAACCTAAAAAGTTGTAAAAGTCTTTTTCATTTGAAAATTGGAAATTATTTTGAACTTTGTCATTTGAACTTTGAACTTTCTTTATCCCGTATTCCGACAGTGAATAACCTTTTTTTAAAGCATAAGTACGCAACTCGATATTGTGCGTCTTGCTACCGGTAAAATACTGGAGCATCGAACCGTAGTCTTCCTTATTCTGAATCCGCAAATCCACCCGAACACCTGGCCGGACGATAACAGAGGCTTTTTTTCCGCCGGCATTATCCACTTTGGTGACTTTCGGATACTTGACGAAATGGTCGATTATTGTCTTGCTGTCCTTATTGTCGGCCTGCACCAATATGTCGATATCGCCAATCGTGGCCAGCATCCGCCGCAGCGATCCAAGCATATCGGCGCGCCTGACTTCCGGCAGTTGTTTCAGATAAGCAATATAGTCGGCGGCCAAACCGAATGCCACCGGCAGGATCATCCGCTCAACTTGGGAAGACTGCTTTTGGTAACGGTTTATCGCGTCCAGTATTTCCGCCTGCGATTTTTCGCCAAATGTTTCGATCGTCGCAATTCTCCCCTTCTCTGCCGCTTGTTCGACGTCGTTTAATATATTGGTGCTTGTTTTCAGGTGAAGTGCATTAATCAGTTTGAAAGCCGTTTTCGGTCCAATCGTCGGCACTTTCGTCAGCTCAAAAACCGGCGCCGGGATCTTCCCCATCACCTCGTCAAAATGGCGGACATGCCCGGTACGGAATAGCTCGTCCAAATAACCGGTAATCGACTTACCCAAAGTCGGTATTTCTCCAAGTTGACCATCTTGCCAGATATCGCGGATTTCACGGTTAAGATGTTCGATCGTATCGGCCGCTTTCTGATAGGCGATAATTTTAAACTGATTTTCATTTTGGAGCATATAGGCGCCAGCGACATTGCGCAGCAATCTAGCGACCGACCGGTTGGAATATAAATTGTCAGACATATGACGCTAATTAAGGTTTATCTTTAATATAATATAATACAATTTACTTAAAATTATGGCAGAGATTCAAGTGCAATCGCACGGCGAATTAACCAAATTTGTACAGGAGACTCCAAAACATCCATATGGAAAGGCGGAATTCAGGGCTATTGGCTATCTTAATAATAAAACTGGCGAATATGCTCCTTTTTGGCTGAAAGGTTTGATTAATATTATGTCTGCACTGAACCTGGTATCGCTAAACAAACCGGCGGCGGATTACTTTGATAAAGCAACTACACCACGTACCGAAATTTCTGCTAATGGACGCCACTTGCCTTAAATAAAAAAGTATTTAAAAACACGTGAAGAGGAAATTTCCTGAAAAGAGTGCTAAAATACTATCTATTGGGGTCATAGCTCAATTTGGTTAGAGCGCTTCCCTGTCACGGAAGAGGTTGGGGGTTCGAGCCCCCTTGGCCCCGCAAATATAATTCATCATTTTTATACATATTGATACACTTTATCACATTGCATTCGATTTTCTTGACCTATATAATTTTTTCAAATTTAAAAATTTCTTACCTTAAGCAATATGGCCAGAAAAACGCATGCGATCAATTATCAATCCCTCGTTTTCTCCACTTTAAAGAAAAAATACAATTATTTTCTGCTTGGAGGAGCGATAATTTTGATTATTTTCCTGGTATTGGCTGGAGTACTTGCCAAGGACAAACTTCTGACATCGCAGCTTAGAACAGTTGCCCAACGGATAAAAACTGCGGCTTCTGTCAAAACTAAGACCAGTGCGCAAAATACCAAAAACAATGACGTGTCGGAAAAAAAGTATATTGTTAAGGCCGGCGATAATCTGTGGTCTATCGCCGAGGCGACTTACGGTTCCGGTTGGAACGCCTATGACCTGGCCAAAATCAACAAGATCAGTAACGCAAGCGTAATCGAAGTCGGCCAGACAATCGTTTTGCCCAGCCTGGCGCCAAAACAGCCGACGACAGGCCAGGTAGCAGCCGCCGCGACAACATCGCCGATGACGATTACCGGAAACCGGTATACAGTCCAACATGGCGACTACCTATGGAAAATCGCCCAGGAAGCTTACGGCGACGGCTATGCCTGGGTACGCATCGCCCAGGCAAATCATCTGGCCAATCCCGGCCTGATATTCTCAGGCAACGTACTCGTCATTCCCCGGTAAAACAAGCGGGGTCTTACGCTTTTCTTACGTTATTTCTTACCTTATTGATCGGTATTTGTGTTTAATATAAAATAATGAGTCTTAACCATAACGGAAATGGAATTTACCGTTGCCGCCGGTGTGATCGTCCGCTTTTTTCCGCCTACGCCAAATTCGAAGCTGGCTTTGATTGGCCGACATTTTGGGACGTAATCGATTCCGGCAGTATTAAACTGGCCGATAATAAAGTCTTTTGTAATCAGTGCAGTGCTTTCCTGGGTACGGTTTACGATGACGGACCTCCGGAAAAAACCGGAAAACGCTACCTGATCAACACTTTATCTTTAATCTACAAAAACGGTAAATCTCAAAAATGATATCTGGTAAAATAAAATCTCTATGGGGGAAATACCAGGCAGGAAGCCGGAAACGGGAGAATTGCCTTTATCCGGCCGCATGATACTTGTTACCGCCGGCGTTTCGGGAATTGGATTAGAAATTTCGCGGCAGATTCTGTCGTTAGGAGGAATACCGATTGTTACCACTCACAGCGAAAAACACTACCGGGAAATACCCACACTGCTAGGCAATAGCGCCGTTCCGCTTTTTTTTGATGTCACCGAACCGAAACAAATTCAGGAAGGGTTAAATAAATTACCGGAAAAAAGAGTCGATATTACCGATACTATCCTCTGCCAGGCAGACGGTATCAAAGTGATGCCACTTCTTAGGGAAGTGAGAAATTTCAGTCATGAACACCCAAAAACACAGCTGGCAACACTTTCGCCAGACGAGAGAAAACCTTTCTATACCGGATTAAGAAAAAAAATTGCCGACACCCAAAAAGATGAAAAAACGGCGTTGGATGTCAACTATTTTGGCTCCATTAATGTTCTTACTGGTATGATGAATCAGGAAGCATATCGCCCCCGGACATTTATTTACCTTTCCAGTTTGTTATCCAGCTTATACGGAAAAATTCCGACATCGGCTTTTTACGGGAATGTTGCCAAAAGCAAACATATGATGGAAACGCTCCTAAAATCCAACGGTGATATATTTGATGTTTTACAAATCCATCCGGCAATTGTCAGCGCCAATCTTGTTCCCGATACCGGCACCGGTAGCTTTTTGAGGCTGGCCGCCAATTATTTTCCGGAAGAGGATCTACCCGATCTGACCGATCTGCCTAAGACGCCCGATGTCGCTCACGAAATCATCCGCATATTGCTGGAGAATCCTGCGTCATGGAAAGGTGTACGAACAAGCTACGTTATTTCGCCTCACGAAATTGTCAATAATCTGGATATGGTCGATCCGCATCGGTTGACGGAATTAACGAAAAATCCGTTTTAATTTTAAATATAATTAGCATTATGGATATCCGAAATAAAATCGCTATTATTACCGGCGCTTCATCGGGAATCGGATTGGCAACGGCCAGGCTTTTTTCCAAAAAAGGAGCCATGCTGGCTTTGGCGGCACGATCGTCATGTCCAAAACTACCGGATTCCATCATTATCAGGGCCGATATAACTAAACCGGCCGATATCCGACGGATTGTCAAACAAACTTTAAAACATTTCGGCCGGATCGATATCTTAATCAATAATGCCGGCCGCGGTTATGATTCTTTGGTTACGGAAATTGATTTCAAAAAATGGCAGTATATCATTGACCTTGATCTTTTCGGACCGGTACGGACTATGCAGGCAGTTATCCCGGTTATGAAAAAACAGCGTGGCGGTGTTATTGTCAATATCAGTTCCGGTACGGCATTGATGGTCCTGCCTTCGATGTCGCCCTATTCTTCAATCAAAAGCGCTTTAAGCAAATTGTCGCAAACCGCCAGGGAGGAGTTGGCAAACGAAAAAATTGCGGTCAGTGTCGTTTATCCGTATATAACAGCGACAAAATTCGAAAGGAATACACTCAAATCCGTCCGTAATACCGGTGAAGAAGAATGGGACAATACTGGTATCCCGCCGCCTGATCCGCCGGAACACGTCGCCCGGATGATTTTGGAAGCGGTCGAAACTCGCATATCGGAAATTTTCGCCCACGATTGGATGGCGAAAAACCGGAGATGATATAATAATTAAATTGCGGGCGTAGTTTACCGGTAAAATGTCTCCTTCCCAAGGAGAAGACAGTGGGTCCAATTCCCATCGCCCGCTCACTTCAGGATCCCATTTCACCAACATATAAACAGGAAGCATGTCTTCTGCGGCATTTTTTTAGGGACAGGTCTGACTGTAGGAACTGGAGTTACATCTGGTGTCTTTGGTTTCCCGCCATTTTCCCGTTTAACAATAGACGGTTTTTTATTAAGTACCGGTTGAGAAATCGGCCAAGTATTTGAATGGTAAGTAACGGCATATAAACCGAGATGCTTTGTAGTCGTTGCCAACGTATTATTTACCCAATCTACAGCGATTGGCGTCGTAAGCTCTGTCCATTTTCCGGTATCGCTATTAAAGTATGAAATATTAAGGTTGCTTGGGTCCCGTCCGTTTAACCTTGCAGGATCGTAACCTAACTGAATAATAAAAGGTCTGTCGGTAGTAATAACCGGATAACCGTTGAATGCGGATACCGCGGCAAATTGATAAATCTCGGAAACCGTATTTAATCCCTGCGACCACGGTAGCGGTATAGTAGTATTTTTTGGTTGGGGAACATCACTTTTACCCCCGGTGAGAATTAAATTCAAAGACTGGCTTAAATTATTTAAACTGGGTTGGCTTAATGATAAAGCCAAATCGTCATGGTTAACATTATTAGTCATTAATACGCCTGTTTGCGGTGTTGAAATATTAGAAGAAATCAGTGCCGGTAGACCGACATAGTCCGGTCCTGCCATCACTTTTTTAGACCAGCCTGTATGATTGTTAGGATCCGGTGAACCAGAACTATCATTTGAGTTGGACGGGCTATAATAGATTTCTTCCGTACCGAAAGTATTAAAATTACCGTTTTCGCTTTGGTACTGGGCAGCTATCCAGTTGGCAGAACGAGCGGTATTGGAGATTCTGGCCTCGTCCATTATTCCGTTAAAAGAACCGCCGATTGTCGGAGAACTAGGATCACCGTTCAGGGTATCACCGATCCTCAACGGCCGAGAACTATCGTAAATGGGGGTTGTCTGGGGTGCAGTGGTTTCAAGCTTCCCATCAAGATATATTTTAATATTTTTTTCATCGTAAGTCGCAACCATATCGTACCATTTTCCTGTTTGTAAAGCTGTTGTCCCGGTAATCCAAGTCTCAATCCCGGTCCCACCGGGTGTTACCGTCATAGTGACCGTATCGTTTGAATATTTACCAAACCAGAAAGATTCTTCAATACCGCTAGTACCGTTATTGCCTCCCCGCTGACTAAGCAGCGCCTCAAAGTGGCTGTTGGTTGCCGGATTAATTAATGAGTTGAATTTAACCCACGTTTCGACTGTGATTGAAGAAACATTGAGACTACTGCTATCGTTAACAAAAGCGTAATCGCTTGAACCGCTGCTATTGAAATTTTGCGCTCCGTCCAATGGGTCGGAACCGGTATAAATTGGATTAGACACACCGGCTTTGGTCGCATTATTAGCATTCGCGGTGGAATCGGCAAGCGTCGTCCCTGACGCTTCTTTCATATGCCAGACACCCGCATAACCATTGCTCCAAACATCACTAATATTCTGCCCGTCGCTCGCTTTGGAATTACCGTAATACATATAAATAAAATCACTGGAAGAGGACGCACGTATCAAAGGAACTTTTACCCAGATCCATGCCTGGGAGTTGGCAGAATCCCATTTCTCAATTTCATAGGAAAGCGCCTGCGAATCATTGGAGCCGATAAATCTGATATCTTCACCGTTTGATTTTGCTTTTAAAAAATTAAAATTAGAAGCATTCAATTTAACTAAAATTGGAATGTTAGTTAAATCCTCCTGTTGCAAACTATTATTAAATGTCACGGTTTTTCTGTATGCCCAATCGCTGTCCCACCAGGCGAAAGTTTGTTTAGGAAAGCAAATAATAAATAAACCCAGAAGAGTAACAGTAATGAAAATCTTTGATTTGAAACTAAGTCCTCTATTCACAAATATATTATAATTCTACAGCTAATTATAATACTCTTTAATAAAGCAGTTTGGATAGAAGTTCATTACCACTTCAGGAATTTTTAAGCAACCTCACCGAATTCTACTTTTTCTACGGTTACATTTTTCGTAACGGCAGTTTATCGGCTGACTATGTGTTATCAATCAAGAACACGTAAGAATCCGATAAATCGGGTTACTAATCAAATTTTTTCTTTTTGATCATTCGGGATTCCTTATGCTCTTCTTAGCAATCGGCCAATCCAGATTAACACAATCGCGCCGATGACAGAAACGATAATGCTATATAAATTGAGGCCTGTTATTCCCGGTTGTCCGAAAAAATTCATGATTAGTCCGCCGATAATGGCGCCGACAATGCCAAAAACAATGTCCATCAGGGCTCCCTGATTGGTGCCGACGATCATTGAGGCGAGCCAGCCGGCGATGAGACCTAACAAAATCATTACCAGAATACTCATAAATATCACCCCTTTCTGTTTTCCAATTTCTAATAGAATATAAGATACAGCGGGTTGTTAAAAACCGTACAGTAATGGCGTAAGAAGGGCGTAAGATTTAAGGAATTCTTAAGGTTTCCAGCCTTCGTAGGCGAAGTATTTGCCATCGACGACGACGCAAACATAAGGGGTATCTTTTTCCATGTTGGCGGCATGGCCCGGCGAATTAATCCACATATTAACGACGTTTTTATAATTATCTGTTTCTGCCAGATTTTCCGTAACCTCATGATAGCCGGGATAAGGCAGTGTACGATTGTTGATTCGGCTCGTAAACCCGTCATGGCTGAAATTACCGGCGATTTCGGCCGCGCGTACGGCGGCAAAAGCACAGGTGTACCCGTCGGGCTGTACCGCCGGCAAACCTTTTGCGCGGCGGTATTCGTTTATCCCTGACAGGATTGCGACCTGCTCGGAAGTCCCCTTATTGATAACGGCGGTAGGCACGGCAGACGGCACAGGCAGCTGCGGAATTGTTTTAGCAATTACCGTTTTGGAAATTGTCGAACTGTAATATAACGGCTGCAGATTGGCAACCGGAATAAGAAACGTTATAAATAAAATAACGGCCAGTTTTTTTCTCATAACCTTATGATAAAAGCCGGTAACAAGTCGGTCAAGCGGCCTGAACCGTTAACAAGGCTAAAAAATCCCCATATTCTTACATTTGCTATAATAAAATCATGCAGTTTGTCATTTTCCACGGTGCCTTCGGAAATAAAAATGGTAATTGGTTTCCTTGGTTGAAAAATAAATTAATCGAATTAAAACAGGAGGTCATTCTCGAGCAATTTCCTATCGAGAATTGGGATAAAGTACTCAAAACGGGTAAAAATTACCAAGTAAAAAACCAAACTTTGGCTAATTGGCTGCGCTTTTTCGAAAAAAACATTTTGCCGAAAATCAAGAAAAACGGCCGTTTATGCTTTATCGGCCATTCCCTCTCACCGGTATTTATTCTTCACCTGGTCGATAAATTCAATCTGCAGCTTGATTCGGCCATTTTCGTTGAACCTTTTATGGAAGCCTTGAAGCTGGATAATGTCTGGATGTTCGATCTTGTCAATGCCAGCTTTTACAAAACAGGTTTTGATTTTAAGAAATTAAAAAGACATATTCCCAAGTCTTACGTCGTATATTCGGATAATGACGAGTATGTGCCGATAAAATTGCCGCTAACATTCGCTGAAAAAATGGGCAGTGAAAAAATACTGGTCAAGGATGGCCGCCACCTGGGCGAAAACTTCCCCGAATTCCCCCTCGTACTCGATCTCTGCCTATTGCGAATAAAATTATGAATTAGTGTTATAATAATTTCAATCAAGTGCCGATGTAGCCCTGCCTGCCGGCAGGCAGGTCAGCTGGCAATAATTGTTTCAGCCGACTTAGCTCAATGGTAGAGCAACGGTATCGTAAACCGTAGGTTATCGGTTCAAGTCCGATAGTCGGCTCCATATGTCGCGACTGGAACGGCATCAGAAAAATCAATTGACGGCAAAAATTGTCGTATTTTCGGTGATTTTATTGATTGTCGTTTATTTCGTTCTCACCATCGGGTTCAAACTCCTTTTCAGCATGTCGCTATTCATTGCCGGAATGACCAACAAAACCGGCAGCGTTCCCCTGACAAAGACAAGTGATATTGTCGGCAGTGTTGATGTCAATTCGATTCCCGTCGCCACCAATTCGGCGACAATCACTGTTGGTGGCTCGGTCATGAACCTCAATAAAATCGAATTTTATATCAACGACGTAAAAGTGAAGAGTGTCACTCTTGACGCCTCCGACAGCTTCAACGAAGATATCGGCAATCTTCAAAAAGGCGATAACAGCGTTTATGTCAAAGCTTTCTCGTCGGACGGACAACTGCAGAAACACTCAAAAACTTTTGATGTCTTTTATAAACCGGACAAACCAAAACTCGACATCTCCCAGCCGGCCGATAAAACCAAAACCGACAATCCGGATATCGTCGTTCATGGCACGACCGACAAGGAAACTTTTGTCAAGATAAACGATTCACCGGCGGTCGTCGATGCTAACGGCACTTTCGATATGGATATCCAGCTGAAAGAAGGCGACAATCCGATTACCGTCACGGCGACCGATGACGCCGGAAATACGGAGACTAAGACGCTAACGGTCACCTACCAGAAGGATTAACCCCAGCAAAAACATAATAAACGGGTGAAGTAAAATATTATCCGTAAACGACATCAATACCAGAAAGACAACATACAAAGCGGCCTGTTTATTGAACAGCAATAAACGATACAATATTGCCCCGAATAATGCCAGACCGATAATCCCTCCGGTAACCAGAATGATGAGAAAACTGCTGCTATAACCGGAGCTGGCATGGCCCTGGCCGCGCTTAATATGGTTGTAACCGATACCGATCAATGGATTCTTTGTCCAAACGCTTATTGCTTCATGATAATCGGCAAGCCGTGATTCAATGGAAAAAACGCGTGTTAGACCGACACCCCGGCCGAAATTGGTCGGGATAAATATCAGTATGGTTAAAAAAATAAAAACACCGGTAATAAACAATTTTAGCTGCCGGCGGGAAAAAAAATAGTAAAACATCGTAACGAATAATACGATGTATGCACTCCGGGAGTAAGTTAAAATGATAAATACCAAATAGATCACGATCGTGATCAAATTGGTATTAATAATTAATAAATATAAAAATATTAAACCGTATACGGCCGCCGCCACCGACGTATCGAAAAAGACACCAAATAACCGGTGGTAATGCGGATCCCAACCAAGGTAGATCAGATTACGCAGGTTCGGGTATAAAAAAAATTGGACCAGCGAACTGGTTACCGTCAACCAGATAAAAACGAATAGGTGCTTCTTTGTAATGTGCCGATAAATATAAACGAAAAATAACCAATAAAATAACAGTCGCCCCCAGTAAAGGAAGCCGACCAAATTTCTTTGCCAGCCGTACTGCGGTATGTTAATCAAAAATGATAACAACAGATAACCGAGAAAAAAATACACCAGGCGGATTTTATTCCATGATAAGGATAACGGCTTGAATCGGTACTTAAAGAATGAAACTGCCAAGACAATGGCCATTGACAATTCATATAAATAAAAATTTACCTGTTGGTTATGAATAGATATTCTTCCCAGTTGTCCAAAAGAAAATAACAAAATGGTTAAATAGAGTAGTGCGTTTAACATAGAATTCGTGAAAATCCGCTATTTATTCGTGGCAATTCTGTTCAGCTGATACAATTTGGCGCGCACGAGGAATGAATGGAAGCTCATAAAAAAGCAGTAGGCAAAACCGGCCGGCCCGTCCAAAAATCCGCCGTACAGGAAATAATTCAGCTTAAATTTGATTAGCGGATAAAAAATAATTTGGAAAAGATTGGCGGTTTTACCCTGATCATATAATTCTTCGGCACGAATTGAACTATAAGTATTCACCGAATTAATAAAATCCTTAACCGTTGGATGAGGATAATGATTTAGATAGCCGTCAAGTGTTCCGATTGCTGTCGCCGTATAAAACACTTCGTGGACATCACCTAAAAATATCCCGCTGCCTTTTTTCACCAGGCGAACAATCCCCTTGTTCCTGGTTTTGGCCGTTTCTCCATGCCTCAACTCTTTCCCCCACCAGAAATCCCGGCGCTTGATGTAAAATGCGTTGAATGCTCGGTCCGATCGATGATCCGCCCCTACCGCGCGGATGATGTTATTTTTTAATTCATCGGTTATTCGTTCGTCCGCGTCGGCAAACAATATCCACTCCCCGGTTGCCTCCTTCATGCCGAAATTCCGCTGTGCCGCAAAATCCCCTTTCAGCTCTCTCTCGATGATTTTAATTTTTAGCTTGAAATTTTGCCTTTTAACTTTCAGTTTTTGAATTTCCTCCAGGGTCCGGTCGATGGAATGATCATCGATAACAATAATTTCCGTGCAGAATTCCAGCGATTCAATGCAACCGATTATGTTTTTTTCCTCGTTTTTTGTCAGAATAACTGCCGATATATTCATTGATTATTTATTATATAACTTCGTCAGCTCTGAAACATAACGCTTCCATGAAAATTTCCTGACAATTGCCTTAGCATCGAATTTTACTCCTTCGCCCTTTAAAACCTTTTGAACTTTTTCAACAAAATCATATTTATCGTTTGCCACATTGACATAAGGCGCCAGTTCGGGAATAATGGCCGACTGCAAACCGACGACCGGCGTTCCCTGCGATAGCGCTTCCAGTACCGGCAGATTGAAACTTTCGTAATGGGAAGCGGTCAATAAGGCGGTCGCACCCAAATATAAACGCCGCAGTTGCTGCCGGCTGGCCGCTGTTGCTTGTTTCAGTTCGTACCGTGGAAATTCCTTCATGATCCGGTGCAAAAATCCGGTGTTTTTAATCGGGTGATTCATCCCGACATATAATAAATATTTTTTACGACTTTCGTTGTTCGATCGTACAGCGAAAGTCATGTCCGCCGGTACGCCGAAAGGGATGACTTTTACGTTTTTACGATTTGGGAATAATTCATTCATCTCTTTCCTAACTTTTCGAGAAGAAACGATAATGGTATCGGCCCGTCTGACCATTTCTCCCAAATAAATACTCATCCGCCAAAAAATATCCCGGTAATAATGAGGAAAATAACGGTACGACAAACCATGGGAAAAAGCGATGATTTTTGCCCGTGTATACAAAGGAATTGCCTGATTCAAGGCAAGAAAAACATGGCTGTTTTGCAAAAATTCTTCCAGGCTGACGCGGGTTTTCATCCACAGACGCCGCGGCAAAAGGATGCGGTAATCAGATAGTCCGGTCATTTGCAATTCCAACGGCTTTTGGCACAGCGAATAAAGAGCATAATAATTATTTTTGTCATAATTGAGGATCGACTGGATTAAGTTGAATGAAAACACATAATTGCCGAATTTATAGCCGGGCGGGGCGCATAAGCCGCCGGCATCAATGGCGATACGCATAGTATTTGGCCCAGACTATCCGGGTAATTATAAGTAATATTATCAGATTGACCAGTTCCGACAGGACGGTATTGATGCTGGCCGCCATAAATGAATAGCGGGGGATGAAAATCAGGTTCAACCCGAAGTTGAAAATCGTCTGGAAAAGAAAAACAAAAATTACCAGATAAGCCTTCTTCAGGACATATAGAATATTAAGGAAAACCGAATTAAGAAGCAAAAAAGGCAGGGCGAAAGTTACGGTTTTGAGGACGGGAATCGACGGCTGAAAATTACTTTTAAGTATATATGGCAGTATCGGCGGCGCGAGAAAGTATATTCCCAAAGCCGTTCCCAAACCGACGAACGCCAAAAAAACGAGGTCTTTTTTTATCTTACTGATAAACAAGCGGTTGTTTTTCGCCAGCCGGGCAAAAACCGGCGTTGCCGTGACATTATAACTGGCGGCAATAAAAAGCAAAGCGTCAAAAAATTTATAGCCGGCCGAATAAATCCCGACAGCCTCTTCCCCTTTCATTCCCTTGAGTAAAAACACGTCGAGATTGAAATACAGTTCACCGAAAAAGGCGATCAGAACGAAAACATACGACTGCTTGATAATCGCCAACCAGCCGGCCGGATCGAATTTAAAAACCAGGCGGCGTAATTCATGGCGAAGTAAAAAGTAATTGGCCGCAGCATACCCGGCGTAAAAAAGGAAGATAACGATAAACACTGCCAACAGCCGCCGGGTCAGAAACAAAACGGTGATGATCGTCGATATCAGAAACAGGTTAAAAATAAACGAATTGCGTGAAGATACGAAAATTTTTTCCTTGATGGCGTTCCAAATAAAATAACTGCCGGACATCATATTCGTGAAAATGGCGATCGACGTCACCAAAATGTAGATAAAAATTTTCTGGCTACCATGGAATATGATACCCGCCAGGATTACCGTCAGGGCAAAAATAACCAGCGACAGGAAAAATCGTAGGCTGACCAGTGTTCGAAAACGCTCTTCCTTTTCCGTCGGTAGATGGACGATTCCATAGGAAGTGGTGCCAAAATCGACTAAAGGAGATAGCAGACCGACTTGCGCCCAGACCAAAGTATAGATACCGTATTCCGGCACTGTCAGGAAGCGGATGAGGAAAATAAAATTAACAAAATTCAATAACCGGGTAAAAAAGGACGATAAATTCATGCTGAAGAAATTGACCAAAAAAGGCCGCTTAACTATCTCCTCGAAGATTGTTTTAGGCGAGCGGATCAATTCGCGGATTTTTTGGCGGAAATTGCTGTACTGCCAGAAAAAAAATAACCGGTTACGGGCCAGCAGGTAATCTTTTTGCGGGTTGGCTCGGTTGGATACTTCCAGATGCTTATATTTCCAAGCGGTGTCGATCCCCACTTTTAATTCCATTTGTCTTGCCCGGTAGCAATACTCAACTTCTTCATAATAAATAAAGTATTTTTCGTTAAGGAATCCCAGCCGGTCGATCGCCTTGCGGTTAACGATCATGAACGAACCGGAAATGAAATCGCGCTCGGCAAAACGCGCATCCGGTTTTTCCTTGATCAAGCCGCCGCTCATCCGCCAATGGTCGATTTCTCCGCCGTAATAAGTAATACCATCTTGTTTCATCGCCCCACCCCAGATATCAAAATGGCTTTTTCCGGCCAACAGGTCCTTGGCAGTCAAACCAACAAGGGAAATATCTGGATTGCTGATAATAAATAAGTCACAACCGTCTTTTATTGCCTGACGGAGGCACTCGTTGATACCGACGGCATAACCGCGGTTATCCCGGCGCTTGTCGCTCACATAAAAATGCCAATCGGAAAAACCTAAACCGGCGATTTCCTTTTCCAACCGCCTGATATTTTTTAATTCCTCAGTCCGGTAAAATGTCGTTACCCAGGCAATTTTCATTTACCGTATATTATAATTGACTGCATGAAAAAAGTACCGGTCAGTCTGGTTACCGGCGGCGCCGGCTTCATCGGTTCTCACGTTGCCAAACATCTGACAAAAGCGAAACATAAAGTTATCGTTCTCGACGACTTAAGCGGCGGCGACAAGGAAAATATTCCTACCGCGGCAATATTCGTTGGCGGATCAATTACCGATAATAAATTATTAGCGAAAATATTTAACCGCTACCGTTTCGATTACGTTTTTCATCTGGCCGCTTATGCCGCCGAAGGCTTAAGTCATTTTATCCGCCGGTTTAATTACATGAATAATGTCGTCGGTTCGGAAAATTTAATAAATTTGTCGGTAAAACATAAGGTAAAACGGTTTGTTTTTACCTCAAGCATCGCCGTCTATGGCGCTAACCAGACGCCTTTTACCGAAGAAACCGTTCCCCATCCCGAAGATCCGTATGGTATCGCCAAATATGCGGTCGAGCTTGACCTGCAAGCCGCCCATCGTTTATTTGGATTAAATTACACAATATTCCGGCCGCACAATGTTTATGGCGAGCGTCAGAACCTTAACGATCCCTTCCGCAATGTCATCGGCATTTTCATGAGGCAAATCAAGCGGGGTGAACCGATGACGATCTTCGGCGATGGCCGCCAAACCCGCGCTTTTTCCTATATCGGCGATGTCGCTCCCTATATCTCCGGTTGCATGAACATTAATAAAACCGCCAATCAAATTTATAATATCGGGGCCGATACTCCTTACCGCATCCTTGATCTGTCATATATGGTCGCGGCAACAATGGGGGTCAAACCGGATATTATTCATTTGCCGTCAAGGAAAGAAGTGATAGACGCTTATTCCGATCATCGCAAAGTCCGCCGGGATTTTGGCATCAAAAATACGGTTCCGTTAAATGAAGGGCTGAAAAGAATGGCTACCTGGGCAAAAACGGTTAAGTTGAAAAAAAAAGCAATAAAATTTCAGCTGGAGTTGTCCAAAAACCTGCCGGTCAGTTGGAAAAAATATTTTTGACGGCGAGCGTAATATAAGTTAGAAACTCCATGTAGGCAAATCCCAGATCGAGCGGCATCCGCCACCATCCGTCCTTATAACCCTTGCTTTTTATAAACCGCGCCCAAAACATGTGCGGCGGATATAAAAATATTTTTTTCAGCGAGCTTTTTTCGCCGGCGGCCATTTTTTGCCGGGCGTCGCGGATGGCATAGCCGGTAAATTTTTTATACATCTGCCATAGTGATCGGTAGGAGTAATGATCAAGATGGCCTTTCAGCTTCCCGGTCTTCTTGCTTTTCAGCTCGAATTTTTCATGGACCAGCCGTGGTGAGATTTGGCCGGTGCCTCTGCGGAATAAACGCAGCATCGAATAGTTTTCCCCGCCGTATTTCACCCGCCGGCCTAAAAAATGATTGTGGTACGGTATGTAATAACCGGCTATTTTATCATTCTGGATCCGCCGTCTGGCGGAGATAGAATCTCTTATTTCCATCTTCAGGGGAGCAGAAACGATTTCATCGCTATCCAAAATCAATATCCATTTTCCCCTCGCTTTGCCGACGGCATATCTTTTCTGCTTTCCCAAATCCTTTTCATGATGTTTGAATACTTTATAAACTTTACGATCTTGAAGAACTTGATGAACTATCCCGATCGTTTTGTCCGTCGAATAATCGTCAACGACGATTATTTCATCCGCCAACCCCCGAACGGATTCCAACGACCGGCCAATCGTTGCCGCGGCATTTTTGGTGATCATGACGACGGATAAGGACAATTTCATGAAAATATTATAATATACCTAAATGCCACGCTTTAAAAAAATCCTTCTGGTTAATCCCCCGAAAGTAGACCAGGGCGGTTATACCCCCAGCCCGCTCGGGCTATTGTACTTGGCTTCTTACTTGAAAAATAAAGGAATTAATAATGTCTGCGTTGTCGATGCGGCCATCCGCGGGGAAAAAATCCTTAGGAAAAAAATTGTCGAATTCAAGCCTGACTTGGTCGGTATTTCCTGTCTTACTCCTGGACGGCATCAGGCACTGGGCGTAGCTTCATATGCTAAAAAAATCAATCCGAATTGCAAAACTGTCCTCGGCGGCATCCATCCGACATTGATGTGGCACCAGATATTGTCTCATTACCCGCAAGTCGACTACATTGTTCGGGGTGAAGGGGAAGTGACTTTTTTTGAACTGGTAAAAGGCAAAAAACCGGCCGATATAACCGGACTGGTTTGGAAAAGATACGGAAAAATTATCAATAATCCTGACCGGCCACTTATTACGGATTTAAATTCTATTCCGCTGCCTGCTTGGGATTTGGTCGATCCGACTACCTATCCCCCCTGGGGCATAGGGATCGAAAACGGCATCGATCTCACAAAAGAAACACGATATTCGATTATCTTTTCCCGCGGTTGCATGGGGTGCTGTACTTTCTGTTCCAGTTGGAAGGTCTGGAAAGGTTACCGTTATCGTAGCGGCCTAAAGGTCGCCGACGAGATCGAATCGCTTGTCCGCCAATTCGGCGCCAAACACTTTGCCTTTTATGACGATACGCTGACTGGTAACCGTGAGGAAGTTATTAACTTTTGCCGGGAGATTGTCAAGCGTAAAATCCGCGTCGCTATCCACGGCACTACCCGGGTTGATTTTGTCGATGCTCAATTATTATCATGGATGAAAAAAGCGGGATTTTACGAAATAAGTTACGGGATTGAGTCGGGCTCGCCGTCAATGCTTATAAAAATCAATAAGCGTACCGACCTGGAAAAGATCAAGAGGACGGCGAAACTGACAAAAAAGGCAAAAATAAAACTTTGCGCCCTGATGATGTTTGGCCTACCAAGAGAAACAAGAGAGGATAAAGAGGAGTCATTAAAATTATTGCGACAAATAAAACCGGACGACATCGGCACTGTCGGCGAGGTCTGGATATTTCCAGGAACCGCTCTTTATGAGCAGGCGAAAAATGCCCGGCTTATTGACGACCGTTTCTGGCTAAGCCGGAAACCGTATTATATTTATCGTGGCGGGATCGGCGGCGACTCGATCAACTATTTTCAGCGTTTTAAAGACCAGGTGATTTATCTTTCTTCCTATACCCCACTGGAAAATCAAGTCAGCGTATTCTTTATCAGGCTGGAAAGGCTATACCGCCGAATCGTTAGAAATAATTAACAGCTGCGCTTCACCGGTATTTAACATGTGGTTAATAAACGAAAGACATTTAAAATATATTCTTTTTGCCAATGGATATTCAAACCGGTCGTCATCGGAATAACTGGCGTCAATGATTTTAAAACCGTTTTTTTGCAGCAACTGCCGGATCTGTTTTTTGCCGAAGTGCCAGAAATGTTGCGTCGGCATTAAAAATTCCCAATATTTTTTACGGAGAGAAAAAATGATGTTATCGGTATTGGGCAGACCGATGACGATAATCCCGCCGGGCTTTAATATTCTTTTAGCCAGCGCCAATTCGCCACCAACGTCTCTTATATGCTCAAGAACATGATTGTAAATAATGACGTCGAATTTCTTCCGGTGCTTCCTGGTATATATATTAATAGTAGCATTAATGACTGTGCTTCCCAGTCTTTTATTGGCTTTTAAATATTCTTTACGGTTTGGTTCGATACCGGTTATATCGTATCCTTCTTTTTTCAGAAGCGATAGCAAGATGCCGGTGGCGCAACCGACATCCAGTATCCGGCCTGCCGGTTTATAACTTTTAATTTTACTAGCAATTGGCTGAAAAAGTTTTTCAAACTTTCGAACGTCTTTTTCGTAAACGGAAGTATGGCTTTCTTGCGGATCAAAAGCAGCACTATTCTTTGGCGGAAATGTTTTCATTGTTCCGCATGTGGCACATTTACCAATAATTATTCCTTCATAATGGGAAAAAATCGTTTCGTTTTGATAACGGATATATTCCCGAAAATCGCTCTCTTTCCCGCAGCAAACGCATTCGGATTTGAACAACATATTTAAAAAAATACCTCACCTCTCAGCGATTAAAAAAATAAGCCCACCGAGTTCTAACCTCCAAATAGTTTTTCTTGCTAAGATATAAAATGGTATAAATAACCCAAAAAAAATACCCTTTAATAATTTTCGAATGATACTAATATCAATATTTGCAAAATTTCCATCCATATTTTTTTTAAAATCATATAAATCTTCGTAAGTTGAAAAGTATCTAATTTTATAACCGGTCTTATTAAGCATTAATTTAATAGAATTTGGTGAAAACATGAATTTATGATCTTCTACCATCCACCATGACCATTGTTTACATAACTTTGCCATTAAACTCTGATAATTTGGAGTTTGTATTACTAAAATCGCATTTTCACTCATTAAACCAGCTATCTTTTGAAGAGTAAGAATAGGTTTTTGGAAGTGCTCAATAACATCAAGTGCTATTACAATGTTATATTTATAAGTATTTTTTTTTATAAACTCTTCAAAACTTTTTTTATAAACTTTAATATCTTTAGCATATTTAGTTTCTAAATATGGTTCTAATATTTCAACTTCATAACTTGATAAATTATTTAATATTGAACTAAATAAACCGAACCCTCCTCCTATATCTATAACTTTTCCCTTATTTTTATATTTCTGAATGATTGACATAAGTCTTCTTGACCTTTTAATAATTTTTTTGGATTCAACTGAGTAATTATTGAAGTTGTACATCTGACCCAATTTGTTTTGTAAAACTTTTTTAAATTCATGATTAGTTATAGTAACTATCTTGCAGTTTGTGCACTCGTAAATATCGGCTTTTCCGATTTTACGTATTAGCTTCATTTTTCCTTTGCATATAATGCATCTTTTTACACTGTCATGATATTCCATATATATGTATTTGTGGATTATAATCCATAGACATTTAAAATATTTTATGAAACACTGTTTTTTAATGATTAAAAAAATATTATTTCTTTTCCTCTTTAATATTCTTTTTTTGACTCGTGTAAAAGAAATTCTAGCTCAAGAGTTCGTTAAATACACCAATAATCCAATTATTACATATGATTCTAACATAAGCTGGAAAAGTCAGCATGTCGCAGGTCCGTTCGTAATCTTCGATAATGGTATTTTTAAAATGTGGTATAGTGCACATAACGGAACACGATGGAGTATTGCGTATGCTACTTCCACAGATGGTATTAATTGGTCTGATTATCCAACTAATCCCGTACTTACTCCCTCACTTGACGGCACAGAAGGTCATGTCCTTACACCTAAGATAATAAAAAATTCCGATAATAATTATTTCCTTTACTATTCAGCGACTCCAGACAATTCATCTTATATTGAAATTAGAACAGCTCAATCCAATGATGGTATTAACTGGCACAAATTAGGTAACTATAATATTACATTAACTCAACCATGGGAAAAATGGGGAATAGCATATCCTATGGTTACTAAAGATTCACTTGGTTATCATATGTGGTATGATTCGCATGATGGAAATGTATGGAGAAATGGCTATGCAACATCAAACGATGGTCTAACGTGGACAAAATCAAATAATAATCCACTATCATGGTATATTGGTAATGCTTCAGGAGCATTGTTCGTGTTAAATAAAGAATCAAAAATGATTGGTTGGAAACATGGTGGGTATGGTAAAGCAACTTCAATATACCAAGCTGAATCAATAGATTATATAAACTGGATTAACCAAAAATCAATAATATCGATTAGTGGTAATCCAAATAATTTTGATAGCGACTCTATTTATGCTCCATCAGTTATTATCAAGGATAATAAAGAATATTTATATTACGCAGGATCTAACGGTCAACATCTGCAGATTGGTCTTGCGATTAGGGAAGATGCTGTTCCGGAAAAAACGCCTGTCGTCATCATCCCCGGCTTTATGGCTTCATGGAATAGGGATGCGATCCTGCACAATGCGGTCGTCAACACCGGCGATTGGCAGTTGACACCTTTTGTTGAAGAATATAAGGGAATAATTAATACTTTCAAAAATCTGGGGTATGTGGAAAATAAGGATTTTTTGGTATATCCGTACGACTGGCGTAAACCGCTCGACCAGGATGCGACAGATCTGAATAATTTTCTTCAGCAAAAAATTTGGAATGATAAGCCGGACGCCAAAATCGATCTTGTCGGCCATTCGCTTGGTGGACTGGTCGCCCGAACATGGGCACAAAAATATAATCCGGATAAGGTCGATAAATTAATTACCGTCGGCACTCCCCATAAGGGCACGGCCCAGGTCTATAAATCCGTCGAGGCCGGTGAAATCGACAAAAGCAACGATTGGTTGTGGCTGGCGGAAAAATCGATATTGATGCTGAATAAAAATACAATAGAAACCGATAAAGAAACTGTCAATGATCGGCTACCCATTCTAGCCGACATGCTGCCGATCGAACCGTTTCTAAAACAAAACGGCAGCAACATTTCTATCGATTCGATGCAAATTAAAAACAATTATTTAATTACTGTTAATAATAGCCTAACTCCAATATTGCCAAAACTATCGACGGTCGTGGGCCAAAAAAGCAATAATACTCTGGCCGGTTATGATATCGGTACCCGGACGGTCCTCGACCAGTTGCTCGATCTTTATCCCGATGGCCGACCGATTGGCAGTTTCGGCGACACCGGTGATTATTTAATTTTAGCCGCTAGCGCCGGAATCGGAGATAATATCAAAACTTTCTCCATATTTAATCACGGTGAATTGATTTTTAAAAAAGACGCCATCAAAGAGATACTGACAGAATTAAATATTCCGGTAACCGATAACCAAATCGTTGAAGGCAGTCCGACAATCATTTCTCCGTCGCTAATTTTCATGATTAGATCACCGGCGACAATGGAAGTCATCTACAACGGCAATTCATATCATGAGCATGACGGAATTATTTTTATACCCGGTGCCCAGAATGGCGATTACGTCCTGAGCATTCACGGAAAAGAAAACGGCCATTATACCGTTCTTGCCGGCCGGATTATCGCCGGTGGCGATTTTTGGAATACGATCGACGGCGATATTATCCAGACCCCGCCCACCAACCAAACCGACACTTATCATATCAATTTCGATTCCAATTTATCCCAACCACCATTATCTCCCGAATCCGCCTTTGACGAAATCATCAATGACCTTACCGGCCTCCGTCAGAATTACGACAATACCCAAATTGCCTCAGCCATCAATTCGCTTAAACAAGGAAAAATACTTTTCCAGTCCAATCAGATATCAGCGCTGAAATCATTTTTGCTTCTTGCCCATTCCTATTTGCTCGCCGCAAAAAATGGGACCAACGATAATGAAGTAAAAAATAAATTGCTGGTCATTTTGGAAAAATCGGAAAACTTGTACCAAACGGCTTTAAGCGGAAATAACGAAGGGATAAATACCGTTTATCTGCAAAATAAAATGCAGGGCGACAATGATATTTTTTCCACCCTAACCGTCAACTTATTATTGCAAAAAAATCAGGGACAAAATACCGCCGGAAAAAATAGCCTGTTGGCCGAAACACAAAACCGGCTGACAACAGCACAAAATTTTTACTCCCGCCAAAATTATTTAGCAACCGAAATCACGCTGGATACCGGTGAAAATTTAATTGACGATCTTAGAAAACCATAAAGATCGGAGGTGAAAAAATGAAAAAAATATTATCAAGCTTAATAATTATTCTGGTCTTATCTGCGCTTACTATTTCCGCCACCCGCGCCTATTTCAGCGATACGGAAACATCGACCGGCAACCGAATTGCCGCCGGGACGCTGGATCTAAATTTGGAAGGAGGTAATACTAATGTTGTGAAATTTGATTCGGTGGGGATAATGCCGGACGAAACCAAAAGCGGTACCTGGACCATCCACAACGCCGGATCGATCGACGGCTATCTTGATCTGCATAATATTACCAAAGGCAGCGACGAAAACGGCTGTATTGATTCCGAACAGGCGGCCGGCGACAGCTCTTGCGGCAATCCTGGTAGCGGCGAAGGGGAATTGTTAGATTTATTGGGTGTCAAACTATTCGTCGATACCAACCATAACAATATTTATGATGACGATGAAACGATGATTTATCACGGATCGTTTAACGACCTGGACAATAATTATGATATGAATCTACCGCTTGCCGCCGGAGAAACAAAATATATTACGATGAATATTTCCTGGCCGCATAGCACCAAAGACGATCAAGGCCAAGGTGATACTTTGAATTTCGGTCTGACCTTTGAATTGGGTCAAACCGCCGGACAATGAAAAAAATCAGCGCCAAACTAATATTGGTTTTTTTATTATTAAACATGAAAATGATGCCGATAAGCGGCGCCTATCTGACCGATAGCGAGACGTCCGACAATAATCTCATCCGGGCCGGAGTATGGAATGTGGCTCCGAATATTGCCGACGTCTCTTCCCGGCTGGCAACACCCAACGCGATTAATGAACCACAGACCGTCGTCAACTGGACTACCGACCGGCCCGCAACCGCTAATCTCGAGTGGAAAATCGCCCCGGGCGATCCTTGGACAGCGGCCGGACCGATGGATAAGACGGCCAATAAAACAAACCAGTCGGTAATATTCACCGGTCTATTACCGCTGACGACTTATTATTACCGGCTTCGCAGCGCCAACCAATACGGCCGGGAAACGGTTTCTAAAGAATACAAGTTTGCCACCGGCCAATTCCGCTTCGACAATTTTTTTGCCAAAAGCGATATTGTCATCAATGAATTTTTGCCCAATCCGGCCGGCGCCGACGATGCACCAATGCCCGCCGGTGAATGGGTCGAGCTTTTCAACCGCAGTTATACCGCTTCCCATGATTTGACCGGCTGGTACCTGAGCGATTCCGTCGTCGCCCACCATCTTAAGATTACAAAAACTAATTCTGTCAACTCTGATTCCACCGGCCAGGCCATGACTCTCTCTCCGCGACAATTTTTAGTCGTTTACCGTAACGGCAATCATGGTTTCAATCTAAATCATGGTTCTGACCAGGTCAATCTGTTTGATAATACCGGTACACTTGTCGACCAGTATGAATACAGTAATAACAATGGCGATATGGTGCTGGAAAATAAATCTTTTTGCCGTTATCCCGACGGCAGTGACACATGGTTTGACCCGCCGTCGACGCCGGGGAGAAATAACCGGCTGGATAATCAGCAACGAAGTTATATTGAAATGCCATGAAATTTAATCTTAATCAGAAAAAAGTGATAGCCGATATTTTAGGTAATTTCGCCATTGCCTGGATTTCCATTGGTGTAATATCGCAAACGTTTTTTGCAATAAAGAACATAGTACTAATAATAGTTAGCATCATATCTTTTGTTATTTTATCTTTACTGTCAGTCTATATGCTAAAATAAATTTATGAAACTCAATTGGGAAGGAATTTATTACCTATATAGTATTATAATAATAATATTTGCTTTAATCGTTATCTATTTTGTTAAAAAAAAATAATTATGGATATTAACAGTATTTTAGGAATTATTGCCTTAATCCTTGGGATAGGCACTTTAATTTTTCTTATCCGGGAGCTCAAAAAAAAATAACCTGCTTGTCATCCTCTTGACAAATATAAAAAAGATCATTATACTGCTCTCATTTATGAAATCGGTCCACTCGGTGACAGATTCATTCTTCACAAAAAATCGGGAACACGATTATTCGTTTCTTTCATTGGGGGGAGGTGAAAATAATTGAGAAAAATAATGATTAGTTTGATAACAATTCTGTTGGTTTCCGGTTCGATGGTCGGAGCCACAAGAGCTCAGTTTTCCGACTCGGCAACAGTCACATTAAATACATTCAGCACTGGAGTTATCAACTTAACCACCTCGCCAACTTCCGCAGCGGTGACGGCTAGCAACATGGCTCCAGGCGTATGGAGTCCTAATTATAAGCTAACTTTAACCAATAACAACGGCGTAAGTCCCGCAAGCACATTGCCTATTAACTTGCTGACGCTTACTCCGCAATATGCGTCGGGCAATGGTTCACTGTACAACAAAATATGGGTCAAGGTTGTTCAAGATAACGCTCCGAGCAATGTGTTTTATGAAGGATGGTTAAAGGATATGGCAAATGTTGACGTAACGGCACCAAAACCATTAAATCCAGGTTCATCGGTAGATGTAAGATTTAATTTATTACTTGATTCAACTGCCGATAATTACTATCAAGGCATATCAACAACATTTAATCTTATTGCTAATGCCCAGCAATAAAGCGGTTTAGATTGTTGAGCCTAAGATCGTCTCTTTTTTCCAAAAAAAGGGGCGATCGAAAGGAATAATAATTATTCCGACTATTAATTATTAATTAAACAAGTATGCGTATCACTAGAATACTATACATTCTTATTCTCATATTAATCTTTTCAGCTACTTGCCTCATCCTGTTTTCTACTTCAGCAATACCGGGTGGATACAATCTATATGCGGTTATGTCAGGCAGTATGGAACCAACAATAAAAACCGGTAGTGTAATTGTGGTTCATAAACAACCACGTTATAAAATCGGAGATATTATTACGGTTATCCAGTTAAACAGTAAAGAAACTATAACGCATAGAATAAATCAAATTATCAAAAAAACAAATAAAACTGAATATATACTTAAAGGTGATGCCAATAAATCATATGATCCTCAACCAATTATTCAGCAACGCGTCATTGGAAAAGTATTGTTTTCATTTCCATCCATCGGGTACGTTACTTCATTTTCCAAAACTCTCCCCGGTTTAATAATTTTAATCGTTATTCCGGCAACACTGATAATTTATACCGAACTGATCAATATCAAAAACGAAGCCTACCGGTTGATACGGGAAAGGCGTAAAAGAAAATTGACGGCATTTGAAACCGTCGAGGAAAAAGTCGGTGAGGAAATCATCGCCGTCGAAAAGGAAGTAAAAAAGGATATTAAAAAAATAAAGGGACGGAAAAAGCAACGATCATGAAAAAAAGAATTCTTAAACTGTTTATATTGATTTTACTTTTGGGAATAACGCGCATCAATGGCACCGGTGCTTATTTCTCTTCCCGGCAGACGGTTGCAAATAATAATGTTTCGACCGGCTGGTGGGTTAACCCCGCTGTCACCGTCACCTCGCCAAACGGCGGTGAGATCTGGACGGTCGGCTCGGTCCACAATATCACCTGGACGGCGACAGCCAACGATCCGGGAGCATCAATTACTTCCATCGATATTCTTCTTTCGATCGATGGCGGCGCCACTTATCCGATCACACTCGCGTCCGGCCTGGCCAATACCGGCAGTTATTCATGGACGATTGCCGATCCGAAATCGGCGACGATGAAAATAAAAATTGTCGCCACCGACAGTCACGGTCTGACTGGCAGCGATGAAAGTGACAATGTCTTTGATCCGGTGGATGCACCAATCTGTCAGCCGCCAGCTGCCCCGTCGCTTGAATTAAATCTAAGCGGCGATAAAAAATCAATTTCTTTCCAAGTAAAAAATATTAAGGATTATAAAACCCTTGATTATGAGCTAACCTACAAATCCTATGATGTCGAAAAAGGCGTCGTCGGCTCGGGAGTGGACATTGCCAATGTGGATAATTATAGTAAGCAAATCGATCTGGCAACATGCTCAAGCGGCGTCTGCACCTATGATCAAAACGTCCACGATTTCAAATTGTCGGTCACTCTCACCGATCAAAACGGCCATACCATTAATCTCGAACAAACACTCCCATGAAATTTTTAAAATTTCTCATCGCCGTTTTTGGCTTATTATTTTTATTTTCTTTTTTGGCGGCTAACACTTTTGCCGTGACTGAAACGGACGGCGATTTACAGGTAACCTACGACCCGCTTTTTCCCTCAAGCATTATTTGGTATCCGGGTCTATCCGTAACCAAACCGATAACTGTAAAAAACGTCGGCGGATCAATGCACACGGCGTATATCAACGCCAGCAATACATCGCAAACCGGCGGCATTGCCGATATGTACCTTTTTAAAATCACCGAAGGATCAACCGACCGGTATGGCGGATCCGATAATAAAACCATGAAAAGCTTCTGGGACGCCGGCAATCTTACACTATCGGGTATTCCAGCCGGAAACTCCACCACGTATGATATTACCATTACCATGCCTTCTTCAGCCGGCAACGACTATCAGAATCAAACCGCGAAGTTCGATTTCACTATCGGCTTCGTCGGGACGACGGAAACGGTAACGGTTAGCGGTGGAGGCGGCGGCGCGGTGGCCGGTGCAGCGACCACGGTGTGTAATGATCAAAAACCCGGTTCGGCACCGATCCTTGTTTCCGTTATTTCCGGCACTAACAACGTAACATTAAATTGGAATAAGGCAACAGATCCGGTCAGTTACTATCTTGTAGCATACGGCATATCCCCGAACAACAATAGCTACGGAAACCCAAATGTGGGAGACAAAAACTCAACCAGTTATACCGTTTCCAATCTTTCCGGTGGCATTACCTACTGTTTCATCGTCCGCGCCGGCAACGGCTGCACTCCGGGCGATTTTTCCAACCAGATTTGTACCACACCATTGGGCGGTACAGTCAACGGCATCGCCAATTCTTTTGCCCCAAATGTATTGGGGGTATCGACGCCCTCAGCCGGGCTGGCGGCGCAAAAACCGGGAGAAATCAAAGGCGCGGAAGTGGTCGCGGTGTGCCAAAATTGTGTCTGGTGGCCAATAATTTTAGCTGAAGCGGTTTTATTATTGCTTTACCGGAAATGCCGGAAAAAATGGTGGCCGTCCTTGCTGCTTCCAGTCGCCGCCTATTTGCTTTTCCGTTATTTTAACCGCCACTGTTATTTGCCGGATGCCTTTTGCCGCTATTTTCCCATCCTTGACGCCGGTGTTTTTCTTCTATTCTGGCTCGACAAAATATTTTCCAAAATAGCTCCCCATCATTAGTCATTTAAATGCATTAAAATAATGGAAAAAGAACCAAACAGGAGTAAAGTTCTTAATTACGGGCTTATCGGATTTATAGTCCTTAACGGTGAAGGCAACTTATACGAGCGTTTGTTCCGGCTAAACGAATGGCTGCAACAGTGCCAGCCGGGGGCCCGGCCAATCTCGATTCAGGACGTGTGCGACGGTATCGCTTCTCTGGAAAAGTTCAAAAAACGTAGCCGGGCGATCCGCGACGGATTGCGAAAAAAGCGGAAACCGGAATAAAAAAATGCGGATAAACAAATAGATGGTCTTCGATATATCTATTGATTTTTTACCTTATATACTATATATTTAATTATCATGAGATACGAATTTTCAGCAACACAAAGGCATGACGCGGCCACATTTCAAACTAACCTTAGAGAAAGATTTAAACGCGTCCATGGTAATAAAATCCCTGATCCGGATGTTCCGTCTTTTTTTTTATTCGGTGGAGGAGCTTTCGAAACGGATAAAAATGCCGTTATCACTTCGAGGGAAATCGCCTGGTTTTTTACCCCGTTTATTAATAAATTAAGCCAAACGGCAAAATCTGCCGGCAAAACATTGCACCTTCTATAAGGAAAAGTCTTCTTTCTGACAGATAATAAACAATCCATACAATAAGATAGAGCCATGGAAAGGGATATCTCCCGATTGTCGATGAACCGGCGTGATGTTATAAAACTCATGGCAGTCGCCGGTATTGCGGTAACCGCAAATTATTATCCGCATCTTTCCGCGACTTTAAATGCTCCCTGGCTTGACTTCAATCCGGAAAATATCGTTGGCGGCCGGTTTCCCGATTTGAAAAATTACCGGGTCATCGCGCCCGAACACCGGCTGCCGGCCGGTTTGGACGGTCTCTACTCTAATTCGCCGAGACTGTATTTAAGCGATGAGATGACACAAGCCCAATACCTGGATAAAGTCAAAATGTTTGGCAAACGTGTACGTCTGTTTATCAATGACGAATTCGAACCGCAGCTGGGACAATACAACGATAATATCACCGGACGAATAGCGCGGTTTGCCCAAAAAGTGGACGGAGTGGAAATCGACCTGGCGGATTTTTTTACCATCGGCAATTGTCTGACCGATAATCCCGTATACGGTCACAATATCCCTTCATCCCCATATAATCCGATCAAAGACCGGACAGGCTACAACCACGTCTATACCGATCCCAAAATGGTCGGGGCGTTTCAAAAGAGAATCGATCATGCCGTCAACCGGCTTCTGAATGTCTATCATGTCGGCAACATCAAAGCTTGGAGCTTTAACGAACCAGCACCACCGACCAACAGTGAAGGACGGGAAATATTAACCGCATGGTACCAAAAAATGGTTGACACTATCCGCCAGATCGACCCGAAAACCCCGATTTTTTCCGGCGTGGCAGTCCCCTGGTTTATCAACGAAAAAGCCGTCCCGGGACTGACTGCCAATACTTTTCATCTCTATCCTTTCAACAGTGTTAATTTCCAACGGTTAAGCGATTACCTCCACAGTCCGCAAACCGTCTTGCCTTTAATCTGCCAGGAAATCGGCTTTCCCGAGCAAGTTTTCGGCCACCACATACCCAGGGGGCTTTATGACTACCTTTACAACAACTTTATCAATAAGCTGATTAACTATACTACCGTCTTTGACCATGAGAACAAACTGATTAAACCCGAAGTATTGTCTGTCGGCGTCTGGAAAATTGATGATTATCCCGATGGCTTCAATGCCAATCCATATTCATCCCCGATGAAATTGCTGCAATGGTGGTTTAAAAATGTTATATTGAAGTTATGAAGGGACTTACCTTGATAGAACTTGTCATCGTCATCGCCATTCTCGGAGCGCTTTATTTTTTGATTACGCCGACAGTTATTACTCAGCTCGAAAAAGCCCGTGACGCACGGCGTAAAATCGATTTTAACCTGATTCAGAAATCGCTTGAACAATATTATGACAGCGCCAATTGCTATCCTTCCTCTCTACCCGCCTGCAATCAAAGCCTGAAGCTGGGAACAACCACTTATCTGGACGGCATTCCCTGCGATCCCAAAACCCATAGCGCCTATACCTACATCGGCAGTGGCAGCTCATGCAGTCCATCATTTACCCTTTACACCAATCTGGAACGGACCGACGATATCTCCATCGATTTAGCCGGTTGCCACTATGGTTGCGGGCCCGGTTGCCAATATAATTATGGTATTGCCAGCCCCAATATGGCCGTCGTTCGCTGTGGTCCGACACCGTCGCCGGCACCCACGGCAGTACCAACACCGACGCCGCTTCTTTACGCCTGTTCACCGGGATATAATAGCTGTGACCAGTACGACAATCCCTATATAAGCCTTTGCCCGAAAGTTTTTCCCAACGATCCTACGTGTCAAAATGCCTGCATCGATCCTCAAAACCGCTGCAAAAATGCCGCCGGCAAGCATATTCCCCAGTAACAGCAGCATATACGAAAATATAAGCTTCCTCTGGATTGAAATTTAGCTTCATAAATGGTATACTATGGGCTTATGCTCATGAATCGTGGAGCAAATAGCGGTATAAACGAGGCGTTAGCGGCCTGAAAAAATTGCCGCTATTTTTTTGTGGCCAAAAACCACCGTTTTCATCAGCCGAAAACGGACAGTCACGGCCGCACCTTGATAATCAGAGTCAAACCTCCTAATGGAGGCCTGCACTTTACTTCCGAATCATCGGCAGTAAACCGCAGGTTTCCATAAAGAAAAAAATGAAAAAGAAAAGAGGTGATGAAAAAGAAAACGAAAAAAAAGCAGAAAAAGGAAAAGAAAGAGCACAAAAAATCAGGAGAGGTGAAAAATGAAGAAAGTAATGTGGGGTTTAGTTGTATTCGGTACGTTGTTCGTTACAGTTAGTATTGCCGGTTTGCAAGGCGTGTCCGCTGATGGTACGAAGTCGATTAGTGTTAAAACGTCGACTCTCACAGACCATGAATGCAATTCTTCGGAATGGCATTTTGTGATCACCCAAATTGATGTGGAAGCACATGCGCCCGCATCAATCACCGTCAGTTGGAGCAACGGAAGTTCGCAAGTTGTACCTTTGCAGAAGTTCGTCGGTGGAGTCGCACATTATGTTACAACACAAAATCTTGATTCGAAGGTGACGAATGCTACGGCCCAAATTTACGGAAGTTGGACAGGTGAATTTAACCTATCTCATGGACCATGTAATTCCACATCCACGCCAACCGCGACAGCAACGGCCACTTCGACAAGTACTCCGACGAATACACCGACCAAAACCCCGTCGCCAACGATGACATCGACCAGCACGCCCAGCAAGACACCGACCAGCACTAGCACTTACACCCCGACTAAAACGAGCACGTCTACCCGCACGCCAAGCTCTACCCCGACCCAGACACGAACGTCCACCTCAACCAATACGCCGACCTTAACACCCTCGTCAACGCCGACGAAAACCAAGACGCCAAAGTCGACTGCGACTGGAACTGTAACTCCCCTTACACCAACCAGCACAGCAACGCTGACCAGTACTCCAACAAGTACGTTTACGCCGACAAATACGCCGCAAACTCCATGTTGCAATGCAACAGCGACGAACACGCCGACGTTCACAAACACGCCAGCGCCAAGCCCGACGCAGCCAGCAAAACCGATCAAGGTACCCCCAACCGGATACTTCGGTCCTGATCCGGATTTTATCGATCCAGGTCCATTGCTGAAGCTTGCAACATTACTGTTAATCAGTTTGTTCACAATCATTTTAAAAATGATTAAAGGAGGCTAAGACTCTGATGAGAGACGTAGCGACGATTTTGTAGACATTGGTCTACTCAACCCTCACGGGTTGCAAAATAATCGTTATGCTACGTCTCCTCAATCTTGTCACGGAAAAGTTCCGGGACAAAATGGAGGAAATAATTATGAATAAATTGGAAAAAACAGTTTTGGCCGGTGTCATAAGCGTGAATATGCTTACTGCCGCCGGTGTTGGTATGGCCCTCGGTTATGTTTACATGAACCGGTTACCGCCCGGTACCACGCCATTACCTGATACCGCGGGAGAGTTTGAGCCGACAATTGCGCCGGCGAAAATACCGACGATGCCGATAGTGTTATCGACGCCATCCGTTCTACATCCCCCGACATTAGTGCTGCCGACGGAAACCGCCGTTGCCCCGCGTGATCTTTTTAATATCGCCGGATTTAATCTGCGAGGCAAAGAATCAAACGGTGTTCTCAAACCGGCTGATCCGCTGCGTTTCTATTTCAACAATGGCGTTTCGGCTTATTCCTATCCGAAGGCGCTGGAAAAAAATGATAACTGGACCGATGTCTTCAACCCTTTTAAGCCTGTCAACATGAGTTATTTCGATACGGTAAGAATTAACGCCGACAATACTGTCGACGGCTTTGTCATCCAAACCGGCCATACCGGAAAGTTTACCAATACCGGCCGGCTCCTGCCTTGGCAGGCGTACCTCGAATCTCTGGAGTCACCCGGCAAACAGCTCACTCCGGCAATATGGAAGGACAATGTCGGCAAGCTGGTCGGGTCGGCCGTCACTATAAAACAAGGCGACAAGACTGCCACCGCCAAAATCACGGCGATCATCCGTTTCGGCCCGAAGGAACTGGCGAAAATGGAAAAAAAACTGGCCGATCCGCAACAAACCGACGATATCCTCGCGCTCATTCCCCCGGGCGATCGGCCGGCATTTACCGAGCGGACGCTCGCAACCGTCATCTGCGGCGAAAAATTATTTCCTGGTGAATCCAGCACAAGCGATTTTCCCAGCCGGGTATTCACTTTTTTTGATATCGAGTAAAACCAATTTGCTCCAGTAATCTTACTTAATCCTTATATTCTTTTGCTAAAATTGTCGCGTATATGAAAAGAAGTTATCGGTTTTTGCTCAACATCGCTATTATTGTTGGCGCTATTGTCGTCATAGTATTGTACCTGACGCAAAAAAACATCATTAAAAACGCCAATGTCGGTTTGCTGCTTGCGGAAATGTTATTGACCGTTTTTTTCATCCTTTTTATCATCCGCTGGCTTATTATGGAACCGATAAAAATCATTGCCGATTCCATTAAGAAAGCCCGTTCCGGCGGCGACGCTTTTTCCATTCCTGATCTCCGGGCCAACATCCTTTTCCGGCCGCTAATCAACGAGATTTTGAACATCACCGACAGCTTGTTTGAAGCCCGGCGGAGCGCCAGCGAGGAGGCGCGCCTGCGGCTTTTGAAATCGGAGTCGCCCTGGACGGCATCCCGTCTGCAGGAATTCGTTAAATCCATCCTAAAAGGCCGGACGATTTTCGTTGTCAGCAATCGTGAACCGTATATCCATATTAAACAGGGCAACCAAATAACTTATTATGAACCGGCGAGCGGCATGGTGACGGCAATCGAGCCGATGATAGCAGCCACCGGCGGATTATGGATAGCTCACGGTTCCGGCGATGCCGACCGCCTGACTGTCGACAAAAAAGATAAACTGCCGGTTCCGCCCGTTGAGCCGAAATATACTCTCAAACGGATCTGGTTGACACCCGAGGAAGAAAAAGGCTTTTACTACGGCTTTGCCAATGAAGGCATTTGGCCGCTTTGCCACATGGCCCATACCCGACCGATTTTCCGTAAGGAAGACTGGAAGGAATACCAGGTGGTCAACGGAAAATTCGCCCGGTCACTCCTGACGGAAATGAAAGACGTTTACCGGCCGATCGTCCTGGTCCAGGATTTCCATTTTTCCCTTCTGCCGAGAATGATCAAAAAAAGCCGGCCTGACGCTCTTATTGGTCTATTCTGGCATATTCCCTGGCCAAATGCCGAAGCCTTCAGCATTTGCCCATGGCGCGAAGATATCCTTGACGGCATACTCGGCGCCGATTTAATCGGCTTTCATACCCAGCTGCATTGCAACAATTTTATCGATACTGTCGGCCATGAACTGGAATCACTCGTCAACAAAGAACAATTTACCATTACCCGGAGCTCCCACCAGTCAAAAATCAAATCCTTCCCGATCAGCATTCCTCTTAACAACAATAATAAGGAAATGAAGACAATCACCTTACACGACTTGGGTATAACAACGCCTTATATGGGTCTTGGCGTCGACCGGCTCGATTATACCAAAGGCATCATGGAACGGTTGAATGCCGTGGAATTATTTTTCAAAAAAAATCCGTCCTACAAGGAAAAATTTACTTTTGTCCAGATCGCCGCTCCCTCCCGCAGTATTATTCCCGAATACCAGAAAATCGCCAAAGACGTCGAGGAAAAGGTGGCCGAGATCAACCGGAAAGTGGCGGTCAATGGCTGGAAACCGGTAATCCTATTGGAACGGCACCATTCCCATAAGGAAATCAATGATTATTACCAGTTGGCCAATGTCTGCCTGGTTACCTCGCTTCACGACGGCATGAATCTGGTCGCCAAGGAATTTGTCTGGGCACGCAAGGATAAACAGGGAGTGCTAATACTTAGCCAGTTTACCGGCGCTTCACGCGAACTTAAGGACGCATTGATCATCAATCCGTACAATACAGAAGAATTATCTGACGCAATCGAGAAAGGATTGACAATGGGCCGAGCCGAACAAAAAAAACGGATGGATAAAATGCGCGAAAAAGTGATGAGCAACAATGTCTACCGCTGGTCGGCCGAATTCCTGAAGGAACTCATCAGCTTGGAGTAGCCTCTTACTTTTCTATTACCCTTCTATTGTCTTGTTTTCATGTGGGGCAATTATTCTTTTTCGCATGAAAAAAATCGCCAGAATAATTACGACTTTAATTTTTTCCTTTTTCTTATTCTTCAACCATACAATCGCCCTCGCCGACACAATGCCAAACTCCCAAGAGCTCTCGGCTCAAATAACACAACAGGCCACCAGCCAAACGAACCAAATCCACCCCGATACCAGTTCGGCGCCGACAACGGCAGCGCCAGCGCCCGCAAGCAGCACGCAAACAACAAACTCCACCACCAATACCGGCAATAATGCCAATACCGCCACCAATTCCACCACAAATGATAGCGCTAATATTAACAATAATAACAATACAACAATTCAACAATCAACCACGGCAAAAGCCAATACCGGCAACAATGATGCCAGTCGCAATATCGCAATCGGCGGCAACGCCGGAGTAATAACGACCGGCAATGCTACCGTCAATACCCAATCGACGGTAAATACCGGTGGCAACGTCACTGCAATTAGCGGTAACGGTAACGGTGCCAATTCCGAAAATAGCACAATAAACACCGGTGATAATACAAATAGTTCCACTAATTCGACGGCCAATTCCATTACATTAGTCAATAACGGCAATACGACAATTGTTTCTCAAAACGTTAACGCTTCCGCCAATACAGGCAACAATACGGCCGACAGGAATATCAGTATCGGTGGTTCAGCAGGAGTAATAACGACCGGCAATGCTACCGTCAATACTTCATATCTTGTCACCAATAACGGCAATGTCACGCTGATCGGAGGAACCGACAACGGCAACGGTCCGGGTAGCGGCGCCTCAATCGTCATCAACAATACCGGCGTCAATTCCCTTTTTAATTCTTCATCAACACACAACCAATATGTGCTCGTCGATAACAATAATCGGGCCTTGTTAAACCAGATGTGCGGCGGCAATATTCCAGCAAACCAGCTGGTCGTCAGCGCCGAAAATTGTGTCGCCAATACCGGTGGTAATACCGCCAATGGTAATATCGGCATGGGTAGTAACGCCGGAGTAATAAATACCGCCAATGCGACTGTCAATGTCACAATGAACGCCGATTTAAATGGTAATAATACCGCTATTGATAACGGATCAAACGGATCATCGACCTCATTAAACGGAACAAATACCGGCAATAATGTTAATGCTTCCGCCAACTCGACCAGCAACCAAGATACAACAGTTAACAATAATAATAATTCATCAGTACAACAATCGGTTAATGCCGTCGCCAATACCGGCAATAACCAGGCCAGTCGCAATATCGCAATCGGCGGCAACGCCGGAGTAATAACGACAGGCAATGCTATCGTAAATGTCAATATGAATGTTAATACCAATGGTAACGATACCGCTATTTCCACTCTTGATCCGCAAAGCGATCCTGCCTCATCGGCGACTTTAAATACCGTTAACACCGGCAATAACTCAACAATTGCCAGTAATTCCAACACCAATAATACCGTTACGGTTAACAATATTAACAATACAGATATACAGCAATTATTGAATGCCTCGGCCAATACCGGTAACAATTCCGCCTCCGGAAATATCGGCAATAATGCCGGCACCATCACGACCGGCAACGCTTCGGTTAATGTTTCTTTGAATAGCGAATCCAACCTGAATGAAACTCTAATCGCATTAAACAATCCCGTACCCACACCGACGCCGACCAACTCGCCGAGTTCCAATAATACATCTAATACATCCGGTAATTCCTCCAGCAATACTTCTAATAATCCATCGGGTAGCTCCACCGGTAACTCTTCAAGTAGTTCCACTGGCACGGGCGGCAGTTCGTTACCGTCTTCCGACGGTCAGGTGCTGGGCGCCTACGCGTCGCTTCCCGACACGGGCAGCCACGCCCTGCTTTTTATTACTGCTACTTTATTCTTCATCGCTTGCGGATACAAGTTATCACAGTTTTCTGCGGAAAGGGGGTGATTAAACATATGAAAACAAGAAAATTAGTTACTGCTGGAATCGGTTTATTGTCTTCAATGGTATTAATGTTGTCGCCATTAGCCGTGTTTGCGGATACGACAACCAATAATAGCCAACTGGTAAATAGCGGTAACAACGTCACTTCAAATAGCACCACCAATACGTCCACCAACGTTAACGTTTCCAATAACAATACTGCCAACATTATCCAATCGGTTGCGGCCAGTACCAATACCGGAGGGAATACATCAAACAGTAATATTGGCGGCGGATCGGTTAACACAGGTTCGGCTAATGTCGGCGTCACCTTAAACGCCACGGCCAACAGAAACGTAACGGCGGTAACCGGACTTGATCCCACGAGTACTAATAATACCGACGTGGTCAATACCGGTAACAGCGTCAACGCCAATTCAACCACCAACACTTCTACCAATGTCAATGTTAGTAACTCTAATATGGCCAAAGTAGAACAATCGGTGCTCGGTACGGCCAATACCGGCAATAATACAGCCAATAAGAATATTGGCGGCGGCTCGGTCAATAGCGGTATGGCCAACCTTAATACCACCATGAATACTGATGTCAATCACAATGACACTTTTGTCGGCGGATCGGGAGGAAGCAATTCTCTCACCAACAACACATCGGTAACCAATACGGGTGATCATACCAATACGAATAGTACTATCAATTCGGATACCGACGTCAGCGTCAACAATTCGAATATGGCAATGATCACACAAATGCTGATGGGTAATGTGAATAGCGGTGGTAATGCAGCCAATAAGAATATTGGCGGCGGCTCGGTCAATAGCGGTATGGCCAACCTGGGCGCAACGATGAATGTTAGCGGTAACAGTAACCTAACCGGTCTCGACCTTAGTAGTGTCGATCCGATGCTGACTAACAACATGGATACCGTCAATACCGGCAACCATGTCGCGACCAACAATACCGTCAATTCGGAAATGGATGTCACGACATCTAACGGTAATTCGTTCTCATTGGGACAATTACTGTTCAGTTTCGTATCCAGCGGACACAACTATGCCAATAATAATATTGGCGGTGGTTCGACTACCACTGGCGGATCGAATAGCGGAACAACATTTAGTACGTCAAGCAATCTCAACGCAACCGTTTTCGGTGGCGTGGGCAGTTTTGTGCTGACGATGTTGGGTCTTATTTAATCCCGGACTTTTAAATTAAGTTTGGGTAACTGGTAAGATAACCCCCCGAGCCAATAAGCTCGGGGGGGTCCCATATTTAACGGAAAAATAACATGGATTATAAAAAAATATTGATACAATTGATTCTCGTAATCTTTCTCATCACACCGGTGAATATTTTCGCCGCTGATGCAACATTAAGCGCCACCCTAAATCCTACACCCATACCATCTCCCGTCATCCCGATAGCTCAAATTTCCCCAATGCCAACCATAACCCCAACTCCTACACCCTCGCCTGATCTAACTGTCAGTATCAAGCAAGATACCGACCTTACTGACAATAAAACCATTCAAATCTATACCAACGGCTTGGCCACTGCCGAAGCTTCCATCACCCAGAACGTCAATCAAAACACCGTCGGCAATGATTTGACGGCCAATGTCGTCAACACCGTTGCTCCGAATGACAAACCGATTGATTTAAGCCAACCCGTTAACCCGTGCCTTTCCACTCCCTTTGCCGGTCAGACAAATAATATCACGGCCAGCAATGCCGCCCAATTAAATAACAACATCAACGTTACCGTCGTTGCTTCGGGCAGCGCCACCGCCAAAGCCGCTATCGCTGCTATCGCCAATACCAACCTGAACGGCAACTGCGGTTCGTTCAATATTGTCAATCTTTTTGACAACCAAAAAGGTAACGTTACCCTTCCCAATGAATTAAATTACATCAGCCCGGACAAACCGGTTGCCGGAGTAAACAATATGTATGTCAGCAATAACAATAATATTATCATGAATAATAATACTATTACTGTTGCCACCAGTTCGGCCGGCATCGCCGACAATATCACTCACATTTTAAATATCGTTAATACCAATATCACCGGTAATAATTGGCTCTACCTGCGGATCAATAATTTCGGCCACTGGAATGGCAGCCTGCTCAATTGGCGGGGCGATTATCTGGCTGACCCGCTGGGAATTACTGCCTGGTGGATCGGTGGCAGTCGTAATTACGCTGGACAAGTAGCTGTCCAAAACAACAATTCGGGTAAAATCATCAACAATATCTCTTTGTCGGCGACATCAGGGGGTGTCGGCGATGCCACCGTAATTGCCAATATTTTCAGCCTGGTAAATACTAATATTACCGGTAATCACTGGTATTTTGCCATGGTCAATAATTACGCCGACTTCACCGGTGATGTCGTTTTATATCATCCGCCGGATCCAAGCCACACACCTTCCCCTGCCGCTAATAATATTACCAATGACGATCCTCCACAATCATCAACTCCATCGGAGTTGAGTGCGGTTACCGACCAGCTCAGCCGGCCAACCCCCTCGCCCACCTCGCTTCCGCCGGAACCATCGCCTCTTATCGCCGATTATAAAGCGGTAAAAGGCAGTATTCTGGCCGCCGATAACGTATATCACGTCAATCTCGCGGACCAGAATTCTTCCTTTGATTACTGTAAAAAATATTCTTTCGCCTGCGGTTCAATCGGCATTGGCGCTATTTTATCGTTAATAATTTTATCATCCGGAGAAATCGGTTTTTTTAAAAAGAAATATGAGAATTAAACCATTCATCAATTTTCGGTTATCGGTTATCGGAATATTGTTTGCCGGTTTTCTGTTATATAGTTTTAAACCGATAAGCCAACAGCTGATAAACCGAAGGCTGAAAATAGAAAGTGGAAAACCGATAACCGAAGTATACGCGGAAGTCAATTCCTCCGTGACCACCAACGTCAGCAGCCAAGGCGGCGGCAGTACAAGCGTCAGTGTCCAGAATAATGTCACCAGTTCAAACAGCAGCAGTACCAGTGTTTCCAAACATATCGAAATCAATGTCAACGGTCAAAAAAAAGTAATTGATTCTAATCAGCCGGGCAATACCAGTGTCCAGGTTCAAAGCAGCGGCCCGAACGCGACACCGACAATCGTCATCACCGAAACCCCGGCCACGCCGTCCGCCACCGGTTCGCCGACCGTCTCGCCGATTATCACCATTACGCCACCAAGTAGCCGGCAAATCAACAATCTTATTCAGCAGTTAGTGAATAATGTCCGGCGACAGATAGAAGCTCTTCTTCGATCCCTGCGGTTTTAGTGGTCGCTAAAGGATTTGAACCTTTGACCCCTTCAATGTGAATGAAGTGCTCTACCGCTGAGCTAAGCGACCATAGTTTACTTTTAATTATATCAAAATCCTGTATAATGAAATTTATGAAGCTTGTCAAAGGAATCATTGATTTTGTGATGGATATCCTGGAAACGGTCGCTTTCATCGGTTCGATCTTTATCGTTATTTACCTGTTTATCCTCACTCCCAACCAGGTCAAGGGAGCGTCGATGGAACCGAATTTCCAGGACGGTAATTATATCCTGACCAGCCGTATCACCTACCGTTTCCGGCAGCCGCAGCGTGGCGATGTCATTGTCCTCAAGGCACCGTCCAATCCCGATATTGAATATATCAAACGCATCATTGGTCTGCCCGGTGACACTATCATGATCAAAGACGGTAATGTTTATGTCAATGAAAAAGAAATTCCCGAACAATTTACTTCGGCGGCCACTAACGTCTGGCAAGACGGCTTCAGCAAAGAAGGCGTACCGTTTACCGTTCCCGCCGGTGATCTTTTTGTCATGGGCGACAACCGCCCACGCTCCTCCGATTCACGGGAATTCGGACCGATACCGGAGAATAGTGTCATCGGCGTCGTTTTTTACCGCTATTACCCGGTAAATGAAGTGGGAGCCATCATCAATCCTCTACCGTTGTCATGGCGTTAACCGGTTAAGGATTTTTTTGGCCGTGCCCGTCGTTTCCTTCAGACTGCCTTTCATTTCGATTACCAGTTTGCTTTTAATCCGTGTCTGAATAATTTTGACACCGGCATTATTATATTCCGATTTTATGGTATTGATATAACGAGTTATTTCTTCTGCCGTCAACCGGTCGCCGGTGGTTTTCGTCTGATATATCATCTCCCTGACTGCTTCCTCTGTCCGGATCACCGTCAGGTTTTCGGACAGGATTTTTTCGTATAATCGGACAATCTTTTGCGATTCTTTCAAGCGGGAAATGATAAACAGGTGACTGATCGATATTTGTTTGCCGTAGAAACCGTCGACGACCATTTCCGGAATCCGGTTCAGACGCAGAATATGGCAAATATATGAAGGCTTTATTCCCAGCTTTTTGGATAAATCGACAATGCGGATATTTTTGACTTGGGTAAGATGTTGCAATAGCTTGGCTTTTGCGAAGAAATCCTCCGTCCTGTTTATTTCGTCAATATACTGGTCGATGTTATCCACGTATTAAATTATACAACCGCCACGTACGCTTCACCTTTTTTCTGGAAGAATTTGACTTTTCCTTTTTTCAGGGCAAGAATCGTAAAATCGCGGGAAAGCATGGTGCCCAGGCCGGCATTGACCTTTGTCCCCTTCTGGCGAATGATGACATTGCCCGGATTGACAAACTGACCGCCGAATACTTTTACACCCAGTCTTTTCGAGCGAGAATCACGGTTGCCGCGAACTGTTTTCTGTGCCTTGGTATGTGCCATATTTTTTAGTTATAACTGTCTTTAACTCGCTTCATCCGATTTTAACTATTTTTAACTGCGTAAGGTGCGGACGGAATCCGGTTACTTTGCGGTAGCGTACTTTCGCTTTGAACTTCGCCACCCGGATTTTATCGCCTTTTACCTGGCTGATGACTTCTGCCTTGATTCCTTTAGCCAAAGTAGGCATCCCTAATTTCAGCGATTTTCCTTCATTATCAAACATCGCCAATACCGGCAGTTCGACTGTCTCTTTTTCCTTATTGGGAAGCTTATCGACGGTAATAATATCCTGTTCTTTGACAAGATACTGCTTTCCACCGGTTTTGACAACGGCAAAATTTACCATTTTTTAATTATACCGGAATTTATCAGGGAATCAAGGCAAAAGCGATCATTAGCGCCACGATTGAGCTGCCGCCATAGGAAATAAAGGGCAAGGCGATGCCGGCGACCGGCATTATCCCCAGATTCATCCCGATATTAACAAAAATCTGGAAAACCAGGTAAGCAAGTACGCCGATCGTATAAAGGAATTTTTTTTTGTCCTCTTCGTCCCGGCGGAAATAAAATCTAAGCGCCCGTTTGACCAAAAGATAAACGATGACCGCATAAATAACCAAAATCGCCAGACCACCGAGGAAACCGAACTGCTCAACGAGTGATGCAAAAGCAAAATCCGTATGGTTTTCCGGCAAAAAGAACAGTTTCGCCTGCGTCCCCAGCCCCAGTCCCCGGCCGAAGAATTTACCCGAGCCGACGGTAATCATTGCCTGGATCATGTTGTATGCTGTCCCCTGCGTATTGACGTGCGGACTTAAAAAACTCAAAATCCGGGCCCGCTGGTACCCTTTCATAAAAAACCATCCGAGGGGAATAGTCATCAGCAAAAACCCGATAAAATACAAAATGTACCGTTTTGGATAATCGGAAAAAAGGACCATCACCAAAAAAATAAAGAAAAAAACCATCGCGTTACCCAGATCCGGTTGTTTAAAGATGATGAATGTCGGCAGTATAAAATAAGCGATACTTTTTAAAAAAACGTCAAAACTGTTGTGCCGGATATATCTTTTTGTCAAATGCTCAGCCAAAAACAGTATGAAAAAAGCTTTGAAAAACTCCGATGCCTGGAAGTTGAACAAGCCGAAATTCAGCCAGCGTTTCGACCCCTTGGCTTCCACACCGATAATATAAGTGATTGCCAAAACGGTTATGAAAAACCAGTATAAAAACTTATTGTTCAGCCGGAATACCGGCAGGCCGATTTTCTTGACGGCAGCAAACGCGGCAAAAGCGATTACGACAAAAATTAACTGATGGAAAAACAAACCGGTATCGATGCCAAAAAGCGTAAACACCCCAAACAGGGAAAGGAGAACCGAGGGGATTAATAGGTTGGTCATACTTGGACTGTCAGTTCGCTACCTGCTTCAACTTTCTCCGCCATGATTTTCTTTTTGATGTAGTCAAGATCTTCGAGAAAACGGTCGGGGACAGTCACTTTTACCTTATCCGTCGGCTTGAGTCCCAGTAGTTTTCTTTCCGCCTGGATTTTGCGGATGAGATCCCGCAGCTCCCCTTCCTTGGCGAGTTCTTCCTCGTTGACGGCCACTTCTTTTTTCGGGTACTTGACTTTACCGTTGATTTCCAAATTCTTCACGTTTAATTCTTTCAGCACCACTTCCCAGACGTCACTGCCGACATTCGTAAATTCGCCGTCCGCCGTTACTGCCAATTTTGCCAACGGCATTCTCACTTTCAGATTTTCGCCTTTCCTTTTGGCATGTCCCGCTTCCGCCACTTTTCTCGCCAACATCATTTCTTCTTCCAGTTTTGAATTTTGAATTTTGAGTTTTGCACTTACTGCTGGCCAATCAGCCAGATTAACCGATTCTTCCCCGGTTAAATTAACGTAAATTTCTTCGCTTATAAAAGGCATGAAAGGAGACAAGACAACTGATAGGTTGACTAAAATAAAATGCAAAGTGCTGTAAAAATCGTTCTTATCTTTTTCGTCTTCGGAATTGGTCCAAACGCGGTCGCGGCTCCGGCGTATGTACCATGTCGATAAATCACTGACAAATTTTTCCACTTCGCCGGCCGCATCCTGGGCGTCATAAATTTTCAGGCTTTCAGCAATGAATTCGACCAGACCGACGAACCGGCTCATTATCCATTTATCCAAAACGGTCATGTCATTGCGAGAAACGTAGTGATGAAGTAATCTGTCACCGCGTTTTACGGAGTCGGATGGAACCCATTTATCCAAATTTGCGTATTCCACAAAAAACTTATACACATTCCACAACATCAGGTAAAACTGCCGCCGGACTTCATCGGCTTTTTTGTAGCCGAAAAGCATATTTTCCGCTGGATTCTGCCGGCAAAACATCCAGCGCATGACATCGACGCCGATTTTGTCGGCACCTTCGGCGAATTCGATGGCATTGCCCCAGCTTTTATGCATCGGCCGGCCGTCTTCGCCCAAGAGGGTGCCGAAACCGAGAACGGTCTTGTAGGGGTTTTTGTTTTCGAGAACGGTTGATTCGGCGATCAGTGCGTAAAACCAGTTCTTGAATTGCCCGGGAAAACTTTCGGTGATGAAATCGGCCGGAAACCAATGCCGCCATTCCGTCTTGTTTTTCCAATACAACGGTTCGCCCCGGTTATTTTCCTTTATCGTAGAATAAGAAACGATACCGGCGTCCAGCCACGGATTGCCGACATCACCGATTCGGGATACTATCTCGCCGCATTTTTGGCACCTGATCTTCACTTCGTCGATAAACGGCTTATGCGGCGTATGGCCGGCAAATTCTTCCCAGCCGGCGACCGCCCGTTTTTTCAGTTCTGCCTTTGAACCGATGACTTCATATGTGCCGCATTGTTTGCATTCGAAGATCGGCAACGCCAACCCCCAGTAACGGTTTGGTTTACTTATCAGCCAATCGTGCATGTTTTTGAGCCAGTCGAGTTCGCGATCCAGCCCGAATTTCGGCCGCCAATTGATTTCTTTTGCCACCGCCATCATTCGTTTTCTTAGTGTAAGATTTTTTTGCTTGCCGGCCGAAGCCTTGCGCGAAGGATGGTCCATTGCGATATACCATTCATCCGCCACTTTCCAAACGAGTTCCGTCTTACACCGCCAGCAGGCCGGATAACGGTGCTTATAATGATGAATTTTGAAAGCATAACCTCTCTTTTCCATGTAATCAAGAATAAGCCGCGGATTTTTTTTGGCGTTTTTCTCCGACAGGAAATCCATTCCCGACAGGTAATCGGCGTTATCGGCGATAACGGGAATCATCGGCAGCCCCAGTTTTTTACCGAGTTTGAAATCCTCGGCGCCGGCGGAAACGGCCGTATGGACCATACCGGTGCCTTCGGTTAGCGTAATCGGCAGGATATTTTCGTCGGTTGCAACGACGGTATGGAAGGTTTTTGGGTTTTTTTCGGCGACTTCCTTCACTCGTGGCAAATGGTCAAATGCCGCCTCGTACTTCAAACCGGCCAGTTTCTTGCCCTTAACGGTTTTAACGATTTTTTTATAATCTTTGCCAAAAACCGCCGGAATTAATTCCCGGGCTAACCAATAATTTTTGCCATCCGTCCCTTCCACCAAGCTGTAATCGTATTTTTCATCGATGGCGACGGCAATATTGGCGGGAATCGTCCACGGCGTCGTCGTCCATACCAGTAAAAAGGTATTTGGTAATTCGTAATCCGTAATTCGTAATTTAAAATAAATCGATTCATGAACCACTTCCTTGTAATCTTCCGTCAGCATTTCGTGCTGTGAGATTGCCGTTTCGCAACGCGGACACCAGGGGACGGATTCATGGCCTTTGTAAATCCAGCCGTTATCGTAGCAAACCTTGAGAAAATCCCAGATCATATAATTGTTGTCGTCGCTCATTGTATAGTAGGAATTATCCCAATCCATGAAGTAACCGAGGCGTTTTGATTGCTCGGTCTGGATGCCGGAAAATTTCATAACACGGTTTTTACAAAGCTGGACAAATTTAGCAATTGATGCTTTGCGGTCGCCCGGTACAAGATTTTCGATTTCTTTTTTGTTTTTCAAACCAAGCTCTTTTTCCACTTCAACCTCAACCCACAATCCCTGGCAGTCAAAACCGTTTTGGAAACGCTGTTTCTGACCCAACAAATTATGAAACCGCTGCCATAAATCCTTGTATGTCCGGCCCCAGGCATGGTGGACTCCCATCGGATTGTTGGCGGTAATCGGGCCGTCGAGGAAGGAAAAATAATTTTTTGATGTGTCGTTTTTACGAAGATATTTTTGGACGATGCCTTTTTCGTACCAGTGCTTGAGCCACTTTTTCTCCATCTCGGGAAAATTGGTATTATTGTCGACCGGTTTGAACATAATCTTCAATTATAGCAAATTTTTCAGCGCCTCAAACCAAATGATACTGACCAAACCGGCGGCTGCAACAAGCAGATAATCATTATTGTGGAGAGTCGAGAAATAAAACAATTCCCGCAAAAACGGCACTGAAATAATTATTAACAGAAATATTACTGTTAACGACAGTACCAGATATAACGCCTTATTCTTCTCAAGAATTATTTTCACAAAATTTTTCGACCAGGAAAGATTGGTGATTATAAGCATTAAATTAGCCAGTACCAAAGTCAAGAAAGCCGGCGTCCGGTCTTTGGTCAAAACATATACCAGAAAAACGATTCCGAGGACACCCAATCCCTGAAGGCTGCTTCTGATCAGACTTGCCCGACCAAACAGCGGCTCCTTCAAATTACGCGGCGGCCGTTCCATGATGTTTCCCTCCTCCTTTTCCGATTCAAAAACCACCGAACAGGCCGGATCGATAATCAGTTCCAGAAAGGCGATATGCGCCGGCATGAGAACTATCGGCATTTGCAGCATAACCGGTAAAAGAGCCATTCCGGCAATCGGCACATGAACTGCCAACGTATACGCCATTGCCTTTTTCAGGTTGTCAAAAATCCGCCGACCCAGACGAACAGCTTTTACGATCGATGAAAAATCGTCGTTAAGGAGTACCAAATCAGCCGCCTCACGGGCGACATCTGTCCCTCGTTCGCCCATGGCGATGCCGATATGAGCCGCTTTCAACGCCGGAGCGTCGTTGACGCCGTCCCCGGTCATGGCGACGATCTCACCGTTGGCTTTCAAGGCATTGACAATCGCCAGTTTTTGTTCCGGCACCACCCGGGCAAAGATATTCGTATTTTTAATTTTTTCCCTTAATTGTAAATGGTCCAGTTTTGCCAATACAGGCCCGATAATAAAATTTTCGGGATTCTTGATACCGATCTGCCGGGCAATATATTGTGCCGTCCCCGGATAATCGCCGGTAATCATGATGACACGCATGCCGGCCCGGTGAGCCTCTGCCACTGCTTCCGGCACAGTGGAACGGATCGGATCGGAAAAACCCAATAAGCCGACGAATTCAAAATTGAAATCATGTTGTTTTTCGGGAAGCGACTGTTTCCTGAATGACGCTTTGGCAACAGCAATCACCCGCAAACCGCGGTCAGCCATTTGTTGGATTTGCACTGTCATGGTTTTGATTTGCTTTTCGTTGAAATGGCACAGTTCGGCCACCGCTTCCGGCGCCCCTTTGGCGGCGATAACAAGATCTGTTTTTGCGGGCGATTCCCAAACATGCGACAGGGCAAGCAGTTTCTTTGACAGGGGATATTCGTGGATAAATTTCCAGGATTTATGAATATGTTCGGTCTGGCCAAGAAATAAATCCCCGGCTTTTTTAACCTCCTTTTCGATCGGGTCAAACGGATCTTTTTGGCTAGCGAGGATCGCGTATTCCAACAAGTGATGGTAATCCTCCGGCAATTGCCGGTCACCGGCCGTGATTTTATGGGAACAATTACCGGTACGCATCATCTGTAATTCCATTTTATTAAGGGTCAGCGTCCCGGTTTTATCGACGCACAAAGCCGTCGCCGCTCCCAGTGTTTCGATAGCGGCGGATTTGCGCGTCAAGACTTTGCTTTTGGAAATTCGCCAGGCACCAAGAGCCAAAAATACCACTAAGATTACGCCGAACTCCTCCGGCAGGACAGCCATACTCAAACTTAAACCGGCCAAAAAACCCTGTAACCAATGGCCGCGGGTCAAACCAAAAATAACGACAACAAGGACGGAAACGAATATACCGGCGATGGCAAATTTTTTGACGATCTGGCCGGTTTCTTTTTGCAACAGGGTATCTTCTTCGGTGATCGATTCCAATGAACGGCCGATTTTCCCCATTTCCGTATGGATACCGGTGGCAAATACTCTGGCGATGCCGTGTCCCTGGGTGATCATTGTGCCGGAGAAAACTTTGAACTCATTATTGATTGTTGTTGCAGGTGTCGCGAGTGAGGTGTCTCTTCGAGAAGCGGATTTCCGGAGTTGCCGGAAGAGCCTCGCAGAAGAGAAGGGATCACGAGCGACAGAATCTGCAACAGCATATTCTCTTTTCATTACCGGCAATGATTCACCCGTCAGTAGCGATTCATCCACCAGAAGATTCGCCGAATAAAGCACTACCGCATCCGCCGGCACCCGGTCGCCTTCCTGCAGAACCAGGATATCATCCCGGACTACTTCCCGGCCGGCGATACGCAACTGCTCCCCGCCACGGATAACAAGCGCCCGCGGGCTGGACAAATCCTTCAGCGCTTCAAGCGCTCTTTCGGTTTTTTGTTCCTGGTAAAAAGTGATGCCGACAACGACGATGACAAAGGATAGTAACATTAAGGCATCCCGCGGTTCGCCGAGAAACAGGTAGATGATGCCACTGCCGATAATTAGAAGCAGCATCGGCTCGGTGATTACTTCCCATAAGATCACCCAAACACTTTGTTTTTTTTGTTCTGGCAACTCATTATAACCCTCCGCTTTCAGTTTGTCCGCCGCTTCCTTTTCCGTCAGTCCGGTATATTTTGTCATTACTATCATTATACTCGATAAACTACTTCTTACGCTCCGCTTACATAATTTTTACATTTCTATTACTGCACTTTTATCACCATCTGATATTTTATTGGAATGTCGCAGTTACGGTCAACACTGATCAATCTGATGATTCTTATCCTGCAGTTTGGTCCTCTCCTGATACTGGTGGTCGATATTTTTGTCTGACCGGAGTTATTTCTTTCTCAAAAAAGCGGGGATATCGAATTCGTTTTTATCGTCAATAAATTCCTCGTCGTCACCTAGCAGTTCCTGATCGTCCGACAACTCCTTTTTTCCTTCAATAGCCGACTTGTTTGGCGGCGGTTCGAACGTTTTCTTTTCTTCCTTAGTAAAGCGGAAAAACTTTAACTTGCTGTCGTCGAACTTGGTGGCGATAAGCGTCACTTTTATCTGGTCGACCATTTTATCGTCGATGACGGCACCAAAAATAATATCGGCGTCGGGGTCGACACTTTTGGCAATGATCGAAGCGGCTTCATCAATTTCGTTCATCGTCAGATCCGGACCTCCGACCACATTGAAAAGGACCCCCTTGGCCCCGTCTATCGACACATCCAGAAGCGGTGACGAAATCGCCTGCTTTATGGCCATCATCGCCCGTTTGTCGCCGCTTCCCACTCCGATTCCCATGAGAGCGGTACCGGCGTTATTCATTACTGTCTTGACATCAGCAAAATCGACGTTAATTAAACCCGGCGTCGTAATGAGTTCGGCGATACCCTTAACTCCCTGATGCAAAACCGAATCGATCCGCCTGAAAGCTTCTAATATCGGCGTTTTTTTGTCAATGATCGATAAAATCCGCTGATTGGGGACGACTATCAGCGTATCCACTTTTTCCTTCAGTTTCTGCGCGCCGTCATCAGCGACAAACTTCCTTTTACTGCCTTCAAAATCAAACGGTTTGGTGACAACGGCCACCGTCAGCGCTCCGGTTTCCCGGGCCACCTCGGCAATGACCGGTGATGCGCCTGTGCCGCTGCCGCCACCCTCACCGCAGGTAATAAATACCATGTCGGCGCCGCTCAGCTCTTCCTTCAACCGCTCCCGCGATTCCTCCGCTGCCTGGCGACCGACTTCCGGATCGCCACCGCTTCCTAATCCTTTGGTTAAATTTTCCCCGATCTGAATTTTGACGGTGGCTTTATTATTCAACAGTGCCTGGGCGTCGGTATTAACGGCCACAAATTCGACACCGGAGATGCCGCCTTCGGAAATCATTGAACTGATGGCGTTTCCGCCACCGCCGCCAATACCAATCACTTTAATCCTTGCTGCCTGTCCCGCCCGTGGTTTGACTAACATAGGCTATATTTTATCACGGAATAAATTGTTTAACGAAATCTTTGAATTTTCCGACCGAACCGCCTAAGGAAAAATCCTTCCAGATTTTATTAAAATTTTTTATACCGTTATCGCCGGTTGACAGATGATTCATACCATACATTAATAAGCCGACCGTCGTCGCAAATTGGGGATCGGTGATCTCGTCCACCAATCCGGTTATTTTGTCCGGTACGCCGACACGGATCGGCAAACCGATTACTTTTTTGCCGGTTTCCAGCATACCGACAGTCAATGCCCCGCCGCCTGTTATCACCAATCCCGAAGGAATACTTTGACCAAAATTGCTTTTCTCGATTTCTTCAAAAATCAACTTATAGATCTCTTCCAAACGCGGGGCGATGACTCCATCAACGACCGATTTAAGGGAAACATCGTTCACATTCTCCGGCAGGCTAAGGCTGCCCAGATCGATTGACTGGCCGGGTTTCTTTTTCGCGTTGACTTTTCCCAGCATCAGTTTGATTTTTTCCGCCGAATCAAGCGATACTCTCAAACCGACGGCAATATCGTTCGTGATATGCCGGGCGCCGATCGGAATCGAGGACGAATGCGACAGCGCTCCTTCGACATAAATGCAGATATCGATTTTTCCACCTCCGATATCAATCAAGACCACACCTAATTCTTTTTCGGTACTGGACAGAACGGCTTCCGCCGATGCCAGGCCGGCAAAAACAAACCCCTGATTGGCAATTCCCAGATCGTTCAATACCCGGTCGATATTTTTTAAATTGGTATGGGAAGCGGTAATAATATGCGTTTCCACTTCGAGCCGGACACCGCTCATGCCGATGGCGTTGCGGATCCCCGACTGGCCGTCGACGATATAATCACGCGGCGACACCTCGATCACATGCCGGGTGGAGGAAAGGGAAATGGCGGAGGCGGCGTCGATCACCCGCACCACATCATCTTCGACGATTTCCCCCTGTGGGTTGGATACGGCAACAATGCCGTGTGAATTCAAAGAAGCAATATGTGGACCACCGACGGAAACATAAGCACTGTTTAGCTTGTGGCCGGCCATCCGTTCCGCTTTTTCGACACTCTCCTCGACCGCGGCTGTCACTTCGCCAATATCAACAATCAGCCCTTTTTTTACTCCCCGGGAATTAGTGGTATTAAAACCGATGATTTTCAGTTCGGTACTGTCGGCCGGCTGGATGCCGACAACGGTCGCGATTTTCGAACTGCCGATATCGACACCGCAAATCAGTTTGTCAGACATAATTCAAAACTTAACTACCGGTTTTTCAAATCTTAAATCCAGGCTTTTAAACGCTTTGCCATCGATCTTAAACTGCCTCACGATTTGCTCCAATTCATAATCCTGCAACTGTATACTTTTCTCAGTAGTAAATACTATCTGCCGGTTATCTAATTTACATAGTATCATATCGGCACCGTTAATATCAACCTGATCAACGATCATATTTAAATCATTCATCGTTTTGATAAAATGCAGGGCAAAACTCATATCCTGGAAATTGATCCAGTCGCCGACCACAAACATATAACGGTTTAGTTTTTGATAGTAATGGATAATCGGTAATGATAATGAATTCCGGGACGAACGGGATAAAATCCGGCCGTCTTCCGACAGGAAAAGATAACCGTCACCGTTATCAATGACCGCCAGCGGTTTATACAGGCTGATTTTGACAACCACCGTCCGGGGATAAATTTTAGTTACCGTTGCTTCTTTAACTTCCGGATTTTGCTTCTTTAAAGTTTTGGCCATTTCATCCGTCGAAAGAAGAATCAGGTTTGAATGGCGGTAATCTTCTAAGCCGAAAATTGTTCCCGCTTTATCCGGACTGTCGACGATGATATTGATTACACTGAAATATTTATCAGCAAAGATAAGTATCAGGAATAAAATTATCGCCAGAACCACACTTGTTAGATATTTAAGCTTGCGTGAAGATTTCATTGACGATATATTCGGCCGCATTTTTTTTATATAATTGGTGTAACGAATGGAAATTTGTTCGGTAACGATTGATATTGGTACTGATTTTATCCACTAATATTAATAGCGTCCTTGAATCATCCGTTTGATGAAAAACCTCACCGGTACCCGCCTCGCTAAAAATCCTGGCCTGAAGTTCCTGTTCCCCGTTGGCCGACCACGGTAACGGAATAAAAATTGCCGGTTTGTTTAACGCCGTTAATTCAAAAAAAGTGTTAGCGCCCGCCCGGCCGATAACCAAATCGGCTGTATGGAATACATATCCCAATTCATCGTCGAAGAAATGTTTTACCAGATAATAACGGTTTGCCAATTCCTTTGGCAACCTGTCTTTTATTTTCAATAAATCTTCATAATCATGATATTCTTTTGTTTCCCCGGTCTGATGAATAACAATATAACGATTCAACAATTTAACAATTATTTCTTTAATAATTTGATTAATGCTGTGTGATCCTAACGATCCGCCGGTAATATAAATCACCGGCTGGCTTTTTACGATAGCAAACGGTTTCTTATCGATTTTTAGAACTGCCATTCGTACTGGATTGCCGGTGACGGTTGTTTTACCGGCCGGGAAAAATTTGGCCGCTTCGTCAAACGATAAGTAAACTTTTCGGGAAAACCGGGCGATAATCCGGTTGGCCAAGCCCGGGCTGATTGTTTGCTCATGGGTATAAACGGGAATATGAAACAGATAACTCCAGAAAGCAATCGGCAGTCCGATATAGCCGCCGAAAGTCATGACCGCTTCCGGCTTCTCCCGGGAAACAATCAGATACGCATTGATAAATCCGCCAGGAATTTTGAGCAGGCTTTTAACCGAGTGCCAATTAAGCAACCGGCTGAACCGGCCGCTTTGCAAAGTGATAAACGGGATATTTCTTTTGATAATTTCCTTATATTCCAATGATAAAGTTTGCTCCGAATCGATGGCGTATTTGCGTCCGACGAAGATAAGGTCGGGAGTGGCATTTTTTTGCTTCGCCAATTCCTCGATGATGGCCAACGCCGGCGCCAGATGACCACCGGTCAACATTAATTTCATATTGATATTATATGCGCCTTTGTCATCCCGAGCAAGCGTAACGCGCCAACGGACTTCTTTCATAAAATGCTGACATTAAGGGATTTCCCGACTCCGTACCGCTTCGCGCGACTTCGCTCGCAATGATAAAGAAAAGAATTATTTAATTACTTTCACGTTCTTCTCGATACTCATTAAAATCCCGATCATAGCAAAGGAAATAAGTAAATTCGATCCGCCGTACGAAAGGAAAGGCAGCGGCACGCCGGTCAGAGGAAATAAATTGACAACACCGGCGAGGTTTATTATTATCTGCAGGTTGAAAAAGGCAAAAATCCCGCCGGCCAAAAGTTTGCCATACCGGTCCGGTGCCAGCCGGACGACATGATACATCTTGTAAATAAGAACCAGATAAAGAATAATCAGAATGCACCCGCCCAAAAATCCAAATTCCTCCCCCAGAATGGCAAAGATCGAATCGGTATGGGCTTCCGGCAGAAACAAATACTTTTGCCGGGAAGCGCCGAATCCCTGGCCCAGTATGCCACCGTTAGATAGCGATATCAATATCTGATTAATGTGATAGGTGATCCCCAGGGGATCAAGTGCCGGATTGAAAAAAGCCAGTAATCGGTTTAAACGGTATGGAGAAACTTTTATCAGTAAAAAGAAAGCCCCGAACGATACCGGAACCAGTAAAAAAAGATGTAACAAACTGCCCCCGGATAAATAATAAATGATAATGCTCAACAAAAAAACAATAATTGCCGTTCCCATATCCGGCTGGAGGATTATCAGTAGAATTAAAAATCCGATCAGTATAAGAAAAGAAAAAAAACGTTTCCGCTCCTTATGGATGAACCAGGAGGAGAGATAAATAATGACACTGAATTTGGCCAGTTCGGTCGGCTGGATATTGAAAAACCCGAAATCAATCCATCGTCTGGCGCCCCCGGCCTTGGAGCCAACACCGGGAATAAGGACAACGATAAGAAACATAATCGTCGTCATCATCATGATGAAGGCAAAATAGTAAAGCTTGTGGTAATCGAAAACGGCAAAAAAAGTCATAATTACCAAGCCCGCTGTCAGCCAGATAATCTGCAAACGCAAATAATGAAAACTGTCGCCGAATTCGGACGCACTGCGGACGGCCGATGCTTCGAAAATAAAGAGTAAACCGACCAAAGAAAGAATTATCGGCAACGTCAATAAATGACTAAAAAATTTGTTTTTGACGAACAAACGTTTAATCATTGGACGGATTAGTATTACTGGTATTTATTAAATAATTAACGATTCTGTTGAACTCCCGTCCCCGGTGAAACTCATTGTTATACATGGCAAACGACGTCGCGCCGGGGGAAAATAAAACGTAGGCACCGCCGTCTTCGTTTTTCGCCAAACTATACGCTTTGGTCACCGCCTTTTCCAAATCATCGTATACCGGCGTAATCTTATCGGCAAATTTTTTTTTCAGTAACGGCAGTATTCCATCCGTAAACGACCCTTTAAGCAGAATGATTTTTTTGGCTCCGATTAAATAATCGATTAAAGAATCATAAGGCAGGTTTTTTCCCTGACCGCCGAGCATGAGATATACTGGTTTATCGGTAAAAGTATCTAACGCTTTTATGGTCGCGACCGGTGTCGTTGACGTGGTGTCATTAACGAAAGTAACATTGTTTTTTTGGGCAATTATTTCCTGCCGGAAAGGCAGGCCCTTAAACTGGCATATTATCTTAATGCAATTATCCGCATCCAGACCCAATACTTTACCGACGGTAAGGGCCGCCGCCGCATTTTCCCGATTATGTTCGCCCTTTAAAAAAGGCAGCTCCATCGGAAAATCGTTTTTGCCGAAATAGACCGCATTTGCAGGAAACGGTTTTAAACCGTTTCCAACGGTTTCGATCAGAGATTTATTCATAATTAAATAATCTCCTTTTTTTTGGTACATATAAATTGCTCTTTTATCATACAAATAGTCCTCCATACTTTTGTAATAATTCAGGTGGTCGGGATAAAAATTGGTAAAAACGGCGATATGCGGACTCACTTTTTTCCGCTGAAATCCCGATAATGCCCAGGATGACAGTTCCATCACTACCCAATTGCCAGCGGTTAACATTTTAAGATAATTAATGGTCGAAATACCGGGTAAACCGCCACCAAGATAAACGGAATAACCGTTTTCCTTCAAGACGGAAAAAATCATTTGTGTCGTCGTCGATTTGCCCCGTGTACCGGTAATACCGATGATTTTTACCGGACAATTGGCGATAAAAAAAGACAGTTCCATTTCCACCGGAACCCCTTTTTTTTCAGCCGCCGTTATCTCCGGTAAATCCCAGGGAACCGACGGGCCTTTGAAAATGACATCGGCATTTAAAAAATCATCCAATTGATGTCCGCTTAAATGAAAGGTAATCGGAAACTGTTTGAGCAAATTAACTGATGATATTAGTTGCTGATCATTTTTTTTGTCGGTAACGGTCACTTTAGCTCCCAGTTCGGCAAAGAATTTTGCCACCCCAACTCCCCCGCCCTGAAGGCCGAGGCCGACAACCAGCACTTTTTTGCCGGAATATTGTTTCTTAAGGATCGAAAAAGTATTCTCCATCAAGTTAATTTTAACAAAATACCTCCCATATAGTCGATAGCATAATTTGTGAAAAGTGGGTATTTGAGCGCTCCTTGAATATGCGATCGACTTAGAAACTCACTTCATAAACGCCACCATCAGCCCAAAAATGACGAGGATCATTGAAATCAGCCAGAAGCGCATGACGATTTTCGGTTCTTCCCAGCCGCGAAGCTGCAGCCATAAATGAAGGGGTGCTACCGGAAATACCTTTTTATGGCGGAAACGTTTGCTTAGAAGCTGGATAAACGAGGTGGCAATCTCGACGACGAAGATCGCGCCGATAATAAGAAGCGCAAATACCTTGCCCTGCACCAATCCGACGACGGCAAAAGTGGCGCCGAAAGACAACGCGCCGGCATCACCCATAATAAGCCGCGCCGGATAAATATTGAAATACAGAAAAGCGATCAAACCACCGAGCCAGGCAGCAATGAACAGAGAAGTCGGTACGTCAAGGATCGATCGGGAAACCACCCACAACCCCAAAAGGGCAATTGTCAATACTCCGCTTGCCAGTCCGTCCAGGCCGTCGGTGATATTGACCGCATTGGCAAAAGCGACGATGACAAATGTCGAAAAAACAATATACAACCAGGAAATCGTAAAGACGCCAAAGAAAGGAACATAAATGATCTGAATCTTCAGGTCGCTAAACAACCAAAAAGAAACAATTGCTGCCAGGATGATTTCCAAAATTAATTTATGCCTGATTCGCAGGCCGAAAAACTGACTATCCCGCCAGAAAAAGATTTTTTTCAGGTCGTCAAAAATTCCCAATATTCCAAATGAAATGAAAGTAAAAATAATGATTTTGATTTCGGCGACCAGCGACGGATAATTACTCAGGATTTTTTTATGCAATAAAAAATACATGAACAGGAAGAAAAAGAAGACTCCGGTCGTCGTGAGCAACGTCAGGATTCCCCCACCGACCGGCGTCCCGCTTTTATGCTGGTGGAATTTATCGAATATCGGCGTTGGGCGGTTAAAAGCATCTTTGGTCGTCTGATTTTGACGCTGTAATTTCGATTTATACAATAAATTGATAAAAGGTATTATCAGGACAAGATTAAGAATGAACGACACGAATATGGCAAACAAATAAGTCGGCATAGCTTATAATTTCGGGACGAAAATAATACAGGCAATAATAAAAGAGGTGACCGCAAAAATCAGCATCGCGGCCGCCGATACGTCTTTGGCGATTCGGATTTCCTCACGGGGATTTTTATCAAAAGCATCGATCGTTTCCTCAATAGCGGTATTGACCGTTTCGATCACCAGTCCGAGGCCGATAAGCACCATAATAATCAAAAATTCTTCATAGGAAATCTGGAAGATAAAACCGCCGAGGATAGCAAGAAGCGACAGGGAAACATGGATTTTGAAATTCGGCTGGGTTTTCAAAACCCACATCAGTCCATTGAATGCATTTTTGAATGACGCGGCGTGTCGGTTAAGCATAGATTATCTTTAATAATATTTTAGCTAATTTCTGCGGATTGTGGCGGATAATGCTCCGAACAAGCGGATCGGCAATTTTTTCCCTATTTGACTTCATGAATATTTTCCGGTCAACCATATCCGCCTCGATTGCCTGTGGCAGATCATTGGCGACAACGTGTTCATGTTGCGATTCATACCAATTGACAACAGATGCCGGGATCCGGCCTTTATTGGCAACAACGATATTAATATCACATCCCAGGTATCTTTTCAGATCGTTTACATGGTCACTGGCCCTATAACCGACGGTTTGCCCGGACTTGGTCATAAGATTGAGAATATAGATGATTTTGGCCCTACTTTTCTTTATCGCATTTTTTATACCGTTAGTCAAGAGGACGGGAATAATACTGGTATAAAGATCGCCCGGACCGACAATGATAAAATCGGATTTCATTATCCGCTCGATAGCTTCCGGATTGGCATTTACATCCGGATCAAGATAAGCGTTTTTAATGCGACTGATTTCCAAATGATTTTCGTCGATATTGCCTTCTCCTTTGAGGAATTTGCCATTCTCGTATTCGACGCACAGGTGTGTTTTTTCAAAAGTCACCGGAATAACCTGTCCTTTGGTTTTCAAAACATAGGCTGCGGTTTTAACGACTTCACTGTAATTTTTGGATACTTTTTCCAGAGCAGAAATAAAAATATTGCCGAAATTGTGGCCACCGAGGTCGCCGTTTTCGAAACGATAAAGAAAAAGTTTACGCCAGAGCATCGGCGCTTCGGATAAGGCGACTAAGCATTGGCGCAGGTCGCCCGGCGGCAATACTCCAAGCTGGTCGCGCAGTTTGCCAGTCGAACCGCCCGAATCCATCATGCTGACGATGACGCCCAAATCAAGCGGATATTTTTTTAAACCGGAGAGGACCACAAATGTTCCCGTCCCGCCGCCAATAACCGTTACTTTTTTCACTCCTCTATTATATACTAAGAAGTATGCCAGCGCACTACCGGATTGAGTTACTGACAAACATCACCATTCAAACCAGTGCCAATATTGCTTTTCTTTTAAAGCAATTTGGCGAAGAATTGTCACCCGATTATTTGCAAAAATTGGTTGATAATCCGCTCACCGCTTTGTTTGTCGCTCTAGATATTAACGGCCGTATTATCGGAATGGCGACGATGATCACGTTTCATAAATTGGATAAATATAAAGCGTTGGTCGAGGACGTTGTGGTAGACGAGCGACACCGCCGCCTAGGAATAGGCAAAGAATTAATGAAAGCGATAATTAACAAGGCAAAAGAACTGAATTTGGATACAATCCATCTCACCTCTCGTCCGGAACGGGTGGCCGCCAATATTCTTTATCAAAAAATGGGATTCAAGAAATACGAAACAAATTATTATAAATACGATTTGCACTAGATCTTCACGATATTTCCACCAAGGCTTCTGACTTTTTCGTCAAAATTTTCATAGCCCCGTTCGAGGATACTGGCGCCGTTGACCACCGATTCCCCTTCGGCCATTAGTGCACCGATTGCCAGGGTCGCCCCCGCCCGTAAATCGGCGATAGTGAGCGCCCCGCCGTGCAGTTTGACCGGTCCCTTAATTTTGATTGCCTGGTTATATTTTTTGACCGGGTCAAAGTTGAAAAAAAAATATTCGGCCGGATTGGAAACTGGCGGTTTTATAAATTCTATTTCCGCTCCCAGTTTGCGCAGTTCCTCGACATAGGAAAAACGGTTTTCGAAAACCCGCTCCGTAATGAGAGATATCCCTTTTGCCTGGGTCATGAGAACCGCCCAATTCGGCTGCCAGTCGGTCATGAACCCGGGATGCGGCTCTGTTTCGATATTGGTCGCCTTTAATTCGCCTTTATAAAAGAACCGGAAAGTCGTGTCGTTTATTTTTTCATAACCGCCGTTCGCTGCCTGCAGGTGGACGATAAACGAATCGATCATTTTTTCGGGAATTGACGAAATGATTGCTTCCCCTTTGGTCGCAATGGCTAGCGAGGCATAAGTAACCGCTTCGTTGCGGTCGGCAGTAATCGCAAATGGTTGACTGCGATGTAAAGTGGCAACGCCGGTGATTTCGATTACCGCCCCGTTTTGTTTGATCTTTGCACCGCTGGTATTCAGAAAATCAATCATATCTTTTATTTCCGGTTCCCGGGCACAATTTTCCAGCAGGATTGTCCCCTCGCCAAAAATCGACATTAATATCAGTAATTCCGTGCCCGTATGCGACGGTTTACCGAAAATAAATTTTCCCTGCGGCTTGCCTTTCATTTCCGCCTGGTAATAACCGGTGTCATGTTCATAGCGAACGGCAACTCCCAGTGCTTTCATTCCGTCAACGATCCGGTCAATCGGCCGGGCACCGATCCGGCAGCCGCCCGGATTGGGAATCCGGCACCTGCCAAATTTTTTTAAAAGTGGTGCAAACAACATGAATGATACGCGGATCTTGGAAGCGAATAAAAGATCAACTTCATTTTTATTGATGTTGTCACCGTCAATCACCACCGTATTTTTCTCTTTATCAAATTCTGCCCGGCCGCCTAATGCTTTAATAAGGTTCAGTAACTCAAAAACGTCATTAATTCGGGGAATATTGTGGAGCACCGCTCCCCCCTCAACCATTAGCGAAGCAATAATCACCTTCAAGGCTACATTTTTTGCCCCGGATAATTTTATCTGGCCGTGTAACGGCTTACCGCCATTAATGATATATGCGTCTTCCATAAAAATGAAAAATTAAGGAACGACCTGCCTGCCGGCAGGCAGGTAAATCGTTCCACTACATTATTTAATATTGTAGTGGTGCAATTTATTGCACCTAAATTTTCAAAAACTAAATAACAACAACCTCCTCTTTCAATTCTACCCCAAATTTTTCTTTAACTTTGGATTTTATGATCGCTACTAACTTCGCCAAATCCTCCGCTTTTCCGTTGCCTTTATTGATGATAAAGTTGGCGTGTTTATCGCTGACATAAAAATCGCCGATTGAATAACCCTTCAAGCCGGCTTTATCGATCAGGTAGCCGGCGGATTTCCCGTCAATATTTTGAAAAAAACAGCCGCTTGTCGCCACCCCCATTGGTTGTGTCACCTGTCGATAAGCAAGGGCTTCCTCGGCCCGTTTTTTGAGAACGGCGGAATTTTCTTTTGGTAAACGGAAAACGGCCTCAAGCAGGATTTCCTTGGTTTTTTGCAGGATGCTGAAATCGTAAGCGAACTGGAAATATTTTCTATCGACTGTAATAACTTGGCAACGATCGTTGATAAGATACGCATGCAATAGATTATCGCCAAAATAGCTGACCGGCCGGGTCCATTTGGCGTTCATATAGATGGCGCCGCCGACTGTTCCCGGCAATCCTTTGTGATATTCGAATCCCGACCAGCCGGCCTCCACGGTTTCATTGACTAATAAGCCGACCGGATAACCGGAAGAAACCGATAAATCAACGTGATCCGCTGTCTCGGCCACCACTTTTTTCTCAATATACGCATTTTTGACGACGATCCCTTTTATTTCCGCCGTAGTGATGGCCAAATTGGAGCCGCTACCGACAATAAGGATGGGTAATTTTTTTTCGAGAGATATTTTTTTGGCCCGGATCAGATCTTCGGCCGCTTTGGCTTCGATATAAAATTCCGCCCGGCTATTGGTCCTTAACGTAGTTTGCACTACACCCGTCTTGAGCATGCTTCAATTATAGCATTTTTCAGTTTATATACGTCACCGGCGCCCATCGTAAATAAGATGTCCTGATCAAGGATGATAGATGATAGATGTTTAACCAATTCGGCTTTTGAAGAAACATTTACTAATTTGTTGGGGTTTAATTTAACAATATCGTTTGAGCTGACAGAAAATTGGCCGGACCTCTCCCGCGCCGAGGGGAAAATCGGCAGGATATACGCCAAATCGGCCTGCGATAAGCTTTCGGCAAAATCCGGCAATAAAGCCTGGGTCCGGGAATAAGTATGCGGTTGGAAAATTACGATTATCCGTTTACCGGGAAAGCGCATTTTGGCCGCCTTGATCGTCGTTTCAATTTCTTTCGGGTGATGGGCATAGTCGTCGAACAACTTTACTTGACCGTTATAAACTAATTCAAACCGCCTTTTAGCGCCGGCAAACCCGACTAAACTTTTTTGGATTTGATCGGCAGAAAAACCCAGTTTCAACAATAAAACAATGACTCCCACAGTGTCAGAAACGTTTTCCAGACCGAATAAAGCGATTCTAAATGCCATTCTGGCAAGCGAAACGTGCCGAGAATCTATCAAATCAAACGAGCTGCCTTTCTGATCAGTTATGACGTTTTCGATCCGATAATCACTTTTTATATCGAACCCAAAAGTGATGTATTTCTCTTTTGGCAGCCTGCAAACGACGTCCATCAAATTTTTATCGTCCTGACAAACAAATAGCTCTTGAACGATCGTTGAAGAGCTATTTCCGGCAAAGAATTTACCAAAGGCCGCTTTCGTTTCTTTGATGCCGACATACACATCGGGATGGTCGAAATCGATGTTCGGACAAATAATGTAATCGGGATTTAAGAAATGGAATTTCGGCGTTTTATCGAGTGGCGGATTGACGCCATATTCATCGGCTTCGGCGACAAAATAGTCGCCGCCCAAATAATTACTGCCTTGATAATCGGTGAAGAACGGCGTACCGACAATATAGTTTGGCTTAGCTCCTAGTTTAATCAGCGCATACGACAACAATGACGAAATGGTGGTTTTCCCATGACAGCCGGCAACGGCGATTTTCACTTTTGATTGGCTCATCAGCTGACCAATCGCTTCTGCCTGGCTGATTACTATCAGCTTCCGTTTTTTTCCTTCAATAGCAACAGGGTTATCTATTCCTCCATGTGCCGCCGAATAAATAATCATTTCCGTTTCCGGCGGTAACTTTGCCGGATCAAAACCGATCTGGTAAGAAATATTATTATCCTTAAGCAGTTTGTCGGTAATGAATTCGTCAGCAACATCGGCGCCGGCAACATTTTTACCCAGTTTCTTATAAATGACCGCCAGATTGGCCATTGCCACTCCCTTAATACCGACAATATAAATATTGCTGTATTGTTCCATTGTTATATTGTTATTAAGTAAACTGTTAAAGCGTAAAATACTGATTTTTTCTGCCGATCACTTGCGCTCGTAAATTCCGCATACATTACTTTTACGCGTTTCGCATTGAGAGGCAGCAAATAAGACGTATTCGAGCTTTGATAATTATACAAAAATATTAATATTGAACCACATAGCTCAACATTTCCTGCAGATTCTTTTTGCCGTCGCGCCTCAAGGAAAAGAAACGTTCGCTGTCACAATTCGTGCAGAAGGGGAAAAAGTCGATATTCTCTTTAGAAATACCCGCTTCCAGCAATAATAAATAGTTTAAAAGCGGTAAATCAAGATACCGCTTCCCGTGCCGCATGACAAATATTTTTTTCGAATAACCGTTTAACTCTTCCATGAAATTAATATAGCGATCATCGTCAACATCATAACAACATTGTCCAATCGATGGTCCCATAGCGACAACAATATCTTCTTTCCGGCTACCGACATCTGTCATTTTTTCAACCATGATTTTGACCATTTTTTTCAGGCTCCCCCGCCAGCCCTGGTGAGAAATGCCGATTACGCCGCTTTGCTTATCACAAAAAACCACCGGGAGGCAATCGGCAGTTCGGACAGTCAGGACGACATTGCTTTCCCGCGTAATGATACCGTCGGTATCGGCAATATTTTCAATATTGGCCGGGTTACTGGCGATGATATAAGCAACATTAACCGAGTGGATCTGTTCGGGTACAATAATCTTTTTATGATTAATTTGCATTTCGTTCAGATAGTCGATCACTACCTCCGGTCTCAATGCATCGCCGGCTTCACGAGTACAGAATCCAGAAACCACATTATCATCGTTGATTTTAGTGGAGTAGAAAGATTTGAGATCGGGATTGAAAATTATCATTTGTTTCGAATTTGCAAGGCTGTTTTCACTGCCTTGAATTCATCCCAAGGGTACTCTTTTTTTCCGCGGCAGAGACTTTTTTCATGAGCCTTGCCCGTAAGCATAACAACGTCATTTTTGCGTGCCATTCCTATCGCTTGAACAATCGCCTCTTGCCGATCGGGAACAACGACAAACGATTTATTCTTTATCCCCTCGGCGATTTGAGCACAGATGTTCTCCAGTTTTTCCGTCCGATGGTCTTCCTCAGTCAGGATTATCTGGTCGGCGTAGCGGCTGCTCGCTTTTCCCATCAGTGGCCGTTTGGTTTTATCCCGTAAACCGGCCGAACCAAAGACATGGATTAATTTTGCCCCGTTATGGACATAGTGTTTTTTTATTTCCGGCAAAACTCTTTCAAAAGCATTGGGCGTATGAGCAAAGTCGATAATGACCGTCGGTCCTATACTGTAAACGACTTCCAGCCGGCCCGGCGGTAACTGGAAAGTGTCCATCGCTTTTATAATAATTTTTTCATCTATCCCCATGATTGAAGCGACACTGTAAGCCGCTAGATAATTGTAGCGGTTATACTGTGTCAGCGGTTTTTTGTAGGGCAGCCGGAAATGGGTTTTGTGTTTGAAACCGTAATGGTAAACTTTTTTTTCGCTGTCTTTCAAAATTTTATCCAACCGGGCAAATGAATGATCATCGCTGTTAATAACAGCAATATTTGATTGCTTTAGTAATTTCGCTTTTGTATCAACATATTTTTCGTAAGTCTGATGGTAGTCCAGATGCTCATGGGTGACATTCGTCAGCACGCCAATGAAATATTTTACTCCGAAAACCCGGTTCTGGTCCAAAGCATGCGAAGTCGTTTCCAGGATGAAAAATTCGTCGCCGTTTTTTACTGCTTTTTTCAGCAGTTTTTGCACCAGAAATGAACTGGGAGTAGTGGTATGCAGTCCGGTATCGAATTCCTCGGTACCAACTTTGGCGTATACCGTGGACACCATCGATACTTTTTTTCCGGCGGTTTTTAGGATGTGATAGATTAAGTGGGTAGTTGTCGTCTTGCCATCGGTTCCTGTCACCCCAATTACTTTTAACTTTCTGCTTGGGAAACGATAAATAATGTTGGCGACAACGGCTTGGATTAAATGATAAACGTTTTTTATTTTTTGAAACATAATTTAATTGAAAATTTATTGGTCTGGTGCGATATTATAGTATACTATAAGTTCTTTGGCGATATTAAAAAATATTGGCGCGGCCGTTTCCGATCCCCATTGTGATGCCTTCGGTTCGCGCAACATCACCATGGTAAGAAACTTTGGCTGGTCCACCGGTGCAAAGCCGATAAAGGAGGCGATTGTTTTTGTCGGATCATAGTGTCCCTGAATCGGCACCTGGGCAGTCCCGGTTTTACCGCCGATTGAATAACCGGCCGGTCTTGTCCAATGGACTTCGCCGTGTTCAACGACCGATTGCAGCATTTTGCGGATGACTGCCGATGTCCAATCGCTTACCACTCGTCCTTCGACTTTTGGTGAAATGACGTTGGTTTTATCCGGCGAAACTATTTTTTCCACCACATACGGCTTCAATAACTGACCACCGTTAATTATGCTCGCAAACGCCCGGACCATCTGAATCGGCGTAACGGCAATCCCCTGGCCAAAAGTGACCGTCGCATAATCGATCGGGTACCAACTCGATTGCGGCGGGATGTAACCACCGGCTTCTCCTTGCAGATCAATACCCGTTTGTTGACCAAATCCGTATTTTTTAATATATGAATAAGTAAGATTGTTTCCAAGTTTGCTACCGACGTAAACCATTCCGACATTGGACGATTTTTCCAGAATCTGCGTCATTGTAATCCATCCTTTATAAGTATTGTCCCACGTCTGAATATTGTAACCGCTGACGTTGACCGGGCCGGTTTCATTGTAGGTATCGTCCGGTTTGATCTTTTTTTCCTGCAAAGCCGCCGCCATGATGAGCGGTTTGAAAATCGACCCCGGCTCAAATAAATTGGAAATGGCCGGATTTTTGAAATCGGTCTCGGAATATAAAAAATATTGGCTGGCGTCATAATCGGGCAAACAAACCAAAGCAAGAATCTGCATTGTCATCGGATCGGCGGTAATGGCGCAACCCTGCTTGGCTTTATACAAATCCATTCCTTCCTTTAGATTCCGTTTGTTGATTTCCTGAACAGTTTTATCGACTGTCAAAATCAGATTCCGGCCGTTTTCCGGCGCCACCCGCTGTTGGGTACCGATTAGGATAGGCCGGCCGGCCAGATCGCGTTCCGACTCCATAAGTCCCGGTAATCCTTTCAAATCGTCGTTGTAATACCCCTCCAGGCCGGAATACCCAACATCTTCACCGGCAGTATTTTTTCCGACGAAACCCAATAAATGCGCTGATAATGATGCTTCTGGATAATAGCGTTTCATCTGGTAATCGAAACCTACGCCGGGCAGATGCAGGGCGTCAATCGCTTTTTTCTTGTCTTCATCGATCCCCGACTGGATCGCTACCCAGACTTTTGTATCGTCGATTCGCGCGGCAATCGACGCCTCCGGCTCGCCCAAAATCGCGCCGATTTTCTGGGCCAGTTCGAATTTGTTACTGATATTTTTCGGCTCGACATAAAGCTGGTAGCTATTCTGGTTTAAGGCCAGCGGGGCGTTATTACGATCCATTATCAATCCTCTTTCCGGATAAATCTTATTAGTATGCAAGTAGGCATCGGCCGAAGAAACCGGATGGACTATCTGGATGATGAATAATTTGACGATTATTGCGCCGAAAAAAATTAGGAAAGTCAGAAACAACAGTTTAATCTTCGTCATACTAAATAATTAAACGCAGCCTGCACTCTCATTTTCTCGCAAACTCCATGTTACCCACATATACCGGCGCTGATTGCTGGACGAAATTCAGGGCGGCCGCCTCGGATGCGGCATATTGGAAGGAGTCAAAGCGGGCCACTTCCTTTTGTAATTCCAAATTTTGTTCGTGGATTTTTTCCGTCGTCTGTTCGTACATGGCAATATCATCTCCTAATTTAATACTGGAGACAAATAAGGCAATATTAACAATAATTAAACCCAGAAAAACCAATCCGATAATTTTTTTAATCATGTCTGATTACTCTCAACTTGGCCGAACGCTCAAATTGTAAATTCCGGTCGCCTTTCACAAGCTGGCCACCGCCATATTTTTTCACAATCCGGTCTTCCAGCGAATGGAAGGTAACGACCACTATTCGTCCTTCCACACCAATTAAATTCAACGCTCCTGACAGTCCCTGACGCAAATTATCGAGTTCGTGATTCACGGCAATTCGTAACGCCTGAAAAATCCGGCGATATGTCCCCTGATCTTTCCGGCCGATTGCTTTGTCGATAACCGCAATCAAATCACCAACTGTTTTAATCCGCCGCCTGATTCTTGATTCAACAATTTTTTCCGCAATAATCCGTGAATTCAGATCTTCGGAATACGAGGCAAATAATTCATATAATCCGTCTTTATTCAAACCATTAACCAAGTCGGCCGCCGTTTCTTCTTCATCTGTATTCATCCGCATGTCGAGAGGTTCATGGATTTTCTTAAAGGAAAATCCCCGTCCCGACTCGTTTAGCTGTCTCATCGACAATCCCAAGTCAAAAACGATTCCGTCGACGGGATAAAAATCATTTTCTTTGGCGATTTTTTCAATATCTTTAAAATTATCTTGAACACAAATCGCATTTTTATTTTTGAATTTTGCTATTTGATTTTCGTCCATATCTATGGCTAAGACATTCCCACCATGTTCCAAAATCGCCATAGTATCGCCCCCTTCTCCTAAAGTCGCGTCTATATATTTTCCGCCGGGTTTGACGTTCAGGTTGTCAAGAACTGCTTGTAAAAGTACTGGATGATGCATATTCTTTCCATTTCTTCGCCTCCCAAATTTCAAAATGATCGCCGACACCAATAATAACGACTACATCTTTTAATCCGGCATACTGCAATAAACTTTTGGGGATGACAAACCGTCCCTGATCGTCGATTTCCGGATAAGTCACTGATGAAAACACGAACCGCCTTTTTTCCAAGTTTTCTTGCTCCAGCAATGACACCTGCATCAAGTTACCGGCCCGACTTTCCCAATCTTTCTTATCGAAACCGGCCAGGCAGTCGTTAAAACCTTTTGTTAAAATAAACGCATTGCCTTTTAAAAGATCTCTGATCTTTTTTGGGAGTAGCAGACGTCCCGGAGATGAAAACGATTGCTGATATTCACCAAAAAAAACCATATTCTTCCATTTAACACAATTTTTATAGCGCTGTCAAGGGCAAAATATGTAATAATCGCGTAATAAAAATCTGCCTAAAGTAATTTTTAAATAAGATTAAGATAAACGTATAACAAAACCGGTAGATCTTAAGACATTGATGATGTATGCGACGATTGTTCCATAAATTTTACATATCTTTTCACATTCCTTCTCTTTATTTTTCTCTCCAGCCACCGTATAATAAATACAATTCATGGATAAATTCATTAACCGGACGAAAGAGTTCATTTTTTCCCGCCAAAGCAGCATTGTCTCTTCGGCAATGCTTATATCGGTAATGATTATTGCCTCAAGTTTTTTCGGCTTCCTGCGCTACCGGATTCTTGCCAGCTATTTTACCGCCAACGATTTGGATATATTTTTTGCGTCTTTTAAACTGCCTGATATTATTTACGAAATCCTGATTACCGGAGCGTTGACCGCCACTTTCATTCCGATTTTCATCAAATACCAAAGCAATAAGCAGGACCTCGACGACCACATTTCCGCCATCATCAACTTCATTTCCCTGCTTTTGGCTCTCTTTATTATCATTCTCCTTATTTTCATGGACCGGCTGGTACCGATTATCGCTCCCGGCTATACCCATGCAAAAGTGGAAAAAATCATCTATTTTTCCCGGTTGCTTCTTCTTGGTCAATTACCGTTTATGGTCCTTGGTAATTTTTTGACCGGTATCGGTCAGGCTAATAAAACTTTCCTTTTGTCGGCGATCGCTCCCGTCATCTACAATGTTTCAATTATTGTCGTCACCGTTCTTTTTGCCAATCAGTTCGCGCTATTGGCGCCCGTCATGGGAGTGATCGCCGGCGCCGCCCTTTTTTTTCTGATTCAGTTGCCGCTTCTTTCCGATTCCGGTTATACCTATCGGCTTTTCATCAAAAAAACGGCCGGACTGGTGGATTTTATCCGGATGGTAATTCCGCGTACCTTTACCGTTATTGTCGCCCAGATTGATGCCACAATCGATCTGACGTTGACGACTTTTTTGGGCGGTGGCGCCTACACCTTTTTTTATCTGGCCCAGCACCTGCAACTTCTGCCGGTCTCCGTCATCGGTATTGCTTTCAGCCAAGCCTCCCTACCGTATCTGTCGGAGATCTATCAGTCGCAGCGGATGGAAGAGTTCAAAAAAATCGTCGTTAACTCGATTTTAAATCTCTTTTTCCTGACAATCCCCATCATGTGTTTTTTTGCTTTTGCCCGGACGCCGCTTATCCGGCTCTTTTTCGGCGGCCAAAAATTTGATTGGAATGCTACCGTCACGACAGCCATCACTCTTTCTTATTTTTCCATTGCCTTGCCGCTTCACTCTATCTACTATTTCCTTACCCGCTGTTTTTACGCCATCCTGGACAGCCGGACGCCTTTCTATATTAGTGTTGTCTCAATTCTCATCAATACCGCGCTTAGTCTGTTATTTGTCTTTGTGTTAAAACTGCCGGTCTGGGCCCTGGCGATTTCTTTTTCCGTCTCAATGATTATCAATTCCACAACCTTATTTATCATTCTGGCCAGGAGATTGTCCGGGCTGGATATCAGTCTACTGATCGGCGAGACGGTCAAAATACTTGTTGCCGCCACTGTCTCTTCCGTCGGTACTTATTATCTGATGAAGATTTTGGACACGCTTGTTTTTGATACTTCGCGGACTATCAATATTTTCTTTCTGCTGATTACGATCCTGATTTTCTATTCTTCCGTTTATCTCTTATTATCCTGGATTCTGGAAATAAAAGAAATTTATCTTATCGGCCGGTTGCTTATCAAAGCGCGAAATTATCAGAAAAGAATTGTTGAAATTTACACGAGTTATGAATGACGATGATCGGGAAAAAATCCTGGCGATAAAAGCCATCCAAAAAAAGCTACTGGGAAAACGCCTTAGCTACCGCGAGGTCTATGCCATCATGGATGAGATCGCTCATGAACGCTTGAGCAAGGTGCTGACAACATACTTTGTTGCCTCATCTTTTAAGGAAGGTTATTCTGCCGGAGAACTTTATCAGTTCACCAAGGCGATGGTGGAAACCGGCAACCGGCTTAACTTCACAGGGATCGTCGCCGACAAACATTCGACCGGCGGGGTGGCCGGTACCCGGACGACAATGATTATTGTTCCGATTATTGCCGCGGCTGGTTTCAAGATCCCCAAGATTTCCTCACGGGCAATTACCACTCCGGCCGGTACAGCCGATGTCATGGAGGTACTGGCCAAAGTCAACTTCACTCCCAATCAAATTGAGAAGATCGTTAACGAAGCCGGCGGCTGCGTCGCCTGGAATGGCCATTTGGGGATCGCCCCTGCCGACGACATCATCATCAGAGTCGAAGAACCGCTTTCTTTCGAATCGTTCGATAAAGTTATTATCTCCATTATGGCCAAAAAAGTAGCTGCGTCGACCAACCATCTGATCCTCGATATTCCCGTCGGCAAAACGATGAAAATCCGTCATTTTTCCGACGCCGAAAAAGTGGCCGACAAATTCCGGATGCTTGGCCAAAGATTCAACATGCGCGTCATTGCCGATATTAATGAGACGCTGGAGCCGGCCGGACGGGGCGTCGGTCCGACTCTGGAAGCCCGCGATGTCCTTTATGTACTGGAGCAAAAAAAAGACCGGCCGCTTAAGCTTGAAGCCAAAGCCCTGCGCCTGGCAGGCAAATTGCTTGATATTTGTTATAAAGACGCCAAAATAACCAATCTGCCGGCCGGCGGCGGTGAGGAAGAAGCCAAAAAAATCCTTAGCGACGGCCGGGCCTTAAGAAAATTCCGGGAAATAATTAAATTGCAAAAAGGCAATGATCAGATTTCGTCGGACAAAATTCATATCACATCAATTCACGCCGAAGTCTGTTCTTCACGATCTGGTAAAATTAAAGATATAAACAATTACAACCTGAATTCCATTGCCAAAATTTTAGGCGCCCCAGCCGACAAGCAGGGAGGAATTTACCTGTTGAAAAAATTGGACGAAACCGTCGGTAAAAAAGAACCGGATATGATTCTCTACTCGAGCGACAAATACCGCCTTAAGGAAGCCGAGCTATCGCTTAAAAATTTACCGATTTACGATATCGAGTCATGAATAAATCCACTTTTCTGGTGCTGTTATTCACCGTATTCATAATCGGCGGATATTTATATTATAAGGAAGGGACGCTGCCGATGGATAAGGCCGATAAAAGCAGCAAAATCTTTATCGTTAAATCCGGCGAACCGTTAAGTACGGTCGCCAAAAATTTATCCAATGACGGCCTGATCCGCAATAAAATTATTTTTTATTTCGTCACCAAGCAGCTTGGGATCGATAAAGAAGTTCAGGCCGGTGACTTCCGCCTTTCTCCGTCAATGGATGTATATCAGATTGCCAAAGCGCTAACCCACGGCACCAAAGACATCTGGGTAACCCTGATCGAAGGCACCCGCAAGGAAGAAATGGCCCAGGTCATTGCTCAAAATATGGATATTCCGGAAACGGAATTTATCAAGGAAGCAACTGAAGGCTATCTGTTTCCGGACACTTATCTGTTGCCCCGCGATGCGACAGTGGGCGCCATCATCAAAATTCTTAAAAACAATTTTGACCAAAAGTTCTCCGCCAACTTAAAACAGAAAGCCGCCGCTCTCGGTTTAAGCCCGCGGGAGGTCATTATCCTTGCCTCCTTGGTGGAAAAAGAAGCGCGAGCCAGCCAGGACCGGCCGGAGGTGGCCGGCATTTTACTAAAAAGGCTGAAGGCAGGTTGGCCGCTTCAGATTGATGCAACTGTACAGTACGCGCTCGGATATCAGCCGAATGAAAAAACATGGTGGAAAAAGGATTTGACGACTGATGACTTAAAAATCGATTCGCCGTATAATACTTATATAAATGATGGCTTGCCGCCCGGTCCGATTTGCAATCCCGGCCTGGCATCAATCGATGCCGTCATCAACGCCAACGTCAATACGCCTTATTGGTATTATATTTCCGACAAATCCGGCCGGATGCATTATGCCGTAACGCTAGAACAACAAAATACTAATGCAAAAAAATACCTTCAATAAATTCCAAGTTATAAGCACAAACAATGATCAAGTATTCCAAACATTTGTTTATTGGAGCTTACGATACGATATCTTCTTGTGCTGACGGCCTTTTTATCACCTCTCTCGGTTTTGATCCTTCGGCCGGCCCGACATATCCCGCCGCCTCCAGCTGGTCCAACAACCGGGCCGCCCGGGCATAACCGACCGATAATCGCCGCTGCAGTAATGATGCCGACGCTTTATCATGCTGCATGATAATCTCGATTGCCTGTTCGAAAAGCGGATCGTTTTCACCGCCATTGATGGGAATCGTCCCGCCGCGGCCGGTAACGGTAACTTCCTGCGTCGTTACTTCCTCCGTGTAATGCACTTCCGGCACTTGAGTCCGGAGGAATTTCACCAGGTTGGCTGTTTCTTTCTCCGTCAAAAACGGCCCCTGAATACGGATTGGTTTAGCTTTGTCGGGCGGCAGAAACAACATATCTCCCCGTCCCAGCAATTTTTCCGCGCCCGGCATATCGATAATTACCCGGGAATCGATCATTGACGAGACATTAAAAGCGACACGGGTCGGGATATTGGCTTTCATCAGGCCGGTAATGACATCGACGGAAGGCCGCTGAGTAGCCAAAATCAGATGAATACCGGTCGCCCGCGCCATCTGGGCAATCCGCGTAATCAAATCTTCGACGTCACCCGGCGCAAACATCATCAGATCGGCCAATTCGTCGATAATAAATAAAACATACGGCTTTTTCTCCACGCCTTCGGTCACGTTATAACCCTCAAGGTTACGGGCGCCGACTCTGGCAAAATCTTTGTAGCGGGTTTCCATTTCGCCGACCGTCCATTTCAGAGCGGAAATAATTTTTTCCGATTCGACGATTACTTCGGTCATCAGATGGGGAATGCCGTTGTAAATGGAAAGCTCCACCCGCTTCGGATCGACGAGAATCATCCGTAGATCTTCCGGTTTGGTACGGAACAAAAAGCTGCAGATCCAGCTATTGAGAAGAACCGACTTACCCGACCCGGTCGTACCGGCGATCAGAACATGAGGCATTTTTTCGATGGTGGCCGCCTGCGGCTGGCCGGAAACATCCAGTCCTAAAGGTACCAATAGCGGATCATTGCTGGCGGTAAAAAGAGGCGAGCCAAGCATTTTTTTCAGGGTAACGATTTCCGGCCGGCGGTTGGGAATTTCGATACCGACCAAGCTACGGCCGGGAATCGGCGCTTCGATTCTCACCTGCCCGGTAGATGCCGCCAGTGCTAATGCTAAATCATTGGACAGAGCGGTAATCCGGGATAATTTTGTCCCCATCGTGATCTGCAACGCGTATTGGGTGACGGCCGGACCGAAATTCACTTCCGCCACTTTGGCGCGGATGCCAAAACTGTCCAGAGTATTTTCGATTTTGCTGGCATTATCGTTGACATCGCCGCGGTCGGCTTCCTTTTGGGCGATTTCGGCCAAAAGCGACATCGGTGGATAAATCCAGGTCGATTTGGCACTTTGCGGCAAAGGCTTAATCACAAAATCCGATGCTGCCGGTACTTTCGGTGGAGCGGCCGGAACCACCGACGCCGGCGCAAACGGCAGTTTTGCCTTTTCCCCAACTTTTTTATCGGGAATAAACTGTGTATCGGCTTTTTTTTCCTTTTTATTTTCCGGTGGAATCATTCCCGGATCCAATCCGCGAAATAAATATGATTTGATAAATAAGAAACCTGATTTGAAGACATCGAAGATAAAAAGAATAAATAAGTCGATTGAAGTATCCAAAAATAGCACTAAACCGATGACGAAAACGACGCTCAAAATAATTAACGCGCCCATCAAAGAAAAATCCAGACTTAAATTATCGATAATGAGATTGCCATAACCGCCGGTTTTCAATATTCCCAGAAGCGAGATAAATACCAGAATGATTCCGCCGGTGATATTCGGCTTGACGAATTTTAATCTCTTGGTATTAAAAAAGTGGCCGGCGGCGATAAATAATATAAAAGGAATAAAAATTGCCAGGAAACCGAAACGGGAAACTAATGCGTCGTTGATTTTATTCAGATACACACCGCTGCCGTCCGCGGAAAAACCTTTGACGTATGATAACAGCATCACCAACGCGCACCCAATCAACAGGAAGCCGATAATATTAAAAATCGTCTGCCTGTTGATTTTGAATTTGATAAACGGCAGTTTTATGATCGATTTTCTTCTGGCCATATTAAATCATTTTAATGAAGCTGGCCGATAAAATCAACGGAACATACGATTATCCGATTTTCTGAAGATTGACTCTCCCCTGCTGGTCGATCTGGATGACTTTTACTTTAATTTTATCGCCGATAGCGACGACGTCGTGAGGATTTTTAATGAATTTGTTGGATAATTTCGATACGTGGACCATTCCTTCTTTGCCGGGTAAAAGCTCGATGAAAGCGCCGAATGGCAAAATTCTTTTAACCGTTCCTTCGAATTCTTCCCCGACCTGGATCTCGCGCGTAATATTGTTGATCGCCTGAACCGCTTCCTCGACTTTATTCTTGTCAATCCCGGTAATCGTCACTGTTCCGTCGTCGGCGACATTGATGTCGGTATCGGTGCGGGCAATCAGCGTACGGATGTTTTTGCCACCCGGCCCGATAATTTCGCCGATTTTATCCTGTGGCGGTTTGAGAACAACCACTTTCGGCGCGAACTGGGATATCTCTCCCCGCGATTTATCAATCGCTTTATTCATGATACTTAAAATATAAAGACGGGCTTTCTTCGCTTTTGCTAAAGTTTCGCTAATTATTTTATCGGTCAGGCCGTTATTTTTAACATCCAGTTGAATGGCGGTAATGCCGGTCGCGGTCCCGGCCACTTTGAAATCCATTTCTCCGGAGAAATCCTCGATTCCCATAATGTCAGTCAGGACCAGATAATCATTATCGGATTTTGTCAGAAGCCCCATGGCAATGCCGGCGACCGGCGCCGCAATCGGCACACCCGCATCCATAAGCGCCAGGGATGAACCGCAGGTCGAGGCCATCGAAGTCGAACCGTTTGATGACATCACTTCGGAAACGACGCGAATGGTATACGGAAAATCCATTTGGCCGGGCAAAACCGGTTCAATCGCTTTTTCCGCCAGGGCGCCATGGCCGATTTCCCGACGGGAAGGAAAACCGATCCGGCCGGTTTCCCCGACCGAGTATGGCGGCATATAATAATGATGAATATATCTTTTTGCTTCTTCGCCTTCCGGGCTTTCGATCAATTGCTCCAAGCTCGGTGCTCCCAAAGTAACGATCGACATGACTTGGGTATCGCCGCGATGGAAAAGAGCTGACCCGTGGGTACGCGGGAGCACGGACACTTCCGCCCCGATTTCCCGAATATCGTCCGGTCCGCGGCCATCGATCCGTTTTTTTGTTTTTAGGATCTTTTCGCGAATCAATTGCTTGGTAAGATAATCGATTACTTTTGTCACCATTTTCCGTTCGAATTCATCCTTGTATTTTTCCAGGACGGCTTCGACTACCACCTGCAGTGCTTCTTCATCATCGAATTCCTTTTCCGCTTTTTTCAAAATCAATTCATCCAAATTTTTTTTGAAGTCTTCTTTGATTATCTTTACCAATTTTTCGTCATAGAGCGGTTCGTCGTTGACGTTTTTCGGCCGGCCCGCTTTTTTTTGCAATTTTTCGATGAAATCGATCACTTTGTCGTTTTCTGCTTTAGCCAACCGGATACCTTCCTCGACGACATCTTCACTTAACTCTTCCGCTTTTGTTTCGATCATGACTACTTTTTCCTTATTCGAAGATACAATTAAATCAAGGACGGAATATTGCTGCACTTCCGTGGTCGGATTGACGGTAAAAGTCCCTTTATTTTCGTCTTTAATGTAGGCCACGCGCATTGTACTGATTGGCCCGTTCCAGGGAATGGATGATAGATGCAGCGCCGCGGAAACGGCCATCGCCGCCAGGATTTCCGGCGAATTTTCGCCATCGACGGACAGTAATGTAATAATAATCTGGATATCACGGCGTAAATTTTTCGGAAAAAGCGGACGGATGGAGCGGTCGATCAAACGCGCTTTCAGGATAGCTTCGTCGGATGGCCGGCCTTCCCGTTTTACCCAACGCGAGCCTTTGATCCGACCGCCGGCATAAAGTTTTTCGACATATTCCACCGACAGCGGGAGATAATCAATATCTTCGTGATTACGGCCGACAGTGACGGTCACCAATACACAAGTATCGCCCAAACGGGCAAAAATCGATTGTGTCGCCGCATTCGCCAGCTTTCCGGTCTGGAAGGTTAACTTTTGACCATTAATCTCAATTGAATCTTCAAGCACACTCATAAAATTTTATTAAGTTATTAAGGTAGTTAGTGATCAGCAGTTAATAGTTAGGAAAATTCCTATCTACCAACTACTCCCTATTTCTTTAATGCTAATTCCTTAATTAATTTTTTATACCGTTTGTCGTCTAATTTCTGAAGATAATTCAAAATCCGGCGCCTTTTGGCGATTACTTTAAGTAAACCCCGGCGGGAATGATTGTCTTTTTTGTTGATATCAAGATGTTCCGCCAACCGGTCGATTTTCTGGGTTAGAAGAGCAATCTGGACTTCCGGCGAACCGGTATCACCCTTTCTCTGGGCGAATTTTTCGATAATTTTTTGCTTCTCATCAGGTAATTTAACCATAGTTTTACATTATAATGGATAAGTATGATACTTGCAAGTGAACTGATCGTCATGATGCTGATTATCCTTTTCGTTCCACCCGGAACGATAACAATTATACTGTTGATCGCCCTTGCCGCCGCCGCCGTGTATGCTCTTTGCCGGCTGAAACTGCCCAAAAGATTTTCCTTTTTGGCGTCATTCCTGGTTGGCGCGCTGCTGTCCATCCTTGCTTTAGGCGTTTTTGATATAATCAATGCTGCTCTCCTGGCCAGCCTATTTGTTGGCTTGACGATTTTGCTAAAATAATACTATGAACAAAAAATATTTTTATATCACAACCACCGCCCCTTATGTCAACGCTGATCCGCATATCGGTTTCGCTTTGGAAATAATCCAAGCCGATGCTATTGCGCGATTTAAACGGCAGCGGGGATATGATGTCGTTTTTGGATTCGGTACCGACGAACACGGGCAAAAAATTTATCAGAAAGCATTGGATCAAAAAATCGATCCCCAGACATATTGCGACGAATATGCCCTAAAATTCGATAGCCTGAAATCGCTTCTTAATTTAAGTTACGACCATTTTATTCGGACGACCGATGACAACCATGTCAAAGCAGCCCAGGAATTCTGGCGGATTTGTGATAAAAACGGTTATATTTACAAAAAAAATTACAAAATAAAATATTGTATCGGTTGTGAATTGGAAAAAACCGATTCGGAGCTGGTCGGCGGCCGTTGTCCGCTTCATCCCAATCTGCAATTGGAGACAATTGAGGAAGAAAATTATTTTTTCAAATTTTCCGCCTTCCAAAAAAAACTGCTCGATTTTTACGAACTAAATCCCGGTTTTGTTATCCCCGATTTCCGGTTTAACGAAATCAAAACTTTCGTCAAAAAAGGCTTAGAAGACTTCAGTATTTCGCGGCTGAAAAGTAAAATGCCCTGGGGGGTGGATGTCCCCGGCGATGCGGAACACGTGATATATGTTTGGTTCGACGCCCTAATTTTTTATATCTCCACTCTCGGCTGGCCGGGAAAAAATACCGAATACGACCGATATTGGCCGGGAATTCAGGTGGCCGGCAAGGACAATTTGCGCCAACAAACTGCTATCTGGCAGGCGATGCTCATGGCGGCCGGCCTGCCAAATACCAAACAGGTTTTCATCCACGGTTTCATCACCTCCGACGGCCAGAAAATGAGCAAAAGCCTCGGCAATGTCATCAATCCGTTTGACCTGGTTAAAATATATGGCATCGATGCCGTCCGCTATTATTTATTGAAGGAAATTCCTCCGGCTGACGATGGCGATTTTTCCCATCGCCGGATGAAAGAAATTTATGATGCCGATCTGGCTAACGAACTGGGTAATCTTGTTTCCCGGCTGACAACGATAGCCGCCACCGATAATTTAACCGTTGATGACACAACAATACAGCAATACAACAATTCAACAATAGAATTATTCGACTCATATCAATTTACCATACTGCTGGAAAATATCTGGAAAGAGATCAAAGAATTGAATAAAACCGTTGATGATTTTGCCCCCTGGAAAAAAAACCCATCGGAAAGAAAAGATTTCCTACTTCAATGTTTTAAAACATTGAAGTCAATCGGATTCCGGCTGCAACCGTTCCTGCCGACAACCGCCCAAAAAATTCTTAACCTTACTTCTGGTAAAATTAGGAAAGCGCCCGCTCTATTTCCCAGATTGTCCATATGAAAAAAAAAGACCCCAATTTTACGCCAATAAAAATACTTCAGCACCGGACGCGGTTGTGGAAAAACAAGCAGGTTATCGGTTTGACCGTTGCATTCATTATCGCTTTTTCTTTGGCTTTTTATATCTTTATATTTTATAAATTACCGTCGCCCTATAGCCTGAAAAATTATAAAATTTTTCCCCTTTCCACTCATATTTACGACCGAAACGGCAAGCTGCTCTATGAAATTTATCGTGACCAGAACCGGACACCGGTTACCCTTAACCAACTGCCATCCTATGTTGGTCAGGCGACAATTGCTATCGAAGACAAGGATTTCTATCATCACGGCGGCATCTCGATTGTTTCCGGCATCTTGCGGGCGATCAAAGATACGATTCTCCGCCATAATTTGCAAGGTGGCTCCACTCTCACTCAACAGCTTGTCAAAGGTGCTCTTTTGACACCGGAAAGAACCGTTCAGCGAAAACTGAAAGAAATTATTTTGGCTTTATGGACGGAAAAAGTTTTTACCAAAAATCAAATCCTCGAAATGTATCTTAATCAGGTGCCGTATGGGGGAGCATCTTACGGGATAGAGGAAGCAGCCAAACTGTATTTCGACAAAGACGCCAAGGATCTGACGCTGGTGGAAGCGGCAACACTCGCCGGATTACCGCAGGCGCCTTCGCTTTATTCCCCATACAACGATCCCGACCTGACAGTCACCCGCCGCAACGAAGTCCTCAAGGCGATGTATGATCAAAAATATATTAACAAGGAAACGTATGAAAAGGCCATCAATACACCCCTGGGTTTTACGCCTTTGGCCACCGCCATTCATGCTCCTCACTTTGTTTTTTACGTCAAATCAATACTGGACAATATGTATGGCATAAATCAGGTGGAAGAGGGAGGACTAAAAGTAACAACCACTCTGGATCTGGATATTCAGGAAAAGGCAGAAAAAATCGTCAAGGAAGAATTGAATAAAATCAAATACTTGAATGTAGGCAATGGCGCTGTCCTGGTTACCCGGCCGTCAACCGGAGAAATTCTGGCCATGGTCGGAAGCGCCGACTACTTTGCCACCCCTTCGGGAGCTTTTAATGTCACGACTGCCTTAAGACAGCCGGGCAGTTCGATAAAGCCGATAAATTATGCGATCGGTTTGGACCGGAAATTAGTTTCGCCATCTACTGTTTTTCTTGACGAGCCAACCTGTTTTTCTCCGGCCGGCCAGCCGAAACCGTATTGTCCCGTTAACTACGACGGAAAATTCCACGGCCCGGTCCAGCTACGGTTCGCTTTAGGCAATTCTTTCAATATACCGGCCGTCAAAATGCTGGCATTAAACGGAGTGGAAAATTTTGTCGCTTCAGCATCCGCCTTTGGCATCACCACTTTTAAAGATGCATCCAATTACGGTTTATCACTAACTCTTGGCGGCGGTGAAATACGGATGACGGAAATGGCTAAAGCCTATTCCACTTTTGCCAATCGCGGCATTCCCAAACCGCTTGACTCCATCCTGAAAGTCGAGGATAAATACGGCAAAATTTTATACCAATATAAAGATCCCAATTTCATCCGGAATATTCACCAGCCGCTACAATATCCCAGCTTCCTTGCCATTACCGGTAAGAAAATTATTTCCGATGGCGCCGCTTTCCTGATTTCCCATATTTTGCTTGATAATAACGCCCGGTTGACCGAATTTGGACCATCATCGTCTCTGGTTGTCTCCGGTCATGCCGTCTCCGTCAAAACCGGCACGACCGACGATAAACGTGATAATTGGACAATCGGCTATACGCCTAACTTCATGGTCTTGACATGGGTAGGCAATAACGACAATACGCCGATGAATCAGGCGCTAGCATCAGGCATTACCGGTGCTGCCCCCATATGGAATCGGGTAATGACGTACGTTTTGAAAGAACAACCGGATTTATGGCCAATAAAACCCGATGATATTGTCGGTGCCCAAGTGTGTACTGATACGGGCATTGTCGTTGGCAAAAATCCCGATGGGTCTCCTAACCAAAGCTGTCCGACACGGTTTGAATATTTCCTGAAAGGGGCCGAAGGAAAACAAATCGTCTCGATAAAACAGGAAACCGTTCCTGTTTCTAAAGATACCGGCAAAATGGCTAAGCCGACTGACCCAAATATCGATATGCAGCAAAAAACAGTCATGACCGATGGTTTCTCCACTTACTGTGTCGACTGCGCCCACGACACCCCGACCCCGACCCCGACGCCGCATTAACGCCCTTTTATTTGGTTCGCCAACTTCATCTGCAGCGTATAAATTTCGGTGAATCCGGCGCTGGCATTGACGTTGAATTCATAGACGCAGTCAATAACGGATTGAATCCCGTCAGAATCATAATGATGCTCTTGAAAATATAATCCGCCGGCCGGAATATTAACAATATGTTATTATAAATTAATAAACATTTATGAAAAAAAGAGTTCTGGCCGGGATTCGGGCAACCGGGCGGTTGCATCTCGGTAATTATTTGGGCGCCGTCAAAGGCATGCTTCAATTGCAGGACGACCCGCAATACGAAACGCTTTACATGGTCGCCGACGCCCATACCATTACCACTCCTTTTGATGTGAACGAATTAAGGAAAAACCGCCGTGAGGTAATTATTGATTATCTCGCTGCCGGTCTTGACCCTGATAAAAGCATTATTTTCCAGCAATCACAGGTGTCCGAACATTTCGAATTGGCCTATTATTTTTCTTCAGTGACGACTATCGCCCGTATGCAGCATTTGCCGACATTTAAAGACAAGGTTAAACAATACCCCCATCATACGACAATGGCTCTTCTTAATTACCCAGTCCTGATGGCGGCCGATATCCTTGTCTACAAAGCCGGTCTGGTCCCCGCCGGTCTCGACCAGGAGCCGCACCTCGAAGTCTCGCGCGAAGTCGCCCGCAAAATGAATCAGCAATACGGCATGGATTTTCCCGAACCGGTAAGATTAACGACAAAAGGTGATTACATACCTTCTTTAACTGGAGAAGGTAAAATGAGTAAATCGGTACAGGGAAGCTATATTAATTTAACAGATTCCGTCGAAACAATTCGCAAGAAAATCCGTTCAATCCCGACGGCGACGACTGCCGGCGGAGAGATGAATCCCGGGGTGAAATCATTATTCACTTTCGCTGAATTATTTATTCCGAACAATGTGGAACAGTATAAAAAAGAATTCAGTAACGGGACACTGCAATTTGTCACCGTGAAAGATGCAGTTGCCGGGGCGATTTACAAACAGCTGGAACCATTGCAATTAAAACGCCAACAAATCGAAAAAGATCAGGCTTACGTCGATAAAGTCATCAAAGAAGGCGCCGAAAAAGCACGGACCATTGCATCCCAAACACTTAAGGAAGTCAAAGAAAAAATGGGACTGTCATGACAGGAAAATATACCCCTTGAATTTCGGTGAACAATCGTTTATCATAAATCCATCATGGACATCCCTCTCGCCGAACGCATGCGGCCGAAAACGCTCGATGAATTTGTCGGACAGGAACATTTGGTAGGAAAAGGGCGGTTTATCAGACGGATGCTCGAGTCCGGCCAGATCACTTCCATGGTTTTGTGGGGCCCGCCGGGCTGCGGCAAAACTACATTGGCCAGATTAATCGCCCATTATGTCGATGCCGATTTTGTCCCCTTCTCCGCGGTAACATCAGGAATTAATGATGTTCGCAAAGTCATCGCCAAAGTCAAGGAAGATAAAACAATGTTCAAAAAGAAAACAATTTTATTCGTCGACGAAATCCACCGTTTCAGCAAATCCCAGCAGGATGCATTTCTTCCCCATGTCGAAGACGGAACGATAATTTTAATTGGAGCAACGACGGAAAATCCCGGTTTCGAAGTCATCGCTCCTTTGGTCTCCCGCAGCCAAGTCTATATTTTATATGCCTTAAACGATCAGGAAATCGAAACAATAGTCAACCGTGCCGTCAAATATTATCCATCTCACAAATGGGATAAAGAAGCGCTGGAGCATATTGTCAAACACGCAAACGGTGACGGCCGTACCGCCATTAACGCCGTCGAACTGGCGGCATCGTTAAATAAAAAAGTGACTCTGAAAGTAGCCGAGGAAGCCGTCCAGCAAAAAGCGATATACTACGATAAAAAAGGCGACTGGCATTATGATACGATTTCCGCCTTTATCAAAAGCATGCGCGGCAGCAATCCCGACGCCACTCTCCATTATCTGGCGAGGATGATTAAAGCCGGCGAAGACCCGGTATTTATCGCCCGCAGAATGGTGATATTCGCCTCGGAAGATATCGGCAATGCGTTGCCGACTGCCTTAGTCGTAGCAACGAGCTGTATGCAGGCGGTTCACATGGTCGGCTGGCCGGAAGCGGGATTGATATTGGCACAGACGGCAACCTATTTAGCCACAGCGAGAAAATCAATCGCGTCAACGGCCGGATTGCAGCAAGCCTTAAACGATATCGACGAAAACCACCTCGATCCGATTCCTCTGCACTTGAGAAACCCGTCCAACAAAGTGATGAAATCGGCCGGATATGGCCACGGCCACATTCGCTACCCATGGCTAGCGGAAAAAGAAACGGGAAAGAAAGTAATTCAAGAATATATGCCGAAGAATTTAAAAGGAAAAAAATATTATGTGCCGGACTGGAAGTAAATCTGTGTCATCCTGGAGGAGCGAAGCGACGATAGGATCTCGATAAACAGATGCTATCGCCCCGATTTAATCGGGGCTCCAGCATGACAAATTAACATTAAACACGAATAGACTGGAGGTGAATAAGAAACGAACGAGATGAAAACGAATGGCATGACTTTAAAATGCGGCAAAAGAACATTCTTCTTTGATGTCAAACAGGCGAGAAACGGCAGCAATTATCTGCGCATAACCGAATCGCTTTTCATGGGCGAGGGCCAGGAACACAAAAAAAGCGCAATCGTCCTTTTCAAGGAAGATATCGACGTCTTTGCCGAAATGATGAAGCGGGTTAGTTTATAATTGAAATGTGACCCTTTACAAAAAACGGTTCGGAAAAAAGGGGGAAGGAATCGCCGCCGATTATTTGATCGATCGCGGCTTTGACATCATCGAGGAAAACTTCCGGTCGAAATTCGGCGAGATTGATATTGTCGCCCGGAAAGGAAACAAACTCTATTTCGTCGAGGTGAAGACGCGGGCAAACCGGAAACGGGGTATGCCGTATGAAGCCGTCAATAAACGAAAAATTCATCAGATCAAAAAAGCCGCTACCTATTATTTGCTGGAAAATGATAAGTATAAGGATTTTAAATATGCAATCAGCGTTATTTCGATTCTCATGAAAGACGGGGCAGTCGACAAACTGCAATTTTTCGAAAATATTGACTTGTGGTAAATTATGTGTCAGCAGCAGGATTCGAACCTGCGACCACTCGCTTATGAAACGAATGCTCTACCGCTGAGCTATGCTGACTTGTTATAATTATACTATGAGCGACGGCAAAATTGAACTATCAATAATCATTATTTCCTACAATACCGCTCCCATTACCAAAAATTGCCTCGATTCGATTAAAAAATCACTCACTGGCGCAAAAATCGGCTATGAAATCATTGTCGTCGATAACGCTTCCACCGACCAGTCGATCCAATCCCTTCAGACGCTGAAACGGTCGCAACTGACGGCTTTGCAACTTATTATTAACAATAAAAACGTCGGCTTTGCCCGGGCCAACAATCAGGCGGTCCAGATCGCTCAGGGAAAATATCTGCTGTTTTTGAATTCTGATACCGTCGTTCTTGATAACGCGATCGAAACTTTACTCAAGGTTTATAAACGAAACGAAAAAGATATTCAATTTTTGGGCGGCAAGCTGTTAAACAAAGATAAAACATCTCAACCATCGGCCGGACCATTCTATACCCTGCCGGTTATCTTCGGCGCCCTGTTCCTGCGCGGCGATTATTGGGGGCTGACCCGTTATTCGCCGGATAAACTGACCGAAGTCGATTGGGTTTCCGGTGCCTGCATCTTGACCAAAAAAGATTTTTTCCAAAAGATCGGCGGGTTCGACGAGGATATTTTCATGTATATGGACGAGGTCGATTTGCTTTATCGGGCTAAAAAAGCCGGTTATCGCGTCTGGTTTACTCCGGCGGCCCGTTTTATCCATCTGGGAAGCGCTTCAAGCGGCGGCCGGACTTATCCCATCCTGCAGGTCTATAAAGGCTTTACCTATTTTTACCGGAAACACTATAACCGTCCCCTGATTATGTTTTTACTCAAATTTATGCTACAATTGAAAGCGGAAATCGCATTATTAATTGGTAAAATCACCCATAATCATTACCTGACCACGACTTATGAAAAAGCTGTCGAAATCATTAAAATGGCTTGATGGTAATATTCTTGGCATCCTGGTCGGTATTTATATTTTCTTTATTCCCCTTTACCCCAAACTGCCTCTTCACATGATCAACTACACTTATATCGCTTTTCGTCTGGAAGACGTCTATGCTGCCCTAATGTTTGCCGTTTTTTCGATTCAGTTTTTGCGGAAAAAAGTGACCCTCAACCGCCGCTATATCATTCTCTTCAGCTTGTTCTGGGGAGCGGTTTTTCTTTCGACCTTGTGGGGATTGTATATTGCCAAAAATATCGTCATCAGCCATCTCGGCTACTTAAACGCTTTGCGCCGGGTGGAATACATGTTTGTTTTTTTTGTTGCCATATCGGTAATAAAAAGCAAAAAGGACTTCTTCCGTTATATGGGGCTGGTGCTCTTGGCTTTTCTGTTGGTAAACATCTACGGACTGGGACAGAAGTTTTTAGGCTGGCCCGCTGTCCAAACGATGAATCCGGAATATGCCAAAGGCTATCTCCTTTTTTTGACGCCGGATGCCCGGATTTCCTCGACATTTGCCGGCCATTATGATCTGGCCGGTTATCTGGTATTGCTTCTACCGATTGTCTGGGCTTTTTATTTCGCCAGGAAAAAAATATATTATATTATCCTTTTTATCCTGGGAGTGCTTATCCTGATTTTTACCGCATCGCGGATTTCCTACGGCGCCTATATTGTTTCTACTTTTCCGTTCCTGTTCATCTTCCGCAAATTCAAGCCGTTGGCTATCGCTTTAGTTTTTACCCTGCTTTTTACTTTCACTTCCAACAGCCTCACTTCCCGCTTCCAGCGGACTTTTCAGGTAAAACAGATTTTTGTCGATCAGAAAACCGGCAATGTCGTCGTCCCCCAAAAACTGTCAGCCAAGACTCTGCCGGCCGGCTCGTTTTATATTCCTCTCCAGAAACAGGGAGGAGCCGTTTCCACCAATGAAGAAAACCTGCTTCAACAAAGATTGCTTGACCAGGTTCACGAGCAGGAAAAAAGCACCGGTCAAAAATTATCCAGTGAGCAGGAACAACAAATGATCGCTTCCTTATCGGCGAATCTCAAACCGGTCAATACCGTCGTTTCCGATATCTCTTTTGCCACCAGACTGCAGGTCGAATGGCCGCGGGCAATCAACGCCTTTTTGACCAATCCGATTCTGGGTACCGGCCCTTCGTCTATTACCGAAGCAACAGACAACGATTACCTCAGGTCATTCGGGGAAGTCGGACTGCTGGGGTCAGCATTATTTGCCCTGATTCTTTTTTTCCTGGCCAAAGACATGTTGCAATTTGCTAATAAGCAAAAAACCAATGATAAGTACATTTATTACGCTTTCCTGTTTGGATTGGGCGGATTACTCATTAACGCCAGTTATATTGATGTTTTCGAAGCGTCGAAAATCGCCTTCCAGTTCTGGCTTATTGCCGGACTCTTAATTGGCTCAATATTGTATGAAAAAAGAGCAGCCTAATCCGTTTACCAAACTCGATTGCCTGATTTTGACAGTCATTATCGTTGTGGCAATAGCTGCCCGCTTATACAAAATCAATACCCCGCTGGCCGATTTGCATTCCTGGCGCCAGGCCGATACGGCTGCTGTTGGCCGCAATTTCGTCCGTTGGGGTTTTGATTTTCTTCATCCGCGGTACGATGATTTGTCAAGCAATCAATCGGCGGCCGGACTGGATAATCCTCAAGGATTGCGTTTCGTGGAATTCCCGATTTACAATGCGATATTCGCATTTGCTTATAAACTTTTACCCGTGTTGCCAATTGAAGTTTACGGCCGGTTAACAACGGCTTTTTTCTCGCTTATCATCATTGCCGTAATTTATTATCTGGCGCTGAAAGAAAGCAGCCGGCTGGCGGCATTTTTTACCGCTGCCACATATGCCGTTTTTCCCTTTTTTGTCTTTTTCTCCCGGGTCGTTTTACCGGAAACGACGGCCACCGCTTTTTCCCTGATGGCAATTTTTTTCCTTTATCTATATTCCGACCGGAAAGGTTTTACCGCCGGTCTTTTTTTCCTCATATCCATCATCAGTTTTGCCGCCGCTGTTTTAATCATGCCAACTGCCGGCTTTTACGGACTGGTTCTGCTTTTTATTTTTTTCAAAAAATTCCGTTTTCACTTCATCAAAAAATGGCCGGTTTATTTATTTTTTATTATCGCCCTGGTTCCTTTTGCCTGGTGGCGCCTTTATATCCGCCAGTTTCCCGAAGGCATTCCGCCAAGTGAATGGCTGTTAACCAGTGTCAATACATACCAGGGTTTACAGAATATTTTTTTCCGGCCGGCGTTTTTCCGCTGGATATTTTTTGAGCGGATCAATAACCTGATACTTGGCGGTTATCTCACGTTCTTTTTAATACTCGGTGCCCTGGTCAGACCGAAAAGATGGATTCTTCATAGCATGCTTTTTTCCGCCTTGATTTATCTTTTTACTTTCCAGGGCGGCAATGTCCAACACGAATATTATCAAACGATCGCCCTGCCGGCGATAGCCTTGTTTGTCGGTTTGGGAGCTTCTTATTTGTTCACGGTCCGTAAATTATTCGTTCATCCGGCCATTAATGTTTTGGTAGTCATGTTCGTTTTCGCCATCAGCTTATTTTTCTCGTTTTACAACGTAAGGGGTTTTTATGATTATCCGGCCGAACTGCCGCAAATCGCCAAAATAATCAATACCTTGACCGCCCCGACCGACAAAATCGTCACCGACCGGCTTGGCGACACCACTTTACTTTATCTGGCCGACCGCCGGGGGGCGCCATCCATTTATAAAGATCCGGCCGTCCTGGCAAAAATGGGTTATTCGTATCTGGCCACTCTCAACCAGGGTGAAATCGACACGCTCAAAAAGCAAAAATACCCTGTTGTCTTCGAAAACGATAAATTTGCCTTGTTCAAACTTTAATCATGAAAATTCTGATGCTGACTCCATATGTTCCCTACCCACCCTCCTCCGGTGGACAAATCAGAACGTTAAACCTGCTTAAATATTTGAGCAAACGGCATCAAATCACCCTCGTTGCTCTTTATAAAAATGACGACGAAAAAAAATATCTCAATCATCTCCGACACTATTGTCGGAAAATTTATCTTTGCCGGCGGCCACAAAAACCTTGGCAACTATCTAATATTACTAAAGCTATTTTTTCTCTTCTGCCCTTTTTGATTGTTCGCAATTATTCCAGTGAAGCCAAACAGGTTGTTTCCAATCTGTTGATAAAGGAAAGATTCGATGTCATCCATGCCGAAACATTTTATATCATGCCGCATATTCCCAATACGAAAATTCCGATTGTTCTGGTTGAGCAAACAATCGAATACGAAGTCTACCAGCATTTTATCAATTCCCTGCCGCTGCCGTTCCGGCTGCTCTTGTCGATCGACATACTCAAATTAAAATATTGGGAAAGGTACTACTGGCGAAAAGCGAATATTGTCGCCGCCGTTTCGGCCACCGACGAAAAACTGATCAAAAAACTGGAAAATTCGATTGCCACGGCGATCGTCCCCAACGGCGCCGGTGATGAGATGATTGCCAAAAAACTGAATGCGATTGATCTGAAACATCCAGTTGTTCTTTTCCAGGGAAATTTTAACTGGTTACAAAATATCGAAGCCGCCAAATTTTTGGTGAATGAAATTTATCCGCACATATACGATCTGATACCGGCAGTAAAAGTCATTATTTCCGGCCAGAATGCCGATAAAATCCGGTCACTGGCAAAACCTGGAATCAACATTATTAATAACCGGCCCGAGGACGGCCAGACCATAAAATCGGTTTTTCAAAACGCTACTTTTTTCATCGCGCCGATTTTCGGTCCCGGCGGCACGCGGCTGAAGATATTGGCCGCTATGGCGGCCGGCGTTCCCGTTGTCGCCACCAAAACCGGGGTGGAAGGACTGGAGGTCATAACCGGCCGGGATGTCGTTATTGCCAGCACCGCGCCCGATTTTGCCAAGCAAATCCTTTCTCTTATCGAACATCCGCGGCGATATGAATCAATAAGATCCAATGCTTACTCTTTGGTCAAAGAAAAATATAACTGGCAAATGATCGCCAAAAAATTGGAACTGCTTTATGAAAATAGGAATTGACATTTCCCAGATCGTTTATAACGGCACCGGAGTTGCCCGCTTTACCGACGGTTTGGTTAACGCGGTTTTGGAATATGATAAAAATAATGATTGGCTATTCTTTTTTTCCGGTTTAAGACGACAGCTGAGTAAAGAGTTGGAAAAAAGAATCGTCGACCGCGGTTTCAAACTATTGAAATGGAAACTCCCGCCATCGGTATTGTCGTTGTTATGGAACGATTTCCATCAGATCAAAATCGGTGAATCGTTCGACTGGTTCATCACTTCCGATTGGGCGGAGCCGGCAGTCAGCCGGACAAAGAAAGCGACGGTAGTTCACGACCTTGTTTTCAAACGTTACCCGGAAACCGTCAATACCAGAATCAGGCAGACGCAAATCAAACGTCTCGAGTGGGTGAAAAAGGAATCGGACATAATCTTTACCGATTCGGAAGCGACTAAAAAAGATGTTATTGATATGTTCGGCATTGCCACCGATAAAATCGTTGTCAATTATCCGGGAGTAACGGTAACGAAACCGGCACAGACGGCTATCAAAGAAACTCTCAAAAAATATAACCTGACAAAACCTTTTATTCTGGCGGTCGGCAAACTCGAACCGCGCAAAAATATTGAGCGTCTTCTCGAAGCCATGAAACAATGGAACAATGAAGCAATAGATTTGGTAATTGCCGGTCCTGAAGGTTGGGGCAATACTAATTTCAAGTTTAAAATTTCTAATTTAAAATTATTGGGTTACGTTCCCGATTCCGATCTCTATTCTCTATACTCTTCTTCTCTGTTCTTTGTCTATCCCTCCATCTGGGAAGGTTTCGGTTACCCGATTATTGAAGCGATGAAGTTGGAAACGCCGGTTGCCTGTTCCGATACTTCCTCCATTGCCGAAATCGCCGGCGACGCTGCCCTAACATTTGACCCAAACGATGTAAACGCCATGACTCATTGTATTAATAAAATGAGTCGGGATAAAAAATTAAGAAATGAATTGATAACAAAGGGATTGATGAGAAGCAGAACATTTACGTGGGAAAGGTATTATAATAAATTAATTAATTCACTAAATATGTAGCGGAGCAATTCATTGCTCCTCAATATTCATTTGATAATTTAGGAGTGATAAATCACTCCACTACAAATTAAACCAATATGATTATTGGAATCGACGGCAATGAAGCCAATGTGATGAAACGGGTTGGCGTTTCCGTCTATACACTTAATTTATTGCGTTATTTTCAAAAACATGCCGATTCCGGCACCGGCTTTACCGTTTATCTCCGCCATTCTCCCCTGCCCGATCTGCCAAAAACCAGTCGCTACTTCCGTTATGAAGTCGTACCGGGAAAATGGCTGTGGTCTCAATTATTTTTACCGTTGCGTCTTTACCAAAAGCGGAAAATTGACGTCTTTTTTTCGCCGGCGCATTACATTCCGCGTTTCAGTCCGGTACCTTGTGTCGTCACCATCCATGATCTGTCGTATCTGTATTACCCGGACGATTTTCTTAAATCGGATTTATATAAACTGACAAACTGGACGAAATACTCCGTCAATCATGCTAAAAAAATTGTTGCCGTATCCAAAACCACTAAAAAAGACATTGTTAAATCATATTACTTACCGGAAGATAAGATCGAAGTTATTTATAATGGTTACGAAAAAAAAGCCGTCAAACACAGCCGGTTTGCCGATGAAAAAATCGACGATGCCGTCGACAAACCGTTCATCCTTTATGTCGGCACTTTACAGCCGAGAAAAAATATTGATACCCTGATTGAGGCCTTCGCCAAATTAAAACAGCTCTATCCCCAGTTTTCCCTGATTATCGCCGGTAAAAAAGGCTGGTTGTTTGATCAAATATTTGACAAGGTTTCGAACCTTGGATTGAATGATGACGTTTTTTTCACCGATTATGTTACCGACAACCAATTGCTGCTTTTGTACAAGGAGGCTTTTTGTTTTGTCATGCCGTCATTTTACGAAGGATTCGGCATTCCGATATTGGAAGCGATGAATCATGATTGTCCGGTCGTGAGTTCGTTTGCCTCCAGCCTGCCGGAGGTCGGCGGTGATGCCTGTCTCTATTTCGATCCGCACAACATTTACGACCTGGTCGAGAAACTGAAAATACTGAAAGAGGATAAAAACTTACGGGCTGAATTGATCAAAAAAGGCAAGGAAAGAATCAAAACGTTCTCCTGGAACCGCTGCGGTGAAGAAACTCTGAAAGTCATTAAAGATGCTGCTAAAAATGGATAAAATTACTTTTCAGTCAAAAGACGGCACCAAATTAGCCGGTGTTTGGCATCTTCCCGGTCAGCATACCGACAAAGCCATCATATTGGTCCACGGAATTACGGTTGATAAGGATGAGAGCGGCGTATTTGTCAGATTGGCGGATACATTATCCGATATGGGGTACGCCGTTTTTCGTTTTGATTTCCGCGGTCACGGTGAAAGCGAAGGCAGATCAGTCGATATGACTATTGAAAATGAACTGATAGATCTTTATGCTGCTTACCGACTGGTTTCAACCAAAGGTTACAAACACATTGGATTAATGGGTGCCAGTTTCGGCGGCGGAATAACTGCTTTATTTACCGGTCAGAATCAGGACAAGCTGGTTTGCGCCTGTCTCTGGAATCCTGTCTTGAATTATGATCATTGCTTTCTCAACCCCACAGTTCCCTGGATCCAATCCCGCAAAGACCATATGAAAACCGATATTGCTCAAAAAGGCTGGACAACGCTTGGGAGTAAAAATTTTATTATTGGTAAAAATTTATTTAATGATATGTCTAAACTGTTTCCGTATAAGACGATACAAACTCTTACTATTCCCTTATTAATCATTCATGGAAATAAAGACACAAAAGTTCCTTTCGAAGATTCGCAAACATATGCCGCAAATTTGAAACAGGGACAATTTGCCGCCATAGAAGGGGCCGAACACGGTTTTCACGAAGAACCATTCGAAACCCAAGCGATTAATATCACCGCCGATTTCTTCAAAAAGAATTTATAATTCAATTACATGGCTATCAATATCATTAAAGACGATTTTGATTGTGAAAAGTATAACCGGCTCGCCAACCACCCCCTACAATCCTGGCAATGGGGGGAAGCGCGGAAAAAAATGGGCATCGAAGTCTTGCGCTTAAGCGACGAAAAACACGTTTACCAGCTAACATTCCATAAACTGCCCTACACGAATTATAAAATCGGCTATCTCCCCCGCTCCGCCACGCCGACAAAAGAAGTGCTGGAATTCCTGACGGATTACGGGAAAAAACACAATATTATTTTTATTAAAATCGAGCCTGATCAACAATGGAACAATAAAGCAGTGAAGCAATATAGCAATCTTGTCAAATCTTCCCATCCCCTCTTTCCTGACTGGACAATCATTCTCGATCTCGACAAATCCGAAGACGAACTCCTAAGGCAGATGAAACCAAAGACACGCTACAACATCCGGCTCGCCCAGAAAAAAGGCGTCACCGTCCGGGAAATGTCCGATGACGCCGGCTACAAAATTTTCGAAAAGCTTTATTTCGATACCTGCCGCCGGCAAAAATACCATGGTCATACGCCTCGCTATCACCGGATAATCTGGGACAGCCTGAAAAACGGCATTGCCCATATTTTAATCGCTTTTTACAAAGACACGCCTCTGGCTGCTTATGAGCTTTTTTATTTCAACAAAGCATTTTATTATCCCTACGGGGGAACGTCTTTGGAATACCGTAACCTGATGGGTGCGAATTTGCTGATGTGGGAAGCAATCAGGCTGGGCAAGAAACTGGGAGCGGAAAAATTTGATATGTGGGGATCACTCGCCCCTGGCTATAACCAGAATCATGATTGGTCCGGCTTTACCCGCTTCAAGGAAGGCTATAACGGAAAATCCACTCAAATGATCGGTAGCTGTGACTTGGTGATCAATACTTTTATCTACAGATTATATAATTTCGCTTATTGGGTAAGACGTCAATTAGTCTTTTCTTCGTGATTGCTTTCCTTTTTCAACTGGGCGTACATTTTGGGAGAAACCAGCGGAAACTGCGGTTTGTTTTTGGGATAAGCTAAGGCAACCTTCAGGACTTCATCCATGTGATCGACGAAGACAAAGTTCAAATCGTCAAGGACGTATTTCGGAATGTCCTCCAAATCTTTCTTGTTGTCTTTCGGCATGATCACTGTTTTAATATCGGCCCGGTGGGCAGCAATTACTTTCTCTTTAACGCCGCCTATTTCCAGCACCCGGCCGCGCAAAGTAATTTCACCAGTCATCCCAACCGTCCGTTTGACCGGAATTTTGGTCAACGCCGACACCATCGCTGTCGTAATCGCCGTCCCGGCCGATGGACCGTCTTTCGGCACGGCTCCCTCGGGGACGTGAACATGGATATCGACCGAATGGAAGAATTCTTTTTTCAGTCCGAACATATTCCAGCGGGAACGGATGTAGGACAATGCCGCCTGGCAGGATTCTTTCATCACTTCGCCCAGATGGCCGGTTAGCGTCAGACCGCCCTTACCCGGCATGACGGCCACTTCGATAAAGAGAATGTCTCCGCCCGCCTGAGTCCAGGCCAGACCGGTCGAGATACCAATAGTATCTTTTTCCTCGATCATCTGGTCGGAATACTTATACGGGCCGAGGTATTTAGACAGGTCGGCATTTTTTATCGTTTTTCCCTTAATATGGTTTTCGACAATTTCCCGGGCGATTTTCCGGAAAATGGTCGCGATCTGCCGTTCAAGTTCGCGGACTCCGGCCTCACGGGTATACCGGCGGATCATCGTCTTTAGCGCCTCGCCGGTCATGACGATTTTTTCATCATTCAGGCTGTGCGCCTCAATCTGCTTTGGAATGAGATGTTTCTCGGCAATATTGAATTTTTCGTCTTCGGTATAGCCGGGAAAATTAATGACCTCCAACCGGTCAAGCAGCGCTTCCGGTATGGTATCGAGAATATTGGCTGTCGTAATAAAAAATACATCTGATAAATTGTAAGGAACTTCCAGATAATGATCGGAAAAAGAATGGTTTTGTTCCGGATCCAAAGCTTCGAGCAGGGCCGATGACGGATCGCCGCGGTAATCCCGGCCGATCTTATCAATTTCATCGAGCATGAAAACCGGATTTTTAGTGCCGGCCTGTTTGATCCCCTGGATGATTCTTCCCGGCAGGGCGCCGACATATGTCCGGCGGTGGCCGCGGATCTCCGCTTCATCGCGGATACCTCCCAGTGATATCTTTACGAACTTCCGCCCCAGTGAGCGGGCGATGGATTTTCCAAGAGATGTTTTTCCGACACCGGGCGGGCCGACGAAACAAAGGATTGTCGGCTGTCTTTCTTTTTTGTCGTTTTGTTTTTTCTTATTGATAAGTTCGATGACCGCCAGATATTCAAGAATTCTTTCTTTGATCTTTTTCAGACCGTAATGATCTACATTCAAAATTTTTTCCGCGGCCCGGATATTGACTTCGTCCGCCGCAGCCAAAACGCTCCACGGCAGTTCCACCAACCAGTCAAGATAAGTGCGGATATAAGAAGACTCCGGATTAAACTGTGACATCTGGATCAGGCGCTTAAGTTCTTTCTGCGCCTTTTCCTCGACGTCTTTTGGCATATTGGCTTTCCGGATTTTTTCTTTGTATTCCAGAATGTCTTTATCCTCACCTTTTTCGCCCAACTCCTCTTCAATAGTCTTCATCTTTTCCCGCAGGAAACTTTCCTTCATTCCCTGCTCAAATTTCTTCTGGGTCTTGGATGAAAGATTGTATTCGATTTCCAGAATTTTTATTTCCCGGTTGATATAGTCGACTTCTTTTTTTAAACGGGTCTTAAGATCGGTCTCTTCCAAAAGCCCCTGACGCTCTTCCGGCTTGAGGTCCAAAACAACGGCAATCTGATTGGAGAAATTGGCCGGATTGGTAACATTAAGAATATTCATCAGGAAGACAAAATCAACGGTTTTGCCGAGATTGATGGCCTTTTTCACCTGCGCGGAAATCAGCTTGACCATCGCCTGGATTTCATTGTCGTCGACTACCGCCTCCTTTATCGGATGGACCTTGGCTTCGAAGTAGGCGGTATTGGGAGTATAATCGACGATCTGGACTTTTTCCTTGCCGTGAACCAAAGCATTGATTTCCCCTTTCTCGCCGATGACCGTCTTTTCAATTATTGCCAAAACACCAACTTTGTACAAGTCACTGACCCCCGGATCATCCTGGGATGGCTTTTTCTGCATTATCAAAACGATTTTCTTATCTTTAGTATTGGCGGCATTAATGGCGGCAATGCTTTTGGGACGACCAAAAACCAAAACATTCTCTGTACTGGGAAAAACGATGCCGTCGCGGACGGCGGTAACAGGGTAAACGGATTGTTCTGACGCTCCAATTAAAAATGACATATCTTTTAGCAGTATAACAACTTAATTGCTAATTGTCAAGAGTGATTATTTTGTCTTAATCCTATAATGATCTGATACTCTAAACTCCTCAAATCGTTCAAATTCCTTATATAAAATCGGGGACCAGTTTTTCAAAATCGGTGAATCTTTGCTTGCCGATAAGCGGCTTTTCTGCTACCTGCGGCAGTTCGCCGGTATAGGTTGACCGTTTGGTTTGATACAGGATACCGACGGGAAATTTTTCCTGGTTTATACCCAACGCTTCCGTCAGTGCCGCTTGCAAATTATCAGCCCGATAACCGTCCCCCAGCTTATGAATGTGCTCCCGGTAATATTGATAGGTATTTATTTTATTAAATGTGACGCATGGTTGCAAGACATTTATGAGCGAAAATCCTTCGTGCTTAATCCCTTCTTTGATCATCGAAATGACCTGCGGCGTATCGCCGGCAAAAGCCTGGGCGACAAAAGTGGCGCCTGCCGTCAGAGCCAGCGCCGTGGGATTTATGGGGACCTCAATGATCCCCGCCGGCGTCGATTTGGATTTGAACCCTTTTTGGGCAGTCGGTGCTACTTGGCCGGTCGTCAGCCCGTATACACAGTTATCGTGGATAATGACGGTGATATCGTGATTACCGCGGCAGGCATGCAGGAAATGGTTACCGCCTTCGCCGTAACAGTCACCGTCGCCGGCAACTACAATCACCGGCAACTTATGGTTCGCCAGTTTTATTCCGATCGCATTCGGGATCGCCCGGCCATGCAAACTATGAATGGCATAGGCGTTCAGGAAATCATTCATGTTACCCGAACAGCCGATACCGAAAACGGCGGCGACCTGCGACGGGTCGTAGTTCAATTGAACAAGGGCCGATTTAATAGCAATCCCAATCCCATAATCGCCACAGCCCGGACACCATGTTGGTGTGTATCCGGAAAAATCCTGAATTGTTGACATATTAAACTCGTGAACTTGTTAACCCGTTTACCCGCGAAACTATTTCTTCTGGTGTCACCATCCTGCCATCATATCTCAATATATTTTCATTGACGCTTATTCCCGTTTCTGCCCGCAATAATTTCCCAAACTGCCCTTGTGAATTGTTTTCCACCAAGACATATCTTTTACCGGCGGGAAAAAACGGCTGGACCAGTTCTTTAGACAGCGGATAAACATGAGTGAAGTGGACAAACGCCGTTTCCTTTCCCTGATTTTTCAGTTGTTTCTGCGCTTCCAGAATCGGCCACTTGGTGCTTCCCCAACCGACAAAAACCGTATCGCTTTTTCCAAGGTCGCCAAACACTGCCGGCGACTGAAAGTGGTTTTTAAAATACGTATCTATTTTTCGACTTCGTTTGTGAACCTGATCAATCCGTGGCTTAGCCTCTTCCGTCGTATGGCCGTCTTCCAGATGTTCGTAGGAATTGGCCTGGTAATATATTCCCGGTGCGCCCGGAATCAGTCGGGGCGATATTCCATCATCAGTAATTTTATATCTTAAATACTTTGAACTTTGATCCTTGAACTTTGAACTTTCTTCCGTTTTCCCTCTCTCTATCTTATACCCGGTAATCAGTGAATCAAGAAAACTTTTGGTAAGAGTTCGGTGAGATTCGGACAGATACATATCGGATAGGATTATCACCGGTAGCTGGTAAATATCGGCTAAATTATAGGCTTTGGCCGTCAGCTCCAGCATCTCATATACATCACCGGGGGCGAGTACGATTTTAGGAAATTCACCGTGGCCGGCATGGACAGCAAAGAGCAGATCACCCTGTTCGGTCCAGGTCGGCATGCCGGTCGCCGGGCCCGGCCGGGAAGCGATAAAAATGACGACGGGCATTTCCGTCACTCCGGCCAGCGAAACCGATTCCACCATTAGGGCAAAACCACCTCCGGACGTTCCGGTTGATGATCGGGCGCCGGCAAAAGAGGCGCCGATTACCGTATTTATGGCGGCAATCTCGTCTTCCGAGTGGCGGACGATGATACCCGTTTTTTCCTGCCAGGCGGCCATTGTAGTCAGGACTGTCGATGCCGGCGTCATCGGATAGGCGGCATAAAGCCGGCAATCAGCAATGATCGACCCCAGGGAAAATGCCTCGTTGCCGGAAATAACCAGTTTTGTTTCCGCCGGTTTCCCGGCCAATAAATTCTTCACTAATAACGGATAATTGGTTTCGACATGGTTAAAGCCCATTTCGGCGAATTTTTTATTGAAGTTGATTATTTCCTCGCCTTTTTTTGCAAACTGTTTCTCCAGAATCGTGTTCAAACGGGATAAATCAGTCCCGGTCGCCGCCAGGGCGGCACCGATGGCAATTGTATTTTTCATCACCGCCTGACCCTTCAATTCCTGCAAGATTTTTTTGAAAGGAACGGCGATTCTCTGGCAGTCGTCACTGATCGTAAATTCTTCATTATCATAAATAACCACACTATCCGGATGCAATTTGCTTTTGTGCCTGACGTAAGTATCTTCGTTCAGACAAACGAGCAAATCGACGGTTGGACACAGTGTTCCGACTTCCTCTTCGGCAATTCGCGCTTCATAAGCATTGTGGCCGCCGCGGATAAGCGACGGGTATTCAACGTAATCGAAAACATGATAGCCTGATTGGCTGGCGATCCGGGAAAAAATTGCGCCGGTTGTCATGATACCCATACCGGCCTCCCCGCCGATTACAATTGAGAAATCTGTCATAAAATTTAATATTCAAATAAACCAATAAATAATCTGATTAATGCATTTATTGGATTATTTAGGAAATATCCGATTTCCCTGCTCGTCTTCAATGATAATTGCCGCAACCGGACAACCTTTGGCGGCATCAATAATCGTTTCGTCGTTATCTTCGGCGGTAGTATTCAGATAAACCGCTTTCGCTTCGGAATCGAGGACGAAAGTTTTGGGAGCAATGGCGACACAAGTGGCGGCACCAATGCATAGATCACGGTCAACCCAGGTTTTTAACTTGCGAACAGCTACCGGGCCGGATGGATGAGTGGGATCTAAAAGATTTTGATCTGCCATAGTGATTAAATTAATAATTTTTGTAATGCTTCAAGCGGGAGCATCGCACATTTGATTCGGTTGACACCAAGCTCGATGCCCAATAATTTAATGATAAAGGCCCGGTCAAGCTTTAGCAACTCCTTTTGCGATTTGTTTTTGGCATATTCCGTCAAAAGCGATCCCGACGCCCGTGAAATAACGCAGCCATGACCGGAAAATTTGATTTCCTTTACTTTTCCGTCGGCGACAATGACATCCATCGTAATTACATCACCGCATAATGGATTGGCAACGGTTATTGTCTTGCCCGGATGAATAATCCGGCCAAAATTCTTGGGATTTTGATAATGCGCCAACAGTAATTCTTGATAAATGGTGGTCATTTCAATATTTTCTTGACTTTCTTTAACCCATCAATCAGTTTATCGATGTCATAATAGTCGTTATACAAATACAAACTCATTCGTGCCGACGCCGCCAAACCGAAGCGATTGTGCACCGGCATGGCGCAGTGATGTCCCGCCCGGATACAGATATTTTCTTCACCCAGGATATGGGCAATATCGTGCGGATGGTAATTTTTAAACGCAAACGTCAAAACACCCACCCGGTTGTCTGCAGTTTTCGGTCCAAGAACTCTAATATCGGCTCCAAATGATTCGATTAAATGTTTAATTGCATACGCAGTTAATTTTTTTTCATAAGCGGCAATTTTATCCATGCCGGTCGTTTGCAGGTATTTGATTGCTTCTCCCAGACCGATCGCTTCGGCGATCGCCGGTGTCCCCGCTTCGAATCTGGCCGGTGGTGGCGGAAATTCGGTTTTTTCAATGGTTACTTCCTTGATCATTCCGCCGCCGAAATTGAATGGAAACATGCTGTTTAGCAGGTCATACCGGCCGTATAATACGCCGATACCGGTCGGCCCCAACATTTTATGGCCGGAAAAAGCGAGAAAATCACAGCCGAGATCCCGGACGTCAACCGGCATATGCGGCACTGCCTGGGCGGCGTCAACGACGGTAATAATTTTTGGATTGATCTTTTTAGCCGCACGAATGATTTTCTTAACCGGATTAACCGTGCCTAAAACATTGGAAACATATGCTAATGCCAGTATTTTTGTTCTTTTGGTAATAATTCCGGCTAGATTGCTGGTATTCACATCCAAACAACCGTCACCGTTAATATCGACGACTTTAAATACCGCTCCGGCTTCATCGGCCAATACCTGCCACGGCACAAAATTCGAGTGGTGCTCCATGACCGTCGTTACGATTTCGTCGTCGGCGCCGACGATCTGCCGCCCCAACGAGTAAGCAATAAGATTGATTGATTCTGTCGTATTCCGGGTAAAAATTATCTCCTCAAACCGGCGTGCATTAACAAATTCCATGACGGCGATCCGGCTTTTTTCATATTCTTCCGTCGCTTTTTCCGAAATCCGGTAAATGCCACGGTGAATATTGGCCGGGTATTTAGTGTAATATTCCGCTAGTTTATCGATCACGGACTGTGGCTTTAATGATGTCGCGGCGGAATCGAGATAAACCAGTCCCGGATTATGGATAAAAACGGGGAAATCCCGTTTGATTTTTCTAATATCCGTCATTTTATCCTCCTTTAATTTCCATCTCTGTTAATTTTCGCAACTCGACGATATAGTCCGGCGGCATATCCTTGATAACCGGAGCAATATAACCGTTTATAAGTAACGCTGTTGCTTCTTCTTCGGTTAGGCCACGAGACTTTAAGTAAAACAGCTGTTCTTCCGACAAACCGCCGAATGTCGCCTCATGGCCGATTTGCGCCTGATTATTTTCGATCGTTAACGACGGAAACGACAAGCTGGCTGACTGATTGTCAAGAATTAATGAATGGCATTGCATAAATGATTTTGTCCCGCTGATTTCCTTGGGAACCCTGATATTACCCGTGAAAATGGATTTACCTCCCTTGAGTGATAAACTTTTGGAAACAATATTGCTTGAGGTTCGCAAAGCAGCATGAATTACCCTGGCGCCGGAATTCAATACCTGGCCAGCCGTTGCGACGGTCAAGCCGGTGTGGCTGGATCTGGCTCCCTCACCTTTAAGGATGCTCGTCGGATAACTGATAGTCATTTTCGATCCGATGCTCGCCACTGTCCAATCTATCGTACCGTTTTCCTCAACGACTGCCCGTTTGATCGAAATGTTGTATATATTTTTACTCCAATTCTGGACGGTGATATAACGGACTTTTGCCCTTTTTTTGACGATAATCTCCACCAACCCGGCATGCAGGGAATATGAGGAATAGACCGGCGCGCTGCAGCCTTCAAGATAAGTAACTTCGCTGCCTTCGTCGGCCAGGATCAGCGTCCTCTCAAACTGGCCGAACTGGTTACGGCTGATATAAAAATATGACTGCAGCGGCAAGCTTACTTTGACGTTTTTCGGCACGTAGATAAAAACTCCGCCGGACCAAAAGGCAGAATTGAGGGCCGTAAAAATATTTTCGTCCGCTGCGACGACTGAGCCGAATAACGTCTGAAGTTTGTCACCGTACTGTCGTACCGCCGTATCCATGTCAACAAAAATCACCCCTTGCCGCCGCAATTCCTCTTTCGTTTTTTCATACACTACCATGCTTTCATATTGAGCGGAAACGCCGGCAAAATATTTTCTCTCCCAGACCGGGATATTTAATTTTTCATAAGTAGCTTTAATATCGGCCGGTAACTTTTCCCATTGATCAACCTGTTTTTCGATTGGCTTGAGAAACGAATAAATTTCGTTGAAATTTATTTCCGACAGGTCAATGCCTTTAATAACCGGCAATTTTGATTTGCAAAAAAAACGGTAGCCTTTTTTCCGGAAATCCTTCATCCAGTCCGGCTCATTCTTTGCCCGTATCAATTGATCAATTGACTGATCGGACAAACCCTGTTTTGATTCAAAAAAATATGACTGTTTCATCGTGTGATAACACCATTTTTAATTGTTAGAATAACGTCCGGCTGCAAATAATCGAAAATTTTTTCGTAATGGGTAATAAAAATAAAAGTTTTGTCCTTTGTCTGAAATTTTTTAAGATTGGTAAAAATGAGTTTAAGCGATTCGGCATCAACGCCGCTGTCGATCTCGTCGAAAATAATCAGTTTGGGATTGATTAATAATGCCTGAAGCACTTCCAGTTTCTTTTTCTCGCCGCCGGAAAACTTGACATTCATCGGCCGGTCTAAAAGTTCCTGTTTAATCGCCAGAGCATTTGCAATTCTGTCGATTTTATCTTTTGTTTCCAAAATATCATACTTGGCGCCAAAAAAGCTGAAAAAAAACTGGTAAATCGTCACCCCGTCAATCGCCGGCGGGTTCTGAAAGGAAGCATAAATGCCCAATGCCGCGACCTTCTCCGGCGGTAGGTGACTGATGTTTTTACTGGCAAACAAAATTTTACCCTGTATTGATAGTGACCGGTCGCCGATGATCGCCCGGATCAGGGTAGACTTGCCCGAACCGTTCGGACCCATGATGACATAAACTTTCCCTTTCTCGAAATGGAAATTCAGATTTTTAAGGATGGTTTTATCACCGGCCTTGACGGTCAGGTTTTTAAGCGTGAGCATAAAGTAGTTCGTTGAACTTTCGCTTTCGCAGTTCACCAACGACGATACTGCTCACGGTCTGGGATAGAAAATCGCGATGCTGGCAAAACTTATCCCATGGACATTGATACTGCGGATCGCTACATTTAACCATGTTTAAATCCTTTTCAAATATTTTTAAATAATCGTATAGAGAAATACTGTTAACCTTGCGTGACAGTTTATAACCACCGGCTTTCCCCTCGCGGCTAACGACTAACCCGTGCTTCACCAATTCGGCGGCAATCCGGGCAAGAAAACGGCGCGGCAGTTTGGTTTCGGTTACCAGTTGTGAAAGAGGAACATAATCGGTTTTATTGATAAGCGAAGTAATGAATAAAATTCCATAATCCGACTGATTACTGAGATTTAACATATACGTATTAAGTAATAGTTTAACAGAAAGACGGATTTTGTCAATGCTATAAACCTAAACGCGGCACCCGATCCAGCCCGACAATATCGAAAACAAATTGACCTTTTTGCGCCTTGTAATACGCGACGACACCGATCATGGCGGCATTGTCGCCGGTCAGATGTTTATAAGAGGGAAATAATACGCTCCCTTGATGTTTTTTCGCCAGCTGACGGAATTTTGTCCGCAAATACTGGTTGGCGATTACACCGCCACCGACTAATAAGTTGGTAATTCCGGTTTGATTGATAGCTTTTTCCGTCTTGGCAATCAATGTATCAAATACCGCTTCCTGGAACGAACTTGCCAGTTCCTTAATTTTTTTTTGTTCTTCCGGATGGCGTTGTAAAAAATAATAAAAAGACGTTTTTAACCCGGAAAAGGAAAAATTAAGATTGTTTGAGCGCAACATCGGTCGGGGGAAATGATAAAAATCTTTATTCTCCGCTTCTTTCGCCAGCCGCTCGATCACCGGTCCGGCCGGATAACCCAGTCCCAATAATTTTCCTGCTTTATCAAGCGCCTCGCCGGCGGCGTCATCAACCGTCTGGCCGATGACTTCATATTGCAGATGGTTTTTGAAAATAACCAGTTCCGTATGGCCGCCGGAAACAATTAGCGCGAGGTAGGGAAAACGGAATTCTATCGGTGGATTGCCCTGACTGTTTTGAACAAAACAGGAATAGACGTGTCCTTCCAAGTGGTTAACGGCGATCAATTTTTTGCCGTATTTTTGCGCCAGTTCTTTGGCTTTTTTGATACCGACTTCAAGCGCCACTGCCAAACCGGGGCCTTGGGTGACGGCAACAGCGTCAAAATTCGCTGCCTTCTTCAGCGCGTCACCAACGACAAAATCGATCCGATCTTCATGAGCCCGTTTGGCTAAAGAAGGCACTACCCCTCCCCATTTCTTATGGATAAGGATTTGCGAGTAAATGATATTTGATAAAACCCGCCGGCCGTCAGTCACGGCGACCGCCGTTTCATCACAGGAAGTATCAATCGCTAAAATTTTCATGATTTTATAATTACCTCCCTTTCCTTCTCGCTTACATATCTCATCCTTATATATACTACATTGCCTTTTTCCTTTAATTTATCAATGATGTTGCCGCTTTTTTCACCCCATTCGAATGCTAAAATATTACCCGGTTTCAATAATTTGTCGATTCCCAAATGACCGAATTCCTCATGTTCCTGCACATTATAAAGGTCAAAATGATAAAAATTACCGTATTCGTAATAAATGACATATGACGGTGAAATGATATTGTCAATTCCCATCGCTTCCCCCATACCTTTAATGAGTACTGTCTTCCCGACACCCAATTCGCCTTCGATAATAAATATTAACGGCTTGGTCGACGACAGTTCCCGATATTTTTCAAAAATATAGCGGCCGATTTTTTGTGTCTGAGAAGCGGACTTCGACAGAAAATTTTTGCTGCTCTTAAACGTGATGTCGCCCTGTCGGACGATTTTCAGGTCGCTTCCGGTCAGATCGACAACGGTCGACGGCTCATTGTGCGGCAGCTGCCCGGCGTCGACAATCAGGTCTACCAGCCCTTTTTTTGCCTTCGGCAATTCGTTTAGCAGTGTAGAAATCCGGTAATGGGGCGACCGGCCGCTGACATTAGCGGACGTAGCAGTCAATGGTTTGCCGAACTCCCGCACCAGCCGATTGATGAACGGATAGTCGGGAATGCGCAAGCCCAATGTGCCTTTTTCCGACTCCAGCATGGGTGCAACCTTATGTCTTGACGGCAAAATGACGGTAAACGGACCGGGCAGGAGTTCACGGACGATTTTTGACTGATAACCGTTTAGCCCGGCATTATCCTCCAGTTCTTTGAAACCGGTGACAAATACGGAGATCGGTTTCCCCGCTGGCCTGCTTTTAAATTCTATCAGTTTTTTTACCGAATTTGCACTTGCAGCATTAACAATCAAAGCGTATACTGTGTCCGACGGGGCAACAACCAACCCGTTACGTTTTAAAACATCAGCAGTCTTGGCGACCGCTTCATCAAAATTTTTTTTCGTTAAAAAAAGAGTGTTCATGAGGTTGATATGCCCCTTCGCTGTCAAACTGCGAAGGAATACCCAACGGAGCTTTGACAGCTACGGTGGGCATGCCACGAGTCAAAGCGGAGTGGCATAGTTACCAATTCTATCAAATATCTGCTAAAATTGTCATATGGCAAACGGTAAAAAAACATCGGAATTCCAGTTCCATTTCGACCTGAAAAATGTTTTTATTGTGTTTTTTCTAATCATTTTTCTTTTTTACGCCTATAGTTCTATTTCCAAGGGCATCTCCCAACAAACGCCGGAAAAATCGATTACCTCTGTCGTCCAGGACATAAAAAGCAATAAGGTTTCACGGGTGAATATTGCCGATAATATCGTCACCGTTTATTATAAAAACGGTAGCGAGGCGCAAACGATTCTCGAATCCAACGAAAGTTTCGTCACCACGCTAAAAGATTATGGCGTCAATCCGGGAAATGTCAATATCACCGTCCAAAATACGCAAGGATCTACCGGACTGATAAATTTTTTGAGTAACATTATCCCGACGATTCTGATGGTCGCTTTTTTTGTTTTTCTTTTCCGCCAAGCCAAAGGTGCGCAGGATTCCGTTTTTTCTTTCGGCCAGTCGCGGGCCAAACGTTTTTCCAAAGACATGCCGAAAGTGACGTTTAATGATGTCGCCGGTGTTGATGAAGCCAAAAAAGAACTGGAAGAAATTGTTGACTTTTTGAAACATCCGGAAAAATATAAAAAACTTGGTGCCCGGACGCCAAAAGGTGTCATTCTCATCGGACCTTCCGGCGTCGGAAAAACGCTTCTGGCAAAAGCGGTCGCCGGCGAAGCCAATGTACCTTTCTTTTCTATCGCCGGTTCGGAATTCATGGAAATGCTTGTCGGTATCGGCGCCGCCCGTGTCCGCGACCTTTTCGTCAATGCCAAAAAAAGCGCACCGTCAATTATATTCATTGATGAAATCGACGCCATCGGTCGGGCGAGAAGTGTCGGTGCCATGCCTTCACACGATGAACGGGAACAGACATTGAATCAGATATTGGTAGAAATGGACGGATTTTCACCCAATGAACAGGTAGTGGTCATTGCCGCCACCAACCGCGGCGATCTTTTAGACTCGGCCCTATTGCGTCCCGGCCGGTTCGATCGACACATTATGGTCGATTATCCTGATGTCGATGGTCGAAAATCAATTATGAAAATTTATGCCAAGGGCAAACCGTTTACCGATTCGGTCGATTGGGAAAAAGTGGCCAAACGGACAGTCGGTTTCTCCGGTGCCGACTTGGAAAATATGCTTAACGAAGCCGCTATTTATGCCGCCCGTCAGGGCCGCGACAAAATCAATATGGACGATTTGGAGGAAGCGGCTACCAAAGTTAAGCTTGGACCGGAAAAGAAACGGTTGCAATCCGACGTCGACAAACAGCTGACAGCCTATCACGAAGCCGGCCATGCCATCGTTTCCCATTTCCTCGCCCATACCGATCCGGTTCATCGTATTTCCATCGTTTCCCGCGGCATGGCATTGGGATATACCCTGATTCCGCCGGCCAAAGATAAACTCCATGAAACCAAAACCCATTTGGTCGAGGAAATTGCCGTCATGATGGGCGGACGGGTAGCCGAACAGCTGATTTTTAACGAAGTGACGACCGGCGGCGCCAATGATTTTGACCAGGCAACCAAAATCGCCCGGGCCATGGTCATCGAATACGGCATGAGCGATCTCGGACCGATCAATTTCGGTCCGAACATGGATATTACCGAATGGGGCAAATCCTATTATGAGCAAAACAGCATCTCGCAGGGTATGCTCGCGAAGATCGACGAACAGATCAACGAAATTATCGGTAAATGCTACGCCGTCGCCGTCGACATCGTCAAGAAAAATAAAAATTCTTTGGATAAAGTCGCCGCTGCTTTGATCAAAAATGAAAGCCTCGATCAGGATGAGTTCGAAAAAATAGTCGGCGCTAAAAAAAAGGTCGACATTTTAGTCAATCCGACGTTGAAATGACAACCGCTTTACTTATCGATGGCAATGCCATCATGCACCGGGCTTACCATGCCCTCCCTCCGTTTAAAACCAAGGAAGGAGTTCCTACTAATGCATTGTACGGTTTCCTGACGATTCTGAAAAAAGCCGTTGCCGATTTCCAACCCCATTATCTGATTGTCTGTTTTGATACACCCGTTCCCACTTTCCGGAAAAAATTATATAAGGAATACCAATCCCACCGGCCGAAAATGGAAGACGATTTGTCCTGCCAGTTTCCGGCCGTCAAGGAAGCACTTGATAAAGCGGGAATCATCCATGTTGAAAAAGCCGGTTTTGAAGCCGATGACGTCATCGGTACGATCACCAAAAAACTGGAAAAACAGGGAGAACGGGTGCTGATTTTGACCGGTGACCGGGATATCATGCAGTTGGTCGGCAATAATGTTTTTGTCGTCACGCCGCAGATCGGTTTCGCCCAGACGAAAATTTATGACCCGGCCGCGGTCAAGGAAAAAATGGGCATTGAGCCGGAACAGATCCCTGACCTGAAAGCATTAATGGGCGACGCATCCGATAACTATAAAGGCGCCAAAGGCATCGGCCCGAAAACCGCCGCCAAATTATTGAACGAATATAAAACGGTGAAGAACGTTTTGAAAAATCTGGATAAAATCGACGACAAACCCCAGCAATTACTGCAGGATCATAAAGAAAACGTTTTACTCGCCCACCAGCTGGCGACAATCAAAAGCGACGTTGATTTGGATATTGATCTTAATAAAACGGTTTTTAACGGTTTTAACGACGGATTAAAAGAAATTCTTCAAAAATACCAAATGCCTTCCTTGATAAAAAGATTTTTTGAAGACAAAAAACCGCCCGCCAAACCGGCCGGGAAAAAGGAAGAAAATAAAGACCAGATCGGATTGTTTTAACTTCACACAAACTCATTGATAAGATTGTTGTGATATCCCGTTTACATTAATTTGTAGATTATAATCCATTGACATATGGATAATTGAAAAAGTACAATCGATTAATCGATTGTATTATGGTTCATATTTCTAAACATCCGTTAAAACAAGACGTTTTCACAAAAATGTATCAATTATTTTTTGAAATTATTAACCGCACTTACGATAAAGACAGCTTTTTATTAATTATGAAAGATATTCTTTCACCTCCCGAACAAATAATGGTGGCCAAACGAATAGCGATTATTTATTTGATTACAAAAGGCGCTAACACTCAAACAATTTCCGGTTATTTAAAGGTTTCAAAGTCGACGGTTTCAAAATACGCTTTGCTGTTTTATAAGAAAGAAACTAAAACTATAGAAATAATCAAATCTCTTCTTGGCAAAGAGAAAGTGATAAATTTATTAGAAGATACCTTTACTGACATTTTTATTCAGCCCGGAATTAAAATCGGCCACTGGGATTCATATTGGCGTCATAAAAAGAAGCAAAAAGAAAGAAAAATGCTTAACGTTTAATAAGTCCAATCGATTAATCGATTGGACTTATTATTTTATCGCTACCATACTTATTTCTATGTTTGCCCCTAAAGGCAGCGCTTTCACGCAAACAACTTCCCGTCCCGGATACGGATCCGTCATATAACTTTGATAAACTTCATTGATTTTTCCGTATACTACCATATCGGTAATGTAAATAGTTGTTTTTACCACCTCTTTAAAACTAACGCCGGCGGCGGCCAAAACATTTTGCAGATTTTTCATTACCTGATGAGTCTGTTCTTCAATTGATCCTGCCAGCAACTTTCCGTCAGGAGTTAAATGGATCTGCCCGGAAGTATAGACGAAACCGTTATTAACAACTGCCTGTGAATAAGGTCCCACCGCTTTCGGTGCTTTGTCGGTCTCCACTTTTGTTTTCATATATATAATGAATTGTTAACTGTCAATATTATAACAATAGTTAGTGTGTCATTGCGAGGAGGAGGAACGACGACGAAGCAATCTAACCCCATTAATGATCGTAACGGATTGTTTCATCGCTACGCTCCTCGCAATAATACCATATTAATTCGTAAACTCCTGCACAAACATCCGGCCGTAGATTCCCCCGTTGATGACACCGATACCGATATGGCCGTAATCGGGCGAAAGGATATTGGCGCGGTGGCCGGGCGAATTCATCAGACCCTGGTGGGCGACATAGACGTCGGGCGCAAACGCCAAGTTTTCGCCAATCACCGTATAGACAATGCCGGCACGGTTGGCGCGATCGGCCGGACTGCTGCCGTCAATCGCCGACGTATGGGAAAAAAATCCGTCTTCAAACATTTGTTCGCCGTAATTGCGGGCTAAAGTCCGCAATGCCGGATCCAGGCGCAAAGCGTTCAATCCGCGGCTGGTTCTTTCCTGATTGACCAGATTTAACATAATATTTTCCGACGCGGCATCAACCGATAATTGTTGGGCAGTCAGTTTAAAGCCGAGGTTTACACTGCCTTCAGTATTCTGTTGGACGGTTATGAAATTCAATGATTCGGATACCGCCTGGCCGAAAATATTTTTTATTCCTTTTTCAAACGATTGGGACAGGTCGACGAAGAACGGACCGGTTCGTGAATCAAGAATCGCCTGCTTTATCTGTCCTCGGACCGGTAGGGCGAATATCAGGCTGATAAAAAACAGATAAATAAAAAGTGCCTGAATTCCACTGACAATATATCCCAGGTATACATTCAGCGGATTTTTTTGGATATGGCGGAGGAATTTCGCCGATAAGAGCGAAATCAACAGATATAAAATAATTTCGGCCACCGCCCAGGCAATAAAAAAACCGATCGCATTAGCCAAACCGTGAGGAAAGGAAAAGTTTGCGATCAATAGCGTGCCGAAGAAAGCATAGAATTTATAAGAAAATATTAAGGCGAAGACAAAACCGGCCAAATCCAGAAACGCGTCAATAAAACCATTTGACGTCGCCACAAAATAAATTACCAGCAAAATCAAAATAAGATCAACCCAGTTGCCGTGAAGCGAAAAGTTATTAATAACGCTGTCCAACATGATTGTATTCTATTGTACCAAAGTAAGACTACTGTAAGAGAACTTTATGCTATACTGGAGATAGCTCGAGGTAGTTGTTATAAACAATTAGCGTGTGGCCCTTCGACTCACTTTTGTTCGCTCAGGGTAAACCCCTTGGTTTACACTGAGGAGCAAAGCGACGAAGTGGATACGAGGAGAAGGTTAATCGAATTATCTGCGGGTACCTTCAAGTCGCGGTGGCCGCCTTCAATATTTCCTTGAAAAAGGGAATAAGCCGCCAGCTACTTCAAAGAGCCTCATTACTAATGACATTTCTATTATGTGTGGTATTTTTGCCGTTATAAACGACAAATCAAACAATGCCGGACAAACCATTCGCCAGGGACTGAAACGACTCGAGTATCGCGGTTACGACTCATGGGGTATTGCCGTTCAATCAGATAATAAGATCGATTTAATTAAGTATGTGGGAGAAGTTGATAAAACCGCTGATAATATTAAGAAATTGCCGAAAAGTATCGTCGGAATCGGTCATACCCGCTGGGCGACAACCGGCGCGGTGACAAAAATTAATGCCCATCCCCATTATTCCACTGATCGTTCTTTTGTTTTGGCCCAAAATGGGATTGTCGAGAATTACGAAGAATTAAAAAAAGATTTGACGCAAAAAAAATATCGGTTCGTTACCCAAACCGATACGGAAGTTATTACCCGGCTTATTGAGGAAGAATTAACAAAAAACAATGACTTATTCTCTGCTGTCCGACAAGCATTTTTGCAACTAAAAGGCCGCAATACGATCATCATCCTCACCAAAACCGGACAGGTGATTGCCGCCCGCAATGGCTCCCCACTTGTTATCGGCTTGAATCCAGAGTCAAACGAAATCTTCATTTCTTCCGACGTTTTGTCTTTTGCCCCTTTTGCCGATAAAATGATCATTATCGACAATAATCAATTAGTCAACTGTATAAATGGAAAAATTAAAATTTTCGATATCAGATCCGGTCAGGAAAATAAGTACGGGATCGAGAACATCGACATAAAAAATGATAGAGTCGACAAACAGGGTTATGCCCATTTCATGTTGAAAGAGATAAATGAAGCACCTTATGTCATTAACCAATTATTAAAACAGGATATCGGCGCTTATAATGAATTGGCGGCGGCAATTAAAAAAGCCAGAAGTGTGTATACCATTGGTTCAGGGACAGCCGGCGTAGCGGCAGCACAAACGGCTTTCTATCTTCGCGAATATGCCGGTATAAATGCTATTTACTTAGTCGGCGCCGACGCCAGAGAATATTATGAGTTAATTGATAAAGACGACTTATTTCTTGCCCCTTCCCAGAGCGGTGAGACTGCCGACGTATTAGAAGTGCTGGAAGTTGTCAAAAAAAAAGGAGCAAAGATTGCGTCATTTGTTAATATGTCCGGCTCGATGATGACACGGTTATCCGACTATAAATTTATGGCCCAATCGGGCCCGGAAATTTGTGTCTTATCAACAAAAGTCTTTGACGCCCAAATCGCCTGGGGTTATCTGGTAGCAAAAATCACAGCCGGTAAAACCCGGGAAGCTAAAGAAAATCTACGGAATCTTTCCGTCCAGATTGGTAACTATTTGGGAAATAATAAAACAAAAATTCAGGAGCTCGCTAAATATTTATTAAACGCACACGATATATTTTTGCTGGGTAAGTATCAGAATTTTCAAATTGTTCGAGAGGGAATGATAAAATTGGTGGAGGCGACTTATAAACACGCTCATGCCATTCCGGCCGGCGATTTGAAACATTACGCGATTACATTGATGGAACCTGGTGTGCCGGTAATTGTTGTTTCCTCCAACGATAAAGTCAAATCCGATATTCTTAATACTGTCTATGAGGTCAAAGCGCGGGGAGCACGGGTAATCGGAATTTCCCCGGAATTTGATGAGAGTTTTGATTTTCATCTGGAAGTACCCGATAGCGGCGAAACCAGTGCCATTTTGAATATTATTCCGTTACAACTCCTGGCGTATTATATTGCTTTAATGTTGGGCAATAATATTGATAAACCGCGCAATATCGCTAAAAGCGTGACGGTGAAGTAATGTTAATTCGGATAATGACATTTTTTGTACTTCTTGCCGCTGCCGCACCAGCAGGGATTGTTGCGGCCGGGTTTTTTGTCCGTTTTTGTTCCCGAAGGAATGAATTTTATGCCGCCGAATTCCTGTGGCGCCGGAGGCGGATTTTTGGTATTCTGGACTTTGCGAACGGTGATTTTTGCCGGCTCATCGCTGACAGGAACGGTTTTTCTGGCTTCGGCGACGGTATCGACGGCCGATGCCGATTTGTAAACCATTTCTTTCGGCTTTTCCTGGGAAATAAGTGGCGTCGGTGATCCGATATTTATTTCCATCTTAAACAGCCGTCTGGTGACTTCGAAATTGATATCGCCAACCAGTCGCTCAAACATGGAATACGCTTCGTTTTTGTATTCAACCAACGGATCAAGCTGGGCGTAGCCGCGAAGATTGATCCCCTCCCGCAAATCCTCGATTGCCGTCAGATGATCCATCCAGTATTTGTCGATTGTCGACAAAAAAATTGCCCGGACGATATTCATCCATAATTCCCTGCCGATATTCTTCTCCCGTTTCTTATACTCGTTTTTCACTTTGTCCAAAAGATATGTGTCTAATTTTTCAGTATTTCGCGATTTCACCAATGGTTGAAGTTCTTTGGCGGCAACGGGAATAATCAAATTCAATTCCTTAAGCAGGGTATCAGTATCTTCATCGGTAACTATTTCGTTTGCTACCAGTATACTGGCAGTAAGAGTCGCCAATTCTTCCGTAAAAGTCTCCGTCACCACCTCGCCCATTTCCCCGTAGAGAATTTTCCGTCGCATGGCATAAATAATTTCCCGCTGTTTGTTCAAAACATCGTCATAATCGACCAGGTGTTTCCGAATATCAAAATTAAAACCTTCCACTTTTACCTGGGCCTGTTCGATCGCCCGCGACACCATCGAATGCGTCAGTGGCTGGTCTTCCGGCAATTTGAAGAAAGTCATCAGATTGGCAATCTGCTCGCCACCGAAAATCCGCATCAGGTCGTCTTCCAAAGCGACGAAGAAACGCGTCTGGCCGGGGTCACCCTGCCGACCCGACCGGCCTCTTAACTGATTATCGATTCTTCTTGATTCGTGCCTTTCCGTACCGATGACGTATAAGCCGCCAAGAGCGACGACCTCGTCATGTTTTTTCTGCCAATCTTTGGTCGAGTCCGGTTCTCCGCCCAGAATGATATCGACACCCCGACCGGCCATATTAGTGGCGACCGTCACCGCTCCTTTTTCCCCGGCCCGGGCGATAATCGTCGCTTCCCGCTCGTGATTTTTGGCGTTAAGAAGTTCGTGCGGTACGCCTTTTTGTTTTAGCAATCGTGATAAGTATTCATTTTTTTCAATCGAAGTGGTACCAACCAGGACCGGTCGGCCCTTTTGATAATTCTGGGCAATCTCTTCGACAACGGCATCAAATTTTCCTTTTTCGGTTTTATAAATCATATCCGGATGGTCTTTGCGAACCATCGGCATATGGGTGGGAACCACAATGACATCGGTATGATAAATTTTGTGGAATTCCTCCGCTTCCGTCGCCGCCGTCCCCGTCATCCCTCCCAGTTTTTTATACATCCGGAAATAATTCTGTAGTGAAACCGTTGCCAGCGTTTTCGATTCTTTTTGGATTGTTGCTCCTTCTTTGGCTTCGATTGCCTGATGCAACCCTTCGGAAAATCGCCGGCCATAAAGCAGCCGGCCGGTAAATTCGTCAACAATAATCACTTCATTATCTTTGACGATATAATCCTTATCGAGTTTGAACAATGTCTGCGCTTTCAAGGCTGCCTCGATATGAAACAAGGTGTCAAAATCTTTTTCGTAAATGTTATCGACTTTTAGGATGGATTCGATATTTTTGATGCCTTCTTCCGTCAAATTGGCCGTCCTCAATTTTTCATCGATGACATAATCGGTTTTTTCATCAAGCTGTTTGACAATCTGGGAATAGCGGTAATACTTAGAGGTATCTTCTTCAAAAGGCGCGGAGATAATATGTGGCGTCCGGGCCTCATCAATCAGGACTGAATCGGCCTCATCGATAATGGCAAAATTGAATCCCCGCTGTACCAATTCCTGGGGATTTTGTGCCATATTGTCCCGCAGGTAATCAAAACCGAATTCACTGTTGATGCCGTAGGTAATATCGGCGGCATAAGCCTCTTTCCGGGAAATCGGCCGCAAATGAGCCAGGCGGCGGTCACGAGCTTCCTTGTCGGTATATTGGGGATCAAACACATATGAATAGTCGGCAATCATCGCTGCCGTGCTTAAACCGAGGAAATGAAAAATTTCCCCCATCCAGCCGGCATCGCGCCGGGCAAGATAATCGTTGACCGTCACCAAATGAGCGCCTTTACCGCTTAAGGCATTAAGATATAAAGCGGTTGTCGCCGACAGCGTTTTTCCTTCACCGGTTTTTTGCTCGGCAATCTTTCCCTCATGAAGGGCGATCCCCGCCATAAGCTGAACATCAAAATGCCGCTGCCCAAGCTGACGACGTGCTGCCTCCCGGACCAATGCATAAGCCCACGGCAGAATCTCGTCCAGACTGGTGCCGGCTGCCGCTTTTTCCTTGAGGGCTTTGGTCTCTTTGGCAAAGTCCCTATCCTTCAAATCCCGGGCCTTGTCTTCAAGGGCATTTATCGATTCGACTTTTTTGGCCAGGCGGTCAACTTCTTTCTGGTTGTAATCAAAGAATTTCTTCAGGAATCCTAACATATGATGCTAATACAACGAATAAATTCGATACCGATCTACGAATATACGAATATTAGCATATTCGCAACATTCGCATTCATTCGTAGATTCGTTACCCTATTGCATAAAGTACTCTTGCGGCAGAATCAGTATCTTAAGGGCAGAATAGGTATTATTTGTCTCTTGACCAGACTGCTTCGCGACAAAATGGATCGTATCGCCCACCTTTATTTTTGAAAAACCGGCTTTTTCTACCTCAAGAGTTTTAATGTTGATAATTTGCTGTTTAGTCGTTGTTTCTATATTCAATGTATAAGTATCCTTATCGGTTGTCACCACGGTCAGCGTATAGTTGTCCGAATTGACCTGGGAAACTTTGCCAATTCTGACCAAGAACGCTTCGTCGATATAAATAAAGTTGGCACTGACCGATTTATCGTTGATCACGCCGGCAGCGATCGCATAATCGCCTTTTTTCAAATCAGACAATTTTATCTCCTTCCGGCCATTACCAACCACCCGGTAATACTTGGTTAAAATGTCATCCAGCTTAATTTCGTATTTCTGATCGTTGGAAGTATTAATCGTAATCGTATTGCCGCTTATATCGGTAATGAAACCGCTGACAGCTTTATCGTTGTTGCTGTAATACTGGGCTGCCGCCGAAGCTACTTTATCTTTAAAAGCCTCCTCGCCGGCCGATGGCGAAGCGGGTTGCGTCTGACTATACGCCACACCAACCGTTGTCAGAAAAATAATTATCGAAAGGATAATGGTAAATATTTTCTTCATAGCGATTGGTCAAAATAATAAATCCGCAGTTCTTTTTCCTGCGGCCGCAGCTGTTTATCTTTCGGATAAATCGCTACCCGGATGATATTTTCACCGTATGCCAGCGGGAAATCGACACTGAACTGGTCCTTATCAGTCATAAAGACCATATCCTTTGCCGGCGATTGGATGATAACCAGTGAATTTTTTATGGCGTTGACTTTTATGGTGATGCTGTTTTTGTTAACGATCGTCCGGTCATCGGGCGAGACGATTTCCATCGGTTTCAAATCGGCGTTGTTGGCCAGAGCCGGCTGGACGGTTTTTTCCGCCGGGGTGATCATCTTGTTTTTTGCCAGCTGGGAATCGCGGCTTTTGATGATCAGGATGACAGCCAATATTCCGCCTAAAATTATGCCAAAGACGACAGCAGTTACGGTTTCCTTCTTCATGCCACTTCGCTATTAATTTTAATTAAATTCATAAGCTTCGTTAGGTATGACCCCAATCGTAGCCTTTAGGCGAAGTGGGGTCATAGTTTAAACTTTAATTGTACCAATACATTAGCGACTTTATCAATGATATCAGATACATTATACCAATATCCTTTTTCAGAAAAAAGTGTGTCGGCGGTTTTTTTCAGGATGATAGACGCAAGGACCGCCGATTCGACGGCACTGTTTTTGGCAAATAGAGCAACAGTCAATCCGGCCAAAGCATCGCCCGTCCCTCCCTTAGTCAACCCGGCATTGCCACCCTCCACCACATAAGTTTCTTCTCCGTCAGAAATGATATCGATGACTGTTTTTAAAAGAATGACTGATTTGAATTTTTTAGCCGTTTCTCTGACAATATTAATTTTCTCGTCAAACGAATCATTGTTTATCGATATGTCAAATAATTTTTCGAATTCGATTTGATGTGGAGTGATTATGGGTTTCGTTTTTAACTTCTTTAGCCAGTCGGCATCCATCGTATGCAAGCTTCCGGCATCGAAAACAAATCTTTTTTCCGGAAATTTTTCGATCAGTGACCTGGTCAGATCACGGGTATATTCTCCCTCTTCACCTTCCCGGACCATTCCCGGCCCGATCAATACCGCATCATCTTCCTTGATATAAAAATCAGTATCTTTTTGTGGCACGATGATGCCATTCTGGAATTTTTTCTTCAGCGTCAGGAACACTTCTTCGTTTTCTATCGTCGACAAATAATGGACGGTGTCGGCAAAACGGGATGCGATTTCCGCCGCCCAAATCGAGGCGGCATGGAAAAGCGAAGACCCGCCGATGACCAATACTCTTCCGTTTTGGCCCTTATGTGAATTAGGAGGTGGAATATAAAGCTTGTCTAAAAATGGCTGAATTGCTTTAGTGTCGGATGTTCTTATTAGCATATAGTGTTATAATTTTACATTATGGCAATGACTCATGTCCAACTAAGGCAATTATTCAAAAAATTCTGGGAAGAGCGCGGCCACCGCGAAGTGCCGCCGATTCCCCTCGTGCCGCAAAACGACCCGACCACTCTTTTCACCGGCTCGGGGATGCAGCAGCTTGTCCCCTATCTTCTTGGTGAGCCGCATCCGTTGGGCAAGAAATTATACAATATTCAGCCCTGTTTTCGCGCCCAGGATATTGAGGAAATCGGCGATAACCGTCATACCACTTTTTTTGAAATGATGGGCAATTGGTCGCTTGGCACTTATTTTAAGAAGGAACAACTGACGTGGTTCTGGGAATTTTTAACGCAGGTATTAAAGTTGCCGAAAGCAAAGCTTTATGTCTCGGTCTTTGCCGGTACTAAAGAAATCCTCGAAGACAAGGAATCGATCGAAATCTGGAAATTGCTGGGTGTTCCGGAAAATCATATTTATAAATACGGACCGAATAAAAATTGGTGGTCGCGGGCGGGCGAACCGCAAAATATGCCGCCGGGCGAGCCGGGCGGACCGGATTCGGAAGTATTCTACGATTTTGGTAAGGAACTACAATTCCATGAAAATTCTCCATTTAAAAATAAGGAATGCCACCCGAATTGTGACTGCGGCCGCTTCCTCGAAATCGGTAATTCCGTTTTTATGGAGTACAAAAAAAATCCCGATGGAACATTTTCTCCGCTGCCAAATAAGAACGTCGATTTCGGCGGCGGACTGGAAAGGTTATTAGCGGCAGCCAATGATGAACCGGATATTTTTAAAACAGATATTTTCTCCGATATCGTCAAAATTATTGAGCGTTGGTCGGGAAAACGTTATGAAGGAGAAAATATACGATCAATTAGAGTTATTGCAGATCATATCAAAGCTTCAACATTTATCATATTATCCGGCGTACGCCCCTCCAACAAAGGACAAGGTTATGTATTAAGAAGATTATTAAGAAGAGCAGCAATAAAAATACATAAATTAAACGGACGGCTAACGCCGCATGAATTTGCCAATATCGCCGATGAAGGTGTGTTAAAAACATATGAAAATGTTTATTCCGATCATCAAAATACAAGAGAAACTGTTATGTTTGTAATAGAAGATGAATTAAATAAATTCGGAAAAACGCTCGATAGAGCTCTTCGCGAATTTCAAAAAATAGATAAAATTAACGGAAAAATTGCTTTCGATTTTTATCAATCATATGGCTTACCGGTCGAGATAATGCATGAATTGGCAACAGAAAAAGGACAAGTCATTGATTTAAAGGAATTCTTAGAAGCATTTCATAAACACCGGGAACTGTCCCGCACTGCTTCCGCGGGGATGTTCAAGGGCGGTCTGGCCGACCAATCGGAGCAAACGATCAAATATCATACCGCGACCCATTTAATCCATCAGGCACTTTTTGACATCCTCGGAAACGAAGTCCGGCAGGAGGGTTCAAACATTACCGGGGAAAGGTTGCGCTTCGACTATCACAGTCCGGTCAAACCGGCGCCGGAGCAGATCAAACAGGTGGAAACGATCGTGAACGAGAAAATAAAGCAGGCGTTGCCGGTGGAATTCAAAATCATGCCGAAAGCGGAAGCGGACAAACTTGGCGCCAGATCTTTTTTCCGCGAAAAATATCCGGAGATGGTAAAAGTTTATTTTATTGGAGATTACTCGAAAGAATTCTGCGGCGGCCCCCACGTAAAAAATACATCCGAGATTGGCAAAATCGAGATCTTCAAATCGGAAAAAATCGGCAGCAATTTATACCGGATTTATGCAAAATAACGATTCTCTTAAGTTGATTCGCGACAATTTTGTCGATGAACTGCGCCGTGCTACCGCCGGGCAAAAAACCAGCCTTCCGTTTATCAAAAGTCCCCTGCCGCAAAAAACCGGCGTCGCCGGCGGCGAGATTTTCCAGGTAATGGTCCTTGGCGGCTCTATTTTCAAATCCGCTCTTGTCAAGAAAAACAATCGGCAAACGCATGTTATTTCCGTAAAGTCGGAAAATATTTCACCGATAAAAAATCAGTCAATGCTTTTTGCCCTTTTTGCCGAACATCTTGACCCAAAAGTTTCCACCCTGGCGATCAATTTCGCTTTCGGCCTGAAACCGACCCTTCGCAACGGGCTGCTTGACGGCCAATGGCAACCAACCATGGACAGCAAGGAATTTTTTTTCGAGAACCTGGCCGGCAAGCTTATCGGCGAGGAATTGGAAAAATACCTTTTGGAAACAAAAAGATACCGGATCCGCGTTACCATTGCTAACGATACGATCTGCCTGCTTCTTTCCACCCTCGATAAATTAGCTCTTCCACGATCGTATAAGAGCTATTATGTCGCCGGTGTCATCGGCAGCGGCATCAATTTCGCCTTTTTTCTCGATGAAAATACCGCCGTCAATCTTGAATCCGGCAACTTCAACCGGTTTGAGCAATCACCGGCAGGAAAAGCAATCGATCGGAATTCCAATGCTCCGGGCAAACATTTATTCGAAAAGGAAGTGACCGGCGCCTATCTTTACCGGCATTACAATCTGCAAATCAAAGACGATAAACATTGCTTGTCGTCAACGAAAGAACTGTCGGCCGTCGCCAAAAATGCCGATAATCTTCATTTCCGGCTGGCGCAACAACTGCTGAAGCATTCGGCTTCCCTGGTCGCCTGTCAGGTAGCCGGAATTTATCTTTATTTAAATAAACCACCGCAACTTAATTTCATCATAGAAGGTTCGCTTTTTTGGGACGGATACCGTTACCGGGAGTACATTAACAATTATCTGACTCTTTTAGAAGTTCCGAAAACTGCCGTTGGATTTTTAAAAATAAAAAACAGCGATATCTTCGGAACGGCCAATCTTCTGATTATCTTCTGACTTTATTTTTAATAACGGTTTCGTTATACTTTGCTATTATCATGAAGAAAAATACTCTTTCTTTTACTGATTTTGACAAACTCGATATCCGCGTCGGCGATGTTAAGGAAGCCAGTAATGTCGAAGGGTCGAAAAAATTAATCCGTCTGCTTGTCGATCTTGGCGAAGATTATGGTGTCGTGGAAATATTAACCGGACTCGCCGAATATTATCAACCGCAGGATTTCATCGGCAATAAATATGCATTTTTAGCTAACCTGGAGCCGAAAAAAATGGCGGGTGCCGTCTCCAACGGCATGGTTCTCGTTGCCGATACTCCGGAAAGACCAATTATTTTTCCTCTTGATAAAAATTTAAAAACTGGTACAGTAATAAGATAATAAAAATTAATTCAATAATATGCCCAGAGCAAAAAAGATAGTCGATAAACCGAATGTTGAAAAGACAGTCGAAGTTAAAACTACTCCCGCTGCTTTTAACCTGATGAATATTCTTCTTATTATCGTTACCTTATTTTCCCTTTATCTTTTTTATAAAATACATATTTTGGAACAGAAATTGGCCGCAGCTACGACCACCACCCCAACCCAGCAAGGCCAGCAGCAGCCAACGGGGCCGTCGATTTCCATCGGTAAAGTCAAGGCTCTGTTTTCGAAAGGCTATATGAATTTCGGTAACGCGAACAACAAATTACTGTTTGTGGAAGTCACCGATCCCAGTTGTCCGTTTTGTCATGTCGCCGGCGGCCAGGATCCGGAAACCAGTAAATCTATTAACAGCCGTTTCCAATATGTCTCCGATGGCGGTTCATATGACCCGCCCGTCACCGAAATGAAAAAACTGGTTGATACCGGCAAGGCATCGATGGTCTTTTTGTACAGCCCGGGACATGGAAATGGCGAACTGGCAGCTCAGGCACTTTATTGCGCTTACGAAAAAGGCCAATTTTGGCCGGTTCATGACCGCCTGATGTCCAATGCTGGCTATAACACGATTAATAACGATGTCCGCAACGACACGACAAAAATACCGGTTTTAGTGGACTTCTTATCACAGCAAATCGATTCCAACTTCCTGTCCTCTTGTCTAACCAGCGGCAAATATGCCTCGATGTTAAAAAGAGACGAACAGGTCAGCCAATCGCTTGGCTACCAAGGGACACCGTACTTTTTAATCAATACGACTACCTTTAACGGTGCATACGATTGGGGTTCGATGTCCAGCGTCGTCAATAAGGCGTTACAATCATAATCAATATCGAGGTTTTTCTGCCCGACCAATCCGTCGAATGATAGATGAGTCATATATGTGGAGAAAAAGCCGTATTAACCGATTATTTCAAATAAAAAAACAACCCACCGTTTCCGATGGGCTGAATTTATTCAGTCTTTATTGGTTACAGGATGCTGATAAACCTGAATTGATCTGGCCAGTGACCACACCTTGCTCCTGTCCGAAATTAGCACCACCAGACGGCGTTACGGTTCCATTGGGGAGTGGGTTACCGTCGCTTGCCTCGTCTTGGACCCAATAGTACGGGCTGTTAACTCCTAGTCCACCCGGCGCACCGTGCCATGAATTGCAAGATATTCCATTATCTCCTGGAAAATTCGCTGGGATAGAAGAAGCAAATACGGGAATTGCCAGTGATCCAAGCATGAATGCACCTGCTGCTGCACCTATTAAATATTTCATTTACTTCACCCCCCTCCTTTTTATAAATTAATAACAAAAAACCAACCTATTACGGTTGGCTCCTGACGCATCGATAATCGGTAATCGTGGTCATGTGGTTAATATAGTACTTTTTACCAGTCATTTGCAAGACATTTTAGTGGATCAAACCAGCTTATACTAAATCATTGACTTTAATCTGAAAAGCATGTGTGGTTTTAAAAAGAGTTATTAGGGTGATATTGTTTTTGTCGTTTTCAATGTCAGTGCTCTCAGCGGGATTCGAACCCGCGTGTCCAGGATGAGAACCTGGTATCCTAGGCCACTAGATGATAAGAGCTGAATTGTCATCTATTTTGCTTGATCCATTCGACTTCGCTCAGGATCAATACTGAGCAGAGTCGAAGTATTGACAATTCCACCGAAATATAGTACTATTTTATCATAATCCCCGGCTGTTATCGTCAGTTTGAGGGGATTTATTTTTATTATGAAGAAAGTCCAGTTAACCAAGGATGGATATAAAAACTTACAAAAAGAATACAAGGAGCTCGTAGAGATAAAACGGCCATATGCGGTCGAACGCCTCGGCAAAGCCCGGGCGATGGGTGACCTGTCGGAAAACAGCGAATATTCTGCCGCCAAGGAAGAACTGGCGTTTGTCGAAGGCCGGATCCAGGAAATCGAACAAATTCTGAAGCAGGCAGAGGTAGTTGCCAATCATAATGGCAATCATAAAGTCGATGTCGGCGTCGCTGTCACTGTCGAAGTCGATGGCCGGCAGGAACAGTTCAATATTGTCGGTGAATTCGAAGCCGATCCGCTGAATAAAAAACTGTCCCATACCTCCCCTATCGGCCAGGCACTTCTGGGCAAAAAAGTCGGCGATTTCGCCGAAATCGAAGTCCCGGCGGGAAAAATAAAATACAAAATCGTCGAGATCCGTTAATTTTTGCCGGATAAGGATTTCTTCAGTACAGAAAATGCGCGATCGACTTCCCGGTCCTCCAAAATAACAGTGAACTCGGTATAAGCGGAAACGACTTCGACCAGATTGATCCCCTCCCACGCCAATGCTTTAAGGAAAAAATAATATAAACCCGGGGTGTAAATATTATTCTGTGGAAGACGAATCGTAATCGAGGATAGATTAAGCAATTCCTTAATAATATTTTCATTGGTGAGTGTTGCCTTTATTTTTCCATACAATTCCTGGCTGGCGATGATCGTCGTTTCGTAGACACCTTCGGTGATCGTCATAAAATAATTTTCCTGTTCTTCGGCAAACGCCAATAATTCCTTATGCATTTCAACAGTAAAATTGGTGTTGGCAATAACACATTCCACAAGATTGGAACGAACAATTAAATCGGGATTGGATTGTAATATTTTTTTTAATGAGGGATTGGGTTTTAGTTTTTTGGATAAACGGCGTAGCGCCATCAGGATAGCGCCTTCCTGGACATTTTTCATTAACTTCTTTTGGACATCCGGTTTGATCTTCCGGGCTAAAGAAGAGTAATTGATCAATCCTTCGTATAAGGCTTCCTCTAACAGTGGCGAATTGACAATGATTTTTTCGACAACCTCGGGAACAGTAATCATAATTATGTTCAAATTTTAACATAACATACTAATTTTGTCAAAATTATTTAAATATTTGACCTAGATCAGTTGGATAATATAATTTAATGAATAAAAGATATGGAAACTTTAACACCTACCAGCATTGGCGAGGTGTCGCCGATACCGATCCGGGCGACGGAAATGAGGAAAAAAAATATTTATCCTGACGTCATCGCTAAACGTAGTGACCTGATGGGAATGATCGACCAATTTCATTCTCATCCTTTCGATAATGACACAACAAGGTACAGCACGCGGGCATTTGTTACGGATCAATCGCTTCAATCTTTAAGTGTCGTTGACAGAAAATTTGCGGAACCGTATATTGAAGGCATCATTCCGCTTGCCGGTTGCGGTTCTTTACCGCTGGAAGACTGCGCTCTTTTATATCTTGGAAAAAACGCTCCCGAAAGAACACCGTCAGCCGATATCGTCGATAGAGAAATAGCAAAGGCGAAACCGATTTTTAATGAGAGCGATGACGGCTCCGTCCGCCCTCTTCCCGGAGGGTTTGAACTAAGAGCCCTGACGTCGGAAGACAGACAGAATGCCGGTATCCAATCACAATATGCGGAGTTATATCAGGCATTCGGTTACGGTCCGGAGGATGTTGCCAAAATGCTTCTCAACCAAAATAATGTCATGGTGGCGTTATTCGATGAAGATACCATCGTCAGTACCGGGATGGTGGAGCACGCCCATCTGCATCTTGCACGCAACGGTCAACCGTTTATGTTCAGCGTCGGAGAAGTAACAGAGGGATTTACCCGCGAAGAGGCAAACGGCCAGGTTTACCGCGGCAAAGGATTGTATACTCATGTAGTCACAGAGCTGATGAGAGAGGAGGCAAAAAATGGTGTTAACCTGATTTATGCCGAATCAAACGCCGATCTGTCAATCCCTTATGATTTACCACCCGTTCTGGTTTCGGCAAAAAAACAAGGAAGGGAGTCGGCGCTTGCCGCATTTGACCATTATGGATTCCGGCCGCAACTGCTGCGGCGGCACGTCCATATCGTTAATGACAAAAATGATGCTCGCCCGCCGGAAATCCAAAATGATCTTCTGGTAACATATATGGTAAGGAACAGATTAAGGGAAAGATATGGAAAGTGATATCGCTTCATTGCTAAAACAATTAGTTTCCGTAAAATCCACTTATCCTGATGAAAAAGAAATCGGAGAGTATTTATTTCAGCTATTCCAATCGCACAATTATAATCCAAAAAAACAAATAGTAGAAAATAATCGCTTTAACCTGACGGTGCAAAAAGGGCATGGCAAAAAAAGCGTCTTATTATACTCTCATCTGGATACGGTTAATGTCGTTGAGGGCTGGCAAACCGATCCCCTTGAATTAAATATCAAAAACGGGAAAGCCTTCGGATTGGGCGCTTGGGACATGAAGGGTGGAATGGCTGTAAACATTCTCACCTTCCTCCGTTTCCATCCAAAAAATTTTCGGTTGAAGCTTGTTTTTTGCGTTGATGAAGAAAATATTTCAAAAGGTGTGCAGACGTTAATCAAGACTAATTTTATCAACGATGTTGACTGCGTCATCTCTCCCGAACCGGCATTCGACTACGGTTTGAGAGGAATAGTGACGGGCAGAATCGGCCGGGCGGTATATAATATCGAAATTAAGGGTGAATCGAGGCATTTTGCGCTGTATGAAAAAATGTACGATATCAATCTTTTTGCGGCCGAATTTTTGGTCCAAATCAGCAGGTTAAACAGGATCATCGGCCACCGGAAACAATTTATTTTTGCCCGGAAAATTATCTCCGAAGCGGTAGGCATGTCTATCCCACCAAAAACCTGTATTCAACTTGATTCTTCGGTGTTGCCGCCCAATACCCATAACCAAATTCTTGATTGCCTGGCCGGCATCGGTAAAAATTTAAGCAAAAAATACGGTAATTACTTTTCCGTCAAGCTCGGTTTTTTGCAACGCGATACGCCATTCCTGGAATCGTATCAGATTAAAGACAACAATCCGTACCTGAAATTACTCAAAAAAAGCATCGGCCAAAAAACCGGTCTTGCCGCCCAAGATTATTTCCGGTCATCGGTAGCGGATGAAAATGTCTTTGGTTCTCATGGCAAAACCGTTCTTGGTATCGGCGCTCACGGCGGTAACGCTCACGCGGCCAATGAATGGGTTTCATTGTCTTCACTGGAAAAACTCTATATAATATTAAATAGCTTTCTTGAAAAAGTTAATACGCAAATATGATCTGGGTTGACCGGGAAGTAAAAAAAATCAAAGAACGCAGTTTACACCGAGCTGGGCGAGGTGAATGGGTGGACGATATGAAAACACCCTCCGGCCGCATCCATGTCGGATCACTGCGGGGTGTCGTCATTCATGATTTGGTCTATAAGGCGTTGGCGGAACAAGGCGTCAACGCCCATTTTTCTTATGTTTTTAATAACATGGATCCGATGGACGGGATGCCGGCATATCTCGATAAAAACAAATGGCAAAAATACATGGGTTTTCCTTTGTGCAAAATCCCATCGCCCGAGCCGGGATTTGATAATTTCGCCCATTATTATGCCAGTGAATTTATTCAGGTATTTAGTTCGATCAATTGCCATCCGCAAATCATCTGGTCAATTGATCTTTATCGGTCAGGCAAAATGAATGTCCTCATAAAATTGGTTTTGGATAATGCCGACAAAGTCCGGGAAATTTATAAAAAAGTCGCCAAAACGGAAAAACCGGCCGACTGGTTTCCTTATAGCCCGATCTGTCAGAAATGCGGCAAGATCGGTACCACCCGCGTTTATAAATGGGATGGGCAATATGTTTATTACCGTTGCGAACCGAACATGGTCGAATGGGCGCAGGGTTGCGGTCACGAAGGTAAAGTGGAACCGGTGAATGAAAACGGGAAATTACCGTGGAAACTTGACTGGCCTGCCCACTGGAAAACAATCGGCATTACCATCGAAAGCTCCGGTAAAGACCATATGTCGGCCGGCGGTTCTTATGATTTATCATCACATATCTGTCGCGAGATTTTAAATTACGAAGCGCCCGATGCTTTAGGCGGTTACGAATGGTTTACGATTGGCGGTCGGAAAATGTCGTCCTCCAAAGGCATCGGTACATCCGCCAAAGAAGCGTCACAGATTTTGCCGCCGGATGTCTTCCGTTTCCTTTTGGTGCGGACGCCAAAAGACACGCATCTCGATTTTAATCCTGAAGGCGAAACAATTCTCAATTTATTTGACGATTACGATCGCTGCCTCAATGCTTATTTTGCCAAATTGGAAAATAATATTCCGAAAAGCAAACAGGGGGAAGTCATGCTCGACTTTGCCCGGATTGCCGAACTTTCCTCTGTCCGGCCGATGCCTTTGGCGCGAATGCTTCCCCCCCGCTTCCGGACAATCGTCAATTTGCTAAAAAACAAAACCGATATTGCCGATTATTTTATGAAACAGAAAAAAGCGGCATTAACGGTTGAAGAAAAGCAAATGCTTGATGAACGGATTAAATACGCCAAATTGTATCTATCCAATCATGCGATTAACAAAAACGAAAAATCCGATTTCCAAACCACCGCTAACCAAATAAAGTCTTTAACAGAATTACGCGATCGCGTAATTCTGTTAAAGAATCCTACTCAAGAAAATCTGCAAACAATCATTTTTTCAGTTATAAAAAAAACGAATATTTCCCCTCAATCATTTTTCCAAGCTTTTTACCAGATGCTGACCGGCAAAGATTTTGGACCGAAAGCAGCCGATCTAATATTAGATTTGGGGATAGAAAACGTAATTGGCAAATTATCCGGCGGACAGCAATCGACAAACGCTGGACAGGATAGCAAAACAAACCGCTTACCGAATTTAAATGCTCCGCAAATTTTTTCTATTAATTCAACCGTTGTGCAAAAATATCCTTCAATCAGTGTCGGCATCGCCATGATTAAAAATGTCAAAATAAATAAAAACAATTCCGAATTGACCAAAAAGTTTGACGAATTTATTCATTCACAAGAAAACCTGACAACGGAAATCCTTGGCACTTATCCGGAAGTCAGAAGTTATCGGAAACTTTACAAAGAAATGGGTATCGATTGGCACTCCCGCCGGCCATCGCCGGAAGCATTATTACGACGGGTAGCCCAGAAAAAAAATCTTTATCGGATTAACGATTGCGTCGACGCTTATAATCTGATCGTTATGAAAAACCGTGTTTCCGTCGGCGCGTTTGACTTGGATAAAATAAAATTTCCAACCATTCTGAAATTTCCGAAAGAAGGCGACGAAATCTTATTGCACGGAGATAAAGAACCCACTAAATACAAATCAACGGAACTGGCGTATTTCGATCAGGCAGGCGGTTACAATATTGACTTTAATTATCGCGATTCCCAACGGTCGCTGATAACCGACGAAACTATGAATTTACTAATAAATGTCGATGGCGTTTACGATATTTCCCGCGACATGGTGGAAAAAACTCTGCAGGAATCAATCGACGAAATTATCAAATACTGCGGCGGCGAAGTGACTAACACCGGTATAGTCTCTGCTACTTAATTATGCCGTTAGCCAAACCCTTAAATGACTGCTTATTGGCGGAATTAAATGATAGCCCTCCAGCTATCATTTGCGTTAACGGAAACTGCACCAATTCATGCAACTCCCAGCGAATCGGCAATTTCGGGATGATAAAATCATTATCCCAACCACCAACCGCATCCAAGCCACCAGCAACAGCCGAATGATCCCGCATATAATCAACTAGGTTAACCATATCCAAGTTTGGATTAATAATCCCCTCATGTAAAACATATAAATATATATGTTCCACCTTGTCGTCAAAAACTACCACGCCGGTTTCCGATCTAATGTTCTTTCCCCGTTTACTCCAATAAAAATCGGCCATTTCCATTACTCCGGCCTCTGTACCGTCAGTATGAGCTTCCGGTTTACATAAAACCGAACCCTCCACCACCTGATCGGAATCAGTGACAACATGCTTATGACTGATCTTCATCTCGCCATTATCCAATAATGGTTTCAGCGCTGTCTCTTTTGCCAAATCCACGTGTACCGGGTAGGGCCATCCATCACTGTAGTAAGGTATAATTATTCCGTTTTTCCTTGCCGTATCATATTCTTTTTCTCCTGTAGCCACTATATGAAGTTTGTGTTCATCCTTTTCAACCGCAAGCCCATATGTCCTCGCCAACTCCTGCTTTATCCTACTACCGCTTACAAGGCGGATATTGGGATCGTAATATGGTATTTCCATAATTAATTGTATATGATACTGTATGATAGTCAACCTAATTTTTATATAGGTCGAATACTGTATAATTAATCATGAAGAAATTATTACTCGCTACCCACAACCGGGCAAAACTGCAGGAATTAAAAACCGGTGCCGCCGGATTGGTTTCGCAGAGTATCAAAATCCTCTCTCTATCGAACCTCAATATTACGACCGAACCGGAGGAAACCGGAAAAACCTTTGAAGAAAATGCCTTAATTAAAGCCAGGTATTATGCTGAAAAAACCGGCCTGCCGACAATCGCCGATGACGGCGGACTGGAAATTGAGATCCTAGACGGTGAGCCGGGTGTAAAATCAAAAAGATGGGTCGGCCATGAAGGGACGGACGAAGAGCTGATTACCTATACTTTGAAAAGACTAACCGGATTACCAAAGCAAAAACGAAAAGCGTATCTGTCCGTCTGTCTTTGTTATTTCGACCCTAAAACAAAAATGACTCTCTGTAAACAGGAAAAAATAAATGGTCATATTGCCGAAGTGCCAAGTGGCCGACCAACCAATGGCTATCCTTTTCGCGCCCTTTTTGTTGTTGATGAATTAGGGAAATATTATGATGAATTAACGGAAGAAGAACATAATAAAATAAACCACCGGCTGAAAGCGCTGAAACGGCTGATAAACAATATAAAATATATGCTAAAATAATATTGTAGTGGAGTGATTTATCACTCCTGGATTAACAATTAAAGTGCGATAAATCGCACCACTACAATAAAACAATGCTTTCACTTGACTTCATCCGCAACAATCAACAGGCCGTTATAGCCGCCGCCAAAAATAAAAACCGTGTAATTGAATTGGACAAATTACTGCAGCTTGATGACGAACGAAGAAAAACTATACAGTCAATCCAGACATTGCGGGAGGAAAGAAATAAATTACCAAAACAGAAACCTGATGAAACAACGATCAAACGCGGCAAAGAAATTAAAACTGCCCTTAAGGAATTGGAAACCAAACATAACGAACTCACAACGAGCGTAAACAAGTTGCTTTCGGTCATTCCCAATGTTCCTCTGCCCGAAGTCCCTACCGGCCCGGATTCTTCCTGCAATGTCGAAATCCGGAAATGGGGAGAAATTCCCCAATTCGATTTTTCCCCCAAATCTCACCTCGAACTGGGAAAGAGTCTCGATATTATCGATACCGAACGCGGTGCCAAAGTTTCCGGCTTCCGCGGCTATTTCCTTAAAAACGAAGGGGCGGTATTACATATTGCCAGTCTTTTTTATGTCTATCAAAAATTGATAAAAAAAGGCTATACTCCCCTGATCGCCCCGGCGATTGTTAAAGGATTCACTCTCTTTGGTTCCGGCCAATTACCCTGGGGAGAGCAAGAAGTATATAAATTAAATGATGACGACGCTTATCTGGCCGGCACGGCCGAAGTCCCCGTCACTTCTTATTATTCGGGTGAAATCCTCCCGGAAAAAGATCTGCCGAAAAAATTTGTCGCCCTGTCCCCTTGTTTCCGGAAAGAAGCGGGTGCATATGGTAAAGATACCAAAGGCCTGTACCGGCTGCATGAGTTCTGGAAAATCGAACAGGTCATTATCGGAAAAAATGATATTGAGGAAGCTAAAAAACTCCACGAAGAATTGCAGCAAAACGCCGAAGAAATTTTGCAGGATTTGCGGCTTCCCTACCGCGTTCTTTTGATGTGTACCGGCGACATGGGCGAACCGCAGATCAAAAAATATGATACCGAAACCTGGATGCCCTCAAGAAACGCTTACGGCGAAACTATGTCTAATTCTATCATGGGCGATTTTCAGACAAGAAGATTGAAAATAAAATACCGGAAAAAGGATGGGTCGACGGAATATTGTTATTCGTTCAATAACACAGCCTTAGCATCGCCAAGAATATTGATCGCTATTCTTGAAAATTACCAACAAAAAGACGGGTCGATTAAAATACCCGACGTTCTTCAGAACTTGACCGGATTAAGGATGATTGGTCGGAGTGGGACTCACATTTAAGCTGGTATCACTGCACGCCGTTTTTTCCGTTCCTTTCAGAAAATATTCTTTCCGGCCGTAGTAACATTTCTTTGCCACCACATCATCAGGCTGGAGATACCACTGATTTCCGCCTCCATAATTTTTTAAAAGATACGTCATTACCCGGTGCCATATGGGGGCAGCACCGGTAATTCCTGATGCCAATGCCTGATTCATCGGCGTATTGTCGTTATTACCTACCCAGACGATTACCAGAAAATCCGGCGTATAGCCGATTGTCCAGTTATCTTTTTTATTGTCGGTCGTCCCCGTTTTTACCGCCACTTTATAGCCGGGAATTTCCAAACCCGAATTGGTACCGAATTCCCATTGCCTGGCAAAATTATCCGATAAAATGTCGGAAATAATATAAGTGATTCCTTCGTCGATTTCCCTGATTTTAAAAGGATGAAATTCTCGGGAAGAGACATCATTATTGCCGTCTATTTTTAAATAATAAGTCGGTGGAATTTTGTAGCCGCGGTTGGCGAGGACACCGTAGGCCGTTGCCATATCAAGCATGGTCACTTCTCCACCACCCAGCGTTAGTGACAAACCATAATGGCTGGGATTGTCGGTCCATGTACTGATTCCCATCTTCTGGGCATAATCCAGGAAATTGGGCACGCCGATCGTATTTAACACTTTAACTGCCGGAATATTGAATGAATTAGCCAAAGCATACCTTAGCGGTACCTTACCGTGATATCGAAGATCATAATTGACCGGCTGGTACGGCGGTGCGCCAGCCGATTGGAAAACGACAGGAGAATCATCAAGAATCGTGGCGGCTGTATATCCTTTTTGCAGGGCAAGCGAATACATTACCGGCTTTATCGAGCTGCCCGGCTGTCTTAAGGCAGTCGTGACATTAAAAGCTCCCGAAGGGGTGGCAAAGTAGTTGGCGCTTCCGACCATGGCCAGAATTTCGCCGGTCGAAGGCCGGGTAACCAGAACGGCTCCGTTTGTAATATTCAAATATTTGACTTTTGCCAACTCCTCATTAAGAATTTTTTCCGCTTCTTCCTGAATATCCAGATCCAGAGTGGTTGTCACTTTTAGTCCTCCCTCTTCCACCTGATTTATACCATAAGCGTTTTCTAATTGGGATTTAACGTAAAAAACAAAATGGGGTGCATGAATGGTGGTGGCCAATGGTTTAAAATCCAGCTGAGTATTGATGGCCTTTTCATACGTTTCCTTGTTAATATATTTTTGATCATACATCGCCTTGAGGACTTCGTTGCGGCGGGTAAGTGCCATTTGCGGATTACTATAAGGGGAATAAAGCGAAGGCGCCTGCGGTAATCCGGCGAGTGTTGCCGCTTCCACCAGCGTCAGATCCTTGGCGTCTTTGTCGAAATACAGTTTGGCTGCTTCCTCTATACCGTAAGATGCTCCGCCGTATGGTACCTGGTTGAGGTACATTTCAAGGATTTGATTTTTGGTAAATAGTCTTTCCGCCCAGAGGGCAAGGATGATTTCTTTGATTTTTCGCTGGATTGTCCTGTCCGGCGTCAAAAGCGCCGTTTTAACCAGTTGTTGGGTAATCGTTGATCCACCCTGCAAATTTTTTTCGATGGCCATATCCCTGATGGCGCGGATTATGCCTGATGTTAGAGAAATGCCGCCGTGATGATAGAAATCCTTGTCTTCGATGGCAATTGTCGCCTGACCAACATAGGATGGCAGTTGGTTAAGGGTAACCGGTGTCCGGTTCTGGTCACGATAAATTTCATAGAGCAGCTTGCCGTTGCGGTCGTAAATATGAGTGGAAAGGGAATAATTGGTTTTTCCGATATTGGCCGGGTCCGGCAATGCCTCGACAAATCGATAAGATTGAAATGCAAAAAGAGCGATTAATGTCAATATCACTCCTAATGAAAAATACCGGAATTTCAGAAAGATACGTTTCGTAAAATGGAGTTTTGGCGATCTGATTTTTAACAATTTCATTTTTGGAAATTCAATTGAAGGAATTTTGACCGCCGGTAATTTGATTACGGGTAGTTTGATTACCGGGAAATGAATCTTCGGCAATTTAACTTTCGGAATTCTCCATTTCCTCGATGATTCGAAGATGACTATAAAATATTTTATGGGGAGAAATAACACTTTTTTCGCCAGTTCGCCGATACCAATAAAGAAAGAGATTATTAGGTAAATCGCCTTAAAAAAATAGTGCGTCAGCAGGCTCTTTTTCATGGCTAAGATTTTACCACATATTATAGGCCGCTGCAATCCGATTTCTCTATCACAACGTTGACAGTTTCGCTTTTACTACCAGTCGTTTCCACCATGTACCGGGCGGAACACAAGTAATAAGCGTCAGATATGAATTATCGCTCTGCTGATCCAAAACCGAAATCTGATCGGGATTAATCACAAACATATCGTAAACTTCATATGTATATTGAAAATCACCGATATTAACTATGATTTTATCTCCTTTTTCCAGTGATGGCAAGTAGGTAAATATCGTTTTATAGTCTTTTGGGTTGTAAAGTTGCGGCAGGGTCGAATGACCAAATATAACCACATTTCCCGGTTCACCCGGCAATGACTGCGGTAAATAATGAACCAGGCTTTTGGCTAAATCATCCCCACCGACAGTAACTGTTGCGTCTTTAATGTTCAATTTGGGGATTGATAAATAATATTGTTTGATATCCGAATTGATCGATAAAGACGATTGCGGTTTGGTTGGAAACCATAAATTTGCCTGGGTAAAATCCCGCAGATTATTCGAAAATATGTTAAAACTGCCGAGAACCGAACCGGCCTGGGCCAAAGAAGTAACGTCACCCGATTTGGGAACAGGTGTTTGCATGTTGTTTTGGATGAAAAGCCGCGAGTATATTTCAAAGGAAACAATGGGATAAAACGACCAGAACAAAAGCAATGAACCGATAATCAGTGAAATATAGGAAAAATAGTTGACCATTTTTTTCTTCGGGGAAGGAATTCCCTTGATGTAATAATATAAAGCCATAGTTAATAACTGGAAATTGTTACAGTAATATTCTTACCGATGAAAGGCAGATAATTATTCAAAAACGGCAGGGGCTCTTTCACATGTAACTCATAACCGTGGATCTGATAGTTGTTTTTTAACAATGTTCCAACACTGTTTTGGCTTTTTCCTTTGATCATATTTATTATTTCGTTGGTATTGATATTCTGCATTGCCTTCGCATCAAAAGTTATCTTGACTGTTGCTATTTCTCCGGATATTTTCGCGTTATCGATATGATAACCGATATGATTCTTATCCAGGGAATAGTCTCTCCGTATTTCCGGCGTTATTAAAGCGCTTAGTTTGTTCAATAACTCATTTTTATCGTACATATAATATATGCTATCAACTTTTGCTTTTAAATTGATGTCAGTTGCTTCTTCACCGATCTCTTTGCTAAATATTGGATTCTCTAAGCTTGTTTTTGTCAGCGAGGGGATAAGACCGTTTCCTGTCTGGGGAGAGGGTGCCTGTTTCAATGCCATCGCTTTCAGATTTTCGATATCTTTTTCGGCGACCGTCTGTACCTCTTTTTTGGATCCGCCGGAAAAAATGGAATCCGAAACGGCAAAATAAGTGGCATCGGGCAAGCCATCGATGGTAAAACGCTGATCTTTAGCCAAATTTCCTTCCGGTCCGATTGCCGTCGCCGTTACCTTAGCATTGCCGGCGCCGGACAACATAGACGAACCGTCGGGCGACAACGAAGCGGAAGCGACTTTCACGTCGGAATCAAGCGTGAATGAAATGCCGCCCGCGGAAATTTTTGTTCCCTGGGAAAACGTTTTCAGCTGGTTGCTGAAATTGCGGATAACGACCGAACCATGGGCTGGATCGCCGATTTCCTTGCTTCCGGTCGTTGCTACCGATTCGGAAATATCGGCCGACATGGTAGCAATCCGGACGGGAATATCGACGGAAAGAGATTTATTTATGGACTGAAATGGCAATAATAGTTTGACTTGAGCCTTATGGAGAAAATACTGGTCGGCGAATAATGCCGATAAAATAATTACCAAACCGATTATCACAGGAATTTTGCCCGATATTTTGAATGACGGTAACCGAAAATTAATATTTTTTGGGATAATTTGGCTGATTTTGTCTTTAACATTAACTTTAATATTCGTTTCTTTTTTGGTTTTTTCCGGTTTTTCCTCCACGTCTTCTCCGACAACAAACCCCATAACTTCCTTAGGCGCCGGCACTGATTCTTCCGTCGCAACGCTCTCTTCCCTTTCGTTAATCTGATTCTGAAATATATTCATGAGCCCGGTAACAACCTCTTCGTCTTTGACCACTTCCACCCGGGGAATCTGAACAAAGTAATCTTCGCTCCAGCGGTGAGTCAGGATTTTTGTCGACTCGTCGTCCAGATCCTTGGAATTATAAAGAATTATCCTTGTCGGCAAAAATATATTTCCCTTGAGCGGCTCAAAACTGCTTAACAAGTCATCAACCAGGTTGTGAGTCCGCTCCAGGATTTTTTTATGGATAATGCGACCACCTTTATAGACAAAAACGCTGATTTGTGTTTTATCCAGCTCGGCGACAATCGCTGTTAACGGCATTTCTTCCCTTTTTTCCAAAAAACCGACAACGGCTTCATAACATTCGATATAACCTAACGCCCGCAATTCCAGCGATTTTACCAGTTCCTTGATTTGCGAAAGATACGGTTTTTTAATATCGTTTGTTTTTTCGTCAATAAAATGTGAATAGACGAAAAAAATCGTATCGGTAAACTGGTTACCCAGTCTTTGCTCCATTTTCGCCAGCAAATCATCAATATCTTGAGTGAGATTTTCCCAACCGTCGGAGTAAATAAATTTTTCTTTTTCCACGATTCTCATCTGGCCATTTTCCCAGCTCATCGCAATCCCCATACCTTCATATTCTTTTAGAAATAAACCCAAATACCATTTTTTGTTTGTTTTCGGTTTTTGGAAAAAAGGCAGTTTTATCATTTTCCGTATTGATTAAAAACTTGGTCGACGCCGGCCTTAGCAGTTTTCAGAGCTTCCGAATAGGACACTCCCTGGGCGGCGGAATTAATGGCGTTTTCGATATACTGAACTATTTGGTCGTCCAACCCGTTATCGTAAGTCCGGTTAATTGCCGGCACACTGACAAAATTACCTGCCTCCTTCATCACCGGCCCCACATATTCGTTTTGGATAAGTAACGACGCCAAGTCAACCCGTGAATACGGTTCGCCAAACAGCTTGACTTTGCTTTCGTTTTCGTAAAGCCGCGTTAGGCTATCTTTTTCCACTAAGAAGCGCAAAAATTTCCAAGCCGCGAGCTGGTTTTTGCTGAATCGTGATACACCTTCCACCCAATAATTGGCGATCGATATGGCCGGCGCTCCCGGGACTGCCGGCACCGGTGCAACTTTGACGGTAATATCAGGATTAGCTGCTTTAATCGACAATACATCCCATGATGGCGCAATGATCATCGCCACTTTTTCTTGGATAAATGCCGTCAATGAATCGGGCATATTGTCATTCCAAAATGCCTGTTGCGGTTCGGCAAATTTCCGGTAAATTTCCAAGGCGCCGGCCGCTTCCTGAGCGTCCAGTTTGGTGATGTTACCGCCGTTTTGCGTCAGAAGCAAACTGAAGATATCGCCAAAGTGTTCAACGTTTCCTGTTGTCCCCATGGCGATCGCCGCCGTAATCAGGTTGCCCGAGCTGTCTCTGACTGTCAATTTATTGACATCATTAGTTAAATCATCCCAGGTCGCCGGAGGCGCCGATATACCGGCCTTTTTGAGCAGACTGTCGTTGTAAATCAGAACCAAGCCATCGATTTCCAATGGTAATCCGTAATAATAATCGCCGACTTTCAAATCCTGCTGCGCTACTTTATAAAATGTCTTTTCAAATTCGGCATTACTCATTATATTAGCCGGTATGGGCGAAGCTAGCTCTTTTATTTCCGGCAGCCAGGTATTGTGAAAACGGAAAATGTCCGGCCCCTGACCGTTTTTGCTGCGGGCAAGCAATTTATCGCGATACTCCTGCGGCGACATTTCCTGATAATCAATCTTTATACCGGGATTTTGTTGCTGATACTGCTGAATCAGTGGATCAAATATGGTTTTATCTTCCCATAACCCCCAATATGTCAGTGTGATATTACCGGTTGCTCCTTTGCCGGAAAAAACAAACTTAAAGAAAATAATCAGCAATAAAAAAAATACGATTACTCCGCCGATGACAACGAAGTATTTGCTTTTGTTATCTTCATAAACAGGCGGCGGCATATCCGGCGGCAGACCGCTTTCCTGATTTATTTCTTCGGGGGCGGCGGAAGTGACTTCGGGAGCGACTTCTTCGGCGACCGGCACCGATTCAAATATCGGCTGTGGTTCGGAAACAGGCTCGACGGATATCGGGGTTGAATTTTGGCTGGGTGGCGGTTGATTTTGGTCTTTATTTATTTTATTATCATCCATAGTATTATGATAGCAAAAAAATTAACTGGAATTGTATTATTGCTTGCTTTAATCGCTGCCGTAGTATTTATCTTTTTTGTATTTAAAAAAAATACCCAATTCCATCAAAAAATATATCCCGGCGTTTATATCGATAACCGGCCGGCGGAGGGCAAAACAAAAAAAAACATTACTGCATATTTCCGTCAAAAAAATTCTTCATTGCAGAATGTCAGTTTCCAGGTCATTTATCAGGATGCATATATTGCCACTTTTTCCGGCTCGAAGCTGCAACTGGCCTATAATGGTGATGCTACCGCCGACCGGGCCTATCTTATCGGCCGGTCAACCGCCCTTACTTCCCGTATTTATCAGCAACTATCTGCCCTTTTTCATTGGCAACGCTTTGATTTCGAAAGCCGGATCGACTTTAACCGCGATCCGCTGCAGGAGTTTATTGCAAACAGCGAGGAAAAATACAACCAACCGGCCAAAAACGCCTTATTTAAATTCGAAAGCGGTAAAGTTGTCAATTTCCGCAAGGAAACACTGGGAAATGTTATCTTGTCGGATCAGTTTCTCAAAGAATTCGAACAGGATATTCAAAGCCTGAAGCAAAAAGCCGGCAACAAAATTATCATCCTTCAATCCCAGCCGGTCGAACCGGAGATCACCCTGGCCCAAGCAAATAATTATGGAATCAGGGAGTTTATCGCCGAAGGCCAGTCGGATTATTCCCATTCGATTCCCGGACGCATTCATAACATCTTGCTGGCCGCTTCTAAATTCAATGGCGTTCTGATTCCCAAAGGCAAAATTTTTTCCTTTAATGACATCGTCGGCGATATATCCGCCGATACCGGCTACCAACAAGCATATATTATCAAAGCGGGAAGAACAGTTCTGGGCGACGGCGGCGGCGTTTGCCAGGTGTCGACGACTTTATTTCGCGCCGCCTTACATGCCGGATTGCCGATTGTTGAGCGCCACGCCCATGCTTACCGGGTCGGTTATTATGAAAACGATGCCGGACCGGGTTTTGATGCCACTGTTTTTGCCCCATCGGTCGATTTGAAAATCAAAAACGATACACCCGCTTCCCTGTTAATAGAAACTGAAGTCAATCAAACAAAAAACATTCTCATTTTCAAGTTTTACGGTACGAAGGATGACCGGAAAGTCGAGATCGGAACGCCGGCCCTTTATGATGTGACTCCGGCGCCGCCGCCCCTTTATCAGGATGACCCGACTTTAAAAATAGGGGTGGTAAAACAGGTCGATTTTGCCGCTCCCGGCGGCAAAGCCGATTTTACTTATAAAGTTTATAAGGATAATAAACTGACGATTGATACCGACTTTTTCTCCGCCTATCAGCCCTGGCAGGCAGTATACCTAAGAGGAACGGCGGATTAACGGAACCAGCGTGCCCGGCCGAGTTTATAGTGAAGTTCTTTATTACGCCGTTCGCCGATTATTTTTGCCGGTACTCCTCCGACAATCGCTGACGGGGGAACGTCTTTGGTAACAACTGCTCCGGCGCCGACCACCGCTCCTTTGCCAATGATTACACCAGGCAAAATGATTGCCCGCGGGCCGATAAAAACGTAGTCATCAATTGTCACCGGTGCTTCCGACGCCGGAAAATATTCATCATCGATATTATGTTCGGAGTTGTAAACCATCACTTCGGAAGCGATAGCCACGTGATTGCCGATCGTCAACGGCGCCCGGCCGTCAAGAACGGCTTTCTCGCCGATGACCGTATCGCTGCCGATCTGGATATTTTTCGGGTCATAAAAACTTGTGCCCATATGAATCGTCGTCCCCCGGCCGATTTTTATCCCGGCCAGCCGATAGACAAATCGTCGCCAGTGGTGGAAAGGAATACAGCCTGTCAAATAAAGAAGATAAACCTCAAACTCCAGAATAATATTTCCAATGCGGTTAACGCCTTTACCCGCCAGTTCGCGCGGCGTTAATTTTTTGCCGGTCTTATCTGCTAAAGGTAATTGCATATTATGATTATACAATATCCGCAAAATGATCTTCCTCACCGATAAACCGCGACCGCATAGCCTCCCCCCGTCGACCAAAGATGAAACGCCGGCGGGCAAATGTTACATACAGCTTCTTTTTTGCCCGGGTGATGCCGACATAAAATAGCCGCCTTTCTTCCTCCAGCTGGAAAATATCGTCCATCGAACGCGCGTGCGGCAGAATTCCCTCCTCTACTCCGACGATAAAAACGTCGGCAAACTCCAGCCCTTTAGCCTGATGCAAAGTCATCAGCCGGACGCCGTCCTTGCCCCGCGCCTTCTTTTCCCCTTCCGAATATTCGGCCTCCACCAAAGCCACCTGTTCCAGAAAATCGTTTAACTTCGGAAATGTCACAGCGACCGATTTCAATTCTTTGATGTTTTCCAACCGGGCATAATCTTCCTCGATTTCCGGGTTATACAACTTCAAATAACCCGTTACCTGAAAAATTTCTTCCATCAATTGATTTGTATTTTTTTCTCTGGCGGTTTTTCCTTCTTTTTTATAATATTCCACAAACTGTTCCCATTTTCTTTTGCCGATTTTTTTTATCCTTTCCACCGCTACTTCATCTTCCGGGTTGACCATTAACCGCATATAGCTTAGAGCGTCCCTGATTTCTTTCCGCTCGTAGAAGCGGGTGCCGCCAACAAGAATATAAGGAATACCATAATGCAAAAACGCCTCCTCGATCACCCGCGATTGGGCATTGGTGCGGTACAAAACGGCCACCTGGGAATAATCTTCATGCTTGACGAGTTCTTTGATCCGGGAAGCGACATAAATCGCCTCATATTCTTCATTTTCCGCTTCATAAACAGTAATTTCCTCGCCTTTGGTGTTTTTTGTAAATAAATCAAGGATCGGATGCATCTGGTTTTTGGATATTACTTTAAAGGCAAAATCGAGAATATTTTGTGTCGACCGGTAGTTTTCTTCGAGATGGAAAATTTGCGTTTCCGGAAAATCCTCCTTGAATTTCTCCAGGTTGCGGATATCCGCTCCCCGCCACGAATAAATGCTTTGGGAAAAATCGCCGACGGCCGTTACCTGCCGGTATTTTTCTCCCAATAATCTCGTCAGTGTATATTGAGCATAATTGGTATCCTGGAATTCATCAACCAGCAAATAGCGGTAACGGTCTTGATATTTGACTAAAAGCAACGGGTGTTTAATGAAAAGCTCGACTGCTTTCATGATCAGATCGTCAAAATCAACCGCTTTATTCTTGGCTAACGCTTTTTGATAAGCGGCATAGATTTTAGCGACCTCGGCAACATGATAATCGGAAAATAATTCCATATACCGCTCCGGAGAGATCAGTTGATTTTTTGCGGCAGAAATCCGGTTTAACAAATAACCCGGCGTCAGTTTGCCGGCGTCAATTTTTTTCAATAATGATTTCATTAAGCTTTGCTGGTCGTCGTCGTCATAAATGACAAAGTCGTGATCAATACCGATGTGCGGCCCTTCCCGGCGCAGAATCTGAGCGCACCAGGAGTGAAACGTACCGATATAACCGAGTTTCAAACGAACCCGTTCCTTCATTTCATTAGCTGCTTTATTGGTAAAAGTGATCATGACGATTTGTCCCGGATCGGCTTTTTCGTTTTCGATCAAGTTCAATACTTTGTATACCAAAACACGTGTTTTTCCGCTGCCGGCGCCAGCCATGATCACCGAGGGACCTTTGGTATACTGGACGGCTTCTTTCTGCTGACTGTTTAAACTGTTGAATAGAGTCGATTTCATAGATTATAATTATAGAACAATCGACAGACTATATGAAATATTTTATTGCCAACTGGAAAGCGCGGATTACTGCCGATCAGGCGCTCGATTGGAGCAAAGAATTCAGCGATAAAGTAGCCGTTGATACCGCATTGCAATTGGCGTTGAATAACGACAAAATCCGCATTGTTATTTGTGCACCTTTCCCGTTTTTATTCCTGTTAAAAGATAAATTCAGCCATAGCAAAAATATTTTTCTTGGTTCACAGGATATTTCTCCGTTTGATGAAGGGACATATACCGGCGAAGTCACAGCGAAAATGCTGCAGGGTACAATCCGCTACTCCCTAATCGGCCATAGTGAACGCCGGCATTTTTTCAACGAAACCGAGGAAATGATCGGTCGGAAAATCGAACAAGCCTGCTCCCACGGCATTGAACCGGTTCTTTGCGTCCGCGGTCCGGAAGATAAAATATACTCCACGGTTAAAATAATTTCTTACGAGCCGGTGGGCGCCATCTGGCCGGGAAAAAATGAGGATCCGGCGAAAACGGTTGAAAGCAAACATAAACTTTCTTTGCCGCCGGACCGGGTTTTTATTTACGGCGGCAGCGTCGATGCGTCCGATATTAGATCTTATACCGCGACCGGTGAAATTGACGGCTTTCTTGTCGGCAATGCTTCCCTTAACCCGGCCGATTTTTACCAGACAATCGTTAACGGTCAATTATGAAAACAAAAATTCTGTTGTCGTTACTGACATTGATAGTGGTTTTTTTTGCCGGAATCTATTTTTATATCAAACCATATTATGACTTTTTTACCAACACCCTGAAAATCTCTCCGGTAAAAACTTTTTTTACCAACGGTTCGTTGCAAATCCATAACGATCAGGTGAATATTGCAATTTTGGGAATAGGTGGCGGTAATCACGACGGTCCCAATCTGTCGGATTCCATTATCGTCGCCAGCTACAATTTCCAAACCAACAGGCTGACAACAATTTCCATTCCCCGCGATATATGGAGTAATACTCTTAAAGACAAAATTAATTCCGCCTATGCCTATGGAGGAATGGATATGGCCAAAACCGAATTATCCGCTATCGTCGGTATACCCATCCAGTACGCCGCTGTCATTGATTTCAGCAAATTCGAACAATTAATCAATTTCCTGGGCGGTATCGATGTCAACGTCGAACGTTCTTTTACCGATCATCTTTTTCCCATTCCGGGAAAAGAAAATGATCCTTGTAATGGCGATCCGCAATTTTTGTGCCGGTACGAAACTATTTCCTTTACCAAAGGAATGACCCATATGGACGGTGTAACGGCATTAAATTTTGTTCGTTCCCGCCACGCCGAAGGAGAGGAAGGAACCGATTTTGCCCGGGAAAAGAGACAACAATTAGTCATCGCCGCGGTAAAAAATAAGATCGTCGCTATCGCTAAACAACACAACATCGGTCAGATGGAAGCACTTTACAAATTAGTCAACCAGCTTGTTAAGCGCGACCTGACCAATCAACAAGCGGCAATTATTGGTAAGAATATTATTTTAAAAAAAAATTTTAAGCAAAATTCCGTCGTCCTGACCGAAGATTTTTTTATCGTCCCCGACTATTCGCCGGTATATAAAGAAATGTGGGTCCTGGTACCAACGGATAATAATTTTACGATAATCCATAAATATATTAGTTGCTACCTAAATACCCGGCAAAATTGCGAAAGCCTTAAACCGACCCCGACCCCCACTCCTTAAAACAGGAAGGAAAAGAAAATCATGAGACCGGCAGCAGCGAATATGAAAAGACCATTGGTAATTGTCCCCGTTTCAGGTAAACTGGTGGTTTTTGTCGGTGTAATTGTTCCCGATGCCGTCGCGGCTGACGTTGGTGAAACCCCGGCAGTCGGTGATACCGCTTTTGCCAGTAATATTTCCGTCGGTGACGGTGACGGTATCGAGGTTGGAGTCGTTGCAACTGTTGGCGAAACCGCCGTTGTCGATTCCGGAGTTGGCGTCGCCGTCGGCAGTACCTGGTTAAAAGCGATCAACCGGCTGTAAGTAACACTTTGTGCTTTGGTTTGCTTGGGCGCGATCATCGATGTCGATACCGACGGCCGGGTTATTACAAAACCTACGACCAATATTGCTACGATCAACACTACGGTCATAAATACCAAAACTATTGTCGTTATTTTCGATTTGGACATAATCTTAATCTCCCAACCAGCCATCGGCGGCCGAATGCAACTGTGCCTGAATTTTTAATGTGGTATCACCGCTGGGAATGGTATATTCGCGGTAATATACGTTTTTATCTTTATTTAAAGCCATAACAATGTCATCGATTGTCCACTGCGCGGAATTGATCCGGATACGCGCCCGATCAATATCAGTTTCCCCAATTGTCGCAATGCCTATATACAATTTTGTTCCGGCCGACATCGTCGCCAACTGCTCATTGGTTAGCAGCGACCAATTCTCATCAAAGATCTCGATTCCTTTGGAAGCGACCAGGTTAACCATCGGAGTAATACTGTTATCAGCCCTACCCAATAAACCGGGCACTTCTTTATTAACCACTCCAATGAAAAAAACAATGCCGAAAACCGCCAGAAAAGCGCCGCCGACAATCAGAGGAAGCCGGTTTGGTTTTTTGAAAGAAGCAACCGCCTTGTCGTCAATAATTACCTTGGTATAACCTGCTGCAACCGGAGTTTGGTCATTAAAAGCCGGAATATTCGGTTTACCTTTTTTTGTCGATACTTCTTTCTTTAGCAGATAAAACTGATAAATAATGAAGCCCAAAGTTATTAAAAAAGCCAATAAACTTATCTTGTTGAGCGAACTTATCAGATTCAACGGTTCCATAATTTTATTGTAGCGTACCGGATCATTAGAATGCAAGTATAACCCCCATACCGACAATGATTAGTGAAGCGCCGCCGAGCGCTGGCATGATAAAGCCGTTTGTCCCCGAAACCGGTGCCGACGGCGACGCCGTACTAACCGCCATTGACGTCGGTGTCAACGGATAAGTAGGCAGCACCGTTACTGTCGGCGTAACCGTAATCACCGGTGCTCCGCTAACAACCGCTGCACTGGTCGCGGCTCCCAGCACATCATTTTGCATCACGAAATCTCTTTTCAGGGTCACTTCCTTGCCATTCTCATCTCTGGTGGTTATCGTTATTGTATGTTGTCCGAACGATAAACCTTCAGGTAAAGTGTATTGCCAGTTGCCGTTACTGTCGCTTTTAACTCTGGCAGAATAAGTCTTATCAGAATGGACGGTAATGGAAATATCGCTGTTAGGCATGGCCGTTCCCTTTATTATCGGAATCGTGCCCGGGATAGGCTTGTCTTTCAATGGATAGATAATAGCAATGGTGTTCTTTGCTGTTCCGGTCGTTTCTGATCCAAGAACATTAGTTGCCTCCGCGGAAAAATTATAATTTTTTCCCATCACGATTGTCTGTGGCAGCGGTGACAATTGTGACAAATCGGCGGTAACGGTCGATATTTCACCGTCTTCACTTATAACTTCTATTTTCGCTGGCTCCCGGGCTGATGTCGTTTTGATGTAATTAAGCGATACCAGCCATTCACCGGTCGCTTTGGTTAAGGCAGCTAAAGGATTGTTATTGGCGACTGAAACCAGTATGACGGCGTTTTCCAGCGGCTGGCCGTTGCTTTTGACAACTTTGCCGTATGCCGGGCTCAAATTGGATACCGGTGAATTACTGGCCGGAGTCGTAAAAGTAAATGCCTTCCCGTCATTACCAACCAGCTTGTTGTTGCATATGATCTTATAAAAATATTGACGGTTGTCTTTCAAATTTCTCAACACCGCATAGTGATTGATATATTGACTACGATCATTACTGACATCCCTTTCATCGTTAAAAACCCGATTCATCTGATTTTCTTTATCTCCAAGCATTACCCAGCCCGTCTGTCTGGTATCGGTTTGCCAGTAAATAGCGGCTTGATAGGGAGATAAGTTTACCACTTCCACTCTTTTAAGAGTAATATTACTGGCCCTTGACGGCAAAGATGCTTTCGTAAAAAAACGGGCAAAAAAAATGATCAGGATAAAAACAAATATCAAACTGATTATTGTCGGTATTTTGAATCTATCTTTCAAATACAGTTGCGAATAGGCCATGTTCTACTCTGTTTTTTCTTTTAATGTTTGTAAAATATTTTTATTAATATCATATTTATTTATCGTCGGTATTTCCTCCTTGGTTTTTATTTGTTCAACGGTCGCGGCATGATAAATATCGGCAATCAGCCAGGCAACAACAGTCAGAAATATACCGATTGACAAAAGCATTAATTCTTTTTTGTTCATAAATAGTATCCCTCTATACTTAATGAAACTTTTAATGCCGCGCTATCGGTGCTGTCTTTTGCCCGTCTGATATCCATTTTGGAAATTGTTTTCAACCGACGTTGACCGTATAATGTCTGTGTAAATTTCATAATATTGTCAAAACTTGCTTCGCCGTCAATCAACACGGTAATCTGTTTGATATTTTGCTGATTTTTATCGAATAAATCTACATCGGCTACGCTGGCTTTTTGGATCACAAACGAATTCTGATCGGCAGCCGATTTTATATCCACGATCATTTTATTTACTTTCGGGTATGAAGTAACTGCTTGGATCAGCAACGGGAAGTCGTTACGATTATCTTCCATTGCCTGCTGAATATTGGCGATACCGATAATTTTATTTTCGTACACACTATCCACTTTCTCCAAATCGCTTTTTTCCTTTTTCAACGTGGCCGCTGTCGTCAACGACGGCTTGATGGCTAAAACTATAAATAGGGAAAATATGAGAAAAAACATAATCGTAAAGCTGTAGTCGCTTGTTTTTTTAGTGAATATATTAGATAGAAATGCTTTATTCATAGTTTGCCAATTTCAAATTAAAATCATAACCATAATCGGTTTTTTTTATACTTGACAGATCGACCACCTTAAATTTTTTTTCCGTTTTCAGGAGAGAATAAAAAGACTGCAGCTGTGGCAGATCGGTCGTCGTACCGGCGATGGTTAATGAATTTGTATCCAGTTTCAAGTCGGACAACGTCGCGCTTTCGGGAAACTGCGCCAGAAAATAGTTTACCATCCGGGTAAAATGAGTCTGCGTTTGGATGACATCTTCGCTGGTCGCCGTTCTTTTTGTAATGATTTCCGCCTCCGTTAAAAGAGGATTAACTACCTGGACAATTTCTTTTTTCTGGTCAACCGATTCCTTTAAGTCAATAATCTGCTGATCGATTTGAAAACGATAAAAAAAAACGCCGATCACCACCAGTTGGGTAATGACAATAATATACCTTAAATAATTGAGCGAAAAATACATTACCTGCTCCGCTAAAGGAGCTTCCTTTTTAGGCAATAGATTGATCGAGTATTTCATTTTTTAGACAGCCGGCGAACTTTCGACTTTAATCGGTTGGCTTTGTTTTTGTGAATAACGTTTTTTTTCATTGCCCGGTCAACGATCGAATAGAAATTGCTTACCATTTTCTGCATGTCACCAGTTCCCTTTTTCAATTTCTTTAATGCATCTTTATAGGCTTTTATATAAGTGGCGTTCTGCGCTGTTCTTTTTTTATCTTTTCTCATCTTTTTTGTCGCTGATTTTATCAATGGCATATCGATAGCACCTCCTCTTTAAATTTAACTTTAAATTATATCGAGTAATCCTTCTGAAATATTCTCTGGCCGTAATCACCGGTAAACTTCAATGTCAGATTAATTTTGCCCACCACCTGATGGTAAATACAAACACCTGACGAACATGTTCCTAAAAGAATGTCTTTCTGATAATCGGATTCGCCGTTCGATAATGTAATTGTGCCGATCACGCCTTGTAAACCTTGTTTTGCCGTTTGATACGACAATTCATAGTCAATGGATGTTGTTCCACGGGAAATTTGTCCGATCTTCAAGGTGACATTCTTACCACCGGTTGCCGAAGTTAAACTGACCTGGACAGAACTGTCAACCGTCGGTATCACCTCTTCCGTCGGGGTCGGCGAGGTGGAAGAAACGGTTTGTTTGTTACCGCGCAACAAATATCCACCAATACCAATCAACAAAAGAATAACCACGACGATGATACCGATTGTTAAATATTTTTTATTCGTTCCCATAGATATTTCTCCAAATTTATAATTGGAATCCGCTCCTGCTTCATTGTATCCCGGTCCCGCACGGTCACTGAATTGTCTTCTTTCGTCTGATAATCTATTGTAACACAAAATGGGGTTCCGATTTCATCCTGCCGGCGATACATTTTTCCGATATTGCCGGCATCGTCGAATTCAGTCACTATTTTGATTTTTAGACTGTTATGAATTTCTAAAGCGATCTTACGCAACGCTTCGTCTTTTTGCAGCGGAAAAATGGCGGCTTTAACCGGTGCCAGTTTGGGATTAAGTTTTAGAACTGTTCTGGTCTTACCATTCACCTCTTCCTCACGAAAAGCATCTATCAAAAAAAATAATAATGCGCGATCTACTCCGCCTGAGGTTTCAATCACCCAAGGGGTATACTCTTCATTAGTCGATGGATCTTTATATTTTAATTTATGCCGTGACAAATCCCAATCGCCCCGGTGATGGATCCCTTCAAATTCGCTCCAACCGAACGGAGCGTTATATTCAATATCGGTTGCAAACCGGGCATAATGGGCCCGTTCATCGGGTGCATGATCACGATAACGAAGATTGGCCGGATTAATCCCCAACGACTTATACCACTCCATCCGCTGTTCCTTCCAGTACGCAAACCATTTGTCTCCTTCAGTGTCATCCGGCCGGATGAAAAACTCCAATTCCATTTGCTCAAATTCCCGACTGCGGAATGTGAAATTGCCTGGCGTAATTTCGTTGCGGAACGCTTTTCCGATCTGGGCAATTCCGAACGGAATTTTTTTCCGGGTAGAATCAACGACATTTTTAAAATTGATAAACACTCCCTGGGTAATCTCACCGCGAAGATATGTTTCCTGTTTGTCAACTACACCCAGCTCTGCCTTGACCAGGAGATTGAATTGTTTTGGTTCCGTCCATTCCGCCTTTTTTCCCGAATGGTTTTTTTCATGAGCTTTAATTTCTTCCGGCTTATCAGACCGGAAACGCTGGTGACAAATTTTACATTCCACCAACGGATCGGAAAAGGCAGCCACATGTCCGGAAGCGACCCAAACGGCCGGATTCATGACGATCGCGGCGTCGATCCCGACGACATCCTCACGGTCATAAACCTCTGTTTTCCACCATTCCTTTTTGATATTATTTTTCAACTCCACGCCCATCGGCCCGTAATCCCAGAAGCCGGTAATTCCCCCATAGATATCGCTACCGGGATAAATAAAACCTCTACGTTTGGCTAAAGCAACGATTTTATCCATAAAATCAATTATATATCAAACGAGGGGATTTTTTCGTGAATCAGTTCCTCAATTAAGGAGAACAGCTGAAATAGTGGTTTTTCCTCGGTAGAGTAGCCTAAAACCATTACTATCTGGTTGATATATTTGCCTAACAATACGTCTAATTTATCATTTTTTTTTGACAAATCCACCAGATAGTGTTTGGTCAGATTGTAAACCGGTATTTCCGGCTGGTTTTCCGGCAACAGCCGTTCGATAATGAATAATAATATATATAAATTATTCATCTTTGCCCGGTTTTTTTTGATTTCCGAAAAACCGGAGATGAGATGGGATTCCTGCAGGTAAAAACGGTCGTGGTGATTATAAAGAACGATATTTAACAGATTGGCCGTTTGGGTATGCGGCAAACGGCGGCTCGTTATCTTTTTTATTCCTTTGGCTACAGAGCGAACCTTACCGTATTCCCGGGTAAAGAAAGTCACGATGCTATCTTTGTTCAGTAGGCTGCGTTTTTTCAACACTATCGCCTCTGTCTTAAATGTCCGTGACATGCCACTATTGTATCACGTAGGCGAGGATTATCTTACTTCTTTATCGATATTCAGTATCCCGTCAAATGCTTTCCGACCGTTAATGGTCACGGTGTATTTCTGATTGTCCGTACCTGCCTGTTTTTCCAGATACAGTTGGTAGTTGTTGGCGTTGAAATTGGCCGGTAGGGTGTAAGAAACATTGATTTTAGCCATTCCCTGGGTCGGCACTTCGAGATACCCCTCGAAAACTGTATGTCCTAATTCGTCGTAAGTCTGGACTTTCTTCATTGAGCCTTGGAAATCAACCAGTTTTGATCCCTGGGGCACATACAGTCTAACCCAGTTGCGCAGGGTGGCGTTCAGGCATAAATTACCATGTTGCAGATTGCAATCGGAATGCGGATAAGGATTACGATACTCGACACTGACTGTCCGCTGTGTTTGTCCGTTATTGAACTTTGTATCAGATGTCACTGCTTCACTGACGAATAGATTGGACTTCGCGCCGGCGAAATTGACGTTGACGATATCCAGGAAATCGCCTGCCGGATTTTTTATCCGTCCGGCAAAATTCAGTTTGTCGGCTGCCGCTTCCAGAGCCGGATCGGTAAAGTACAACTGGATATGTTTTTCCTGTAAATCTTTAAACATCTCCTGGGCCAAAGTCCCCCAATATTTTGATGGGGAGAAGCCGATCGCCTTATAAAACAATTGATACATTAAATCACCAAGGATGCCTTTACGGTTTTCCCGGATATAACCGGTTGGCCGATCAACCATATCAAATAATTGATAAAGAACTTGAGCGCAATCGCACCTTTTATCCGTTTTGGAGGAAAAAACAACCCCGTCAGCTTCGGTATCGCCAAAAATCGTCAGCATATCAACCAGGACTTTCGAATCAATCGTAATAATGCCGTCATAATTCACCCGTTGGTTGCTGTTTTTATATAGAGAGTTGAACAAAGCGACGGAAGTCGGCAGGTCGGGTGACAAGTTGCTGTCGCGGATATAAAACCGGTTAACATTCAGGTGATAAGTAAGAATTTCCCTTGGCGCCACCGGATGATCACTAATACTGTTATCCAATGAATAAATGTCTTCCGAATTCTTGATTGTCATTTTTCCGTCTTTGATCTGGAAAACTGCTGTCGAGGTCAGAAATCCGCCGGTTGCCCGAAGTTCTTTATCGTTTTGGAAAAGTAGCAGGTAGGTTTTTTCCTTGTCTTTGCCAAATATGGCCGGTAAATTTTTAATAAGCGGTTTGGCATCGACGAATAACGATGCCAGTCCTTCAAATTGGGTCAGAACGTTGGTGATATTGGCCCGGACAACCGTATTACCGATTTTTTCCGGATAACGGCTTGGGTCGATTTTATTGAAATGCAAGCGCGCCTGCTCGATATCACCGGAAATGGTATCCAGTTTGCCCAGCACTTTATCCAAAGTCAGAACGGCGGTTTGCAGACGGTCTTCGGACGACCGCTCGACAAAGGATGTCGCTCCTTTTTTAAATCCGATCAAATCGGCATATGGAGTGATGGCAACAACTGTTTCCTGGGCAGCAGCAACGGCATATTGTCCACCCTCAACCCCGTTTTTGAAATCGCTGATATACGGAATAAACGATGCCCAATATACGGCTTTTGCCGCATTCTCAAAATCCTGATACTGGCTGACAAATTTATTCATTTTTGCATTCAGGAGATCGATATTGTTTTGGGAAATAGTCGCTTTAAGTTCTTTAGCGGAAGCAACCAACACCATTCCTTTAGCCTTGATATTTTCGTAGGGGCGATATACCAAAAAATAACCAAATAATATGACTATTACTAAAATTCCGACAACAACACCAATCAATCTTGACTTTTGCATTTTGGAATTAAATTATATGGCGCCTTTACCGCTTACCATCACCAGAGGTGTTTTTAATATTATACCCAAATCACCCCATAAGGATATATTATCCACATATTTGGCATCAATTGCAATACGTTTATCGAAATGTATCTCTGACCGCCCATTTACCTGCCATAATCCGGTAATCCCCGGCTTAACCGACAACACATTAGCGACCAGTTGTTTGGTGTAGGGATATTTTTGCTGCTGGTTTTCCAATTCATCGGGGTAATATGCCCGCGGGCCAACCAAGCTCATATCACCCTTAAGCACGTTAATAAGCTGCGGAATTTCGTCGATGGAATGCTTGCGGATGAATCTACCACATTTTGTCACCCGCGGATCCTTTTTTAATTTATAGCTGCCTTTTTTGTACTCCTGGAAAAGAGTCTGGAAACGGGGGTCGGTCCGCAAAAGATAATGGGCATTAACGATCATTGAGCGGAATTTAAACATTTTGAATTTACGGCCGCATTCGCCGACTCTTTCCGGCACGTCAGCCAACACCGGGCCAGGCGAATCCAATTTAATGACAATCATCGCCAGAATATAGATCGGTGAGAATACGACAAGCAATATCAACGCAAAAATAATATCCAGCGGACGTTTCAGGTATTTTCGGTAGTTTTCTCCTTCAAACATTGATTTATGTTAATTTTTCATGCTCGGTTCCGGAAAAGCTTTCAACGATTTTTTTTATCTTGGCGACGGATGTCTTTTTGGAAATGAGAAGAACGTCTGGAGTATTGACTACCAACAAATTTTCCAGATCCACGCCGACCAGCAGCTTGGTATCGTTGAAGTTATAAATCAGGTTATCGACGGAATCTTTCAGATAAACCGGCCCTTTGGTGATATTGTCATCATGATTTTTCTCCAGTGCTTCTTTTAACGCCTCCCAGGCGCCAACGTCGCTCCAGCCAATATCGTCAATGACGACATAAGCGCATTGCGGATCGATATGCTCGAGGACGGAGTTGTCGAAATTAATTTCCGGCATCTGCCGGTAATCTTTGTTGATCAATTTGTATATTTGCGGCGCAAATTTACGGTATAGGGAAAGAATGAAGCGCGGGGTGGAAACGAAATAACCCAGATTCCAGCAGTGATGATGATCCGAAAAAAACTTTTCCGCCTGTTCCTTATCCGGCTTGTATTTAAAACCGACAAAACGGTGAAATGCCACCCCATCCACTTTTTTTTCGATCTCGTTTGTTTCAATCCATCCCAGATTATCGGAAGCAAAACGCGGTTTCTGGCCGATAAAAACGATTTTCTCCTTATCCTTTTCGATTAGATTTCCCGCGGCCGACAATATTTTTTTGAATTTTTTTTCGTTTTTAACCAAATGGTCACTCCACAGAATCACTACCGGCTCATCCGGGAATTGCCGGTATAACATATCCATCATCAAGGCAACCGCCGGACCAACGTCTTTTTTTTCCGGTTCGCCGACGATATTTTCTTCCGGAAGAAAATCCAACTGTTGGGCGACGATTTTCTTATATAACATTCCGGTTGACACATAAATATTTTCCGGTTTGAATTCGGGCAGCAACCGTTCGGTGGCCAGCTGGAGAGTTGATTTTTCCCCGATTATCTTACCAAACTGTTTTGGGGATTTTTTTCGCGACAGCGGCCACAATCTTGTCCCAACACCTCCGGCAAATATAACTGCCTTCATATGCCTATGATAAATTCAAAATTCAAAATCATAATTCGAAATTGAACAACGTATATTTTGGCTTTTTACTTGTTCTTATGAATTTTAACTTTTAACTTTTGAATTTATTACCTGTACAAACTTCTTCTCAAACTCTATTCTACTAAACTTTTCAATATTTTTTAGGCCTGTTGCTCGTGTGGCGCTTTTAAGATTGTATGACATCGTGTGAAATCTTTCAAGTATTTTTATCAAAGATGAATCTGTCTGCTCGTCAAAAAATAATCCGGTTTGACCGTCGGTGATTGTTTCGCTGCTTCCGCCTTTCCGGTAAGCAATTACCGGACAGCCGAAAAACTGGGCTTCGAGAGCGACATAGCCAAAATCTTCGTTCTGCGGCATAATCAGCGCTTCCGCATGGCTGTACAGCCAACCCAGCTCTTTATCGCTTAATCCTTTCAAAAACGTAATATTCTCTCCGGCCATTTTTTTCAGGTTATCTTCCTGTGTTCCCATCCCTACCACCACCAACGGCCACTTCAATTTTTTAAAACAACGAAGTACCAAATCGACTTTTTTATATGGCTCCAAGCGACTGACAACAAGATAGAATTTGTCGGTTAGCATCATCCTATCGCTTCGCTCCGGCATAACATTTTTAATGCTGCCCCAATATTCTATATCAAACGGCGGATATATCACTTCGCTCTCCCGTTGGTAATACTGCCGGCAACGATCGGCAACTGTTCGGGAAATAGAAATGATTTTATCCGGCCGATTGGCGACGACTTTATCCCAAGATTTCAGGTGATTAATTAGAGGCGACAGCAATGTTTGCTGCATGTTGTTTAGATATAAATCCGGCGTTATCCACAGAAATCTGGTCGGCGTTAATAAATAGCAGATATGTCGGCTACCCGGCTTGGTTACAACCGATTTAGCAAATGTTGAAGTAATGGAAATAACCAAATCATACGCCGATAAATCCAGCGTTTCGAACGCAAAAGGATAAAACGGCAATGATAAAACGCGACTGGTCCTAATGACAGACGGTAAACTATTGACAAACGACGTCTTTACATTTAAATTCTTTGCCCAAGCTGCTTTTTGGAAATCAAAATAGGAAGTATAAAAATCCGCTTTCGGAAACATGTCGTGTAACGTCAGCAATACTCTTTCCACTCCGCCCCATTTATCGATCCAGTCATAAACGATAGCGATTTTTTTACCGGAAGGCATGAATATATTATAGCAGTCTCCAGTTCGGACCGCTTGACAGCTATGAAGCTACTATGATAAAGTGAGTAATAGTTTAATGGAATAAAGTCAGAAAATATCTAAAACCGGATAGGACATCAACCCGAAATCAAGATTCACGTAATGCCGCTTCGCCTTCTTCCTCCATCTTCGCCAGCCGGGTGTAATAGTCGGAAAATTCGTTGAGGTGAGCCAGGGCGATTTTTCCGGTCATCAGCGGATCGTCATTGGTAATATTGGTATTGGGATCAACTGTCCCGTGCTCAAGCTCGACATCCATTCCCATCCGGTACTGCTCGACGTCAAATTTGCTCCAATCCACCCCTAACTGCTCCCCGATTTGTTTCGCCTCTTCGGCGGTAAATGATTTTTTCATATATAATGATTATAACATTATGTCTTGGTTAATATATGCATTTTTGTCGGCTCTATTTGCGGCGCTGACCGCTATCCTGGCCAAAATTGGCGTCAAGAACGTCGACTCCAACCTGGCGACGGCGGTCAGAACTGTCGTTATCCTTTTTTTTGCCTGGGCAATCGTTTTCGTTCAGGGAACTCATAAACAATTGGTGAATATTGACCGTTTTTCATTAATCTTCCTGATATTATCGGGGATAGCGACAGGCTTATCCTGGCTGTTTTATTTTCGTGCCCTGCAACTCGGAAACGCCTCGCAGGTATCGCCAATCGACAAATTGAGTTTGGTACTGACGATTGTCCTGGCGGCCATTATTTTGAAGGAAAAAGTCTCCCTACCAATCGTTGCCGGAGCGATTTTGATGTCAATCGGCGCCATTCTCGTTGCTTTGGCGAAGTGATTTCTCCTGGCGTTGTTTGACGCGCCGCTCAGTCGTAGATAAATGTTTTTTTCTGATCCTCAGACTGACAGGTGTCACTTCCAACAGTTCGTCATCGGCAATAAAATCAAGCGATTGCTCGAGAGTCATCGGTGATGCCGGAATAAGCGGGACGGATACGCCTTCGCCGGCGGAACGGTTATTGGTTAACTTTTTCTCCTTGCAGACATTGACTTCGATATCGAATTCCCGGTTGCCTATACCGACAACCAGTCCTTCATATATCGGATCGCCCGGGCTAACGAAAAGTGTGCCACGGTCCTGCGCATTAACCAAGCCGTAGGTCATCGCTTCGCCGGATTTGACAGCCACTAATGCGCCGTTTCGCACCTGCATCATAATACCGGTTTTCGGGAAATAACCTAAGAAATAAGTGCTCATGACGGCTGTTCCTCTGGTTTTTGTCAGTAAGGAACTACGAATTCCCAGCAGGTTTTGGTCAGAAATCTTATAAATGAGCCGGACGGTTTGGCCGTTATTGACCATATCTTTCATTTCTGCTTTCCGTTTGCCGAATTCCTCGCTGACCACTCCCATATGTTCAGTATCGACATCGATCGTCACTTCCTCAAACGGTTCGCAAACTTCACCGTTTATCGTTTTATAAATAACCTGCGGTTTGGAGATTTGCATTTCAAACCCTTCCCGGCGCATTGTTTCTATCAATATCGCCAGATGCAGCTCACCCCGGCCATGAACGACGAAATTTACGCCTTCCGGGTCCGGCTCGATCCGCAAACCCAGATTGGTTTCTTTTTCTTTAAGCAACCGTTCCTTAATCTGGCGTGAAGTACAGAACTTTCCCTCTTTTCCGGCAAACGGGCTGGTGTTCGGGCCAATGGTGATTTTTATCGTCGGTTCTTCCACCTTGATTGCCGGCAGACTTTCCGGGTATTGCGGATCGGTCACTGTCTGACCGATAGTCAGTTGGGGAATTCCGGCAATCGCCACGATATCACCGGCCGATACTTCATTAACTTCAATCCGATTCAAACCTTCGTAGATATATAACTGTTGTGCTTTGTATTGACCGATAATCTGGTTATTTTGCACCAAAGCAATCGATTTATCCTTTTTCAATTTACCCCGGTTGACTTTACCAATGCAGATTTTACCGACATAATTATTGTAATCAAGAGTGGAAATAAGCATTTGGAAAGGTTTATCTTCATCCTTAATGCTGTTGGGAATTTCATTGACTATTGTTTCAAAAAGCGGCACCAAGTCTCCTTCCATGTTCGGAGAATATTTTTCCGGCAGACGGTAAAAAGCTTTACCGTCGCGGCCCACCGCATATAAGGTGGTAAATTCCAAGGAAGAATCATCGTCCGCCAGTTCGAGGAATAAATCCTCGACTTCACTCAATACTTCCTGCGGTCGGGCATCTTTTTTATCTATTTTGTTGATAACTAAAATGATTTTCAACCCGGATTCAATCGCCTTTTTTAATACAAATTTAGTTTGCGGTAACGGCCCTTCGGCAGCATCGACCAGCAGAATTCCGCCGTCGGCCATATTTATTACCCTCTCGACTTCGCCGCCGAAATCGGCATGCCCGGGAGTATCAATGATGTTGATTTTGACGTCTTTGTAATGGACGGCAGTATTTTTAGCCAAAATAGTAATTCCCTTTTCCCGTTCCAGATCGTTGGAATCCATGATAAGCGTTTCGTTCATTTCTTTCTGGTTTTCGCGAAAGGTATGGGTTTGTTTCAATAACGCATCAACCAAGGTGGTTTTACCATGGTCAACATGTGCGATAATGGCAATATTGCGTATTTCCATAGTCTTTTTTTATCATTCCGACCGAAATCCCGCCATAGCGGAATGAGTGGAGGAATCCCTTAACGATCATTTTAGATGAAAGAGATCCTTCGACTCCCCCGAGGACTCGGGGTCGCTCAGGATGACAGAAATGTAAGTATATATTCTACCAAAAAAAAGGCATTATTGCTCGGTAATCGTTACGGAGAGTATCTTGACGGGATTAACCGGTTTGGACATCTCGCCCTGCGCACTCATCGTCACCGGCGCATCGGCGATTTGGTCGACGACGTTAATCCCCTGCGTCACTTCGCCGAATATGACGTAATCTTTGGGCATATTAACGTCTTTCTGGACGATGAAAAACTGACTGCCGTTGGTATTGCGACCGGCATTGGCCATCGCTACAATCCCCCGGTTATAATCCCCAGTAAACGTTTCGTTATCAAATTCATAGCCCGGTCCGCCGGTGCCGTCGCCTTTGGGATCGCCTCCCTGGATCATAAAGTCCTTGATGACACGGTGAAAAATAGTATTGTCGTAAAAATGATTTCTTGCCAAGTAAATAAAATTGTTGCAGGTAATCGGTGTCATGCCGGTTTTTAAGCCAAAAACGATATCGCCATCGGTCGTATGCAATATTGCCTGGTAATTTTTTTTCGGATCAATAATCATTGATGGTTTTGGCAGTGTTTTCACGGCTGGTGTTGGTGTGGCCGCCGGCTTTTCCGACTGGCCGCTATTACTTTTATTATTTTGGACGGCAACAAAAACCAATGCGCCGACGATAAGTACGACAAAAAAAGCCACTAATAAATTATCGCTTTTCATGGATTATACTTGGACTTTTTGACCAGGCGGTATACCGGCACAATCTGCTGCATTTCGCCGTCGGCCCCCTCGATAACATTGGTACCGGAAACGCGCTGGTACTCCTGCAAATAGCCGGATAATTTATCGTCCATGTCGCGTAGTTCCGTCTGCAACTCCTTCATTTTGGCGACCGCTGTTTCGACCGCCGGCTGCTTCATGATTTTTTGCTTAATGGCGTTCTTTTCCTTATTCAACGCTTTGACCTGTTCGGCTTTATCATGATAATCTTTATCTCCCTCCAAAGCGTCTTTGACCATCTGCCGCTGGACTTTGATCTTGTCTTTAAGATCGTCAATCGTTTTTACGTAATCGTTAATAAGTGATGAAAGTTCAATCTGCGATAAGGTATTCATAGAATTTTAATATTAAATATTTTTCTTATAAATTTCAAGGGTATCTTTCGCCATTTTTTCAAACGAATATTTTTTCAGCAAATTTTCATAATTAAATTTTTTCGGCCTGGCCGAAAACCCGGTTATTTTGTCGGCGATGTCTTTAATATTGTAAGGGTCAAACGGCAAATACTGTCCGTCCAGCAATTCTTTAAAAACGGGGATATCCGAGGCGATAATTGGACAATTGAAATAAGCCGCTTCGGTAAGCGGCAGACCGAATCCTTCCGATAATGACGGATGAATAAGTGCCTTAGCATTTTTATAAAAGAAAACCAAATCTTCTTTTGTCGCTGTCGGGTATAAAATAATGTTTTTTTTAGTTTTTAATCGAGAGGCAAAATAATCGTTCGGGCCAATGAGAATAAGTGATGTATCCGTTTTAACCTGGGAGAATGCTTCAATCAGTCGCTCGATATTTTTATGAGGATAAAAATTGCCGACATAGATAAAGAATTCCCTGAATTTATTCTTCAAGACGGTATTCTCTTTGGCGCTAATCAACGACTCACTCACCCCTTCGTAAATCGGGACAATCTTATCGCTATATTGTTCACCATATATTTCCAGTAGTTGTTTTTTGACAGTTTGGGTCGGTGTAATAATCGTTTGGGCCTGTTTAACCTGATTGGCCAGAATCTGCATAAAAAAGAAGTGTTTGACGCTATACACCAGCGGGTTTTTGGTCGATGCTTTACCGGTCTTAAATAATAAAGGCGTCGTATCGTGAATGGTGGCGATAAATCGGCGTTGGTATAAAATCGGCGAACCGAAATAGGTAAAATGCATTAGGTCGAGATCGTCACCATACAGGATTTTCAGGAATAATGTTTGCTCGGCGACGGTATGCCAACGTGAACTGACGGTCCGGGCAATAAAGTTTTTGTTGTCGAGCTTTATCTTAACCATATCTTGCGGTAGCAGATAAATATAGAAAGATAAACCGCTGGGCGATAATTTTCCCAGCTGGTAAATAAAATTTTGCAGATAAGTCCCGACTCCTGTCTGGGAATACAATCTGGCGTCAATACCGATTTTTTTCATGCGATTTTGTTTTTCCCGTCAATCATTAAATAAATAATCCAGTTGAGTATTGTCGGATGTTGGCTATCATAATGCTTTTTGTAGAATATTTTCATAGCATCATAAAAATGTTTTTTTGTCTGTCTCTTCGTTTCTCCGTCAGTTTTTAAACCACTGGTATATTTTAAATGAGTGACCTTAAATAATGGATAATAAATGATTTTATAGCCCAGATCTTTGATTCGATAGGACAAATCCAGATCCTCGCCATACATAAAATAATCGGTATCGAAGCCGCCGACTTTATCCAGGACATCCTTGCGCGCCAGGTAAAATGCGCCGCTTGGCGAATCGATTTCGTGGATTGTCGACAAATCAAGATAATTAAGATGGTAGCCGGCAAACGGCTTACCTAATTTTTCCAGTTTGAGGAAGTAGCAAAATGAGTTCCAGAGAGTGGGAAACCCCCGGTGGGAAGCGGGATCAATTGATCCGTCTTTAAGGTTGACTCTGACCGTCATCGCTCCCACTTCCGGACGGGAATCGAAATAATTCAATAGCTGTCCGAACCGGACTTTATCGATAATGACATCGGAATTCAAAAATAAAATATACTTTCCCGATGCCAGCTTTAACCCCTGGTTATTTCCTTTCGGGAAGCCGGTGTTTTCCGTATTCTTTACAACTTTAAGAAAGTTATGAGCTTGATGAATTTTTTCAAGCGTTTCCATCGAATTATCTTTTGATCCATTATCAACGACGATAACTTCGTAATCCAGCGACGGATCACTATTGAGGCTCTTAAATAACGACTGCAGGCACTGTTTCGTCACCTCGGCAGTATTATACGACAGAATAATGACAGACAGTTTCGGCATAAAATAATTATAACAGTTGTATGATTATCGTTTTGGAGATTGTTTTGCCCGTCGGGCCTTGCCACCGGTACCGACTTTGCGCCGTTCTTTTTTCCGGGGATCGCGGGTGAGCAGGCCATGTTCTTTAAGAACCGGCCGGAAAGTATCCTTATCAACCAAATTCAGCGCTCGGGAAATGCCATGAGAAACGGCTTCCAGCTGTCCGGCCCGGCCGCCGCCATGGACGAGGATCGAAACAGCAAACCGCCCTTCATTGTTGGTCAATTTTAACGGCAGAAGATATGTCTGCTGTTCCCAAGCCAGCGAAAAAAAATTAACCGCCGGATGATTGTTAATATATATTTCCCCGGCTTTAATTTTATGATTGTTAACGGTAACTTCCGCCTGTTTGGCCGCCAGGTATAAGCGGACACGGGCGACCGCTTTTTTTCTTCGTCCGACTCCTTCATAATACTGAACACCTTTAGTTTTTTTAGCCATATGTTTTTAGTTAAAAGTTTAAAATTAATTAATTTTAAACTACAACTTTGAACTTTGCACTTTTAACCTTTAATTTTATCACCATACGGATGTTTCTCATCCGCAAAAATATATAGTCTCGCTAACCGCTGATCTCTCAATTTATTTTTTGGTAACATTCCCGATACTGCATGCTTGATTATTTCGGTTGGTTTTTCCGCCAGCATTCTTTCGAAACTGACTTTTTTCAGTCCGCCCGGATAACCGGAATAACGGGTATATTCCTTAGCTTGATCTTTTCTGCCGGTTAGCCGGACTTTGGCGGCATTGATGACAATGACATGATCGCCGCTATCGATGTAGGGTACGTAATTCGTTTTATGCTTTCCCTGGAGAAATTTGGCGATGCCCGGAGTCAATCTTCCAAGCACCTGGCCGTTAGCATCTACCAAATGCCATGCTCTTTTTATTTCGCTTTCCCTGACCGGTTTTGTTGAGTGAGTAAAAGTTGTCATTTTGTTTTTGATTTTGGCTCAACTTTCGCCGCCTTAGCCTTAACCGAGGCACGCTTGCTCTCTTTCGCTTTAGCGGGGGCAGGAGCTTCATTAACGATCGGATACGCCCATTCCAGTTGTGCTACTTCCGAACCATCGGACAATCGCGCCCCCAACCGAACAATCCGCACATAACCGCCGTTAATTTTGCTTACTGCCGGTCCGATGTTATCAAATAGTTTTTTAACGATTGACCAGTCGCTTAACTGCCGCAACAGAAAATTTTTATTGGCCTCATTGCGGACCCGTGCTTTCGATACTAATATTTCTACCACCGGCCGGATCATTTTTGCTTTCGGCAAAGTGGTCTTCATTCTTCCATGTGTAAGGAAATTGATCGCCAGTTTACGTACCAGCATATCATTAGCATCCTTACCACCCTTAAATTTTTTTTGATTGACTCCGTGCCTCATATTATTTTAATTCAATACCCATTTTTTTAAGCTCTTCATCAATCAACTCGATCGATTTCTTGCCAACACCTTTCATGTCGGTGAGCTTGTCCTTACCGATTTTAACCAAATCGGCGACAGTTTCTATATGCTCCCGGAGCAGGGCATTAATCACCCGTGACGGAAGGCTTAATTCATCAATAATAATTTCATACAGTTTCTTATCGATCATTTCCTTATTTTCTTCCTCGATCCTTTCTTCTTTTCTTTGCGGCGTATCTTTTCCGCTCATGATATGAGCGAAGAAATCGGACATAAGAACTGAAGATTGCTTCAATGCTTCTTCCGGTTTGATACTACCGTCTGTCCAGATCTCGAGAATCAGCCGGTCAAAATTGGTTTTACGGCCGACCCGGGCTTCCTCAACTTTGAAATTGACTTTTCTGACCGGAGAGAAGAAACTGTCAACCGGAATAAAGCCGTATTCTTTTTTTTCTCTTTCCTCAACCTGTGAATAACCGCTGCCGACTTCTACGATCGCTTCCAGCTCCAATTTTCCCTTATCATCCGTGATCTCGGCGATATAAGCACCGCCGTTGACCGGTTTGACTTCTCCTTCAATGTCCTTGGCATATATTTTGCCAACTCCCTTGCTTTTTAAGGATATTTTGAAGGGACCGCCTTCGGCGACAGCAAATTTCAGTTGCTTCAAATTCAAAACGATTTCCAAAACCGATTCTTTCACTCCCTTAAGAGTGGTGAAAAGATGGGACGCACCTTCGATTTTGACATTGGTGATAGCCGCTCCGGTCAGGGAAGACAGGAGTGTCCTTCTCAACGAATGGCCTAAACTTTGCCCGAAACTTAAGGGCAGCGGTTCAAGCACAAACTTACCAAAAGTCTCATCCTGTTCCACCTTCTGGGTGAAAAAGTTAGGTACCGTCATACGAAAAAATTTTATAAATTGTAAATTACCTCGCCAATGGCGGGTTATCGAGAATAATACTCGATGACTAACCGTAAATTAACCTGTTTGCTTATTTCGTCCGTCGTCGGTGCCGCAATCAATTTTCCAACAGTGGCTTGTTTTTCCAGCCAGATCGGAACCAAAACATCTTTATTGGTCAGAACTTTGTCAATATAGGGAATTTTGATCGTTTTTTCGTCTTTAAAAGTAACGGCTTCATCAGGTCTGACTTGATAGGAAGGGATCGTCATCTTTCGGCCGTTGACACTCATATGGCCATGGCAAACCAGCTGGCGGGCCGCTGCCCGTGTCGGAGCAAAACCCAGGCGGTAAACGACATTATCCAACCTTTTTTCCAATAGTTGGGACACGAATAAGGCAGTATTACCCTTTTTTTCCACTGCCTGGTGAAAATAGTTTTTCAACTGCCGTTCCGTTAAACCGAAAATCGCCCGCAGTTTTTGTTTTTCGCGCAACTGAAAACCGCGCTCCGATACTTTCCGCCGGCCGCGGGTACCGTGCTGACCGGGTAAGACGTTTAATTTTTTCAGCAAACGGGCATGCGACTTCGACCCTAAGGTTTTTAAACCAAGGTCGGTTGCTTCCCGTCTTGCTATTCTATTTTTTGGTCCTGTATATCTCATAAAGTTAATTCAAAGTTCAAAATGAAAAATTAAAATTTTGAACTTTATATTTTAACTCTAAACTCGCCGAATCTTCGGCGGCCGGACACCATTATGCGGTACCGGCGTCATATCAATTATCCGATTAATCTCAATTATCGAACCTTTAATCGCTCGCAAAGACGCCTCTCTCCCCGGCCCGATCCCTTTGACAAAAACATCGGCCATCCGGAAACCGTACTGCTCTACCGCTTTTTTTAAGGTGGCATCGGTCGTAACGGTCGCGGCATGGGGGGTAGATTTGCGCGTTCCGACAAAACCAAACATTCCGCATGAACCGAGGACAATAGTATTCCCTTTTTCGTCGGTAACCGTCACCAGGGTATTATTAAAAGTAGAGGTAATATAAATTCTCCCTTTTTCGACGGTTTTTTGCGTTTTCTTTTTTACCATAGATTATTTGGTCGGTTTAACTTCTGCTGCCGGCGTTTTAGCGGTCGTCTGGCCTTGTTCCAACTTCGCCCAAACTTCCTTTCTTAATGCGCCAACAGTCTTTCTTTTACCTCTTTTTGTCCGGGCATTAGAGCGCGTCCGCTGTCCATGTACCGGTAGATTCCTTATATGGCGGATACCGCGGTAGCTTCCGATTTCCCGCAATCTTTTTATGTCGCCGGTTATTTGTTCTTTCAAATCACCTTCTACTTTGAAATTTTTGTCAATCAAAGTGGTTATTTTTTTCAGTTCTTCTTCGGTCAATTTACCCACCCGTTTATTCCTGTCAACACCGACCTGATTAAGGATTTTGCCGGACCTGGTCCAGCCGATTCCATACAACAATGTTAAAGCGTATTCGACCCGTTTATCATCCGGCAATGTAATTCCAAACATTCTGGCCATAATTTTTTATCCCTGCCTTTGTTTATGCTTTGGATTGGAACATATAATATATAATCTCCCTTTTCTTTTCACCAGCTTGCATTTTGGACAAATTTTTTTAACTGACGACTGCACTCTCATTTTTATAAACGGAAAACGATCCGGCCGCGGTTCAGATCATAAGGCGTAATCTCTATCCTCACCCGATCACCCGGCAAAATTTTAATATAATTTTTGCGCATTTTTCCCGATAAATAGCACAAAATAACCTTTTCCGAATTAAACAGTTTAACCCGAAAAAGGGTATTGGGAAGATTCTCCATCACTTCCCCTTCGACCACAAGAACATTATCCTTCATAAAGAACTAATATTGTACCATAAATACGGCTAAAATGTCACGTTAATATTTCAGTCGCCTCCTTCGTAATCGCGACCGTATGCTCAAAACATGCTGCCAAACTGCCGTCGGCTGTCACAATCGACCAGTCACTGCCGTCCTCATAGGCAATTTCCTCCGTGCCCATTGAATAAATTATTTCAATAGCAATCACTAATCCCGGTCGGATAACCGGCGTTTTCTCTCTGGGCCGGAAATTATAGCCAAAAACGTAGGGGTCCTCATGAAGCTCCCGGCCGATTCCGTGTCCGGTCAGCTCTTTCATGATGAAATAGCCGTGGCCGTAAATTTCTTTTTCGATCGTCGCCGAAATATCGCCAATATGATTACCTACCTTAGCCTGCTGAATCGATTTGTAAAGTGCATCATGCCCCGTCTTTAAAAAACGGTCCTTCTTTTCCTCCGAACGGCCGTCAACTATGATCGTATCGGCGTAATCCGTATGGAATCCGCGGTAAAACATACCGATGTCGATCGTCAGCATATCGCCCGGTACCAGTACCCGGTTCGAAGGCGGCGTATGGACCACCTGCTCGTTTACCGGCAGGCACGTCGTCCAATAATAATTGCGGACTTTCTTAAATGACGGCTCTCCTCCCTGTTTCCTTATCAATCTTTCCGCCTCCTTGTCGATCTGTTTTGTCGTCATACCCGAATGAATATCCGGGACTAAAGATTGCATCACTGCCCGCAATCGTACTCCGCCTTCCGCCATCACCGCAATTTCTTCCGCTGTCTTAAGATGAATCATCAGGAAAAATATACCGTTCGGTACACATGCTCCAACTTATCATGAAAATCTTCAATGGAATAATTATTCTTGATTACGAAATCGGCAAAAGCCAATGTCGGCCCCATATTGGTACCAATAAGTTCATCGAGATCGCGTTTTTCACCATATAATTTATCCCGGTCGCTACGGTTGGCTATCCGACGGTAACGCAAACGTTTATCGGCATACAGGCTAACAATGACTATTTTTACTCCGGGAAACTTCTTTTTCAGGTATATATATTCCTCCCAACTTCTCATACCATCAATCACCAGCATAATATTTTTTGCCAATGCCTCCCTAATCTTTTTTTCATTAAGCACCGCCAGGGCTTCCTTTCCATATTTTAATCTGATATCTTCCCGCACTTTTTTATGAACTTCTTCCGTATGCGATAATTTATGGCTGGTAATATAATCATTAATGGCCTTGCCGAAACTGACGACCGGCAGTTCTTTTTTTTTGAAAAAGTTAGCCGCTTCGGTTTTGCCGGCACCCGGCAAGCCGACAACCGCCAGAATAGTTTTTTCTTTTCTCTCCCAGTCGTGAATCTGACCTTTGATAAGCTGCTTACCCAAGCTGTTTAAAATGCTTTTATTCACTTCTTCGATGCTTTTTGTTCCGTCAATCGTAATCAATTTTTTTTCCTTATCGTAATATGTCAATACGGACCGGGTAAACCGGTTGAACAGATCAATCCGTTTTTTCAGGGCCGGCAGAGTTTCGTCACTGCGCGTCTCGTCATTACGGTGCAACAGACGCCACAAAGCGTCCTTTTCCGGAATTTCGAGATAAATTACTTTATCAACATTGTTTTGAAATTTTGTTGCCTGGGGTACTGTCCGGGGAAATCCGTCAAGAATATAGCCTTTTTTATATTCCGGCCGGGATAAATACTGGTTGACGATTTCAATTGTTTTTTCGTCAGGGATGAGCAGGCCGGCGTTCATTGTTTCTTTTATGTACCGGCCAAGCTGCGTTTTTTCCTTGGCGAGCTCCCGAAAAATGTGGCCGGTAGATAAATAAGGGATTTTTAATTGTTTGGATAGCGAATTGCCCTGGGTTGATTTACCTGAGCCCTGAATACCGATTAAAACTAATTTCATATTTTTAATCTAATTTCTTTTTCTCTTTATGCATTGTGTGTTTTTTACACTGGTTGCAATATTTTTTTAATTTCAAGGCGGTGGTGGTATTGATTTTATTTTTTTCCACCACGTAATTTTGCTTGTTGCAAACCTCGCAAACCAAACCAACCAGTAATCGTGAACCTTTTTTTGCCATATGATTTTTATATGTACGGACAGCATAGTATGCTGTCCCTACAACTATTTAACGGACAAATTTCTCATAACTTCTCATTACCAACTGCGACTCGACCATTTTGAACGTTTCCAAAATAACGGAAACGACGATTAAGATACCGGTGCCGCCGATAACCAGATTAGCAATGCCGGTCAGCCGGGAAACGATCGCCGGCAGGATGGCAATTAAGCCCAGAAATATTGCTCCAACGCTCGTTATCCGGTAAAGGATTTTCTCCAGATATTGTTTCGTCGCCAACCCCGGCCGGATACCGGGAATAAACCCACCGTGTTTCTGAATTTCCTCGGCGATCTTTTGAGGATTAAAAACAACAACGGTGTAAAAATAGGTAAATCCGATTACCAGGATAAAGTAAAAAAAGTTATAAAAGAAACCTGACGGGTTGAACAACGTTGCCAGGAACCGGGCTGCACCGGCGACCGCCGGATTTTTAACATAGGCCAGAAAATTGCCGACTAATTGAGGCATAAGAACAAAAGATACGGCAAAAATAATCGGAATCACACCGGCCTGATTAAGCTTCAACGGTAAATAATTGGTTGCACCCTGATACATCCGGTTACCCTTTATCCGCTTTGCATAGTAAACGGGGATTTTCCGGGTAGCTTCATTGATGAACACGATCGCGGCGATGACGACGACAGCCAACGCCAGAAAAATGATGACGTTAAACAATAACTGTTGGTTGAAAATAGCGACAGTCCGGCCGAAACTGACCGGAATCCGGCCGACGATACCGGCAAATATCAAAAGAGATATCCCGTTACCCAGACCGAATTCGGAAATCAGCTCGCCGAACCACATTAGAATGAAAGTCCCCGCTACCATGGTAAAAATGAAAGAAATAAACTCCAATGGCGACAAAGCGCCGATAATTTTTTGGTTTTTTAGAAGGACAAAAATACCGACCGATTGAACAAGAGTCAGCGGTACCGTTAGAAACCGCGTATACTGGTTAATTTTATATTGACCGTATTCCCCTTCTTTGGAGAGCGCCTCCAATTGGGGGAAAATTGCCGTTAAAAGCTGCAGGATAATCGATGCATTGATATACGGGTTCAAACCGAGCGCCATGACCGAGAAATTGATGAGTGTACCGCCGGAAAAAATATCCAGAAGCGATAAAAATTGATTTTGGGCAAAAAGCGTCCGTAACCTGGTCAGATTAATTGCCGGTACCGGCAAATAGGCAAAAATACGGAAAATAAGAAATATTCCTAAGGTAAAAAGTAACTTCTTTTTTAACTCCGGGTCACGCAAAAATAACCGTATTTTTTCAAGAATGTCTTCCATCATAAAATTTTTTCTGTTTTAATTTTACACTTGTCAGTGATTTATTTTTGCCTTTGCCGCGGATAAGTGGAAAACGTTTGACCAAACGACCCTGTCCTCCTTCAAAATGGAGAGGGATGTTTTCTCGAGCCTTCTGATGACGGGTTGTTCCCCGGCCGCTTTTGGCGCCTTTGCCACTTCCCAAACCACGACCGAGACGCTTTTTTTTCGGCAAAACGATTTTCGGAAGATTGGATAAAAAATTATTCATAATTATTTATGATTTTTTAACTTACCAAGTGCTTCCATAATCGCATAAGTATTGACTACCTGATTGCGTGAACCGATTATCTTGCCCGAAGCATTATAGATACCGGCCAGATCAAATAGGGGCCGCGTCACGCTGCCGACTTTCAAACCGGTTCCTTCCGGTGCCGGCTTGATAAGGACCAATGCCGATTTGAATTTCAGTCTTACCTCATGGGGAATGCTGTTTCTTTTGATTGGAACGGTGATCATATGTTTTTTGGCATGACTTATTGCCTTTTGAATTGCCGGCGGCACTTCCAGACCTCTGCCGATACCAATTCCCACCCGGCCTTTTTTATCGCCGACGGCGACCAGGGCCGAAAAGGAAACATAATTGCCTCCGGGAATCTTCTTCGATACCCGTCTGATTAATAATACCTTCTCCTCCAGTTTTTTTTCTTCCGTTTGATTATTTATGTATGCCATTGGTAATTTATTGAAAACTGAGAACTGAAAATTTAAAATTAAATTTTAATGCCTCCCTCGCGCAACCCTTCGGCTAACGCCTTGACCCGTCCTTTATAATTGTAAAAACTGCGGTCGTATACGCCTTGTCCGACTTTTTTCTCTTTCAATAATCTGGCCAGACCCAGGCCCACTTCTTTTGCTTCGTTTGTTTTTGCCGTTTTTTTATAATCTTTGTTTTTTTTCATTGACAGGCTGGAAAAAGAAGCGACAGTCGCTCTCTTTTCATCATTAATCGCCTGAGCATAAATATATTTATTTGAACGGAAAACGACAATCCGTGGCCTTTTATCCGTTCCCGTGATATTCTTGCTGACTCTCAATTTGCGGCGCAATTTTCGGTTAAAACTGGTGTTTTTCATGGTTAGGCGGCGGCGCCGGCAGCTTTTGCTTTTTTACCGGGTTTAATTCTTAAATGCTCATTTTCATAACGGATTCCTTTACCTTTATAAACGTCGGGTTTCTTGAGTATTTTTATCTGATAGGCGATCTGGCCAACCAGCTGTTTATCACTGCCGGTAACAACCACTTTGTTATTCCCCTCTACCTGAAAATGGACACCAACCACTTTTTTGAAGACTACCGGATGAGAATAACCCAATTTAAAAACCAGATCTTCCCCTTGAAGTTTGACATTGTAGCCGGTACCGACGACTTCCAGCCGTTTTTGCCAGGGCGTAGTCATGCCGGTGACAGCATTGTAAATAAGCTGTCTCATCAATCCGTGAAGAGATTTCGATTTCTTTTCTTCATTGATCCGGGTCAAGCTGATAGTGTTATCATCCAAATGGGCATCAATGCGGCGGGGCATTGTAATAACCAATTCTCCACCGTTTCCTTTAACGACGACCGTTTTTTTATCGATCGTGACGTTAACTCCTGCCGGTACGCTGATTGTTTTTTGACCGATTTTCGACATATTTACCAGATATTGAATAATAATTCTCCGCCTGTTTTTATTTTCCGGGCTTCTTTGTTCGTTAAAATTCCTTTAGAGGTGGAGATAATCGACACGCCGATACCGGAAACGACCGGTTTTAAATGACGGTAAGACGTGTAATACCGCCGTCCCGGTTTGGAATAGATCGATACATCGCTGATCGCCGGTTCACCGTCTTTATAGAGAAGCGTCACTTCAATGGCTTTAATCTTATCGCCGGTGATTTGAAAATCTTTGATATAACCCAGTTTCATCAGTTTACTGACGACTTCTTCACCAAAGCGGGTATAGCTCAAAGTTATTGTTTCCCTTTTTGCCAAATAACCGTTCTTAATCCTGATTATTAAATCAATTGCGGCATTTCCCATATTATTTTTACGTGGCCTCAACCACTTTCTTCGTCACCTTTCCATGACTTCTAAAGGTCCGGGTCGGCGAGAATTCGCCCAAACGATGGCCAACCATCGCTTCAGAAATCAAAACTTCTATAAATTTCCGGCCATTATGAATGGCAATCCGATGCCCGACAAAATCGGGCGATATCTGTGAATCCCTGGCCCAGGTTTTAAGAGCATCATACTCTTTTGTTTGTTTTTGACGAAGCACTTTTTTCAAAAGATTTTCGTCAACGTATGGTCCTTTTTTAGCCGATCTTGACATATTATTCGAAAATTAAAAACTGAAAATTAAAAATTACCATGACATCTTTCTTACTCCCGGTATTTCTCCTTGTAACGCTTTCTCTCTGAAACAAATCCGGCACATGCCGAATCGCCGGATATAACCGCGGGCCCGCCCGCAGAAAGGACAACGGTTTCTCATCCGTACTGCGAATTTTTGTTTATGCTTGAATTTTACTTCATCTGATGTTTTTGCCATATTATTTTTTAAATGGTACTCCCATAATTTCGAACAATTTTCTTCCCCTGTCATGACTTTTGGCATCGGTGACAACGGTCACTTCCAAACCTCTTATTTTATCAATTTTATCGAATTCTATCTCGGGAAATATGATTTGTTCCGGAAAACCGATGTTCAGATTGCCGTTCTGGTCGACGCTTGTAGGCGGTATGCCCCGGAAATCTTTGAGCCGGGGGATAACCACCTTGATTAATTTTTCCAAAAAACTGTACATCCTTTCTCCCCGCAGAGTGACTTTGACACCAATCGCCAGACCTTTGCGGATTTTGAAAGCAGATACCGATTTCCGGGCATTGGTAATGACCGCCTTCTGTCCGGTAATCGTCGATAATTGTTCCTGGATTTTTTCCAGCACTCCCTTGCTGCTGACGGCTTCGCCGGCGCCAACGTTAACGACGATTTTGAGCGGGCGCGGCACTTCCATCGGATTTTTAAGTGTCAGGGTCTCAATCATTTTTTTCCGAACATCCTGATTGTAATAATCTTTAAAAGTCATATTCGGCTGTGGCATTTTTGGCAAATTCTAAATTTCTTGGTTTTCTCGACCACATAACCCACTCTCGTCGTTTTACCGCATTTGGGACAAACCAGCATGACTTTAGCAATATCAAGCGGCCGGGGGACTTCCACCACACCACCTTGCGGCATTTTTTCATTTTTCTTGATATGTTTTTTGTAAATGTTGATTTTCGGTAAAAGTATCTGGTGGCTTTTTTCGTATACCCGATCCACTACCGCTTCCCGACCCTTATCCTTGCCGGTTGTGACTTTTACTTTATCGCCTTTTTTTATTTTCATAAAAATACTGTAATTTATTTAATAAATTTCTTCCGCTAAACTCGCTATTTTTGCAAAACCATTATCTTTTACTTCTTTGGCGATCGGGCCAAATATACGCGTTCCCTTGGGATCTTTCGTGTCTTTTCCGGATAAAATCACGCACGCGTTGTCATCAAAGCGGATATAGCTGCCATCCACCCGCTTTTTTTCTTTTCGGGTACGGACGATGACTGCCGGTAATACTTCCCCTTCTTTGACTTGCGCATACGGATCGGCCTCGGCCACGACGACATTAATGACCTCACCGGTATAGGCAAAACGCCGGTTGCCTTTTTTGGGCATACCGATCATGTATGCCGTTTTGGCGCCGGTATTATCTGCGACTGTTAATACTGTTCGTAACTGCAACATAATAATTTCAAATTTCAAAACTACTTTGATTTTTTACTTTTGCCTTTTTCCAAGACAATAAAATGCACTTCTTTCGATATCGGTCTGGTTTCTTCGATGGAAACTATGTCACCGACATTCAACTTTTGATTTTCATTATGCGCCTTGTACTTTTTATGTCTTGTAATAACTTTCCGGTATGCCGGATGCCGGAACTTTCGCTCGATTTCGACGACGACCGTTTTTTGCATTTTGGCGGAAACAACCTTTCCCTCAAGCGTTTTTTTCATATTCTTTTTTGACAGTCAAAATAGTTAACAATGCAGCCAGCTGTTTCTTTTTTTTCTTCACCACATTGGTGTCTTTTGGCAAATTGGCTTTAAAATTAAGTTCCATTTTGGCCAGTTCATCCCGCAGGACCTGTTCCTGCTTGGCCAACTCGGCAACTGTCTTATTTTGCAATTCCTTGACTGTTTTTTTCATCGAGCAACGACTTTGGACTTAACTGACAACTTTGATGCGACACCTTTTAATACCGACTGGCTTTCTTCGGCACTTAATCCGTCAATTTCAAAAAGCATTTTTCCCGGAGTAACGGAAGCAACAAAATAAGCGACATCGCCTTTGCCCGAACCCATCGTTACTTCCGGCGGTTTTTTGGTAAACGGTTTATCGGGAAAAATTCTGATCCAAAATTTTCCGGTTTTTTTAGTCGCCCGGGCCAAAACGACGCGGGCTGCTTCGATTTCCCGGTCCTTGATCCATCCGGTAGAAACGGTTTTCAGGCCGAAATTACCAAAATTGAACCGTTCGCCTTTGACAGCTAACCGACGCCAAATTCCCCGAAATTGTTTGCGATATTTTTGTCTTTTTGGCGCTAACATAATATTTAACGGCAAATCCAAACTTTTACACCTATATATCCTGATCTCGTCAGGGCCGCATACCTCGCGAAATCAACATCTTCGCGGATAGTCGACGTCGGTATCGTACCTTGGAAATATTTTTCCCGGCGGGAAATTTCCGCACCGTTAATCCGGCCGCCCAACTGGATTTTTATCCCTTTGGCGCCGGCCTCGATCGCCCGGTTCATCGTATTATGGACGACGGAACGGTGAGGGAATCCTTTTATTAACTTTTCGGCAATCGACTGGGCGACATAATAAGCGTTGACATACGGTTTTTTTACCGGTTCGATCTTCAAATCCATTTTCGATTCCTTTGCTTTTCGGCCAATCTGAATATATTTACTGACGTATTTTTTGATATCTTCCAGGCCTTTTCCACCCCGACCGATAATCATTCCCGGCTTGACCGAGTAGATAATTAATGTCGCTTTATTAATCGCCCGTTCGATATCAATCTGGGTAACGGAAGCAAAAGACAATTTCTTCATCAGTTCCTTTCTGATTTTGATATCCGCTTCCAATGCCAACCGGTAAACTTTTTTATTGGAAAAAAACCACCGGGAATTCCAGTTATAAATTATGCCCAGCCGTAATCCTTTTGGATGAACTTTTTGACCCATATTATTTTTTAACTTTAGGTTTTGAACTTCGTCCGCCAGCTGGCGGATTAATCTTTGAACTTTGAACTTCAGACTTAGCGGCCGCTTCTATTTTTTTGACTTCTGTTTCCGGTTCCGGCTTATGTTCGACCGCTTTCAGGATAATTTTGATATGCGACAATCTTCTTTTGATTGGCTTCGCCGTTCCCCGACCGCCGGCTTTGTACCGTTTTAATTTTTGGCCTTCTTCAACGGTCAAAAGCTTGAATTGTAGCAAATCAGGGTCGACTTTTAAAGCGTTTTTAGCATTATTGAGCGCCGATTTAATTGCCTTGTAAAAGATATTAGCCGGTTTCTTATTAACATAAAATAAATATTCAGCCGACTGGGCCGGAGACATAACCTTAATCGCCGGCAGGAAAAACCGGAGTTTTTTCGGCGATATCCGCAAATTTTTCAGATAAGTGGTCGATTCCATGGTTATTTTCTTTTTTGAACAATTAACGAATTACTCCATTTATTTTTAGTTCTTGTTTTCTTGCCGCGGGCCGGCTTTCCCCACGGGGTTTTCGGATGCATACCTTCACCGCTTCGGCCTTCTCCACCACCATGCGGATGACTACGCGGGTTTTGAGCGGTACCACGGACTGTCGGCCTAATCCCCATTAGTATCTTCCGGCCGGCCGAGCCGATAATCTCGTCTTTGTGATCGATATTACCCACCTGGCCGATTGTTGCGAAGCTATCGGCCAAAAATTTGCGGACTTCACCTGACGGCATCTTCAAATGAACATATTTGTCTTCCTTAGCCACGACCACCGCTGAGGTTCCAGCACCGCGCATCATTTGTCCACCGCGGCCGGGATATAATTCGATATTATGAACGTTTATTCCTAGTGGAATATTTTTTAAAGGCAGGGCATTACCGATTTTGATTTCCGCCTTTTCTCCCGCCGTGACTTTGTCACCGACGGCCAAATCTTTCGGATGAAGAATATAGCGTAATTCTCCGTCTTGGTATTTGATTAAGGCAATATGGGCATTGCGGTTCGGGTCTTTTTCGATCCGTAATACTTGACCTTCGACATTTCTTTTATCGCGCCGGAAATCAACCATCCGGTAATATCTTTTTTGCCGGCCACCCTGGTGGCGGACAGAAATGCTGCCGGATGAATCCCGGCCCGAATTTTTTTTCAGGATACTGATCAGGCTTTTTTCCGGTTGAGCGTCTTTAGCAATTTGTATCATATTATGTTTGCGGGAATAGGTCGATTTTTCCCTCAGTAACGGTTATAAAAGCGATTTTCCGGTCCGGATTTCTTTTAACGACCATCCGACGGCCCACCCGCCGCTCTTTTCCTTTTTTGATTACTGTCCGGACGGCGCTTGTTTTTACTTTATATAATTTTTCCAGTGCCTTCCGGACCTGAGACTTGGATGCCGCCTTATGAACCTCGAAAGTATAGACATGGCCTTTGGTGAGGTTGGTTGCTTTTTCGGTCATTACCGGCTTAACTAAAATCTGATTAATTTTCATGCATTAAAAAATGTTTTTCCAGAACTGTTAACGCTGTATCCAGCATAATGATTTTATTCGTCCGGATGGTATCATAAGCGTTAATCGATACCGCATCAGTTAACTGAATATTGGAAATATTGCGGGCCGCCAAAAGCAGGCTGTTTTTTTCCATCTTTGGCATAACCAACAATATTCTGGTTCCTTCAAGTTTAAGGTTCTTAAGAAAACTTGTCATGTTTTTAGTCTTGATGCCTGTTCTGGACTCGGCCAAACCAATGATATCTTTTCTTTTCATCGTCAGGGCGGAAAAAAGCGCTTTTTGTTTTTGTTTTTTATTCATTTTTAATGAATGATCGGTCGGTTTCGGTCCGCCGACGACGCCGCCGCCGACAAAAATCGGCGCTTTACTGCTGCCGTGGCGGGCGCGGCCAGTGCCTTTCTGACGATAAATCTTTTTGGTTGAACCGCTGACTTCACCTCTTGTTTTAGCGGAGGCCGTTCCCTGCCTTTGATTGGCCAAATAAACTCTGACATATTGCGCAAGCAATTTCGGGCTGGCTTTAACATTGAAAATTTCTTTCGGCAAATTAAGCGCTTCTTTTTCTTTTCCGCTGATGTCATAAAGCGGCATGTTCAAGCCGGTAACTGTTTTTTTAACCGTCGTTTTTTTAACTGGCATAATTATTTGGCGCTAATCACTTCTAACAAAGCCGATTTTTCTCCCGGGACCAAGCCTTTAACGACTAATGAGTCATCTTTAACATCAACGATTTCCAGATTCCTTAAAGTCACTCTCTTTCCTCCCATCCGGCCGGCCATCCGTTTGCCGCGGTATACGCGACCGGGAGTCGTTGTCTGACCGATGGCGCCCGGCGCCCTTTCCCGGTCCGACTGACCATGAGTATGCGGACCGCCGGCAAAATGATGTCTCTTGACGACTCCCTGGAAACCTTTCCCTTTGGAAACGCCGGAAACATCAACAAATTCTCCTTTTTTGAACAAAACCGCCGGCTTAACCTCATCACCGACAAAAATTTTTATTTCTCCTATCTGTAAACCTTTTTTCTTTTCCTCGGCAATAGCTTTAACCGTATCGCCAAATCTTTCCAGGCGAAACTCTCTTAAAAAACGAAGCGGGGTTTTGATCCCCGCTTTTGTCAATTCACCTAAAACCGGTTTCTGAATATTTTTAGTTTGGCCGAAACCGATCTTGACCGAAAAATAACCGTTTTCTTTCGGCTCTCTTATATTAATAAGGTAGCATGGAGCGGTTTTTATGGAAGTAACGGGCATCCTGACGCCTTTTTCATTAAACGCTTGTGATTGTAGTGATTTTTGTCCGAGAATAAAACCAGCCATAATTTAAACTGAAATAAATAAACAACCTTCCACCCAAAAAAAATAGCCCCAGATTGGGGCTATGTTTTCCAATCCGGCCTATTTTTATTCACCTGTTATCCCGAACAAGGAAAAAAACATTGAAACTATTATATAGTACTTCTCTAATGTTGTAAAGGGGAATAAATCAGACTCACATTTTTACTTCCACTTCTACACCAGCAGGAAGTTCGAGATGCATGAGAGAATCAATGGTTTGATTAGTGGGATTAACGATATCGATAAGCCGTTTGTGAGTCAGTAAGCCGAAATGTTCCCGAGAATCTTTGTCGATAAAAGTGGATTTATTGACGACATAGACTTCCTTTTTTGTCGGAAGCGGAACTGGGCCAATAATCGAGGCACCGGTCCGGATCGCCGTATCGACGATCTTCTGACAGGTTTCATCAATTAACCGATGGTCATACGACTTCAGTCTGATTCTGATTCTTCCTTTCGGCATATTAAAGTGCTCCCAAAATTTATTTTATAATCTTTGTCACTACCCCTGCGCCAACGGTGTGACCACCTTCACGGATAGCGAATTTTTGTCCTGCTTCCAGAGCAACCGGATAAATCAATTTACCGGTAATTTTGACGTTATCTCCTGGCATGACCATTTCCACACCGGCCGGCAATGTCGCTTCTCCGGTAACATCAGTCGTCCGGATATAAAATTGCGGGCGGTAACCATTGAAAAACGGCGTATGACGTCCGCCTTCTTCTTTGGTTAAGATATAAATTTCGGCCTCGAATTCGGTGTGTGGCGTGACCGTCCCCGGTTTAGCTACAACCTGGCCTCTCTGGACATCTTCTTTTTCAATTCCCCGAAGCAGCAAACCGACGTTATCACCGGCCCGGGCTTCATCAAGGCTTTTTCTGAACATTTCGATACCGGTAATAACCGTTTTCCGGGTCTCTTTCAAGCCGACGATCTCTACTTCTTCATTCAATTTGGCGATACCCCGCTCGACACGACCGGTAACAACCGTTCCCCGGCCGGAAATCGTAAAAACATCTTCCACCGGCATGAGAAATGGCTTATCCACCGGTCTGACCGGTTCGGGCACATATTCATCGACTGTTTTCATCAGAAGCTCGATCTGTTTGATTGCTTCCGGATCATCTTGCAAAGCTTTCAAAGCCGAACCTCTGATAATAGGCACTTTATCGCCGGGGAATTTGTATTTCGTCAATAAATCCCGAATTTCCATTTCGACCAGATCGAGAATTTCCTTATCCTGAACCATATCGGTTTTATTAAGAAAAACGACTATGGCCGGAACGTTAACCTGATTGGCCAAAAGAATATGCTCCCGGGTTTGCGGCATTGGACCGTCCGGAGCGGAAACCACCAGGATTGCACCATCCATTTGGGCGGCGCCGGTAATCATGTTTTTAATATAATCGGCATGTCCCGGAGCATCAATATGGGCATAATGCCTTTTGTCGGTTTCATATTCTGAATGATGAAGATTAATGGTGACGCCGCGGGCTCTTTCTTCCGGTGCCTTATCAATATCTTCATACTTCAAAAATTTTGCCTGGCCTTTTTTGGAAAGAACATAATGGATTGCCGAAGTCAAAGTCGTCTTGCCGTGGTCGACGTGACCGATCGTACCAATATTTAAATGCGGCTTGGTTCGCTGAAATACACCTTGTGCCATAATAAAAAAATAAATTAATAAATAAAAATAATCCCTCCATTAATTATAGATGATGAAGGGAAATTTGCAAATGGAGTTGATTTTCTCTATTCGCATCACTATGATAAATCTTAGTATGAAAAAAGTCAAGACCTTTATCCACGTTTTTATCAATAGTCTTATTCCTCAAACTAATTACTACCCAAAAATTTTGCACACGAATTTTTTCTTTTCCCTGCAATATTATATTTTGCTCCTCCTCATTCTTAGTATTATTTTTTTAGTATCTTTACCGTTTAAATATAGTCCAAATAAAATTAATGCCGAACTGGATGCGGTGATTGCCGGTCTCAACCAGTTTCCTGATAATCTAAAAATAAACATCAATAACGGCGATCTTATCACTAATTATGACCGGCCGTATCTAATGTGGATTGATTATAATAACCAAAAAATATTATTATTCGCCGTCGATGAAAGCGACAGCCTTCCGAATTCTGACTTAAAACCGATACTTTTGTTGACCGGTCAAAATCTTCAGGTTAATCTCGGCGGTAACCGCTCCTCGGTTATTCCGCTTAATAATCTTAAAATAAAAACCATCGATAAACAGTTGACTAACTCTCTAATCACTTCAATTACTATTTTCCAGCGGTTGTTGCCTATTTTTGCCATTGGTTTATTTTTAATTATGCTTATTCTGGTGCCGATCGGTTCATTTATTATTAATACTATATATATATTAATAGCTTCGCTGATCGCCTATGGCGTTTTCCGTATATTTATCAAACGCCAGCCGAGTTTCAAAAAAACTCTTCAGATTTCTTTTCATGCCATCACCTTACCTTTGATTATTGATTATTTTCTAATTATCACCAAACCAACCATATATACGAATAATGGTAACATTCCCAAAATTCCCGTGGCGTTGCCGCTTCTTTTTCTTATACTTCTTTCCGTCTTTGTTTTCGGCGGTATCTACGAAGCCCACTATCGCCACATAAAGAAAGTTTAAAATTCAAAACTAAAAATTCAAAATTTTTGATCTGAAGTCGATAGCTTTTAGCTTTTCACTTTAAACTTTAAATTTGTCTTTCAGGGTGGTACGATTAGTGAATGAACGAGGAACAGCAGACGGCAATAACGTATAATGATGGACCACTGTTGATTATTGCCGGCGCCGGTACCGGCAAAACCCATTGTCTGGTCGAGAAAGTAAAATATCTTATCAAAAATAATTTGGCCAAACCGGAGCAAATACTGGCTCTTACCTTTACCGAAAAGGCGGCGGCGGAAATGGAAGAACGGATCGATACCGCCATGCCTTATGGTTATTTCCAGATGCTTACTTCCACTTTTCATTCATTTGCCGACCAATTATTAAAAGAGGAAGCACAACATATTGGTCTTAATTCCGGTTACCGGCTAATGACCGAAGCAGAAACGGTTATTTTTCTTCGCCAGAATTTATTTCTTTTCGATCTTAAATATTTTCGCCCATTAGGAAATCCCCACCGTTTTCTAACAGCCATGCGGCAACATTTTTCTCGTTTAAGGGATGAGGATATATCGCCGGAGCAATATCTTGCCTGGACGGCCAAATTAAAAGATAAGGAGCATTATCCGGAACTGGCCGAAGCATACAAAACCTATCAAACGTTAAAAATAAAAGAAGGTCTGATGGATTTCTCCGACTTAGTCTATTATCTTCTTAAACTTTTTCGCGACCGCCCAAAAATATTGGAAAAATACCGCCGGCAGTTTACCCATGTGCTGGTAGATGAATTTCAGGACACCAATATTGCACAGTATTCTTTAATAAAACTACTATGTCCACCGCCAGCCAATCCCCATCTGACGGTCGTCGGCGACGATTCCCAGGCAATTTATAAATTCCGCGGAGCATCAGTCTCCAATATTCTTGATTTCATGAAAGATTATCCGCAGGCAAAGCAGGTAACCCTGTTGAAAAATTACCGTTCCAATCAGGCAGTCCTTGATGCTGCCTACCGGCTGATCAAACACAATGACCCCGATACCTTGGAAGTGCGACTGGGAATTTCCAAAAAATTAGTCGCCCAAAAACCGGACGGCAAAGACAGTGTCCGGTTTTATTGGACGCAACAAGCCGAAGAAGAAGCTGATTGCGTAGCGGACACAATACAAAAAATGTACGGAGCGGTTTCAGGCCGTTCCCTACAATATTCCGATTTTGCCATTCTTACTCGGGCCAACAATCATAGCGATGCATTTATCCGGGCACTTGCCCGTCAAGGAATTCCTTACCAGTTTTTGGGACCGGGAATGCTTTTCAAACAGCCGGAAATAAAAGATCTTATCGCTTATCTTAAAGTCCTAAATAATATTGAGGATTCCGTTTCCCTTTACCGCGTCCTTCTCATGGATATTTTCCGGCCGGATACTAAAGACATCAATCTGCTTATGATTTTTTCCAGAAAAGTGAATCAGCCGCTTTTTACGGCGATCGAAATTTACTTGTCGTTTATTGACCGCAAACTTTTCCGTGAGGACTGGGAAATTTACCGTAAATATCTGCCTTTTTTGAAAAAGGAAACCAAAGATACACTGATCGTTGTCTTCAAAATGATCAAACATCACCTGGATTTAACCAAAAAAGAAACGGCCGGTCAGATTCTCTTTTATTTCCTGGAAGACACCAAATATCTTAATCGCTTGACGAACTACGAGACGGCGGCTGATGAAAAAATCGCGCTGAATATTTCTAAATTCTTTAATAAATTAAAAGCTTATGAATCGGATCATGAAGATGCCTCGGTTTCCGCAATCATTGACTATATCGAAATGAGTATGGAGCTCGGGGAATCGCCCATTACCGCCAAGGAAGATATCGGCAATCTTAATGCCGTCAATATCCTGACTGTCCATTCAGCCAAGGGACTGGAATTCCCGGTCGTCTTTCTGACCAATCTGACCCGCGGCCGTTTCCCGACTTATGCCCGCAGTGAACCGATTCCCATCCCAACAGAGTTGATTAAGGAAATTCTGCCGGAAGGCAACTACCATGAAGAGGAAGAGCGCCGGCTCTTTTATGTCGGATTGACGCGGGCCAAAGATTACGCCTATCTGTCGGCCAGCCGCTTTTACGGGGAAGGAAAGCGGGAACAAAAAATTTCGCCGTTTGTGGTCGAAACCATCGGTGAAAACGAAATAAAGAAAGTTCAGTCAGTCAAAAAGGAAGAAAAAGCGCAACTCTCGATTTTCGATTTTAAGAAACCTCCAACTCCCCCAATTTTCCCGAATTCTCCAACTATCCCACTCACCAACTTTTCCTATACTCAGTTAGAAACGTATGAACGCTGTCCATTGCAATATCGTTATCAATATATTCTGAAAATCCCCACCGCTCCGGCGGCTGCCTTGAGCTTCGGCGAAACGATTCATAAAACCCTCCAGCAGTTTTATCAGGAATTTATTAAGGATAAAAACTACGAGGGGAAAAATATTTTTACCATTTATAAAAAACTGTGGATTCCCGTCGGTTACGCTTCGGCCGCCCATGAAACACGGATGAAAAAAGAAGGCGAAAAAATCCTAAAGCGGTATCTGTCCGCTTTTCATAATCCGCAATTGCAAATATTGGGACTGGAAAAATTATTCAAAATAAAAATTGCCAATGATGTTTATATTACCGGCAAAATTGACCGCATCGACAAGCTGGATAATAATGCCATCGAAATTATTGATTATAAAACCGGTAAAAAACCGGAGCAAAAGGAATTGGAAAAAAGCGTCCAACTTTCGATTTATGCTTTGGCGGCAATCAACGACGGTCTTTACCGGAAAAAAATCGGTGATGTCCGGCTCACGTTTTATTTCCTCAACGATATGGAAAAAGTGTCGCTCACCCGGACGATGGCCGATCTGGAAACGGTCAAAACCAATATTAAAGAAACGGCGGACAAAATCCGCCAGTCCGATTTTGCTCCAAAGGTCGGGCCGTGGTGCGATTTCTGCGCTTTCCGAATGCTCTGCGAAGCCTGGCAATAGATTATTTAAAAATCGGGCAGTCTTTGCATTTTTTATTTATCTGGCAGTATACGAATCGGCCGTCTTTACATTTGGTTAAAATACCGTCTTCATACAGCTTGTTGACGTGAAAAGTGACTGTCGGCTGCGTTAACGCCAGCACTTTTACCAGTTGGGAAACAGTTGTTTTTTCGGGATGATACTTGAGAAACTGGAAGATGATAAAACGGCTTTGGCTGGAAATAATATGAAGACAAGCGGCGCATTCGGTACTAAATATTGTCATTTATTTTAAATTATACAAGAAACGATAATATAAAGTCAATTATCCTGTATAATATTCATATGAGCGAACGCATTGCTACATCAAGATTTCTTAATCGTTTTTTTTATGCTTTAGTCCCGATACTATCATGGCTTTTAATTACTTTTCCGTTGTGGTTTTCCCCGTTTCATCCGGCGGTTGTTGCCTATTTTATCATCGCTTTTGATCTTTATTTTTTTTATAAATCACTCCAGACAATCTTCCGGGCAGTTATCTCTTATAAAAAAACGTTGGCGCATATCAAAATAAATTATACTGCCAAGTTGAAAAAAGCCGGCAAAGACAAACTGGTCAGTCATTTTGTCATTATTCCCAATTTCAAGGAGCCGGTATATAAATTGGAATCAACGATTAATTCTCTGGTCAAAAACGATTATCCCGGCAAAAACATTTATCTGGTACTCGCTTGTGAAGAACGGGAAAACGATATCAAAAACAAAGCCCGGGCACTAACGGCAAAATTTACCAACAAATTCGCCGATGTTATTAGGGTATACCATCCGCTTCTTCCGCATGAAGCCCCCGGTAAAGCCAGCAACCAAACCTACGCGGCAAAAATCATCGACGACTATCTTAATCAGCACGGAATCGACCCAAAATCAACCCTTATCACCATCTGCGATGCCGACAGTTATCTGCCAAAAAATTATTTTTCCTATCTGACTTATGAATTTTTGCGTGATACCGGCCGGCAGCATCATTTTTATTGCGCCCCGGTCCTTCTTTATAATAATTTTTGGAAACTGCCTTTTTTTGTCCGGATGCAAGCGACGCTTTCGTCGATTGTCCGGCTATCGCTCCTTGAATATAAGGAAAACCTTATTCAAATATCGACTTATTCCACTAATTTTTGGTTACTGAAACAGCTCAATTTTTGGGACGTCGATATTATTCCCGAAGACTGGCATATTTATTTACAGGCATTTTTTCGGTTCGGCAAACTGGTACGGGCGATACCACTTTATACGATTATTAACGGCGACGCCGTCTATTCGGGTAACTTTTTGAGGACTTCCGCCAACCGTTATGAGCAGGAAAAACGCTGGGCCTGGGGAGTAAGCGACATCGGATATTCCCTCAAAAGTTTTTTCTCTTCACCAAATATCGATCCGGTTTTGAAAATCCGAAAAATACTTTACCTGATGGAAACACATCTCATGTGGCCAACCTCTTTTTTTATCCTGACTGTTAGCGCTTCTATTCCACCGCTTGTCAATCCGGTTTTCAAACGGACCGTTCTCGGATTCTTATTACCCCAGCTTTCCGGGTTAATCCTGACATCAGCTTCATTAATGATCATCATTTATGTATACCTAGATATCAAATTGCGGCAACGAGTACACCAAAAAACCAATGTCTACGCTTTACCACTCCTTTTAATCCAGTGGTATCTGTTGCCTTTGGTTTCATTTTTATTCTCCTCCCTACCGGCCCTTGATGCCCACACAAGAATTTTATTAGGGAAAAAAATGCAGTATAAAGTAACGGAAAAATTATGATTAATTTTCTATTTACCAAAACTCAGTTAATGTTTTTCGTCCAATCGTTTTGGCGTGATGAGTCTTTTTCCTATTTATTAGCGAAAAGGAATATTTTTGAAATGTTCGTCCTCACGGCCAAAGATTTTAATCCACCATTGTATTACTTTCTCCTTCATTTTTGGATGAAAGTTTTCGGTTCCTCGGAAATCGCCTTGCGCAGCCTATCATTGATTTTTTATTGGGCGACCCTTTACGTTGCCTACCTTTTTATGGTCGAAATCATGAAATTAAGCGGAAAAAAATCGGCACTTTACCTTTTATTATTTCTTGTAAATCCTTTCCTGACTTATTATGCTTTTGAAGCGCGAATGTATTCTCTTTTGGCATTTTTGGCAACATTATCTTTTTATGCTTTCTTCAAAAAAAATGACCGCTTATATCTTATTGCCGCCATCGCCGGTCTTTATACACATTATTTCATGATATTTGTCATCGCTGCCCAGCTTATTTTTTCCAAAAGATTATGGAAAAAGGCGATTTGGATAGCGGTAGCTTTTCTTCCATGGCTGGTTTTGGTAGCTGTGCAGAAAGGACTGAGAGTCAATTCGTTTTGGATCGAAAAACCGACACCTTCTATCTTTCTTCAACTTGTTGGAATTATTTATACCGGTTTTGAAAATAGTTCCTTTGCCAAGGATCAGCCGGTAACGATCATGTCGGTATTTCTATTATTTCTTATCGCTATCGGCTATAAAAAAACAAAACTTTTTTGGCAATTATTATTATGGGCTGTCGGCATCCCCTTATCCATCGCCATTATTTCCTTTTATAAACCGATCTTTTTTCCCCGTTATTTCATTTTCAGTGCAGTTGGCCTGATTTTGTTACTTGTTTATGTCCTGGAAAAACTGCCGGTATACGCCCGTGGTTTAATCATAATTTTAATTGTTATCGTCACTTTTCGTTACCAGCAGACCGATCTTATAGCCCGAAAAAAAGACAATATCCGAAAAACGATTACCGAAATAAAAACGCTTGCCGGTAAAAACGACGTCATATACGTAACCAATGAACTTGATTTTTTCGATGCCCAATATTATTTCAGCGAAAAACGGGTTTTTATTTACGGAAAAACTTATAAGGAGATTCCGGCTTATGTCGGTAAAGTTCTGATACCAAAATCGAAACTCGTTTATTCCCTGCCGGTCTATCCGGAGAGAGCATTCATCCTCACCTCACCCGATCATTACGAAATCCAGGCGACTTATTAAGAAAACCCATCATAGCAATATATCTTTCTTCATTTCCTCGAATTGCTTTTTATTGATGTCTCCGGCCGCATAACGCCTTTTCAGTATTTCCAGAGGCGGTTCACCTTTGGGCGGCGGCGGTTCGTTATCCGGCTGTATTTCCGGATGACCGCCGGTTAAATAACGGATCACGGCAACAATTATCAGAACAATCACAATCCAAAACAGGATCGAGGAAATTAGACCGAAAATGCCGAACCCGCCAAAACCGTTGCCATAGTACCAACCAAATCCACGCATCATAATTATCACCTCCTTTAACCGGATCATATATTATTTTTCTGAAAGATCGCTGAAAATTGCGTAAGAATCAATTTACCAATTCGGAGTAAATAATTGTCCGCTGTGAATAATCGTTTTTGGCTGAGTCAAAGCTACCGGCACAAGTTGCCAAATTTAGACGCACCCGGTTGATGGCGCCATATACTTTTTGAATTGGGAAGGAGCTGATATCTACCAATTCCTTTTCCAGTACTTTGAAATGAAATTGCTGCGGGGCAGGGATTCGAACCCCGATAAGTAGATTCAGAGTCTACTGTACTACCATTATACGACCCCGCATAATATTCATATTTTATCAGATAACAGTTTGTTTTTACTTATATTGATGTTTATTGATATTTTTTCTTCTCCGTGTTATATTTACTATCCTATGGAAGGGAATACTAAAGGATTACCCGCATCAACAACACAGATGGTATTCACAGACCTTCACAACCGGGTAAACCATTTATGGCAGGGTGAAGTCGATTTAACACAACGGGATTATTCTCCTATTTCAACCAATAAGTTGTTCGCCCTTGAGGAATTGTATCTGCGGTTAACGGATATGCAGCGCGGACCGTTTGCCAAGCTGGGTTTAGACCTTCCTTCTCCGGAATTGGATGAAAAGGGAGAATATAAATTCGATGATGAAAAAACTTATCAGACAGTCGGACCAAAAGTGAAATACGAAGATAATTCCCCCCAGTCTCTTTTTCATACTCTGTTTGTCAGGACAGTCGAACATTGTCTGGAAGAAAAAGACGCCCCAGAGTATTCCAGAATCAATTCAGCGGTGATATATGGAAACGGGATAATCCAGATCAAAGCTACGGATGGTTTTTTCGTAATATATAACCCTCCGGGTGAGAAATCAGCAGAAAATCTGGTGTTGATTGTTCCATTGGCGAAAAATAATAGTTCAGAGACTCAGGATTATGATGAATCGGCAATCTACGTGTACAATCCAAATGTCACTGTCGATGAAAGGCTTGCCGCTTACAAAATAAGACGGACAATAATCAGGGCCGATGAGAATCCTGTTTATGAGGATAAGGCGATCGACGAATGGTCAGCAAAGAGTATATTAAAAATTTTAAGGGATAGGATGGATAAACGGCCGGGCACACTATCTTCATTTCAAACGGTTCTCCACTGATCTGAAATAACCTTACTTGTCCCCGAAAAACTGCAGGCGCTGGTCCAGGGGAAGAAACGATTGTCACCCATGACGTCATCTCCACCATGAGGGCCCTGATAGACACAAGAATTAATAAAACAATCTGTCATGTCCGAATTGCCGGGAGCGACAAAATATACAGGATTATGTTGAAAAAGATTGTTGAATAAAATAATACCTTGCTTAAACGTTTCCCCCATCTTCCCGTTTTCTCAAGCTCCGCCAAAAACAGGGCCAACAAAAAAAATGGAATCGGAAACAATATCAGGAAATAATGTAAATATATATTGGCGGAATATAAAAGGAAAAGCAGGATCGGTATTCCCAGCCAGATAATAATAAGCTTTCTTTGTTTTAACCGTTTTTTCGACAATAAAAATCCCGTCATCAGGGCGGATAAAATAGCTATTATTATATTTTGACTGTCAAAAAGACTCATTGAAATGAAACGAAAAACAAAAAGGGTGTTGCGGATTTGGGAAAAACATCTCTCTCCGTGGCCATGGCTTTGCAGCCAACTGACGAAATCACAGTTCCCGGAAACCGGCCGCAAAACTGTCATTATTTCCTTCAGCTGAAAAAAATACGGCCAAGCGAAGATAAAAAGAATAATCGATCCGGATATATAATGGCGGACCGGAATCTTTTTTAACGGCAAGAGCAGCAGAAAAACCGGCAACAGAAATATCGCTGTTCCGTGCAGTTCGATCGCTATTCCTAACGACAATGTCAGTAGCAATAGAAATGAATATCTTCTCTGTCGGATCCTGATTAATGAATAAACCGCCAATAAAATTACCGTCGGCAGCAAATATGGATTCCAGGGAAGATTGCCGATGGAGATGAAATAGGCGCTAAATGCACAAAAAACTGCCGCCGTAAACGCCAATTTTTCATCAAACAACTCTTTGGTAATGGCATAGATAAGAAAAATATTCAGGCAGCTGATGAGCGAAAAAAAGATGACGGCGGCCCGGAAATCGCCTTGACCTAAAAAATAGGGAATCGCCAAAAGATAATAATAAAGCGGACCAAGATGCAGTGCCGGATTGACGCTCGCCGCCGGACCAAAAAGCGGAAATGATTTCCCGCGAACAATATCGCCGGCGATTTGCCAATGATAGGCAAAGTCTCCGCCGAGGCGGATATTTATTAGTCCCAGCAATCTAAGAAACAATCCTGCCGCCAGTAATTTTTTTATCACGGTATGGGAAACCGGAGGGCAAATTTACGGACTTTTTTCCGCAATTCTTTTATCGTTTTATTATTCTTCATTTCTTTATCGAACCGGGCAATATAATCTTTCCGTTTTTCTTTTTCCGCCGGCAAACGATATATTTTTAATAAGTTAATGACTTCCAGCATCGTTTCACCGATGAATTTCATTTCCTTCTCTTTCATCCCGCGGGTAGTAGACGCTGGTGTCCCAAGCCTTATACCTGATGGGTAAAAAGGCGACATCGGCTCTTCGGGAACAGTGTTTTTATTCAAGGTCAACCCAACCATGTCAAGCGCTTTTTGGGCAAAAATACCGCTGCCTGGACCGAGTGTCGGCGATAAATCCACCAGAAGTAAATGGTTCTCGCTTCCGCCGCCGACCAGGCACAAACCGCCGTCGATTAACACTTTGGCCAGTACTTTGGAATTACTAACGATTTGCCGGGCGTATTTTTTAAAGGATGGCTGACTGGCTTCAAATAGCGCGACGGCAATCCCTGCCGTCTGGTTATCATGCGGCCCACCCTGCAATCCCGGAAAGACCGCTTTGTTGACTTTGTCTCCCAAATCCGGATCCTTTTTCAAGCCTTTGGCCGTCACCATAATCATCGCTCCCCGCGGCCCGCGCAATGTCTTATGCGTTGTCGTCGTAATAATATGGACATATGGGACGGGCGACGGATGGACACCGCCGGCAATCAGACCGGCCACATGGGCGATATCGGCTGCCAGATAAGCGCCGGCTTCATCGGCTATCCTGGCAAATTTTTCATAATGGATGATAAGCGGATAAGCTGTCGCGCCAACCCAGATCAATTTTGGTTTGTGTTCTTTAACTAATTGTTTTATCTGGTCGTAATCAAAAAGGTCACTACCTGTTTTCGATTTCAATCCGTATTGATAACTTTTGTAAAAAATTCCCGTCGCCGACACGAAATGGCCATGCGTCAGATGGCCGCCGGCCGTCAGCGACTGACCCATAATGGCGTCACCCGGCTGGCAGGTCGCCAGATAAACAGCTAAATTAGCCGGCGAGCCGGAATACGGCTGGACATTTGCAAATGGCACTCTGAACAATTTTTTCGCCCGCTCCTGCGCCAACACTTCCACATCATCGACATTTTCATTGCCACCATAATAACGTTTTTTTGGATAGCCTTCGGAATATTTGTTAACCAAATACGAAGACAGAACTTTCCGGATTTCAGCCGAGGCGTAATTCTCGGAGGGAATAAGTTCCACTCCTTCTTTTTGCCTTTTTTCTTCCTTTTTGACGAGATTGTATATTTTTGTATCTTTCATGGAATAAAAATAAACTAATAATTGGGGTTAAGAAGCGGTCCCGGTGGAAATTATTAGTATGTCATGGCAGTGTGATTTCTCCATCATAACGCAATATTTTTTGTTTTGCAAGTTATAATATAACCATGACGTATTTTCTTATAGGCAGCGATTTACTGATGGCGGCCGTTTTTTTGCTGCGCTTTAGCTATCTGCCACCGCAAGTGCCGCTTTTTTATTCCATGCCCTGGGGCGAACAACAACTGGCCGACAGTTGGACAATTCTGCTGCTGCCGCTTTTCCTGAACCTGCTGTTTCTTTTCAATAATTTCATTTGCCGCCGCTACTTTTTGGGAAATTCTCTCGTCCAGAAAATATTTAACGTGTTAAATATCCTGTTGTCCGTCAGCCTGACACTGATTTTTGTCAGAATAATTTTATTGATCACATGAATAATATTATGGTTTTCACCGCCGCTTTCCTGATTTCTTTCATCCTAACCATTCCGACAATTTTTATCGCTAAAAAAACCAATCTGGTAACCAACATCAAAAAGCGCTTCCATCCGGCCCATACCCATAAAGGCAATATCCCTCGCGGCGGCGGTGTGCCGGTATATATCGGCATTCTGCTGACCTCGCTGATTTTCCTGCCGATTAACAAAATCATGTTCGGAGTCCTTCTGGCCAGTTTCCTGCTGGTGATGCTGGGACTTTTAGACGATTATTCCGATATCAACCCCTATGTCCGCTTTTTCGCCAATCTTTTTATTTCGGCGCTGGTTATCGCCTTCGGGCTCGGAATCCCTTATGTTTCCAATCCTTTTGGTGGCATCATCCGGCTTGACCAATGGCAAATACCGGTTGATTTCTTGGGACGCCATTCCATCTGGATCGTCGCCGACTTACTGGCGATCATCTGGCTTACCTGGACGACCAATATGGTCAACTGGAGCAAAGGCGTAGACGGCCAGTTGCCGGGTTTTGTCGTTATCTGCGCCGTCTTCATGGGACTTTTGTCACAACGGTTTACCGCCCATGATATCAGCGCCCAGACGGTAATGCTTTTTTCCTTTATCGTTGCCGGTAGTTTCTTGGGTTTTTTACCGTTCAATTTCTATCCCCAAAAAATCATGCCCGGCTATGGTGGCGGCGCCTTGGCCGGATTTTTGCTCGGCATTCTATCAATTCTTTCTTTCGGTAAGTTAGGAACAGCTATTTTAATTTTATCGATCCCAATGATCGATGCCGTGTATACGATTATCCGCCGTCTGAAAAACCGGCAGTCGCCTTTCAACGCCGATTGGGGCCATCTGCATCACCGTTTGCTGGAAATAGGCTGGGGCAAACGTCGAATCGCCGTTTTTTACTGGCTGGTTTCTTTAATTCTTGGCATATCGAGTTTATTCCTGGATAAACTGGAAAAACTAATCGCCTTCATTACCATTGCTATAATGCTTTTGGTCTTCATGGTCATTATTGAAAGGATGAAGAAGGAACGGTTTGATAGAATATGATACGAATTTGCTAATTCCATAAAGAAACTTAGATTAACATATTCGCGTCATTGGCATTCATTCGTAGATTCGTATCATATGAAGTACTTTATCAAAACTTTCGGTTGCCAGCAGAATGCCGCCGATTCGGAAAGAGTGGAAGCGGCTTTGGCAGCCCGTGGCATGACCAAAGCTAAAGATTATACCGACGCCGACTATATCGTCATTAATACCTGTATGATAAGAGAGTCGGCGGAAAATCGCGTATACGGATTAGTGAATAATCTTTCAAAATTGAAATCCGCCGGCCGGCAAAGAAAACCGAAAATTATAGTGACCGGTTGCATGACCGGTTTGGCCGTACGGGATAAATCGGGAAAATTTTTACGGAAAATCAGGAAAGCTATGCCGGTAGTCGATGAATTCATGCCGATTGAGGAAACGGGATTTGACCACCAACCACTCCGGCAGGATAAGGAAAACGCTTGGATCCCCATAAGCAACGGCTGCAATAATTTTTGCACTTATTGCGTCGTGCCATTCACGCGGGGGCGGGAAGTAAGCAGGCCGTATGAAGATATAATGACGGAAGCAAAGGAATTAAAAGCTAAAGGGTATAAAAATATTACGTTATTGGGACAGAACGTAAATTCATACGGTGCCGATCTAATCCAGCATGCTAATGTCATCCTGGAGGGAGCGCAGCGACCGATAGGATCTAAAAGATGCTATCGCTTCGCCAAGTCAGACTTGGCTTCGCTCCAGCATGACAACAATCGAACAATGAAGCAATGGAACAATGTTAAACCCGTCTTCGTCAAACACCTCGGCCGCTATCGCATCCCGACATTATTTCCCTACCTGCTTGAAGACGTCGCCAATCTCGGCTTCGATAAAGTCGATTTTATCTCCTCAAATCCTTGGGATTTTTCCGATGAGTTAATCAACGTTATCGCCAGAAACAAAAACATAACAAGAACGATTCACCTGCCGGTCCAATCCGGCGATACCAATGTCCTCAAGCGAATGAATCGTTGGTACACCCGTGACGAGTATTTAAAACTCGTCACGAATTTGAAATTTAAAATTTCAAATTTAAAATTAACAACGGATATTATCGTCGGATTCTGCGGCGAAACCGAAGAGGAATTCCAGCATACGGTTGACTTGTGCAAAAAAGTCGGCTTCCAAGTCGCCTATATCTCCCAATATTCCCCCCGCTTCGGCACCGCCGCGACGAAAACGATGAAAGACGATGTACCGCATGCCGTCAAGGAAAAACGCTGGCGGATACTGGAAAATTTAGTGAATAAACCGCATCTTAAACACAAATAAATTTACTGCTATAACGACTATTATTTAAAAGTAACTTTAAATATATTTAAACTATATAATATTACTTATGCAAGATTTCAAGGATGGTCTTCCTATAGGAAATTTAAGCGTGTTACAAAAAATGTCTTTAGGAGCTTTTAGACAAAGATTTTCTTTAAATGTAACGCCTCCTAAACATTTCTCAGGCTATGAACACACGCATTTTGTAACAAATGAGTATGACTATCCCACAAAACTGAATGAAATCACGACAAAAGGCGGCTTGCATCTTGCAGTAATGGGAGGACTTGATCCCGTATTCGGTCAGGTTGCCGTAGCAAAACCTGATTTAACCTTAGCGATGGACGTAAACGATCAAGCGATTGATTGGACAATTGATGGAAGAGTGTTACCTCTTGATTCAACAACTGATGGAAATAACTATTGGGATAAAGTAAATGATTTTCACAGAGATGTAATTATAAAAACAGTCCCTAATAGATATGATTTTCCTTCGAATCAAGATATGCGTCTGGGCGGATGGTCTTCTGACCAATATTTTAACGTTGTTCAACAAGCATGGCAGGAAGGAAAAATTAAGCTTGTAGCAGCTGATATTATGGATGCAGGTTTGGATTTAGGAATGACACTATCGAGAGAAATTGGTATTCCTATTAGACTTGTATATTTATCAAATATATTGGATTATGGCAGTGTTTCTAGAAAACTTCCTTCATTTAAAGAGAAGCTAAGAAAAGGTACTGCAAGTAAAGTTGTGGATCAAAACGGACAGGTTATTATATTTCAGGCAAGTAATACCAATATCTTAAGTATGGAATCGTTTCTTCAAACTTAGTTTATATCATTGTAGTAATTTGAAAGCTTGGCTCTTAGAAGAATCTCTATCCATATTAAGTAATGATATAATGCCATATACGTTGGAAAAATCTCCTGATAGAATTAATTATAATGTCTACCTATTTGTTTGTCGACGGGACCAATTTATACGCTGCTCAGTATGAGCTATTTGGGCCTAATAAATATATTTGTTTCTCCGAATTAATTAAACAGACAGAACAAAAATTGCAGTTATCATTTACCAAAATATATTTTTACGCCTCTTACTCGCCGAAATCCAAAAAACCACATCAGAACGAAAAATTGTTCCTCAAAAACGAAGGGCTTTTTTATCGAAGCGTCAAACAGACTGATAAAGTCGTCTTTTTTACCGGTTACCGATCAAAAACAAGCGGAAAAGAAAAAGAAGTTGATGTTAAATTAACTGCCGATATAATTACTTACGCTTTTTTAAAACGATTCAATAATGTATTTTTACTAACCGGAGATGCCGATTTCTTGCAGGCGCTTTTATCAATACGTAAATTCCATAACAGAATAAATATAAATCTCCTGTGCATGGAAAATAAAATAATGTATCAAGGCCTCTTCCGTTTCAAAACCTTTATAATGGTTTTTATCAGAAAACCGGTATTTAAGCGAATATTTAAAACAGTTCAAACAATTAGTTTAAGTAGCAACAAAACTGTACTAAAGTTATAAAAAAAACCTGTGATGCATGCATCACAGGTAGGTTATGTATAATATATCATACAATGATGTATATTGTCAATAAAACATTATGAAGCTACTTGTCACCGGCGGAGCCGGCTTTATCGGCTCCAATTTTATTTTATACTGGCTGAAAAAATATCCGCAGGACAGGATCGTCAATCTCGATAAGCTGACTTATGCCGGCAACCTGGAAAACCTGAAAAGCGCTGAAAATAACACCAACTATAAATTCGTCAAGGAAGATATTTGTAATTCGCCATCCGTTAATTCGCTAATGGCCGACGAAAAATTCGACATGATCGTCCATTTTGCTGCCGAATCCCATGTCGATCGCTCGATTGCCAACCCAGCGCCTTTCATCAAAACCAATATTGAGGGAACATATGTTCTCCTCGAAGCGGCATTGAAAAACAATGTTCCGCGCTTCCACCATATTTCCACCGACGAAGTTTTTGGCGCTCTTGAACTGAACACGACAGAAAAATTTAACGAAAAAACATCTTATAATCCCCATAGTCCTTATTCCGCTTCCAAAGCCGCTTCCGATCATCTGGTTCGGGCTTATGCCAACACCTATAGTCTGCCTATAACAATTTCCAACTGCTCGAATAATTTCGGTCCCTACCAGTTTCCGGAAAAACTGATTCCGCTCGCCATCACCAATATTCTTGAGGACAAAAAAGCGCCGATTTACGGCGACGGCCTGTATGTCCGCGACTGGCTGTATGTCGAAGACCATTGCGAAGCGATTGATCTCATCCTTCATAAGGGAAGAATCGGAGAAACATATTTTATCGGCAACTTAACCGAAGATATTTCCAATATAGATGTCATAAAGAAAATTCTGAAAATCATGGAAAAGGACGAAAACTGCCTCGAATTTGTCACCGACCGCCCCGGCCACGACCGTCGTTATGCCATCGATTGGAACAAAATAAAGCAAGAATTGGGTTGGCAGCCGAAACATAATTTTGACGACGCACTGGCGGAAACCGTTGACTGGTATGTTAACAATGAAAACTGGTGGAAAAAACTCAAATGAAGAAAATTGCCATTACCGGCTCAACCGGCCTGATCGGTTCACGGATAATCGGACTTCTGAAAAACGAATTCCGGTTCATCGAAATTCTCCAGACCGATACCGATATCACCAACCGAAAACAAACGGCGGCGTTTATAAAAAAGATTGAGTTTGATTTGCTGCTCCACCTGGCTGGTTTTACCGATGTCGACGGCGCGGAAAACAACCGGGAAATTACTCAAAAAATCAATGTTGACGGTACAAAAAATGTCTTCGACGCGGTTCTGGAAAAACATAAACAATTCATTTATATCTCAACCGATTTTGTATTCGACGGACAAAAACCACCATATTTTGAAGACAGCCCTCCCCACCCGTTAAGTTTTTATGCCCAAACAAAATATGAGGGTGAAAAAATCGTTAATCCGTTATCCAACGGAAAGGCGATGATTGTCCGCTTATCTTATCCTTACCGGAAAGATTTTGCTCCGAAACGGGATTTTGTCCGCAATATAAAGACTGCTCTCGAGCAGAAAAAACCGTTACAAATGGTCACGGATTCATTGATCACGCCGACTTTCATCGACGATATCGCCCACGGTTTGGCGCATTTGATGAATAATTTTTCACCGGAAATTTTTCATCTGGTCGGCGGCGACAGTATGTCACCATTTGAAGCCGGTCGGCTGGTCGCCAAAATTTTTAACCTCGACGACTCACTGATTAGGCCGGTAACTTACCGGCAATATTATGAAAATAAAGCTCCCCGGCCGCAATTTTCCGACATCAGAAGTAAAAAAAATCATTTTCAGCCGATGAACGGTTTCCAAGAAGGATTGAAAAAAATGTTATAAGTTTATATCATTGATCTTTATGATCCCACTTCGCCCTACGGGCTACGATTGGGATCATGCCTAACGAAGCTTATGATAAACATTAATAATTACAGCGAAGTGGCATGACAATAACATTTGTTGGCCACGGCTATGTCGGACTGGTGACAGCCTGTGTTTTTGCCGACTTCGGTAACGACGTCTGGGTAATCGGCCACACCGATGAAAAGTTAAAAAGATTAAAAAGCGGCGACCCAATCATTTATGAACCGGGTCTGAAAGAATTGCTGGAAAAAAACCTCCGGGCAAAAAGACTGCATTTCACCAAAAATTATGGAGATGCCATTCCTGATTCGGAAATCGTTTTCATCGCTGTTGGCACGCCGCCCAAGGAAAACGGCGAAGCCGATCTGTCGGCGGTATTGGCGGTTGCCAAAGAAATTGGCGAAAACCTGAAAAATCATTTTACCGTCGTTTCCTGTAAAAGCACTGTCCCCGTCGGCACCAATTTGAAAATCGAAAAAATCATCAATGGTTGTAAAACGCCGGCGGCAAAAGTTGCTGTCGCTTCCTGTCCGGAATTTTTGCGGGAGGGGACAGCGATTCACGATACGGTCAACGCCGATCGGGTGGTTATCGGTTCCGATTCAGCCGAGGCAATAAAATTGCTTTTAAAAACGCATGAGCCGATAAACGGACAACGGGTGATTACCAACCTGGCTTCGGCGGAACTTATCAAATATACCTCCAATGCGATGCTGGCGACAAAAATTTCCTTCGCCAACCTGATTTCTTTTTATTGCGAGCGTACCGGCGCTGATGTCGAAAGCGTCCTTAATGCCGTCGGTCTGGATAAACGGATTGGTCGTATATTTATGGATCCGGGAGTCGGTTATGGGGGTTCCTGCTTTCCTAAAGACGTCAATGCCCTGCTTAATACCGGCAAAAGCCTCGGTATTGATACCGCTTTTCTTGAGGCGGTGGAAAATGTCAATGCCCAGTCGCGGCATAACTTTGTCGATAAAATATCGGCCCATATTCCCGAAAAAAATATTGCCGTCTGGGGTTTGAGTTTCAAGCCTAACACCGATGACATCCGTTTTGCCCCATCCATTTATGTCATAAACAATCTGCTGAAAAAAAACTTCCGCATCGCGGTTTATGACCCGGTCGCGATGGATAATATCCGTAAAATTTTCGGGGAAAAAATATGTTATTGCAATAATCCATATGAGGCGTTGACCGGAGTGGCCGGTTTGGCAGTACTGACCGAATGGAATGAATTCAAGGAACCGGATTTTGCTAAAATGAAAAAATTAATGAAAAACCATTATATTTTTGACGGACGGAACATCTATTTTAACAATATAAAAGATAACAATAATTTTGCTTATTTCCCAATTGGCAAAAAACCGATTATATAAATGCATATTCTAATCACCGGCGGAGCGGGTTTTATCGGCTCCAATCTCTGTGAAAAGCTACTCCAGGAAAAACACCGTATAATATGTGTCGACAATCTGCTCACCGGTTGTGAAAAAAACATCACTCATTTAAAAGAAAATCGCAATTTTACTTTCCTGAACCATGATGTAATTCAACCGTTAGAAATAGCCGAAAAAATCGACGCCATCTTTCATCTGGCATCACCTGCTTCACCCAATCACCATAGCAAACTTAGCTACCACACTCTCGCAATGGAAACGATGCTAGTCAATACGCAAGGAACTTTGGCACTTCTCAAATTGGCAAAAAAACATCAGGCAAAATTTCTTTTCGCTTCCACGTCGGAAATTTATGGTAATCCAAAAGTTCACCCCCAAAAAGAAACTTATAACGGAAATGTCTCGCCTGTTGGTCCCCGTTCCATATATGACGAAGCCAAACGGTTCGGAGAAACATTAACTTTTCATTTTTTCAGAAAGGAAAATGTTGATGCCAGAATCGCAAGAATTTTCAATACTTACGGACCGCACATGCTGGTCGAAGATAAACGGATGATCATCAATTTTATTATCGAAGCAATTGCCGGGTCGACAATTACCATTTACGGCGACGGCCGCCAGACCCGCTCACTTTGCTACATCGACGATATGACCGAAGCCTTATCACGGCTTATGTTCTATTCAAAAACTGCGGGTGAGGTAGTCAACATCGGATCAAACAACGAACATACGGTTTTGGAATATGCCCAGATGGTGAAGGAAATCGCCTGCTCAAAAAGCGATATCCGCCTGACTGAGCCGCTTCCACAGGACGATCCGGAAAAAAGGCGGGCCGATATAACAAAAGCGCAGCATCTGCTTGACTGGAAACCAACGATAACACTGGAGACCGGATTAAAGAAAACTATCAATTACTTTAGAAAAATAGTATGAAAAAAGCGGTTATCATTCTTCCCACTTATAACGAAGAGGGGTCGATCGAAAAACTGATCCGGGCAATTTTTGCCGAGGAAAAAAAGACAAAAATCTGGGAACTGCATATTTTGGTCGTCGACAGTTATTCCAAAGACAAAACGGCTGCCATCGTCAGAAGTTTAAAAAAACAGTACCCTCATCTGCATCTTTTGGAAATGGAAAAAGAAGGATTGGGCAAAGCGTATGTCAATGGTTTCGCCTATGCGATGGACCATATCAATCCGTTTGTTATTTTCGAAATGGATGCCGACTTGTCCCACGATCCGGCCGACATTCCCCGTTTCCTGGAAAAAATCGCCACCGGCGCCGATTTTGTCATCGGTTCCCGTTACATGAAAGGCGGTGCAATTCCGCCTGATTGGGGAATTCACCGCAAATTATTCTCTGTCATTGGCAACCTGATTATCCGCTTCGGATTCATGAAACTTTCGGTTACCGAATGGACTAACGGTTACCGGGCGATTAAAACTTGGGTAATCAAGGATGCTTTCAGTCATATCAAAAATTATTCCGGCTACGTTTTCCAGGTGGCATTTCTGGATTATGCCTTAAAACACAATGCCCGCATTTCGGAAATACCCATCAAGTTCGTCGATCGTAAATGGGGAAAATCGAAAATCAACGCTTTCCAGTATATAAGCCACACATTGCTTTACGTATTTCTCAATTCGTCATTTATTAAATACGTCATTGTTGGTGGCACCGGATTTATAATCGATTCGGTCCTGCTATACACCGGCTATCATTTTTTGAAGTTAACGGTCACCGTTTCCAAAATCATCAGTTCGGAAACTGCTATTGTTTCCAATTTTCTATTAAATAATTTCTGGGCCTTTTCCCATAAAAAGCTGGAGCACAATGCCAAAACTTACGGCACGAAATTTGTCGTCTTCAATTTTGCCAGCATCCCCTCGATTATTTTCCAGACAGTCGGCATATATTTGTTGACGGTCATTTTCGGCAATCATTTATTTTATCCGGTAGCCTATAATGCCATTGTCGTTATCCTGGTAGTTATCCCTTATTCATACTTCGTTTATAATCGTTTTATTTGGAAAGACAGTCGGTAATCAATCCTTTGTAGCATATTGCGAAGCTACCCAGCCTTCATCGAAGCTTCCTGATACTAATCCTGTATTATTACCGTTAAATTTGATTTTATACCAATTAGGCTTTTCATCAAGCAACGGATACTTTTGCCCCGGCTTGACTTTTGCTTCCTCGCTGGCGTCAATCGAGGCGTCCGCCCGCACCCGCAACCATCCCTGCGGAGTATCATTAATTGTTACCGTGCTTCCTGATTGCGTTTGGGCGCTGCCGGAAGCGGTTTGATCGGTCGGGATAGGAGTCGGCGCTTTTTGGCTTTGGTCAATCGCCAATTTGAAAGAAGCATCGACCCGATAACCGGCATCGACATTGACTTTTTGCGTCCGGCGGAAAAACCCGGGCATAAATACTGATATCTCGTGATCACCCTTAATGACATCTTCCATAACTAAAGGAGCTACTCCCTTTTCATCATTATCCAAAGTCACGATCGCTCCCTGCGGTTCCGTCTCCACGTATATTTCACCATAACCACTGTTTTTTGGCGGCGTATTCATTTTTCGGGTCGTAAAAATTTCCCCGGCCGTCGTCATGTCCGATGACCCCAATTCCCGGTTCACATAAGTCAGGGCATTTTTATAAATTTTAATTTTTCCATTCCACGAAGCCGTTTCCGTCGCCGTCCCTTCGGGAATAAGCTTGATTAAATATTCACCGACTTTATATTTATCTTCGTAGGGCGTTTTACCGACAGCGACATTATCGATAAAAACGCTGGCCGTCGGCGAGGAAATAACCCTCAATCTACCGTAAACGTTTTGAGTATCAAGGAAGAAAAAGCGGACGAAGACATAGCCGGCAAAAAGGATAATCAACACCAAAAGAAGTATTAGCTTACTTTTCATATGCATTACTATTGTATGAAAGCTTCATCCGGATTGCAAGAATTAAATATACGCCCTGATTTTATGCTATCATATAAGGCAATGGAAAAAGACAAAATCAAAAAAAATTTAGCGGCGGCCCTGGTAAAAATCGGTGCCGGAAATATTGATGCCGACCTCGAACATCCGGCCAACAGCCGCTTCGGCGATTACTCCACCAGTATTGCTCTCAAACTAACAAAACAGCTGAAAAAAAATCCGCTGGAAATCGCCCAAATGATTGCCGATAATTTTCCCAAAATCGATCTTGTTGCCAAAATCGACATCGTCAAACCGGGGTTTGTTAACTTCTGGCTGGCAACGGATTATTTGATAAACGATACCCGGAATATAGCCGAAGAAAATATTACCTATCCTAAATTTTATCTGGGAAAAGAACACAAAATCATGGTGGAATTCGCCCACCCCAATACCCACAAACTTTTTCATATCGGCCATTTAAGAAACATTTCGACCGGCGAAGCGATTGTCCGGATTCTGGAAGCGGCCGGGAACAAGGTGATAAGAACGAATTATCAGGGCGATGTCGGTTTGCATATTGCAAAATGTTTATATCAAATCCGTAATTCGCAATCCGCAATTAGTAATTATAAATCGTTAAACGATAAAATAAAATTCCTGGGAGAAGCCTACGCCAAAGGCCAGCAGACGTATGAAACCAATGAAAAAACCAAGCAGGAAATTCTCGATATCAATCGGATGATTTATGAACAGGATCCAAAAATCATGAAATTATGGAAAGAAACCCGCCAGTGGAGTCTGGAATATTATGAAGAAATATATAGACGGGTCGGCAGCCATTTCGATCGCCTCTATTTCGAAAGCGAACTGACGAAGCGGGGAATCGAACTTTGCCGTCAGGCGCAAGATATGGGGCTACTCGAAAAAAGCCAGGGAGCAATCGTTTTTAACGGTAAAAAATATGGATTGGACACGCGGGTATTTATTAATTCCCTTGGTCTGCCGACTTATGAAGGCAAGGAACTGGCCCTCGCCGAAAAGGAATTTTCCGACTTCGACGAATTGGATAAAAATATCCATGTCGTCACCCCTGAACAAAAAAGTTTTTTTAACGTCACTTTCAAAGTCGAGCAATTGCTTGATCCGAAAAAGTACGATAACAAACAATATCACCTGGTTTATGAGTGGGTAAATTTACGCTCCGGCAAAATGTCTTCCCGGGAAGGCAATGTCATCGAAGGTAATTGGCTTTTGGACGAGACCAAAAGAAAAATTCAGGAAAGTTACAAATGCGACGATATGGTTGCGGAAACTCTGGCGGTGGCCGCCGTCAAATATTCATTCCTCAAAACCGGAACGGAAAACCAGATCGCTTTTGATTTTAACGAATCAATATCACTTGAGGGCAATTCCGGCCCTTATCTTTTATATACATATGTCCGTACCCAAAGTGTGCTAAAAAAAGCCGTTAACCAAGTTAGTCACGATCGTGATCTAATTGGTAACAATGATCTGAACACGGAAGAAAGCGATGTATTGCGGACCTTATACCATTTCCCGGAAATTGTCGGCAAGGCCGCCGCCAATTTCGCCCCCAACCTCATTGCCAATTACCTTTATGACCTGGCCCAGAAATTCAACCTTTTTTATCAGAAACAACCGATTCTGAAAGCCAAAGGAAAAACACGTAACTTACGATTAACGTTGACACGGGCAACCGCCAATGTGTTAAAAAACGGACTTTATCTGCTTGGGATCAATACCGTTGACAAGATGTAATTAGCAATAAAAAATATGGCGTTATACATATGCAGTAACTGCGGTTACGGTTCCGCTTCCTGGATGGGCCGCTGTCCCGATTGCGGTCAATGGAATACGCTGGTGGCCCAGGCGGAGGGAAAAAAGAAAAAAAATGAAGCCGTCAAAAAGCTGGAAATTACTTCACTGGCCAAAATCAATCCGCTCGCAAAGAGCCGGCAGCCGACCGGTATTTACGAATTTGATCGGGTGTTGGGCGGCGGTTTTGTTGCGGGCGAAGTAGTCCTATTGACCGGCGAGCCGGGAGTGGGGAAATCGACGCTCGTCCTCCAATCATTGCAAAAAACCAAAGCTCTTTACATTTCCGGTGAGGAATCGGCCGAGCAGGTCAAAGACCGGGCCCAAAGATTAAATATTAATTTGGATAATTTCTATTTTTCCGATAATCTACAGGTTGAAGGTATTGTTGAAGGGGTGGAGAATTTGGGCGAGAAATTGGACGTACTCATTATCGATTCCATTCAAACCGTCTATTCCAAAGATATCGACGGCACCGCTGGCAGTATCAGCCAGCTTAAGGAAACGAGTGCTCGTCTCATCTCCCTCGCCAAAAAACAGAAAATCACTGTCGTCCTTATCGGCCATATCACTAAGGAAGGGGAGATCGCCGGTCCGAAAACACTCGAACATTTTGTCGATTGCGTTCTTAATTTCGAAGGTGAGCGGCTGTCGAATTTCCGGCTGCTGCGGGCGAGCAAAAACCGCTTCGGACCCACCGATGAAATCGGCATTTTTGAAATGAAAGGCGGCGGCTTGGTGGAAATATCCAACCCGCTGGTTTTCCTGGAGAATAACAAGGAACTGGCGCCGGGAAAAGCGATCATCGGCATTTCCGAGGGAAAACGCGTCCTTTTTTATGAAATCCAAAGTTTGGTCGCCAACACGGCGATGCCCGTTCCCCGCCGCGTCATCAAAGGATTGGACTACAACAAATCGCTTTTGCTTTTGGCGGTCATCAAAAAATACGCTAATATCCCGTTGGACAAATATTATGATGTCTATGTCAATGTTATCGGCGGCTTTACCGTCAAATCCACCGGTGCCGATCTTGGTTTCATTGCCTCGCTTATGTCTTCATATAAAAACGCCCCTTTGCCACCGAATTCTTTATATGTCGGCGAGGTGGGATTAAGAGGAGAAGTCCGCAGCGTCCGGTCGGAAGACAAAATCATCAAAGAAGCCGGCCGGCTGGGGTTCAAAAAAATTTTTTCCTCCAAAAATCTGAAAAATATCAAGGATCTTACGGAGAGTTTTTATAAAAAGTCTTTCTGATTGTCGCTTTTTTACCATTGGCGCCGGTGAGGTCAATCGTCAAAACGTTTTGGCCATTATGCAAGGGGAGGCTATATTTGAAAATCCCGTCTTTATCCTGAAAAACCCGGTCCCCGGAAATCGTTATCATCGCGTCCTTGTCGGTTTTACCGGTTACTTCTACGGCAGTTTCCGTCGTAAAGTGATCAGACTTTGGCGACATAAATACAATTGACGGCGGCGAAAGATAACTCTTCATCTGGAAACCGAAATAAGCAAAGAAAATAAGGAAAATACCGGTTAAAATCATAATAACTACTTTTTTGGTTTCCGGAGTAAGGTAAGCACTGGCAATCCGCCGTTTGAACCGGACGTCTTCTTTTTTTTCGTAATCGCGGCGGAAAAAAGCAAGCATTTTTTTTGGGTCGAGCTCTAAAAAATCAGCATAGTTTTTGATGATACCGGTAATATAAATTTTCGAAGAAAAAAAATTCCAATCGTTGTTTTCAACAGCCTGGAGGAATTTTGTCCGAATCTTAATTTGCTTTTCAACGTCAGTCAGTTGAATATTTTTGGATTCACGTTGATGTTTGAGGATTTCACCGACGGTTAGCATAGATTAAAGTATAAAGTATGAGGTATGAAGTATGAAGCACAAAAATACTTTATACTCTATATTCCATACGTTTATACCCTCCCGGTATATTCCCCCGTTTCCGGATTTACAGTAATGGTTTCGCCCACTTTGATAAATATCGGTACCAGGACGGTGACGCCTGTCTCCAGTTTGACCGGTTTTTTGGCGCCCGATACCGTATCACCTTTAGCCGCCTCTTCCGCCTCCATCACTTTGAGCTGAACACTTAACGGTGATTTAACCGACAGTGGCTTATCATCGTGAAGAAAGACAAACATTTTCATCCCTTCCTTGAAAAACTTGGCCGTATCACCGACGACCTCTTTGGGAACGGAGTACTGATTATAATTACGTTCATTCATGTAATAAAGGTTTTCGTTGTCCTGATAAAGGTATTGCATTTCAACGCTTTCGACATCAACCGTCTCCACCTGCTCATTGGATTTATAGGCATATTCGATATTTTTACCCGAAAGGAGATTTTTGATACGGGTTTTCATCAGAGCACTTCCTTTGCCCGGGGAATAAAAGTCGGCTTTCTGGACCTGCCAGATTTCTCCCTGGTACATGACAAATTCCCCTTTTTTCAAATTACCGGCGTTTGTTTTCATAAAGGTATATTTTAACGTTTCAGCCGCATTTTTGCAATCGGAACCGGTATCGTTCTGGAGTCTCGAGCGTAACTAAGGGACGATATAATCTGTTTAGGATACTATCAGTATCTGCCGGCTGGCGGGACAGTCCAGCATGACAACAAATTCTGCTTGGCTTGACAAGAAGAAAATTAAAATCTGTGGTTTGTTATTGCGACTTTATTTAGGTGAAGTTCGGCAACATGTCAATATCCGACTTCAGCTCAAGTTAAATGCCCGACGACAATCCAAGAATTAAGTTCTAAAAAATAATTAAATCTCTCTCTGCAATTCCTCAAGCAGTTTTTTTGCTTTTCCCGATATGTTTTGCGGGACGTGAATTTTGTAGATGACGTATTCGTCGCCTTTTTGGGAACTATTCGGGTAGGGGATACCCTGACTGCGAAGACGAACCGTTGTTCCCGACTGGGTCCCGGGGCGGATTTTTAATTTTACCGAACCGTCAACAGTTGGCACGTCAACGATACCACCCAATATTGCCGTCGGATAAGAAATTTCTTTTTCCAGATAAATATCCTGCCCTTCCCGCTTAAAATAAGGATGGGGACGGACGCGGACCTGCAAGTCAAAATCGGAAAAACGGATATGCATGCCGTTGTCGACCCCGGCCGGAATCTTGATCGTTTTCCGCTGACCTTTGATGACGGTTTCTTTTTTTACGCCATGAACGGCTTCGTCAAAAGAGAGTTCGATTTCGTAAACATCCCGCCTGGCGCTCCGCCGGCTGCGGCCGCCAAAAGGCGACTCGAAACCAAAAAATTGTTCGAAGATTTCAAATGGATCGGAAAAACCACTGAAATCCGCTCCTTCGAACGGATTACCTTGGCCGCCAAAGTTTGTATAAGTATAAAACGGTCCCTGCTGGTCATATCCCTGCGGTCCGCCAGCTGAACCGCCGCGCTGAAACGCCGCCTCACCATATTGGTCGTAAACTTCCTTTTTTTTGGGATCAGATAAAACTTCAAAGGCCTTATTGATTTCCTTGAATTTTTCGGACGCCTCCGGCGCTTTATTACGATCAGGGTGCCACTTGAGAGCTTGCTTTCTGTAAGCTGTTTTTATATCGGCGTCCGTTGCGTTCTTTGGTACACCAAGGATTTCATAATAATCGGCCATAATGGTTAGCTGACAACTTCACCCTCTTCTACATCTTTCCCCTTTTTCTTATTATCTTCGCCGCCTTCATTCGGCGGGGGATTATGCGGTCCCTGGGGGCCTTGCGGACCGGCTTGACCCTGTTGTCCATACATTGACTGGCCGATTTTGGACAGTTCGTCGGACAAATCCTTGGTTTTTTGCTCTAATTCCGACGTGCTCACTTTTTCCAGGGAATCCTTCAAATCCTTGATTTTTTTCTCAACCGCTTCCTTGACATCCTTCGGTGCTTTATCGCCGGCGTCTTTTAATGATTTCTCGGCGACATAAATCATGTTGTCCGCTTTATTCCTGGCTTCAATTTTCTCTTTTTCCGCTTTGTCTTCTTCGACGTGTTTTTCCGCCGCTTCTTTCATTTTTTCGATTTCTTCCTTTGTCAAACCGGTTGAACCGGTAATTTTAATGCTCTGGACTTTACCGGTTGCTTTATCTTTGGCCGTCACCGTCAGAATGCCGTTGGCATCAATATCGAATGTGACTTCGACCTGCGGCACTCCCCGCGGCGCCGGCGGAATCCCCTGCAAGATAAAGCGGCCCAATGATTTATTGTCGCGGGCCATCGGTCTTTCTCCCTGCAAGACGTTAATTTCCACCTGCGTCTGGTTATCGCCGGCAGTGGAAAAGACTTCCGATTTCGATGTCGGTACGGTCGTGTTGCGGGTAATAAGTGGCGTCGTCACCCCTCCCAATGTTTCTACACCAAGCGTTAACGGTGTAACATCCAAGAGGACTACGTCTTTCGTTTCTCCGGTTAATACACCGGCCTGAATGGCGGCGCCGATGGCCACGACTTCATCCGGATTGACCGAACGATTCGGCTCTTTGCCGAAGAAACTTTTAACTGTTTCGACGACTTTCGGCATCCGCGTCATACCACCGACCAGAACTACTTCATTAATTTGCGATTTATCGACTTTTGCGTCTTTTAAACAGGCTTTTACCGGATCAAGGGTTTTTTCGATCAGGTCGCCAACCAATGATTCCAATTTGGCCCGCGTCAGTTTCATAACTAAGTGCTGCGGCTGACCGTCCTTTACAGTAACAAACGGCAGGTTGATTTCGCTTTCCATGGACGAGGATAACTCTATTTTTGCTTTTTCCGCCGCATCCCGCAACCGTTGCAGCGCCTGGCTGTCGCGGCGCAAATCGACGCCGTTCTCTTTTTTGAATTCATCGGCAATATAATCAAGAATCACTTTATCGAAATCGTCTCCGCCTAAGTGGGTGTCGCCATTGGTCGCTTTGACCTGGAAAACTCCCTCACCCAATTCAAGCACGGTAATATCGAAAGTGCCGCCACCCAAATCATAAACGGCAATTGTATGGGTATGCTTTTTATCCAAACCGTAAGCAAGTGCCGCCGCTGTCGGTTCATTGAGAATGCGGACGACTTCCATACCGGCAATCTCACCCGCCTGTTTGGTAGCCTGCCGCTGCGAATCGTCGAAATACGCGGGGACGGTGATGACAGCCTGACTAACTTTATCGCCGAGATAAGCTTCGGCATCACTTTTTATTTTTTGCAAAATCATTGCCGAAATCTCCTGCGGCGTAAACGTTTTGCCGTCAACTTCGACATCGGCCATGCCGTCACGGCCCTCGACGATTTTATACGGCAACCATTTTTTATCGTATTGCACTGAGGGATCACTATAACGACGTCCCATTAACCGCTTAATGGAGAAGATCGTGTTTTTGGCGTTGATGATCATTTGCCTTTTAGCAACATCACCGACGATTCTTTTAATCGGATCGGCGACTGAAGGAATGACGTTTCGTCCTTCTTGTGAATGAATAACTTTCGGCTTGCCGCCTTCCATGACGGCGACGCAAGAATTGGTTGTACCGAGATCAATCCCGATAATTTTTGCCATAGTAATAATTTTGAACTTTTAATTTTTAACTTTTAACCTTTTTGCTCACTTTCACTTGTGCCGGTCTTAATGCTTTACCGTTAAACCGATACCCTTTCCGTAAAACTTCAACGACCACGTTGTCATTTTCGCCCGGCACGATATCGATCGCTTCGGCCACCTGTGGATCGAATTCTTTCCCAATAACGGGAATTTCTTCCAAACCGGTATCTTTCAGTATGCCGTAAAAATGATTCTTGGCAATTTTTAAACCTTCATCTTTAATGAAAACCTGCGCCTGTTCCAGATTATCCAAAAAAGGTAACAGTTTTAATAGGAGGTGGGCATTGGCGCCTTTGACCATTTCCTGCTCTTCGCTCCTTACACGCTTTTCGAAATTCTGGTAATCGGCCAAGGCCCGTAAATATTTACTTTTATAATCGTCTTTTTCTTTTTTTATCTTCTCCAATTCACTATCTACCTTTGCTCCGTCGGACGGCGGATTTTTATCATCCATAATCTGTTTTTATGCCCCCTGACTTCTAACAATCTCCTCGATGAGGTGCGAGAAGTATTTTATCTGGGGAATAATTTCATCATAATACATTCTTTTCGGACCGACAACCCCAATTATCCCTTTGAGAAGCGGCCCTTCAAACTCGCCAAAAACGCTGGCACAGGCTTCAAATTGCGGGTCGCGGAAATCTTCCTCGCCCAACATGTATAAAATCTCTTCTTCCAGTTTACCGAAATTGTCAAGCACCCTCTCCCAGTAACTAACTTCATCCAACCGCTCAAACAGATTACGCGATAAATTAATATCGAAAAATTCTGGCTTGGTAAGCAAGTTAGCGACGCCGGAATAATAGGCATCACCTTTATTGGTAACAGTCAGGGACAATAAACCGGTTTTGTGGGACAAAACTTTGGTTGCCTGCGACAATAAACGGTGGGTTTCCGCCCGCTCGTCCCAGATGCTGTTTTTGTAGGAAACTTCATCAGTCGTTGACAAATCTTTTTGCTTCATGAGGTGTTTAATGTAGAAACGGAAACCTTGGGCGGAAGGCACGCGACCGGAGGAAAAGTGGGCTTTTTTCAGATAACCTTTTTTGGCGAGAGCGACCATTTCGTTACGGATGGTAGCCGGCGAAACACCGGGCTTGTATTTTTTTTCGAGAATGTCGCTGCCGACGGCAACACCCGTCTCAGTATATTCTTTAATAATTGCCCGTAAGATATCCACCTGTCTCTGGGTTAAATCTTCCATATTTAGCAATAATAGTATATCTCTGCTAAAGTGTCAAGGGGTAATGAGAGTGCTATAATAAATAAATCATGAAAACAGTTTTTACAAATGAAGTCTTTAAACTTAAGAATAAGCCTCACGTCGATAAGAAAACCGTAAATGCTTTTTTGGGCAGAATCGAGTCGGACAAAGGATTAACCAAGGAACAAAACAAATTCGAACATTTTTGCTCGTTTTTTCTTCCCTTCGATACAGAATCGCAGTCGGTTTACCTCGGTCATCATATTAAAGCCGATGACTGGATTCCGCCCGGCGGCCATATTAAACTGGAGGAGACACCGGTGCAAACGGTTTATCGGGAATTTGCCGAAGAATTGGGTCATAAGCTGACAAATGAACCAATCGAGCTTTTTGATTTATCGATCAAGGACGTTTCCGGCAATCCGCAGCACCAATGCCGCCGGCATTATGATTTCTGGTATGTCGTTCATATTCTAAAAATCGATTTCCAATTCGATCGGGTAGAGTTTTATGACGCCGGCTGGTTTACTTTGCCGGAAGCAAAAAAGAAAACGAAATTAAAACTATACAATAATAACATTCAGAAACTAAAATTACTCTAACCTCTTGTATAATTGACTTATTGAATCGTCATCCCGGACTCGATCCGGGATCCAGAAATACTGGTTCCCTGCTTTCGCAGGGACGACATTGTTTATTATGTTAAAACTACCGGATTACGTCCGCCAATTAATGGTTAAGTTTCAGAAAAACGGCTTCCAAATTTATGTCGTTGGCGGAGCGGTCCGTGACTTGTTACTCGGACAGACGCCGCCGGCCGGCGGCGAAAATTGGGATTTTGCCACCAATGCCAAACCGGAAGAAATACTCAATCTTCTTCCCGATAGCTATTACAATAATAAATACGGTACGGTCACAATCCCCATCAGTAAATCATTATTGTTGGAAGTCACCACCTTCCGCAAAGAAGCCAATTACAAAGATAAACGCCACCCGGAAATTATCGAATGGGCCGATACCCTGGAAGATGATTTATCCCGACGCGATTTTACGATTAATTCCATCGCTTTTGACGGTAGGGAAATTGTCGATCCTTATCACGGTCAGGAAGATCTGAAAAACAAATTGATCCGGGCCGTCGGCGATCCGGATAAACGGTTTTCCGAGGATGCCTTGCGTCTCATGCGCGCTATCCGTTTTTCCTCACAGCTCGGTTTTTTGATCGAGGACAAAACCCGGCAATCGATCCAGAAAAATGCGAAGCTGATTTCCCGTATTTCCTGGGAACGCATCCGTGATGAGCTCCTGAAAATAATCGCCAGCGCCCATCCCGCCGAAGGAATTTTATTTATGCGCACCGCCGGCCTCCTGGCCATGATTCTGCCGGAGCTGGATATTTGCTTTACCATTCCCCAGAAAAGCCCGAAACGCCATCATATTTACGACGTCGGCACCCATCTGGTTATGGCGCTCAAAAATTGTCCGTCAGCAGATGTCATTACCCGCCTGGCAGCTCTTTTGCACGACATCGGCAAGGCAGAAACTTTCCGCCGCGATGAATCAACGGCTCTAATCACTTTTTATAATCATGAAGTCGTTGGGACAAAATTGGTCGAAAAAATTGCCGACCGGCTCCGCCTGTCGAATCTCCAAAAAAAGAAACTGGTCACGCTTGTCAAATACCATCAGTTTACCGTCACGGAACTGCAAACCGATAAAGCCATCCGCCGGTTTATCCGCAATACCGGCAAGGAATATATTCAGGACATGCTTGATTTGCGTTTCGCCGACCGTGTCGGCAGCGGCGCCCGGCCGACTTCCTGGCGTTTTGAGCTTTTCAAAAAACGCCTGGCGGAAGTCCAAAAAGAACCGTTTAAAATCAGCGATTTGAAAATCGACGGTAATGACATCATGAAAATATTGCAATTAAAACCGGGGCCGAATGTCGGCGAAATTTTGAAAAATATATTTAACGACGTCGAGGAGGGGAGAATCAAAAATGAAAGAAAGCCTCTTCTTGACCGATTGTCGTCGCTTGCCCGTGACCGGGATAAACGGTAGTGTCCGGCGGCAATTGAAACAGTTTTGCCAGCGACTTCGTGAGCTCTTCCCTACTGCTATATGACAAATCAGTTCTCCCAATCGCCTGTTTGAATAACATATCGCCGGTAAAAACTGCCTTTTCTTTTTCGAAATAAATGCTGCAACTTCCTGGTGTATGTCCCGGTGTTTGAATAATTCGTAATCCGTAATTCGTAATTGGTAATTGATTAATATCTTTGATTATTTTTGGCTCAACAATAGTCGGATCATAACCCAGAAAATGTTTGGCTGTTTCTTTCAATCTTTTTATCAGAAACAGGTCTTTGTTATTTATGTATAACGGAACTGGAAAGGACAATTGGATCTCCCCGGCCGCCATGACGTGATCGAAATGCCCGTGGGTCGCCAACATTCCGACCAAATGAAGATTCTGCCGCTGAATTTCTTCAAGAATAAATGCCGCCTCATCCGCCGGATCGACGATCAAACAGTCTTTATCATTAACAATAAAATAACAGTTGGCCTGAAGCTGGCCGAGCGGATATGAGGTAATTTTCAATTTAAAATTTTTGATTTTTAATCAATTTTTAATGATTAAATTTTAAATTATCAAATTACAGAAGTAAAATTTACCGAAAGTGGATGCCTGCCTGCCGGCAGGCAGGTTTGAGCGCTCCTTGAATAAGCAACTACTTGAGTAGTTATTTACAATAGTAATTACCATCCGCGTTTCAAGGAAAGCGAGTTCACTTGAGGCTGATTTTACTTCAGGATTTAATATATCATCACTGCCACTGGACATAAGTGCAGCCGGTCGCCTGTTTTGTTTCCGGGTCCCATTTGTTGGTCGAACACTTTTTCAGTTTTTTTCCGGACGACGACGTGAAAAGTACCAGTTTCGCCCCGCAGGTCGGACAAGTTTCATCCAGCTCCTCGGTTGTCCCCTTCATCCATTCGACATAATCGCAACCGGAAGCGGTCCGTGTTTTGGGATCCCAGGTATTGGTCGAGCATTTCTTCATCCGTTTGCCGAAGCGGGTAGTAACAAGCAGTAACGGTGCACCGCATTTCGGGCATTTTTCGTCCAAAGCCTGCGGTTCGACCGCCAGCCATTTGATGTAATCGCAGCCGTCCACCTGACGCGTCTCCGCATTCCAGCTGCCGGCACTGCAGCGCTGGAATTTCTTACCGCTTTTTGTCGTGACAACCTCTCCCAACGCCGATCCGCACTTCGGACAAACTTCTTTCTTTCCATCTGCCTTAACCTCTTCGTTTTTCTTTGCCATATGTATTTAATAAATAATAATAAATTTCATTGTTTCAATTATTTTCTTTTTTGTCAACGGATTATAAGCGACAATAACTCATTTCCGGCGCTTCTCCATCCACACCAGTATCGGCGTGGCGACAAACGGCGAGGAATAAGTACCGGTAATTGTCCCAACTAATAATGTTGCCACAAAGAAGCGGATCGTAACACCCCCCAATAACGTCAGCGCCAGTAACATAAAAATAATCGTCATCGAATTGTTGAGTGACCGGACCAGCGTCTCGGTCAATGCCTTATTGGCGCCGGCTGTCATATCACGGATCCCCTGCTCTTTTTTGTATTCCCGGATTTTGTCGAAAATGACGATTGTATCGTGGACGGAGAAAGACATCGCCGTCAGAATCGCCGTCACAAACATCGTATCGACTTCGGCGCCTAGAAAATGTGAAAATAGCGAATAAGTGCCGACAACTACCAAAAAATCATGGAGCATGGCAATAATCGCCGAAACGGCGAAATTAAAACTGCGGAAGGCAAAACTCATGTATAAAAGAATGCCCACAATGGCGATTAGCGACGCTACCAGTGTCTTAATCATCGTTTCCCGTCCCAGGACAGGGCCGACTGTTTCCGACTGGATGATCGTAATTTTCGTGTTAAATTGTTTTTGCAATTCATTAATAATCGCTGTCTGCTGTTTTTCGTCAATGGCTGTCGTCCTGATCGCCAGATCGGTTCCTTTCTCCGAAATCGAGATAATATCAATTTTATCCTTCCGAAAAATATTTTCCACGCCGGACAAAGGCAACGGTTTGCCCGTCTGGTATTCCAGATTGGTACCACCGACAAAATCGATTGAGTATTTGAAACCCCAGCGGATCATCGAAAATATGCCGGCAAGAATGACGACGCCGGATATTGTCGCATACAACCATTTGTATTTTAGAAAGTTAATCATGCTGCTTATAGAAAAAATTTATCAGCCGTTTGGTAATTACTACTCCTGTAAAAAGACTTGTAGCTACGCCTATGGCCAATGTCAAAGCAAATCCTCTTACCATCCCGAATTGCGGCAAAAAATCCCAGTTTAACGGATTGAAAAGAATAAAAGCGACAATCAGTGTCGTAATATTGGCATCTTTGATGGCGTCGATTGCCCGACCAAAACCAAATTTAATCGCTATTTCAAAATCCCGGCCTTTACGCATTTCTTCTTTAATCCGCTCGAAAATAAGAATATTGGCATCGACTGCCATGCCGATCGAGAGAATAAAACCGGCCACTCCCGGTAAGGTGAGAACCACCGGAATGACACGGAAAATGGCGAATGAAATCAGACCGTAAATAATTAGTGCCATCGAGGCAATGATCCCTAACCGGCCGTAATAAATTATCATAAACAGCAACACCATCAATAGTCCAACTGTGCCGGCAAAGATGCTTTTTTGTACTTCGGAGGCGCCAAGAGTCGGTCCGATATTTTTTTGTTCCACCAATTTTATCGGCATTGCCAACGCCCCGGAATTGATTTTAATTGCCAATTGATTGGCGTAATCTACCGTAAAATTGCCAGTAATGACAGCATTGCCGTCTGTAATCGGCTGCTGGACAGTCGCCACCGAAACCGGAGAATTATCCAAAAATATTCCGATCGGCTTGCCGACGTTGCGGGTGGTAATATCGCCAAACAATTTCGCTCCATTGGAGGTAAAGCTTAAAGCCACTTCCGGTTTTCCGGTTTGCTGATCGAAAGTCGTGGTTGCTTTTTGAATGTCCCGGCCGGTCAAACCGGTCAACTTAGTGGGAATTTGTGCACTACTGGTAGCGCTTACCTCTTCAGTAAAAACTAATTCTGCCGTCTGGCCGATCAGACCGATTGCCTGGTTAATATCTTTTATCCCCGGCAAATCGACGCTTATCCGGTATGTGTTACCCGACTTGATCGTCTGCACTACCGGCTCGGACACGCCAAAGAAATTAACCCGTCTTTCAATCGTATCCCGCAATGAATTTAACGCATCCTTCAAATCGGCTGGCTTTATTTTTGATGTATCGGCTTCAAATACCAGGTTACTACCGCCCTGCAGATCCAAACCTAAATGGGTGCGAAAATTATTAAGCGGATTAATGGTGTAATTGATTTTTTGTTTGCCGACTTGAAACTTAATATGGTAATTTTCCGGCAGGTCAATCGCGATAATTAATACGGCGGCCAATAATATTATAATCGTTTTTATTAGTTTCATGGGACAATATTACTATTTAAGCAGCTCATCTTCAACTCCGGCTAACATAATTTTCGGCTGGCGCAAGAAACGCCAAATGAAGGGATCGTTGTTCTTTTTTCGGAAATTAAATTCCTCATCGTTCATAACCGTATAGTTTAGCGGATGATTCAATATTTTTTCCGCCTCTTTCATGATGCTTTCCACTTCGGGAATCACGATGACACCGACAAACAAAAGATGAATCTCATCTTCCTTGATGGGAATATTTTTCGGCAGTTTCATCGACATGGCAATGAATTTTATCTTGCCGATTTTCGGCAAATTTTTGTAAATTTCCGTAGCAATAAAACTCGTCTTGGCGAAAATCCGCAAAAACTCGTCATAAAATTGGTAATTTTTGTTTAACGTATAATAAATTTTATTTAACCTTTTTTCTTTAAGAAGCAGTTTTTCGTCGGCTAAAATATCCAATTCCCGCTTGACCGCATTCACTTCTTCATCCAGATCGCGGACGATTTTTCGCAAATAATGGCTTTCCCCGGGCCGGTGATAAAAAAATTCCAGTATCTTCCGGCGCGCCTTTGAAGGAATAATATGTTGAAGCATATAAATTAATAGGTCACCGTGTTACCTATTGGCAATATTTCGACAAATATCTTACCGCGAACCATCGATATTTCTTTTCCCGTTTTATTGTCGGTAAATTCCATCGTCGATTCTTCCGTCGGCTTGCTCCATGTTGCCTTAATAGCATTACCATCTTGGAATACCAGTGCATTACCGCTGCCAATGACTCCATAAAGAAGATGTTGTCCGGCGGGATAACCGTCATTAACCGGCGATTCCTTGGCAAAAACGACAATCACATCTTTCGCTTCCAGCTGCTTGCCGGTATTTTTATCGATATGTGGCGCGCCGCCGTTGGTACGTAAATAACTGTTTCTTTCTTTTGAATAACTCCAAGTAACGGAATAATCGGAGGCAAACTGGGTCCAGAAACCGAAATCAATCCGGTTGACGCTGCCGCGATTGGCCATCGGCGCATCGTCTGTGAATTTCCAAGGCGTAAAACCGACATTCCAGGCTTTGCCCTTATCGTCAACATTGGTCAACCCTCTCTTATCCTTGGCATATTGCCACAACTTGGCCGTTGAGGTGTAAACCGTATGTTCAGTGACAACACCGGGTAATCGTTCATAATCGCGCCAAAAAGCGGGAAATGGGACGGAAAATTGATTTAAGTCATTGTATCCTCCCCAGTCAATATTGTTAATATAACCGAGAGCATCGGCCGGACCGGGCGTATTAGCTCCGCCGACATGGGCGTATAACGGATTAGTGCCATAACCTTCCAGTAACTTGATGAAATACATCCGGGCGCTGCGAACCGGTCCGACATAAGGTGCGTCATGACAATAAAAAACCGTCAGGAAACGAGTAATTCCTCCTTCGGCCACCGCTTCATAAACAATATCAGCTGAAGACAAACCCGACTGGGGACGCGCGTCTTTATGATTTTCGACCATGATCCCGAGCGGCCGGCGTTTTTCCCATTTTGCTTTATCGGAAGCGGTTAACATTTCCCCGTTTAACGGACACGGTTCGGTTTTCGGTTCATTGTTGGCGGCTGCATCCGTAGCATTGCTGGTATTACCATTGCTTGTTGGAATTTTGTAAGCGCTTAGAGGATTTAATATTGCGCCAGTCCCTTTATCCGCGAAATAAGAATAAGAAGTATAAGTGGAGATTAATAAGACTGCGACCGCTATCCCCAGGACAATTTTTCTATTGATCATAAATTTATATTAAAAAATTATTATACACTATTTCTTTAAACAGTTATCAATCGCTTTTTTTTCTTCATCGGATAATTCGTATAACTCTCCTTTACCGGCCTTCACTTTCTTAGTATAAACCCGTAAACCGTCCCGCGTATAAATAAAATTGGCGGTTAAACCGTTATTTTCCTGATCCAAAAGGGCGACTACAAAACTTTGGTCGTTTCCCCCTCGCTCAAACGGATTAAAGCGGGTCAAACCGATTTTTTGTAAATAATATTTCGATTGGGCAATTTCCTGTTTAAGCTCTTTTTTTATCAAGTCCACTTCATTATGTAATTTTAAGTCCTTGTCACCGTAAACCTGGTTATTTTTAACATAATCTCTGAGCTGCCAAACGATCCAGCTCAAGATTAATAACCAAAAAAAAATAGCAACGGCAATACCATATACAAACATTTATAATTATTCTATAATACTTACTTTCCTCTAGTCAATACTTTTTGATATTTGACATTTGAGCTTGGACAATCTATATTTATACCGTATGCCAAAGAAAACAAAAAGAGAAAAAATCCTTGCCTCCTACCGGAAAAAGTTCCGTTTGCTTCAACAACAACCAGTTGTAATACGGGAAAAATCAGCGACTGTCATAAATAGTCAACCAGTAGCAGTGGAGCCTTCCAGCGAAGAGAAGCAAATTGCCGGTTATTTTTTTATTGATTTGAAAAGAAGTCTAATTTTAATCGCAATCGTGATTACGCTTGAAATTTCCCTTTATTTTGCTACGATTAAACATTATCTGAAGTTTTGAGGCTAAATCAAAGGAGGTGAAGAGTTATGGCAACAATGTATTGTGTTAAATGCCGAGCAAAAAAAGATGTCGCCAATCCGGAACACGTCACAATGAAAAACGGCAAACCGGCGATGAAAGCGAAATGTCCGGATTGCGGTACCGGCATGTACAAAATCGGCGCCAAATAATTGCGGTTAAAACTTATTTGTTTCAATACAAAACCAAACCTGAGCAATTAGGTTTGGTTTTGTTTTTTAAAGCAGTTTTATTTTATCCATTTTTTTGTATTCCGGCTTTTTCCCACCGAGATGGCTTTCGAATAAATAGATTTCTTTGACGTGAAACGAAGCGTCGATTTCCAGTTTGCTTAACCGTTTTTTCAAAACAAAATACTGCTGTTTCGACGGTATCCGGCAGCGGGCCAGAGTTAAATGGGGAATGAATTTTTCATGATGGTTGTTATCCGGCAGGTGTCCCAGCTTCTTAAACAGTTCCTCGATTTTTTTCTCCCGACGGAAATTGAGATATATGATTATCCGGTTACGCATGAAAAGATCGACATCGGTCGAATATAGGTAAAACGATTCCTGGTCATACAAAGCATCTTCCAATTGTTTTTTTAGTTTTTTCTCTTCATCTGTTTCACCGTAAAACTGAATAGTAATATGGTAATTTTCCGGCGATACCCAGTTGAAATCAGCGTATTCTTTTTGAATATGATACAGCTGGTCATGAATCTGGTGTTTAACTTTATCGGGAATATCAATCGCTAAAAATAATCTCATTGGTAGAATATCCTTTTAATAACGGCGTAACGACTTTAACGGTTGCGCCGATTTTTTTTGCCTGCTCAATTTTATTTTTTATATGCGGATCACCGGCCGTAACTGCCACGATATCCGGCCTGATTTTTTCAATCAATTGAAAATAGTCGTCATCCTTTTTAAAAAAAGGCAATAAAATTACCTCGTCGACAAACCGCAATGATTTTAAAATCTCCGCTCTTTGCTGCTGATTATGAATCGGTTTTCGTTTTTTCTTTTTTTTAATGAATTCATCCGGTTCCAACGCAATAATGAGCTTATCACCAGCAGCGGCCGCTTTTTTTAAAAAAGTAAAATGACCAAAATGCAGGAGATCAAAACAACCACCGACAAGGACTTTTTTCATTTAATGATTATACTATATATATGAACTTCGTTACCGAAACTGTCGAGGAAAAACAAAAAGTCCTTATTGTATCCAAAAAAAATTGGCCGTTTATTAATATTTTGAAAACGGCCCTGAAAAAATACGGTTCCGAAATCTATTTTTCTTCCCAAATTCCCCGGTCTGTCGAAAAATTCGATTATTGTTTTTTTGTCAACGAAACACGGCGGCTGACCCACCCTCATCTTATCTACCTGTTTGTCAATAAAATCCACCATCCAATTCCTGGTGCCAAAACTGTCGATATTGACGGCGATGACCCGAAAGAACAGGATATCGACCGTATCCTTTGGTTTGCTTTTTCTCCGACGAATGAACCGGTACTGAAATTTATAGTCGGACATCGGCCGCGTCCCTATAAACCAAAAATCAATTGGCGCCTGCGTCTCAAAAAACATCTGACCAAAAAAAATCTCCTGGCCGCTTTTTTTTCCCTTCTTGTTCTTGTTCATCTGGCATTTATCCCACCACTGGCCCTGTCAACAATATTTACTTACCGGGCATTCGCCGCCTTCAAACAGGAAAATGTCACGGCAGTCAACGATCACCTCCGCTGGAGTTTGCCACTTCTTAAAATAAGCCAAGTCCTGTATTCCGTCGTCCGGCCAAGCTACTTATTTTTTGCCGTCGCCATTATTCCGGATAATGTCATCGATATTGATAACAGCGCCCAAAACATTCTTCAGGTATCACAGACGGCTTTCGAAAATACCCAGGCGCTGGAAAAATTATTGTTAAAAAACAATAAATCGACCGAGGACAAAGATTATATAACGTTAAGACTGGAAATATTGGGCAAAGAAGCCAGGATTCTGGAGGATAACTTGACATCCCTCAACCAGAAAATCCCCTCTCAATGGGAAACATTTACAAAAATAAAAAGTCAGATTGCGACTGCTACTGACACCGTCGATAAAATCGGTAAACTGCTGCCCTTCGCCGATGATTTTCTTGCCAAAAACACTGAAAAAAAATATCTGGTCTTATTCGTTAATAATATGGAGCTGCGTCCGGGCGGCGGCTTTTTGGGTTCTTTCGGTATTTTGTCGATCAAAGACTATACGCTGGAAGGCATTCAGGTATACGATGTCTACGATGCTGACGGACAGCTAACCGTGCATATTGATCCTCCCGCCCCGATCAAAAAATATCTGGGTGTCCCCCACTTATTCCTGCGCGATTCCGATTTCTCTCCGGATTTCCTTCAAAATTATCAAAAAGCCCAATTCTTTCTGGAAAAAGAAATGAAATTTACCGGTTTCTCCGGCGGGATTTTACTAAGCACAACCGCCATCAAAAATTTACTTGGCGCCTTCGGTAATATTTATTTACCCGATTTCGACGAAACGATCAACAGCGATAACTTTTATCTTAAGGCTCAAATGCATGCCGAAGATAATTTCTTTCCCGGATCGATCCAAAAAAAGACTTTCCTTTCCAGCCTCACTCGGCAGATTCTTATTAATATGGATGAAATTTCTGTCGGTAAACTGTCCCAGGCGATAAAAGAATCGCTTGATGAAAAGCAGATGGTGATGTATATGGAAAATGCCGATTTGCAATCGCTGATCGACCAATTTTTCTGGTCGGGACGGGTCATTACCCCCCAATGTTCTTCCCAGACCAAAGACTGTCTCGTCGATTATATTTTTCCCTATGATGCTAATGTCGGCGCCAATAAAGTCAATTTTTACGTTAACCGTTCGATTTATTTGAAAACAATGGTCAGTACGGACGGCAGCATCAATCATGTTCTATCACTTCAATATCGCAACGATTCGCCTTCCGTTGCTTTTCCCGGCGGCAATTATCGTAATTATTTCCAGGTTCTCCTACCGGCTAATTGCCAGTTAAAACAGGTTACCAAAGACGGGACACTTGTTGATAAAGTGGATGAAGAAAATAATAATCAGTTCAAAAAAATCGGCTTTTTTTTTGAACTGCCGCCGCAAAAACAAACCGAAATAAAAATAGAATATAAATTAAATGATCGCCTTCATCAGGGTAACGAAACTTATCAATTAATCGTCCAGAAACAGATTGGCAGCAACAATAATGATTTTGCCTTCGAAATAAATCTACCTTCAACCATCCATATCTTGGGACAAAATTATTCTCCCCTTGTCAAAGATAACCAAATCATTTATAATACAACTTTATCGGCAGATAAAATTTTTTTCACCGAATTAAAAAAAGAGTGAAACCATGAAAACAAAACATACCGCTGCTTCCACTGATAAATTAACACTCGCCGTTAAAACCCGTGATGTTTTCGGTAAAAAACTGCGCAAATTACGGATTGACGGATCAATACCGGCCAATATTTTTGGTCCGGATTTCAAATCCCACGCCGTTACCGTTAATTTCAAGGAATTTATCCCCGCTTATAAAGTCGCCAAGGAAACCGGTATCGTCTATCTAAAATACGATTCCCAGGAAGTACCGGTCATGATCAAACATTTGCAAAAGCATCCGGTTTCCGATGCTATTTTACACATCGATTTCCGTAAAATCGACCTGACCAAAAAAATCCAGACTAACGTCCCGGTCAGAGTCGTCGGTATCTCCGAAGCAGTAAGTCAAAAAGGCGGCGTCCTTCTGACACAGGCCGAAAATTTATTGGTGGAAGCTTTACCGGCAGATATTCCCCAGGCAATTGAAATCGATATCTCAACGGTCAAGGAATTAGGTCAGGAAATCAAGGTTGCCGATTTGGCTAAATCAGCTAAATATGAGATAAAAACTCCGGCTGAACATGTCATCGTTTCTGTCGTCGCCCACAAGGAAGAAAGCACGACTGCGGAAACCGCAGCCGTCGCCACCGAAGTCATCGGTGAGGAAAAAGCGGTTGAAGGCGAAGCTCCGGCTGAAGACGCCGCTCCCGCCGGTAAACCAGCTGAAACCGGCAAGAAACCGGAAGCTGCCACTACCCCAAAAGCTGAGGAAAAAAAGAAATAATCTCCTTTCCAATTACCTCTTCATGTGATAAAATGAGGTTATGACAATCATTAAATCGGAATTTTCACTGGCGTTAAACCAAGTGGCGACCGAACGGGGAATTTCCCCCGATGAAGTCATTACTTCCATCGAAGCGGCCATTGTCGCCGCCTACAAACGTGAATATCCGGATAAAGTCGAAGCGGAAATCGTCGCCAAAGTCAGCAAGGCAACCGGTGAAACGAAAATCTTGGAAGCGGATAAAGATATTACCCCGCCGGGATTCGGCCGGATTGCCGCCCAGACGGCTAAACAGGTGATCCTGCAGAAAATCCGCGAAGCGGAAAAAAAGACGGTCGTCGCCCACTACAAATCCCAGATTGGCACGATCGTTCGCGGACGGATAATCCGTTATGACGGGTATAACGCTTACCTGGATATCGGCAGAGCGGAAGCGGTATTGCCCAAGGAAGAACAGATCAAAAATGAACATTATCAGGTTAATGATACTTTAATCATTTTCCTCAAGGAAATTTCCGACGACAAATTCGGAAACCCGCGGATCATCGTTTCCCGCACCGACCCCCGGCTCATCGAGGAACTTTTCAAGCGTGAAGTGCCGGAAATCAGCAATGGAACGGTGGAAATCAAAAAAGTGGCGCGCGAACCGGGAGAACGAGCCAAAATCGCCGTCTATAGCGCCCAAGGTGGTGTCGATCCGGTTGGCGCCTGTGTCGGTCAGAAAGGCGTCCGGGTGCAAACAGTCACCGATGAACTGGGCGGTCTGGAAAAAATCGATATTATCCAATGGAATAAGGACGATAAATTATTCCTGATCGCGTCCCTGTCGCCGGCCAAAATCACCACTGTCGAAACAACCAACCATACGGCCAAAGTAACAGTCGATGAAAAAGAAGCACCGCTGGCCATAGGAAAAGGCGGCATCAATGTCAATCTTGCCTCCCGCCTGACCGGTTTCGAAATTGATATTGTACAGAAGAAAACAGCAGTGCCAACTGAAGCAGTTGCGAAAACACCTATCACCGCGCCAGAAACCTCTCCAACACCACCTATTGAAAATAAAGAAGAAGCAAAAAGCTAATTAATTAATAAAGTTAGGAATACGGATTTTTTGTCACCGAACATTTGTGCTCGTCAGCTCGTGTTATCTTTCTTAACGCGATTCACATTGTGAGGTGATAAAAAAGACGTATTCGAGCTTTGAAAATATTACACCTATGCAACCACGTCCACCCATCGTCACTATTCTCGGCCACGTTGATCACGGAAAAACGACACTGCTCGATTATATTCGCAAAAGCCGGCTAGCGGACAAGGAACACGGCGGTATTACCCAACGGATTGGTGCTTATGAAATCGCCACCGGTATAAAAGGGTACAAAACGGATAAAATTACTTTTATCGATACTCCCGGTCATGAAGCGTTTTCATTTCTTCGCGCCCGGGGCGCCAATGTCGCCGATTTAGCTATTCTCATTATCGACGCTAAGGATTCGGTCATGCCTCAAACGATCGAATCGATTTATCATATCAAAACGGCAAAAATTCCTTTTATCGTCGCCTTGAATAAATCCGATTTGCCCGATGCCAATCCCGACAAGGTTAAAAACGACCTCCTTAAGCAGGAAGTGATGGTCGAAGGCAAAGGCGGCGATACACCCGCCCTACCTATTTCCGCCAAAACCGGCCAGGGTGTCCAGGAACTTTTGGAAATGATCCTTTTAATGGCTTCTGATTTGAATCTGACTTTCGATCCCAAGGCGGATCCAGCCGCTTATATTATCGAAACTAAAAAAGACCGGCGCGGTATCGTCGTTTCCGCCGTCATTAAAAACGGACAATTGAGAATCGGTGACGATGTCTTTGCCGACGGCAAAAAAGCCCGTATCCGGTCAATGCTCAATGATTTAGGGCATACGGTACCTACCGTTCTCCCGTCGACACCTTTTGAATTGACCGGTTTTCAGGAACTTCCGGATGTTGGCGCCATGCTGACTGCCAAACCATTACAACAGGCAACCGAAAATATACGGCCGGAAACTTCAGTCATTCCCCAAAAAATCGATATAGCCGCTTTTCTTACAACCAAAGCGGAGGAAAAGAAATTATCGCTTGTCATCAAAGCCGACTCCCAAGGGTCACTGGAAGCGATCAACAACACGCTTGCGAAGAATAATAAAGTCAAAGTCATCCTGAAATCCGTCGGTGACGTCAATAAATCGGACGTTTTCCTGGCAAAAACCACCGGTTCGGTTATCGTCGGCTTTGCCGTCAACATCACCCCGGAAGTCCGGGAGCTGGCTAAGCAGGAAAAGGTAGTAATTAAAACCTATAATATTATTTATGAGCTATTGGAAGAGTTGACGGAAGTCACCGAATTAATGCAGGAAAAAGAGGAAAAAGAAAAATATTTAAAGGGTGAAGCCAAAGTCCTAGCCAACTTCATTATTGAAGGAGAAAAGATCTACGGCGTCAAAGTCACCAAAGGCAAAATCAACCTTGGTGATGAGCTGGAACTGTACCGGCAAAATAAGCAATTCGGCAAATCGAAGCTGGTTTCCCTTCGAATACGGGCCAAATCGGTCAACGAGGTCAAAAAAGACCAGGAAGCCGGCATGATATTAGGCTCTACACTTGACATGCAGATAGGTGATGTGGTAAAATCTATCTCATAGTATTATGGATAGTAACCAAAATTCCTTAACCAGACTGCATGAAGTTGTTACCAAAGGTAATGCGGGAACAATTATTCTGCCGCCCAACCCGACTGCCGATACCACCGCGGCAGCCTGCGCTTTGTATCTGGGGCTGACAAAAATGGGCAAATCCCTGACTTTAGCCTGTGCCAGCAAACCGCAATTCGATTTAGTCGGTACGGACAAAATTCAGACCAATCTGGTTAGCTCCGGCGACAATCTGGTTATTTCTTTTCCTTATTCAGAAGGATCGATCGATAAAGTCGATTACAATATCCAGGGTAATTTCTTTAATTTAATTATTGCTCCCCGTCCGGGTTTTCCCAAGATTAATCCGCAACAAGTCAAATACAATTATACTGGCGGTACGGTCGATTTTATTATCACCATCGATGCCCCGAGTCTCAATAGCCTCGGCAATATTTATTCCGACAATCAAAACCAGTTTGTCGGCCATGACATCATCAATATCGACCGGCATCTGACCAATGCTTTTTTCGGGACTGTCAATTTAGTAAATAAAACATCTTCATCTATTTCGGAATTGGTCCTGAATGTTTTGCAGAACTTACAAATGGAAATGGACCGCGATATGGCCACCAATCTTTATGCCGGCATTTCCTCCGCCACCAACAATTTCACTTCATATTCGGTCAATGCCGATACGTTCGAACACGTCGCTGCCTTATTAAGAATGGGTGCCGTCAAAAAAGTCATCCGCAAGCCGGATAACCAGTCGGGTAATCCGACGGGTTTCCAATCACGACCTAACCGGGAATATCTACCATCAACCAATAATCCTAAGCCGATCGAAAACGTGGAAAAAGAAAAACAACCGCAGGACTGGCTTAAGCCGAAAATCTTCCGCGGCGGCAATGACCTTGGCTAACTCTGCTATAATGGTATCGTGAACTCAATCACGGTATTAATAATTATTCTAGGTCTTGTCATCGTTGTTTTATTTATCATTAAAACATGGATAAATAATTTGCAAAACCTGTTTACCGACATTAGCCGGCGGATAGATAGTTCTTCAAACGAAATTGACCAGCGGTTGTCGCGCAATCTCGAACTTTTTGCCCAAGTGCAACGCAGTATCGGCGAATTTTCCGAGATCGGCCGGTCGATGCAGGACTTACAACAATTTTTGCAATCGCCGAAACTGCGCGGCAATATAGGCGAACAAATACTAAAGGAGCTATTATCTCAATACCTGCCAAGTGATACTTATAAACTTCAGTACGGTTTTCGCAGCGGCGAAAAAGTCGATGCCATTATTAAAACATCACAAGGATTGATTCCGATCGACTCCAAATTTCCCATGGGCAGTTTCCGACGACTCATGGATGAAAAAGACAGTCAGCTTAAGGAAAAAGTCCGCAAGGAATTTGCCGCCGATGTCAAAAAGCATATCCAGGATATCGCCAAAAAATATATTCTGGTGACGGAAGGAACGGTCGATTATGCCCTGATGTATATCCCGTCGGAATCGGTTTATTATGAAATAATCAATAACAGCGATTTGTTTGATTTCGCCGGAAAACTGCGGATCCTCCCCGTCTCGCCAATGAGTTTTTATGCCTATATGAAAGCGATCCTTATGTCTTTTGAAGGCACCCGCATCCAGACACAGGCGAAGGAAATCCTCAATATTTTGCGGGCAATCAAGAAAGATTATGAGAAATCGGATGAAGCTTTGTCGGTATTAAATAAGCATATCAGCAATGCCTACAACCAGTCGGCTCAAGTCAGCAAAAACTTTCAAAATCTGGGGCAAAAACTAACTTCTTCACAATTATTTTCCGCGCCTACCGAACAAAAAAAACTGGTAGAATAACAACGTTCATGAAAATTATTCTTAAACACGAATTCCATCCCGGCGACAAGATCGACAACGAGGAAATAATCAATTTATTGCTGAAAAACAGGCAGATCGAGAATATTGAGGAATATCTCCATCCACTCTCCCCGCTAAAAATCCACCTGACCGATTTTGGTCCGCCAGCTGGCGGATGGGAAAAAACGATTAAATTATTGGAGAAAATAAAAAAAAATGGCGAAACAATCATTGTCTATACCGATTATGACGCTGACGGTATAACCGGCGGCGCCATCCTCTGGGAAACCCTCCATCTGCTGGGATTTAAAGTCATGCCCTATGTCCCCCACCGCATACTTGAAGGTTATGGTTTTTCCGTCAAAGGCATCGATACCGTCAAGAAGGAATTTAATCCTTCGCTAATTATCAGCGTCGATCACGGTATATCGGCCCGGGAAAAAATCAAGTACGCCAAATCGCTTGGCATCAACATCATCGTCACCGACCACCATCTGAAACCGGAGAAAATACCGGAGGATGCGACAGCCATATTCCATATTCCCGCTTTATCCGGCAGCGGCGTCGCCTATTTCTTTGCTAAAGAAATATTTGATCATTTTAAAAGGTATGGACAGCCTAATACGCTATCCCTACAAAATAATTTTGAAACGGATTACTTGGCATTGGCATCGATCGGCTCAATCGCCGACCTGGTACCGTTAACCGGTCCAACCAGAAGTCTTGTCAAACATGGATTGGATGCTTTTAACGGTTGTAAGCGGATTGGTTTGAAACACATCATTAAGGAAGCCGGCATTGACGGCCGGAAAATCACTCCCTATGAAATCGGTTTCATCATCGCCCCGCGGATTAATGCCGTTGGCCGCCTGGAGCATGCCATTGATGCCTTACGATTGTTGTGCACCCATAACGACGATACCGCCCGCAAACTGGCAAGCCGGGTCGGAATGACCAATAAACAAAGGCAGGATATGGTCGTTAAAGCTATCGAAGAAGCCAAACAAACGGTGGAAAAACAGTACGGAAAAAAATTACCGAAAATCATTATCCTGGAAAATAAAAACTGGCACGAAGGCATTATCGGCCTGATCGCCTCAAAAATAGCCGAAACCTATTACCGCCCGACAGTCGTCATCACCGACAGCGACGGTTTCATGAAAGGTTCGGCCCGCTCCATTCCTTCTTTCCACATCACTAATTTTTTGCGCGACAATAAAAAATATCTGATCGATATCGGAGGTCATAAGGGAGCCGCCGGTTTTACGATGGAAAAGGAAAAATATAATGACTTTGTTACGGCTGTGGGAAAATCGTCAAAAAAGTTGATTGATGATAAGGATTTGGAGAAAACGATCGAAGCCGACCTTAAATTGCCGGTCGCCAAGGCGACGGTAAAACTAGTGCTGGCGATGGAGAAATTACAGCCTTTCGGCGCCGGTAATCCCCAACCGGTATTTTTGAGCCGGGTGGAAATCATGGATGCCAAGCTTTTTGGCAAGAAGCAGGAACACGTCAAGATCTACGTCAAAGATCCCGGGGAAAACTCCTTCCCGCTTGAGCTTATCTCTTTTTATAATTCTAACTTATTCATGAAGCTTTCCCCGGGCCAGGTGACCGACGTCGTCTATAGCTTGCTTATTGACCGCTGGAACGGAAGAGAAAACGTGAGGGGAAAATTACTATTTATCAGTTGAACTAACGTTCATACTGACCGCAAGTCTCTCTACTTCTCCCAGTAACTTTTTATGCAATTTATCGTTATTTGTGTTAAGTTGCATCCGGCCCAATTTATTTGCCAACGCAATTCCTTGTTTTTCGGATAGAGGAGAAACATTTACCAACAAACTCATTTCATCCCGCGGATGATCTTTCATCGAATTACCTAAAGCTCTGCCTCTTTCAGGATTAATATTGGTTAACCATCGTAAAAAATCCCTCGTACTACAATATCGGGCAATATAGGTCAGACCTAAGCCGACTGTCAACCCCTTTAATGCAAAAGTGGCTATTTCCTGAGTATTTTGATTAAAACGTTTTATTTCCATATACCAATAAAAAACCCCGCTTTTGGCGGGGGTGATTTTTTAACTTTTTCAGGCTACTCAATCACCCCACACTCCGTAAACCTCTTAATGAGGATAACGAAGTATTGGCGAATATATTGATTTACGATTTTTTTCATATTCTTTTAGTATTTTATCATACTGAATCATATAATTTCTGTCAATAATGTTACACTCCGCTAACATCAAAATTGCTCGCTTGTTCCATTATTTCGTTGTTATAATTAAATACATGAAAAATCTATTTGTTGAAAAAACCGTTGATAAAATCGGGCAGGAAGTGGAGCTTTACGGCTGGGTAGACAGCGTCAGGAACCATAAAAAAATAATCTTTCTCGACTTACGCGATCGGACAGGTGTCATCCAGGTGGTTGGCGACGAAAGGTTGAAAGATATTTCGCCGGAAGATGTCGTTTATATCAAAGGGCTGGTGAAGAAACGGCCGGATAAGCTTGTTAACCCGAAAATCAAAACCGGGACAGTTGAAGTGGAAATCAATGATTTTAAAATTTTGGGGGAATCCAAAACGCCGCCGATGCCAATCAATACTGCCGGCTATGAAATCGATGAGGAAATCCGCCAGAAATACCGTTATCTGGATTTGCGCCGGAGCCGGCTGACAAACAATATCATCAACCGTTCGCAATTTATCCAGCTCATCCGCGAATTTCTGTTCACGAAGAATTTCATCGAAATCGAAACGCCGATTTTGACCGAATCTACACCGGAGGGAGCCCGTGATTTTTTGGTCCCGTCCCGTCTGCAACCTGGTAATTTCTACGCCCTTCCTCAATCACCTCAACAGTATAAGCAATTATTAATGGTCGCCGGGTTCGAACGCTATTTTCAGATCGCCCGCTGCTTCCGCGATGAGGATCCGCGGGCCGACCGGGCCTATGGCGAATTTACACAGCTTGATATGGAAATGAGTTTTGTCCAACGGGAAGACGTCATGGCAATTACCGAAGCTTTAATGATCGATGTTTTTGAAAAAATGGGAGCAAAAATTCAAAAAAAGCCGTTTCCGGTCTTTACCTATGAGGAAGCGATGAAAAAATTCGGCGCCGATAAATTCGATCTACGGACCGATGATGAAAAAAAACAAAATATCCAGGCGTTTGCCTGGGTAGTGGATTTTCCCTTTTTCGAAAAAACGCCCGAAGGCGGCTGGACTTTTACCCACAACCCGTTTTCCGCGCCAAAGCCGGAATTTAAAGAACAATTGTTGAAAAAAGAAAATATCGGTGAAATCCTGACAACCCAGTATGATTTGGTGTGTAACGGCTACGAAGTCGGAGGCGGCAGCATCCGCAGTCATGAAGCGAATGTTCTGGAAACTGTTTTCGAAATCATGGGTTATAGCAAGGAACAAATCCGGGAACAATTCGGTCATATGCTGGAAGCGTTTTCCTACGGTGCGCCGCCGCATGGTGGTATCGCTCCGGGAATCGACCGGCTGCTTACTTGTTTGACCGGCGAGAAATCGCTTCGCGAAGTCATTCCCTTCCCAATGACTGCCGGCGGAAAAACGGCCGTAATGAACGCCCCGTCTGCAGCTCGACCGGAACAACTGAAAGAATTAGGTATCAAAATTAATAAATAAACATCGTTTAACTTATGCGTTGGAAATTTATTGCATTATTTTCTTTTTATACTCTCCTCTTCCTTTTCTATCCCGGCGATTCATATTATTTCCATATTTTCGCCTACAACCGCAGTCTGTTTGACAAACAGGATAAAAAGCTGTCTCTGAAAACCGCTCCTATTCCTTATGTTAAATCTTTTATCGATCCGGGCATTACCGCCGTGGGCGCCTATATTGTTGATTTGCCGACATTCACGCCGGTGTTTGCGCGTAATGAGCACATGAAACTATTTCCGGCCTCGACAACAAAAATAATTACTGCTTTGGTTGCTTATGATGTTTATAAACCGGATGATATCATTACCGTAAAACAACCACACGAAGAAGGTCAATTAATGGGTCTTGTTCCCGGAGAACGAATTACGGTGGAAAACCTTTTATACGGGATGCTTGTTCACTCGGGCAATGACGCCGCTTATGCCTTGGCTGACAATTATGGATATGATAAATTTATTGCCCTAATGAATAAAAAATCACAAGTATTGGGAATGAAAGATTCCCATTTTGTCAACCCGGCAGGATTGGACGCTCCTTCCCAACTAACAACGCCGTTTGATCTGTCCCTGGCTGCCCGCGCACTGCTAAAAAATCCCTATTTGAGTAAAATTGTTTCCACCAAGGAAATAACGATTTCCGACGTCGATTTTAAAATATTTCACCGACTGACTACCGTAAACGAGCTTTTGGGTGAAGTCCAGGGAGTTGGCGGCTTAAAAACCGGTTATACCGAAAACGCCGGAGAAAACCTGGTCAGTTTTTATAAAAAAGACGGCCACCAATTCATTATCGTTGTCCTCAAAAGCGACCATCGATTTGGCGACACAAAGAACCTTATTAACTGGATCGAAGAAAATGTAGGCTACTTAAAGTAAAATAACAAGTTTCAAGCTTTCCGTATCTATTATCAAGTTTTAAATTATTGTGTTAAATAAGTATTTGCTACTGCCGGTACATACGCCACGAAGTTATTTTCTCCGACAAAGACAAACACCGGCTGTAAATAGCTTTGATAAATATCCGGATCAAAATAACCAAGAAACATGGTTTTAATGGTTACGTTTTTGGAGGTATCGGCCGGCGCCATCACGATTCCTTTACCGTCCTGTAGTTCTTTCCAGGCAGCATTACCAGTTTTTAGCGGATAAACACCGATTTGCTCATTGGATTTTTCGAAAAATTTTATCTGCGCTCTTATTACTTTATAATCTCCGTCATGGAAAACCATTACCACATAATTTTGACTGGAAGGAAATCCCGGAGTGACAACCGCTGTACCATCGATATCCGGCCGGAAAAAATCGATTTCCACTACATTGGCATCCATCGGCCGGTCGGTATTGGTAAACTGGTTGGTTGCCGTATCGTAATGCATGTAGGTAATATTGGTTTTACCCTGAGATAATTCATCCGGGTAACGGCCGACTGTTTGCAAAAAATCAATCGCTTTATTCTGAATTGCGTCCTGGCTGGGAATGATAGCGCCGGTAAAAAGATTGGTATCCCGATTAAAATTGTAATCATAATGAAAGTTAAAATTAGTGATGTCAACAGTCAGTTTTTGTTTCAAATCTTCAAATGTCGCTTCGACATCATTTAACTTGTATTTCACAATCTCTGTATTGAAACCAAAAGTCTTGGCCATGAGATAGATTTTTTCGCTGTAGCCGAATTTGGTGGCAGCCGGTGGCAGAAAATAAACTTTGGCCGTATCGGAAGCAGTAATTGGTGTTCCCTCGATCGTATCGAGAGTAAAATTGAATCCGGCGCTGCTTGATGCGTTTTTAATTTGCGGAATTTGAATCTTCCCGAAAATGGGGTTAGTATATACCGTCTTGGGATTAAGTGAAAAAAGGTACATGAATAATAGTTCTATCGCATAGAAAAATATCAATAACAAAAGAAAAAAAACGATGACAAACGGTAATGATTTCCGGCTGTAATAGGACAGTTCCGTCAGGGTCATAATTCATCTTAACAAGATTACCTCTTGACTTCAATCACTAACCATAGTAATTTTAAAACATGGTCCCGGTCAATAAACTTCTAGATCTAAGCGGCAAAACGGCGATTGTCACCGGTGGTGCTTTGGGTATCGGCCACGGCATTACCTATCGTCTGGCGGAAGCCGGCGCCAATGTCGTTATCGCCAACCGGACCCTTGAGGAAGCAGTCAAAGTCGTCACCGATTTGGAGGCTTCGGGTTATCATGCCAAAGCCGTCCGGACCGATGTATCCGTCGAAGACGATGTCAAAAATATGGTGGCCGAAACTGTTAAAGCTTATGGCGGCATCGATGTTTTAGTCAACAATGCCGGTGTTTATCCATCCATTCCCGTCCACCTGATGACGCTATCCGATTTTGATAAAGTATTATCGATCAACCTGAAAGGCGTATTTCTGACGGTAAAATATGTTTCCGAACAAATGATCCAGCAAAACCGTGGCGGAAAAATAATTAATATTACCTCAATCGATGCTCTTCATCCGTCTTCGATCGGCCTCGCCCATTATGACGCCTCCAAACATGGCGTCTGGGGCTTTACTAAAAATATCGCCCTTGAGCTGGCACCGCACAAAATCTGGGTCAATGCCGTCGCTCCCGGCGGAATTCTCACCGAGGGAACAAAAAAACTGCAATCGTCCACCCCAATGCCTCAAGGCGTTGATATGCAAAAAATGATGGAGGGTTTTTTAACAAAAATCCCGATGCACCGGATGGGCGAACCGGACGATATCGGCAAAGCAGTTTTATTTCTGGCTTCGGATATGTCTTCCTATATGACCGGTAGTCAGATCGTAGTCGACGGCGGCGTATTATTGTCCTGATCTACTTGCCGCAGCAGTGGATTATTTTTTTGATAACAACATTTATTTCCCCGAACATATCCCCATCCTTGATTTTGGCCGGTTTTTTTTCCCGATCTTTTAGTACTTTAACGGTTACCAGCACTGTCAAGATAAAAATCACCAGACTTGCCCACCCCAATTCCCGGGCGATAATAATTCCTCCAGCGATGGTTAAAGCGCAGACGGGACACATAGTCAAAGACTCAAAAATATTAATGCCACTATTGCCAATATAATACCGATTATTCGGGTAGCCGTCAGTTCTTCATGAAGAAAAACATTAGCTAAAATAACGGTTAAAACCGGGTATAATGCGGTAACAACCACTGCCCAGGAAGCCGTTGTCTTCGTAAAAACCAAATAATAAAAAAAAACCGCAATGATGTTCAAAACAGACGCAATCGTTACCCATACAATCCCCATCCGGTCAAGACTATAAATTTTATACCCCCAAAATGTAAAGAACAGTAAAACGACAATTGAAGGCAAAAGGCTGAATAAATAAACAACTGATCCTTTTGTTCCTAAACGGTTAGCGGATAATTTATCAAAAAAAACCGATATTCCCCAACCGAGGAACACCATTGCTACAAAAAAAAACGTCTGCCGGTCTATTCCTTTCATTAATTATTAATTATAGCAATCATGGGATAACAATCGAGGTGATATAATTGACTTATGCAATTGGTGGATAAAAAGATAACGTTGGCCGAACTTAAACGATTGTCCGACCGAATGTTTGGCAATCTGGTAAAAGCCGTCGTCGACGTCAAAAAAGGCATTATGGTGATCGATGCGGCTATGCACGCCGATGAAGAAAAATTTCTGCTTGACCGCGGATCAAAACAGGATAATTTATGGGGCATCAATCTTTATCCGGAACAAACAGGCGATAATTTCATCGAATTCGATTCAGTCATCAATCTTCGGCCAAGACAGAATAATTTTTCCCGCGGAGTGGATGATGAAAAAGTGAGAAAAAAAATAATTAATATCGTAAATAAATTGGTTACAACGTAACATTACATGTCAACAAACAGTAATCAGAATATTTTTCACAAAGAATTGATCGGACGGTGGGACCGATTGTCTATTTACGAACAAATGGCCAATATTGGCGCCGAAATCGGCCGGGCCATCAATTGGCGCTTCCGAAATGGGGAAATAAGCAAAAATGCTTTTTATCGGGCACTGGAACTGATCGATTTTACGGTCGATGACCCGAAAAATAAGAGCCGGTTGAAAGAAATTCTTTATGTCCGGGAAATGCTTGTCGACTACTTTACGGGCGACAATATCTACCATTCGACTGCTGAAAGCTGGAGCAAATATTTTTATTATTTTAACTTCGCTGCCCGTCAGCGCTAATTTTTTTTACCGGTTTTTTACTTTTAGTCTACCTGAATTTCACTTCGCTTTCTTATACTAAAAAACTTATAGAACTATTTGATTGTACGATCATCGGAGGCGGACCGGCCGGAACAGAAGTGGATTTGAAAAGATAGTATATAATGATATACTATATTATCTATGGATAATCAAATTCCTTCTTTCACCAACCAACCCATCTCCGGCAGCCTGAGCAAGGCTCCCAAAAAAAAGAAAAACTCCTCGATGCTCGTGGTCGTTATTACTATCTTTGTCATTATTGCCGCCGCCGGTTTTATCGTGATTCGCAGCCGAAATAGCAATAATCCGACACAAGTACCTAATTCCAATGAAACAAAAGTTTCGTCAACGCCGACACCGTCACCTATTCCCCAAGTTGATAAGCAATCGGTCAAAATCCAGGTATTAAACGGTACCGGCACACCCGGCCAAGCAGCCGCAGTCATTACCGCCCTGACAAAAGCCGGCTTCAATCCCGACAATATTCAAGCCGATAATGCCAGCGATTATAATCATTCCATTACCACGATCGCCACCAAAAACGGATTTACGGGTATAGTAAACGATATTAAAAGTGCTTTGAATCCAACATTTGATAATATTTCCGTCGATTCGGCGCCACTTGATAACACTGGTAATTACGACGTCATCATAACCACCGGCGGAAAAAAATACGAAGCGCCACCGGCAGCTTCGACGTCAGCAACAACCGAAACACCGACGGCCACGCCGACTGCAACTCTGACGCCAACCAATACCCCGACGCCGACTTAATAATAAAAAAATAATTAAATCGTATCTTCCGGTTTTATTTTGTGGAACCAAAAAAAGTAGAGTACCGCATTTGCCCCCATGAAAAGGGCGCTGGCGAAAAAAGGCAGTTCCAATTCGCTCATGTTGAGCCAATAGCCGGTAATTACCGGGGAAACGGCCGCCGGTAGCCGGCGGGACACACCACCGATACCAGCCGCTGTCCCGCGAACATCGGCGTCAATAATTCCCATCGTGTAAGACTGGCGAATTGGCATGGCCGACATCGCACTTGACATTCGAAGAATGACCAAAAGCGCCGCGATCGGATAAGTTGGGGCAAATGCTAAAGAAAAAGTGAAAACGGCAGCGGCAACGCGCGAGCCGGAAATGACATTAATATCCCCAAAGCGCCTTGATAGAGGGACTGCTCCCAGGGAAAAGAAAGCAGTTAGAAGCGAACCGATACCAATGACAGGACCAATGGCGGCGGGAGAAACGCCAAAGCGAAGATAAAGCCAATACGGCAGAATGCCACCGATAAAACCCAAACCGAACCCGTTTATCAGACCGGCCACGGAGAACTTCCAGATGCGGTCAAAATTGTTCCGTTTTTTTTGCTCCGGCGGATCAATTTTTTTTGTTTCCGGGCGGCCGGCTTCCGTAATCGGCAGAAGGATAATAAACGTAATTATGCCGATAACGCCGATTGCCAGAAAAAGCGGCTGGTATGACCGGAAAATGGAAATATGAAAAACCTGGCTTATCAATTCCGGGAGACCGGCAAGTATTGAACCGATGGCCGTCGCCGCCGTCCCAACAACATTATTGACTGCAAATACTTTCGGGCGGGTCGCCACCGTGGTTTTTTCGGAGAGGATAGCCGTTTCTGCCGGCGCAAACGGTCCGGCTTGTCCACCCGCTCCTCCACTTCGGCCGATGCCGCCAAACGCACTTGTTACGATTAAAATTACCGGAACGGTGGTAATACCGAAAATAAAACCGGAAAACGCCAGGAGGATTCCGTAAGCAATAAGAAATGGTTTCCGACCGATTCTGTCGCTTAATATCCCTGACATAAGCGTCAATATGGCGCTGACAATACTCCCAATACCGATGGTTAACCCGATAAGCCAGGGAGAAAAACCAATCTGCGATAAATAGATAGCAAAAACCACCATGATATAACCCTGGGCCACACTCCGCAGACCACGAGCAATCACTAAACGCCGCAAATCCGCCGACGGCAGCCAAGTGGCAATAAATCTTTTCAGCATAGTTAATTTTATCACTGAAAGTTTGATATAATTTACCAACACAACCAGGGGTACCAAAGTGGCCAACTGGGGCAGACTGTAAATCTGCTGGCTTTTGCCTACGGAGGTTCGAATCCTCCCCCCTGGACCCTCAAAAAAAGATGGCATGAAGCCATCTTTATTTGTGGTATCGGGAGAATGAGAAGTTTACCCTGAGGAACGTTTATACTGAGCAAAGCGAAGTAAAGTGACGAAGGGAATCCTCCCTGGACCTGGAACTTTACAATAATCTAATTAGATGGTACATCATTACAAATCCCTGGGGTGCATTAAGTTATCTTTCTGCCTTTCGTCTTCTAATCAGTTTCCTTACACTCCCATGCATTTTCTTTTTAATTAGCCCCCGACGTTTTGCCATATTAATCTATAAAATATTAATGATTGGTCTTTACCGTTCGATCGGATTTTTTAGTTGCGTTCTTTCTGCGTAACATACTGTTCTCGTGTCTTAATTTCATCGCTATATATTTATCATGCTGTTTTTTATTGTCCTTATTTACCTTTTTTTGGCATTCAGGATTAGGACATACAGTTTCTATATTGATAACGGTGGAATTTCCCACTACTTCCTCCAAAGTCTTCACTACAACCCGTTCAGTGCCGCAACGGATACATGGATTGCCGAATCTTTTGTTCATAGGTATTAATAACTTCTTCTGCCTCGATGATAATTGTTATCTCTGTAATTATTTCTTGATCTGAAACCATTGTTTCTATTTTCTCTGGGTTTGGCGATATTGACAACGAGTGTTCTTCCTTCAACTTCTTTACCGGCCATTTCCAAGGCTTTTTGGGCATTGTCACTATTGGCAAACGTTACAAATCCAAAACCTTTTGAACGGCCAGTATCCCGATCGGTGATGACAATCGCCTCCGTTATTTCTCCATAAGATGAGAATAATTCTTTGAGCGAATCGTTATTTATCGACCATGGTAAACCGGCTACGAATATTTTATTTTTATCCATTATTTATCACCCCATTTCATTTTTTAAAATTATACCTTCTTTTATTACTTAGTCTTGAATGTTCCTGATCTAAAAAATGGGCTTCCATCACCACTATTTTGCTACCGGAGAATGTCGAGTTGTTTAATAAACTTATTGCTTTTATGGTCGAATCGTCTGTATCCATACGAATATAACCGTAACCGCTATTTTCCTGATTGTTGTTTGTTTTTATAATCTGAACGGATATTACATTTCCAGCTTTGGAAAAAATATCAATCAGTTGCTGTTCGGTAGTTTGCTTAGGCAGTCTGCCGACGTATATTTTTTTCGCCATATTTTAATTTACAATTTTTCTTCTTTTAGTATGAAGAGCTTATGAGTAGGGGAAGAAAAATTTATTTATTTCTTAAGCTAGTCAACAAGTATTCGTACTATAAAAAATGTAATTATATTATACAGCATAATATTCGTTTAAAAGCACTAGATTAATTAACTTTGTTATAAAGACAGGAAGGTTTGTCTAACTGCCGTAAGAGTTGATGACTGGTAAATAGATACCGGAATTATTCTGTTATTCAGTCTCTTTAATTTATTTATTGCATTAGTAATCTCTATTTGACTTACAAGGTCTGTTTTAGTCAAAAGAATAACGGATTCTTTCGTGAGTATATTTTTGTTATATTTTAATATCTCGCCGATTACCGATTCATAGTCTTTCACGACATTCTTAGAATCGACCGAAATACAAATTAAAAGTAATCCGACTTTTTCAATATGTTTTAAAAATTTTATTCCTAACCCTTTACCCATTGATGCTCCCTCTATAAGTCCGGGGATATCGGCCAGTATTTTTCCTCCGCACGAACCTAGATTCGGTTCGAGTGTCGTGAAAGGATAATCAGCCGTCTTGACATTAGCGTTTGTCAGCATATTTAAAAGACTGCTTTTTCCCGCATTGGGAAGACCGATTAAACCGACATCAGCAATAATTCTAATAACGAGATTTATTACTTTTTTTTCGCCTTTTTGTCCCGGAGTCGCTTTAAAGGGAGTTTGATTAGTTGAAGTTTTAAGACTATTATTTCCGAGACCGCCGCGACCTCCATAACAAACCAGTAGATACGAGTCTTTATTTATCAAAGTCGTTTCAGCGTTATTTTTAGTATCGATAATTGTCGTATTTTGAGGAATCTGAAGATAGAGATCTTTTCCGTTTGCACCGATTCTTCTGTTTGAGCCTCCTGGCTGCCCATTGCCTGCCTTAAAAGCATCAATCTCAGTAAATTTTTTTAGGTCCCGGAAATTGGAATTAATGATAAAATACAAATTTCCCCCGTGTCCGCCATTGCCACCGCAAGGCCCCTTCTTATTAGCAAAAAAGGCGACTTTACCGTCACCACCATCGCCGCCTTCGATAGTAATTAAAGCCTCATCGGTAAACATAATATAATTAAATAAAAGTCAGAGCGATACCTTCTTTATCTGCCCTGCCTGTTCGTCCGACCCGATGGATATATACTTCATATGATTCGGGAGGATCGTAGTTTATGACGTGGGTCACGTCATCGATATCCAATCCGCGGGAAGCGACATCGGTTGCCAACAGTATTTGCAGTTGGTTCTGCTTGAACTTATCCAAAATCCGTAAGCGGCGGGATTGTTTCTTATTGCCATGAATGGCATCGGCACTGAATCCTCGTTCCACCAGTTCCTCTGTCAGTTTTTGAATTCCCCACTTGGTCCGGCCGAAGATAAGGACTTTGGCGAATTCTTTTTTAATGAGCAAGTCGTGCAGTTTTTCGATTTTTTTCTCCTTGTCTCCGACACGAATAACCTCATGTTTGATATTTCTCAGCATATCCTGTTTTTTGACGGAGACAGTGACGGCATTCCTGACAAAATTATGTAAAATATCTTTCACCTTGGAATCGACAGTAGCGGAGAAAAAAAGTGATTGCCTGTCTTCCGATAAAAGTGATATAAAATAGCGAATGGGGGCAAGGAAACCGATATCAACCATCTGGTCGACTTCATCAAGAACAATCGTCCTAAAGGAGGCCATATTTAATGCCCTTTGGTTTATAAGGTCCCTGATTCTTCCCGGTGTACCGATGACGAAATGCGGCCGTCGGCCTAATTCGTATTTTTGCTGACGGATACTGACACCGCCAATTGCCAGCGAACAAAACACGTTTATACCGCGGGCGAATACACCAAACTCGCTTTTTATCTGCACCGCCAGTTCGCGCGTAGGAGTAATTATCAACACTTTTTTATTACCGTGCAAGGCGGCGTCATTTATAAGCGGAATTAAAAACGCCGCCGTTTTCCCTGTGCCGGTATTGGCGATGCCGATAACGTCGCGTCCCTGCAATATCAGAGGAATAACCTGATCTTGGATGGGGGTGGGGATGGTATAACCGCGCTGCCGGATATTCCTTTTCAGGATATCACTGATGGCTAAGCTGCCAAATGAATTGATGGCTACATAAGGCTTATCCTCCGTTTGAGGCACAATTTCATTTTTGATGAGATTTGACGGGTCAAAGGTCTTGATTACCCGGTTGCGGGGACGAAAATTTTTCCGGAAACGGTTATTGCCAAAACGGCCATGACCACCAAAATGATTATGATTACGGTTACTTTGATACATTGAAATAAAAAAAACTTAATAATTAAGGAGTTCAAATAGTGAATATACTTGCGAAGTAAAACAATATCTCAACTCTGACAATATTATACCATATTTAGAGTCTGTTTCCACCCGACTTTAAGCACGGAAATTATCTCCCAGATATCCGGAATTAATATAAATAATACTAAACTTCTCAATATTAAATATGAAGTTAATTTGGAGGATAAAAATTATAATAAAAAGTTCAACACAGTCAACGAGCCTGGATTTAGGTGAATATAACAATCTAGAAAGCAGATTAACTCACATTCTTTCAACCCCCTGATTTTTCGCTCTTAATTCATTAATTAATTTTGATCTTTCTTTACCAAAACCTTTTTGCAACTCTGATCCCATAGTGTCCCACGCATCTATTATTGTTTCAATTAAAGGGAAATATAATTCTTTTCCAGAAGCATTCATTTTTTGACCATAAGTTTTTTCAAGCATCTCTTCAGCAATGTCTCTAGATACATCGGAACCCATTATTAATGCATCGAAAATGTGGCTCGCTGTTGTTTGTCTATCTAAAGGTTTCCCTTTTTGCATCCCTTTTTCCTGATACATCATAGTTTTAAATCTAATAACCAGTGACGGTTGCTGAACCATATTTCAATATGATAGTTAATAAGTTGTTTATTATCAACTCTCTTTGTAAAAAGTTCCAACAGCGTCCACCAGCCCGGACACGACTGGATTCGAAACCTTGCAATGTGTTTATTATTGAAATTAAGGACTGATTAAATCTTCTTAATGATTTCTATTAGCATCCATCATGAATAGATTTATTTTAAGTGCTATACTGAAAAAGTGGGTAAAAGAACTATATTACCTGTTATTTTTTTATTTCTTGTTGGGCTTACGCTCTTCTACGTTGTATACAGTAATTTACCAAATTCCACAATTAACAAAGGAACTAAGCTAACAGGCATTATATCGACAACTAATAATCAATGTATTGCTGATGGTGTATGCAGCATTAAAGTCGATGATAAATGGATAGTTGCAGAGATTGGTGGATTAAGACCTCAGAATTCGAAGCCGGAAGTCGTTGGTCGATTAATAGGAATTTCTTTTGCTGGCGATACTCAGAAATATGTTGGAAAGAAAGTTGAAGTTTATGCTAAATCATTAGGTAATAATACATTTACAATTTATGGTAGCAAAGCTTTCTATATTAAAGTTTTTTAAGCAGTAATTCGATATTCACAAATATAATAAGCTCTAACATATTTAACCAGTTCGGACATATCAATTAAAGCTTTCTGATAAGCCTATATTTGAGATAGGATCAGACACTACAATTTTTTTTGGCGCTATTTACTTAGAATTTTTTCTGTCAGATTCCTTTTTTATTGATATGTTGAAGACAAATAATATTATTAATGCTGTTAATACGACGCTTGTCCTTCCTGTTCCGAATCCGATACCGCCAAGATCTTTAGTTCTTCCAAACCAATCGGCGAAAGAAGCGCCAAGCGGTCTTGTAACAATATAAGAAGCCCAAAAGGTCAAAACTTCATATTTATGGGTTAACCCGTAAATAAGTAACGGAATTATAAACAAAACAATAAATATAATGCCTGAATCCAAATATCCTAAATTAAATGTAATGGCAGTCATATCTCCGGCCGCCGTTCCTAAAGCAAACGTAGCAATGACAGCCGCCCAATAAAAAAGTTCTCTTCGAGGAGTCGTAATGCTATGGATTGACAGAGTCTTTTCAACTTTATACCAGGTTATAAATATTATTGTAAGAATAATTATAAAACCGACTGTAGAAATTAAATAAGGAACTCCCAATACAATATGAATAACGTCGGCTGTCATCGTGCCAAAAATGGCGACCATAGTGACAGCTAGCCAGTAAATCCAAGGGATATATTTTCTAGCCCGAATCTGAAGAATAATGGTGATTGTAAAACCAATAGCGCCGAATATTACAGCGATCACAGGGTTAATGGTATGTACCAGATAATCAGAGGTAGATTCTCCCAGGGCAGTTGTTAATAGTTTAATTATCCAGAAGATAACTGTAATTTGAGGAACCTTCCTTAGTATTTTCGCCACGAGAACTTTATTAATAAAACTTTTTATTTTCATATTAGACAAATATTTCACTAAGATTCTCTATAAGAATATAAGTATACAAAAAATGTGGAAAACTACACTGAAAGATTGCTTTTCCGTTTTTTTGTTTAATTCCGACACATCTCTTTTCAAAACATGCAGTATCCATATCCCCCGACTCATCCCGCTCATCCATAAGTTCACTACCTTATATGCCGTTCTCCATGCGGTATTATACGTCACGTCTAACCCTCTTTGTATCTGTTTCGCTGATATTCCGGATTTACTCTGAATCATGGAATACATTATGCAGAAAATACCATTCGGTTAGCGGAGATTTTTATTTCCTCCAAATATTTTTCTTCCGTAGAGATACGTGTTTTTAAGGGATATATACCCATTTATAATGTTGTTAATGTCATGTAAAAAATATAAAATTATCAAATGGAATCTGATCAGTTCATTGTCGATGAAAGCCCGGAAATTTGCGTTGGGGAAGAAATAAACTGGGGAAATAAAATAATGGCTGCTTTCCCGGCTTTAAAAAGCCGCAACTACCAGCTGTATTTTGCCGGCCAATTAATCTCCCTTACCGGCACCTGGCTCCAGATCGTCGCCGAAGGCTGGTTGGTTTTCACGCTTACCAATTCTGCCTTTTTCGTCGGCCTGGATGCGGCGATGGCGACACTGCCGACTTTGCTTTTTTCCCTTTTTGGCGGCGTTATCGTCGACCGTTACCCGAAAAAAAAGATTCTCTTTTTTACCCAGTCGAGCGCAATGGTGTTAGCATTGATTTTGGGAATGCTGACGGTATTAAAAATCGTCAATGTCTGGGAAGTGATCACTTTGTCGTTTCTTTTGGGGATGGTCAATGCCGTTGATTCGCCGGCCCGCCAGGCATATGTTGTCGAATTGGTAGAAGATAAAAGCACTTTGTCTTCTGCTATCGCCTTGAATTCCGGTATGTTCAATGCCGCCCGCGTCATTGGACCAACTATTGCCGGAATATTGATTGCCATCACCGGCACCGGCATGGCATTTATTCTTAATGGCATAAGCTACATCGCTGTAATTATTGCCCTGGTTTTTATCAATACCGCGGAAACCATTATGCAACACGACCTCAATCCTTTACAGGCAATTAAAGAGGGTGTTGTCTATACACTAAATCATCCGACAATCCGCCTTTTACTGATATTGTCGGGAATCGTTTCCATTTTTGGCTGGTCATATTCGACTCTGATGCCGGTCATCGCCACTCAAATTTTTCATTTCGGCGCCACCGGCTTAGGTTACTTGTATGCTGCCGGCGGTTTCGGTGCTCTGTTGGGCACTTTTTTGATTTCGGCATTTTCGCACAAAATCAGGCCAAGCATTTATATCGTTGGCGGAAATTTCTTATTCATTATCGGACTTTTATTATTCACTTTTACTTCCCATCCGATCTTAGCCGCGATCACACTTTTCTTTACCGGTCTCGGCCTGGTATCGCAATTTTCCATGACTAATAGCACCATCCAGCATTCGGTGGAAGACAAGATGCGTGGTCGGGTAATGAGCTTATACACTCTGGTTTTCATCGGCTTCGGACCGTTTGGAAATCTGGAAATTGGTTATATGGCCGAGCATTTCGGTACCGAATTCGCCATCCGTCTGAACGTCATTGTCGTTTTAGTCTTTGCTATCTACTTATGGTTTAACCGAAAAAAAATCCATTCCTGATGACAACTGTTAAACAATATGATATACTGATCCAATGCCGAAAAAAAGAAAAATCATTGAACAACCGGAACCGGTAGAAAATGAGGCCTTAAAGAAAAAACTTCCCCGACGGCAGTTATTGATTGGAATCGTTGTCGTCCTCATTCTTGCCTTAGCTTATCTTTTTAAAGGTTTATTGATTGCCGCTGTCGTCAATGGCCGACCGATTTACCGCCCAGCAGTCATTTCCGAACTGGAAAAACAGAATGGCAAACAAGCACTGGACAATCTGATTACACAGGATTTAATTGTCCAGGAAGCGGCCAGAAAAAATATTACCGTCAGTCAAAAGGAAATCAATAACCAATTGAAAACGATCGAAAAAAATATTAGCAGCCAGGGTCTGACTCTCGACCAGGCGCTGCAGCAGCAGGGAATGACCAAAAGCGATCTGACTTTCCAGATAAAATTGCAGCTTATGCTGCAAAAACTGGTCGGTGACAACGTCACCGTCACCGATAAAGAGATTGAAGATTATATTGCCGCTAATAAAGATCAGTTACCGGCTGCCGCCAGTCCGGAAGCGCAAAAGGAACAGGTATCCCAACAGCTTAAAAACCAAAAGGAGCAACAGGCAATACAGAATTATATCACCAAACTTCACAGTGATGCCAAAATCACCTACTTCGTCAACTATTAATTATCAGGAGAGGTCTTTGTTCCAATAGTCAATTATTTTTTGTCTTCTTTCCGCCAGTGACAGATTGCTGTCGATTCCCGGACCGTTAACACAGCCGCCTTCGCAAAATAAAATATCCAGTAGTCTGACGTTTTTGTTCGCTTCGAAATTTTTGACTGCCTCCTCACAATTTTTCCAACCGGAAACAACCTGGATCTGGTCGTCCGACAATAATTCTCTCACCCGGCTGCTTTGGGCCAAACCGCCGGAAATCGGGTACAGCCGCGTTTCTGCGCCGGCGATATCAAATACCGAAACACCGTCGTTATGATCGTCGTAAATATTAAGCCGCTTAAAAACTTCGTCCATTTCCTTATATGTCAAAACCAAAATCTGCAAATCCGGATGATCCTGCGACGACTCCAGTTTCTTGACGACGCATGGTCCGATAAATACCGGCCGGTATCCGGGCCATTTCTCCCGGACGATTTTTGCCGTCTGGACCATCGGCGATTCGGCGGCATATGCCAGATATTTTTCCATCGCCGGATATTTTGTCCGGATAAAACGGACGAAGCTGGCGCAGGGACTGGTAATAAACCGTTTTTGAGGATTATCCTTAAGGGCGGCAATAACCGCTTCATTGGTCTTTATCGCCCCGGCGGCCACTTCGGCGACATAGGTAAAACCGGCCCGTTTTAATTTACCGACGATGTCAGGATAACGGTAAGCGATCGGAAATGAAGGCGCAAGCATCGCCGCTAATTTTTCTTTTTTGGAAAGAAGCTCAAACAGTTCGTCGGTTTCTTTCATAATTAATAGCCATCATAATTAGACCGGCGGCAAGGGCGGTAAATAGCTGCAAAAGACCCATCGTGGTAACGAATAATTTCGGCACGATATGGAAGAAAAAATAAATATTGGCGGTGGCGAATAAAAAAACGGTTTTGGCAGCGGAAGCGAAAATGAAATTTTTATTGGCTTTATATATATACATTAATATAAGATTACCCATCCAGATAAACGGCAAAAAATAAAAGAGATAAAATGTCGCCGGCCCGAAAATAACGCCGTGGGAAAATGCCCCCAGACTGGGCAAAGCGGCGATTATCCACCAGCTTTTTCGGTCCAACTTCGCTGCCGTCATATACAGCAAAAGATTGACGACCGTGCCCGTCAGGATCTGCGGTCCGCTAATAGCAAAGGGAATCAGGAAAACAGAGAGATAAAACGCCATCTCGAGCGTTAAAACATATTTTTGCGAAAGCGCTATAATTTTAGTAACCATGAAATCATTATACCGGATTTTAATTTCGATTTTTTTTATTTTCAGTACAGTTACCTTGGTCAAAACCGTTTATGTCAATAGACAGCTTTTCACGGAAGTTTTTAACCCTTATTGGTACAAATATAAATTTGACCATTCCCAATGGATTATTACCAACAAAAATAAGGTGACGATTTCCGATGCCGACCTCTATTCCCATATGGCTTACGAGTATGTTTCCGGCATCGATCCGACAACACAGAATTTCGAAGTGCCGCCCCTGAGCAAATACCTGATCGGCGCCTCAATTTTATGGTTTTACAACCAGCGGGCAATTTCACTGATTGTCGGTATCTTATGCTTGGTGCTTGTCTTTTATTTGACCCTCACCATCACCCGATCGGCCTTGGCCGGTTTGCTGGCGGTATCGCTGACGCAAATCAACTGGCTGTTTGTCGACCAGTTTCTCAACGCCCCCCAATTGGAAATATTCCAGTTGTTTTTTCTGCTTGTTTTTATCCTTTTCTATTCCCTGTATGAAAAAAAACAGCGCTTACGCTATTTTATTGTTGCGGGAATTGCCGCCGGCGCTTTTACGATGATTAAATTTTTTTTCGTTCATTATTTATTAATAATAGCCTTATTGACCGGTTATTGTTTATTAACAAAAAAAAAGTGGCCGGCAATCATTTCTCAACTGGCAAAAATAAGTCTGTTGATAATGGTAATGTTCTTCACTTATTACATCCGCTTCTTTTTGCTGGGCGGCAGTATCCTGCAACTGGCATTGGTTCAAAAATGGATTCTCGGTTTTTATTTTCTCCATTCCAACATTCATACGGCTAAGATACTGGGAAGTTACATCCCGCTGATTTTCCTAAACCGCTGGCAATTTTGGAGCGACGGTTACCCGGTCATCCATTATCAACAATGGTCAATTACCTGGCCGATCGTTTACCTGGCGGGAATAACCAGCCTGATTGGTCTTTATTTTCAGAAGCGGTTCCAGAAAAATACCACTTATTATTTATTGGGAGTATTCTTTATCCTTTATAGCCTGTTTCTTTTCGTCACCCCGGTCTGGCCCCGCTACCTGCTTTTACTTTTTGTCCCGTTGAATATCACCATTGCCGCCTTTTTTAATCCTGGCAAGTAAGTAAATCCAACGCGGCGGCCGCTGACCAAGCCTGGTTGCGGCAGCCAACTTGAGAACCGTTACGAAATTCGAGATAATTCCCGCTATCCCCTTTTATATATAGTTCAATCGGTGTTTTGAAATATATAAGCGGTTTTAAAGTCGCCGCTTTTAATTTTTTTGCTTCTTCCCGGAAACCCCAGATTTCCAGCCCTTCATGGATCTGGCCGTTTAACTTCGGCCAAAAACTGCCGTTATGGTAGGAATCCTGACGCGGATTGAATGTCGGCGACTGGGTACTCATTGTCCGCAATCCCGCATCCGGATCAAACAAATCTTCCATAGATGCCCGCCGGATAAAATCAGGGATATATTTTTCGTCAATGATTGATTCCCGGCAACCGTTTTCTTCGTAAGTGGCCCATAACAACAGCAAAGGATTGGCGGTAATTGTCGTAATCTTATTTTTTGCTCCATCCAAGGCTTGCGCCGCATAATTACAATCTTTATCCTTAAAGATAAATAGTTTGTTAAATACTTGTTTCATCCGGTTGGCATATAACATCAATGGCCGGCCAAAGAATTCCGACCAGTGTTTCAGCGCCAACCAGGCATAACCCTGGACTTCAACCGGCGCAATCGGATACATGGGCAATTTACCATTAACCTGTCGTAACGATTCCAATGAATCCGTCCATGACTGCACTTCTAAACCACCGAATTTCCGGCCCTTATGGAATTCATATTCGATTAGTTTATCACGGTCATAATCGGCGTAAGATATCAGCCAGACAAGTCCCTTTTCCACGTGCGGCAGCATGAACGACAAAAATTCGTTATCTCTGGTAATCTGCCAGTAGCGGTAAATAGCGATGAGCGCGAGCGGCGTCGAATCGATCGAGTCGTAATTACGCAAAGTTTTGTCTGCATAAACATACCAGGGCTTGACCAGTTTCAATAAATGATCGTATTTGTCTTTCCGGTATTCGTGAATAAATTTACCCGGCTCCTCTCCGCTTTCGATATTGACTTCTTTTCCCTGCAAAGACGCCAGCTTAAGAAGGCTCCGGCGGCAAATTGCCAACAGATCGTTTTTGTCAATGACGGCGTTTTTTTTGTTGGTAATTGCCTTAAGGATTTTCAGTATTGTCACGAAGCTGTCGCGGCCGAAAATACAACCGTAAATTTCGTCTTTTCCGGACGCGTTTATCCCCTCATCAGTGATAAGATCCAGCAAATGACGATAAAAGGTTGTTTGAAGAATATATTGGTCCACGGCGCTAAATAATAACTGATAATAGTTATTATTTAACCGCACCTTTTCCCAAATGTCAAGGGGTTTTAATACCCCATTCCGCTCATGTCAGGAGCAGCGGCCGGTCCGCCAGCTGGCGGATTCTTTTCCGGAATATCCGTCACCAGCGCTTCGGTCGTCAGGATCATTGTCGCGACCGACACGGCGTTTTCGACGGCGGTCCTGACTACTTTCAACGGGTCGATGATTCCTGCTTTAATCATATCGATCGGTTGGGCTGACGATGACGATTCGGTATCAATAACATTGAAACCATGGCCTTTAGCGCTGATCTCGCGGGCTTTGGCTATAAGTTCACCCGGATTCAAACCGGCGTTTCTCATGAGCTGCTTGAATGGTTCTTCAACTGTGACTTTGACGATATCGAAACCGATAATTTCATCACGATGCGCTTTGGCATTTTCCAAATCCTTGTTAGTCATCCGCTGACCGATATCCAAAAGGGCGACAGCTCCGCCGGGGACAATCCCCTCTTCGAGAGCCGCTTTGGTGGCGGCGACAGCATCGATGACTCTTTCCTTCTTATCCTTCAATTCCACTTCTGTGGCTGCGCCGACGTTTATAACGGCTACTCCTCCGGACAATTTAGCCAATCTTTCCTGCAATTTTTCCTTGTCGAAATCGGAAGTCGTTTCGCTGATTTCCCTTTTTATCTGGACAACACGCGCTTGAATATCGGCTTTATTGCCTTTGCCGCCAATGATACTCGTATTTTCCTTGTCGGATTTGACTTTATCGGCCCGGCCGCAGTCATCGACTTCGACATTTTCAAGCTTTTTACCCAGGTCTTCGGAAATGACGGTTCCACCGGTCAGGATAGCAATATCCTGCAACATTTCTTTGCGCCGGTCGCCAAAACCGGGGGCTTTTACAACTAGTGCGTTAAACGTGCCGCGCAACTTGTTGACAACCAATGTCGCCAACGCTTCGCCTTCGATTTCGTCGGCGATAATGACCAGATTCTTGGACACTTTGACAAACTTTTCCAAGAAAGGCAACAGGTCGGATACGGCGGTAATTTTTTTATCGGTAATCAGAATATAGGGATTTTCCACTTCGGCTACCATTTTATCCGGATCGGTAGCAAAATATGGCGAGGCAAATCCCCGGTCAAACTGCATGCCTTCTTTATGTTCGACGTAAGTATCCAAACCCTTGCCTTCCTCGACGGTGACGACACCATCTTTGCCGCCGACTTTTTTCAGGGCATCGGCGATCAGGTCACCAAGGACATCATCACCGGCCGAAATGGTCGCGACATTCGCTGCATCCTTAATCGTAATCGTTTTGGCCATTTTCTTAAGCTCGGCGACGACATGATCACCGGCTTTGCCCAAACCCCGTCTCATCGTCATCGGGTTAGCACCGGCCGTAATCATTTTTATCCCCTCGGCAACGATGGCGCGGGCCAGAATGGTAGCTGTCGTTGTCCCGTCACCGGCAACATCGGCGGTCTTGGAAGCGGCTTCCTTGACAAGCTGCGCACCCATATTTTCAAATTCATCTTTTAAATCGATTTCTTTGGCGACCGATACACCATCGTGAACGACATTCGGTGCGCCCCATTTTTTATCCAAAGCGACATTGCGGCCTTTCGGACCAAGAGTAGTCGCCACTGCATCCGCCAACTGATTAACCCCGGATAATAATTTTTGCCGGGCTTTATCTCCGTAAATAACTTGTTTTGCCATAATAATAATTTTGAACTTTTAATTTTTAACTTTTAATTATTCCACAACGGCCATAACATCTTTTTGTTCGATAAGCAGCCATTCTTCCGTCCCCATTTTCACTTCGTTACCGCCCCATTTTTTATAGAGTACTTTCTGGCCGGCTTTAACCATCATTGGCAACGCTTTACCTTGATCGTTGATCGTCCCGGGACCAACCGCCATTATCTCACCGACCTGCGGTTTTTCCTTGGCGGTATCGGGTAAGACAATACCTGAAGGAGTGACTTCTTCCTGAGCGAGAGGTTTAATTAAAACATAATCAAAAAGAGGACGAACGGACATTTTTTTTGCCATAGATTTTTCTGTAGCAAACTTGTAAACTGGTAATAATAACCAAAAAGTAAAAAATATCTTATAAAAAATTAACCAAATTGTCAAGTGGATAATCAGTCTGCTAACCAACAGAATCAAATAAATAGCTTGTCAGAGGTGGAAAAGCTGCGAGCCAGTTTGCAGCAAGCCGACTTGCCTGCTAATCTGCATGACAAGGCGCTTGAACAGATCAACCGGATTGAATTAACGCTTCGCTACGGCGGCAATTTTTCCCAGATGGATATTACCGCCAAGTATATCGACTGGATCACTCATTTGCCGTGGAATAAAAAAACTGAAGACAAGCTGGATATTAATTACGCCAAACAGGTATTGGACAAAAATCATTACGGTTTACAAAAAATAAAAGACCGCGTCCTGGAATATTTGTCTTTATTAATTGTCCAGCGGCAGAAAGCACCGGCTGGCGCCTTTCATGCGCCGTCGCTTTTTTTTGTCGGCCTGGTCGGCACCGGCAAAACCACCTTTGCCAAATCGCTGGCCGAAGCTTTGGGCCGGACTTTTATCCGCATTCCTTTCGGCGGCCTGTCCTCGGCCCTTGATTTGCGCGGCCAGTCAAAAACTTCGCCGGAAGCCGAACCGGGTATGATCATCCGCGGTTTGCGCCGGGCGGGCAGCCGCAATCCGGTCATCCTTCTTGATGAACTGGACCGGATTAGCCCCGAATCGAAAGCAGCCATCATGGGCGTCCTTGTCGAACTTTTGGATCCGGAACAAAACGCCGCTTTTAACGATTATTTTATCGATTATCCGTTTGACCTATCGCAGGTTTTATTTGTCGCCACGGCCAATAACACCAATAGCATTGCGACGGCAGTCATGGATCGGCTTGAAGTGATCCAAATGCCTTCATATACTGATGAGGAAAAAATCGCTATTGCTAAAAACTATGTCCTGCCACGTTACCTGAAGGAGTCGGGCCTGACGCCGGATAGCCTGAAAATCGACGATGCTTTATGGCTCAAAATCACGCGGCCACTGGGATTTGATGCGGGAATACGGACACTGGAGCGGACGATCGAAGGTATTGTCCGTAAAGCAGCTTATAAAATGGTTTCCGGCCAGGGTCAGAACTTTATCATTAATGAAAGTAATATCAAGGAATTTCTTGATTAAGTATATTTATCCGCCACTTTCGACGCGCCGTATGAAAAAGGTTTTATCTTCACATCGTAACCGCTTCCCCTGATCATACCGACGACTTCGGTGATCAGTTCGCGGGTTTCGCCGTTGTGGCCGATATCAACATGAATCTGGATATTGTATTTGGAAATGCCGTTAGTTTTGAAAAAATGGACAAAGTTTTCCGAGGTTTCGAGAGACATTGTCGCCTCCTGGTAAATCCGCTCTTTTAAACTGATTTTTTTATCCTGGATAATCCGTTTCCAAAAATAGATACCGCCAAAACCAACCCGATGGATGACCAAGGCGGTGACAAAATCGTATTTGTCGTTTTCGATTTTTTGGGAATCGCTGCCGACGATGATTTCATATTGCGCTTTTCTGTCACTAGCCATATAGGAAGAAACGATTTCTTTTAACCGTTGGAGATTGACTTTACCGTATGTCGGGCTTTGATAATCCATACAACAAGCTTTTATTCTACCATAATTTGGCGGATTTTTCCGACATCGGCATTGGCAGAAGGCACAATCGATTTCAAGCGTCCGTTAACCATTATTCCGATCCTGTCAGCGAGCATCACCGCTTCCTCCAGCGAATGAGAAACCATGACGATTGTTTTTCCGGTCGTCCTCCAAATCTGCAATAAGTCGCGGTGCAGTTCCTGCGTCGTCAGCAGATCAAGGGCGGAAAATGGCTCGTCCAATAATAATACTTCTGTCTCCGCCATCAGGGCTCGGGCAATCCCCACCCGCTGCTTTTGTCCTCCCGATAATTCGCGGGGATATTTTTGCCGGAACCCGGTTAGACCAACCATATCAATATATTCCGCCGACAATCTTTTGATTTTTTCCGCCGCCAATCCGTTAATTTTTGCCGGTAAAGCGACGTTTTCCTCGACCGTCAGCCAGGGAAGGATGGCGCCGGACTGGAAAACCATGCCGACTCCCGCCGGCTTAACCAGTTGGCCGCCGGTCGGCGCCGTCAGTCCGGCAATCATTTTCAGTACGGTTGATTTTCCGCAGCCGGATGGTCCGACCAGGCAGAAAAATTCACCTTTATTGATGGCCAGGGAAAAATCCTCGACCGCATAAGCGGCCGCTTTATCGTATCTTTTGCAAACTTTAGTAAAAATAATCGGCATTTCCATCAGTCGAATTTATACCGTTCGGTAACTCGTAATAATTTCTGCCAGACAAAAAAATTCAAAAGGCCGATAAGGACAATCATTACCGCCAGCGCTGTCAGAAAAAGGGAATTGTTGCCCTGAGCAAAAGAATTGATCAATAAACTGCCCAAGCCTAAAAGGTCCTGTGACGCCTGACCGTGCGGAATATAATTATGGATCACTTCGGCGACAATGATAATATTCCATCCCTGACCCCACGCCAATAGCGAACCGGTAATGATATAGGGAAAAATTGCCGGCAAGGTAATATATCGCAATTTATTCCAGCCGCCGATATGAAAAACCGTTGCCGCCGCCCGGACATCTTCCGGAATGGCTTTTAATCCACCAATCATTGTGAATACCAGACTCCAAATCATAGAAATCAGCAGTAAAAAAATGGCCGCCAACTCAAAAGCGTGATATATGGCGAAAAAAATGACGATCACCGGAAAAAATTCCAGTACCGGCACCGATTGGATGACATCAAAAATCGGCAGGAGGATTTTTTCGATTTTGGCAGTGCTGGTAATAAGCAATGCCAGAGGAACGGCAATAACGACGGAAAAAATATAGGCGATAAAAAGCCGCATGAGGGTATTGGCGCTTGCCAGAAAAATATCGGCCCATGAAATCGCGCGGATATTGAAAGTATTTTCCGGTGCGGCAAAGCGGATAACAAGATATAAAATAACCAGCGACAAAAAGGTAACGATGGCAATCGACAACAAGTGGCGCTTGATGGAAGTCGTGTAGCTGAAATGGAAGTGATGATGATACTGCCTGATTTTGGCCATATATATTAATATACTATAGATTGTGTAATAATCGGGTTTGGGGTAAAATATAGGAGATATTTGGCGCGTTGGCGAAGAGGAAACGCAGGTGTCTGCAAAACACCTACTGCGCCGGTTCGATTCCGGCACGCGCCTCCATTTTTTTAGGAGATGTGTCGGAGTGGTTGATCGAGCTGGTCTTGAAAACCAGTAGGGCCGCAAGGTCCTCGGGGGTTCGAATCCCTCCATCTCCGCTAACGGACTGCTAAGACGCTCTATTCTTTCTTTTTCGCTGTATTATAATTCTGATTGTTCCAATGCCTGTTTTGTTATTCTGCTTCCACGAATTAGGAATAATTTTTACTTTCTTTTTCATAATAATTATCACCTTGCTTTCGATAAATATTTAAGCAAAAAAGCGAATGGGTTTGCAACAAAAAGATTGTTGTCTCTAATTCCCAGCCTTGATATAATTTTAATATGGGAACTTTCAATGATTCTATCAAACAAGGACAGAAAGAAACTAGAGAAGAACTAATAAGAATCAAAAAAGGTGAGGGTTTGAGCGATGAATATTCATTCAAAATAGCTGGGAAAATATTGGGTATATGTTTTGTAATTACTATTTTTGCGTTCTTTTATTCATGGCTCCATTATCACATGAACTTTTTCTTATCTCTTATACTTTCAGTTTTTGTTTGGGTAATCTCATCGTTAACAATCGTAATTTTGTTTGCTTTAATCTTTAAACTAGCAAGCAGAAGTGATCGATATAAGACTAAGTAATAAAAATACGAGCAACTCTTATTTGAGTATAAAAAGTTCCCACATAGTTAACCAGGGCCCACTCCTAAAATATTTCACCCCGCTTGATTTATTGCTCCAGATTTCGCTATACTTCCCTTAATGAATACCGACAAATATTCGGCCGTCTGGGTTTCCCATTCCTCGATCTCCGATTTTTTGAAATGTCCCCGCGCTTATTACCTGAAAAATGTTTACCGTAATCCCGCGACCGGCAATAAAATAAAACTTATGAGCCCGCCATTGGCTCTCGGCCAGGCGGTCCATGAGGTCGTCGAGTCGCTATCCGTCCTCCCCGTCAAGGAACGTTTCAAGGAATCACTTCTTCTTAAATATAACCTTGCCTGGCAAAAAATAAGTGGCAAACAGGGTGGTTTCGGCGAGGCCGGTGTGGAAATGGATTATAAAAAACGGGGGGAGGAAATGCTCAAACGACTGATGGACGAACCGGGACCGTTAAAAAACCTGGCGGTGAAAATAAAACAGGAGCTGCCTTATTTCTGGCTGTCGCCTAAAGATAATATCATCCTCTGCGGCCGGATCGACTGGCTGGAATTTCTGCCGGACGCCGATAGCGTCCACATCATTGATTTCAAGACAGGCCGCCACGACGAAAATCTCGAATCACTGCAGCTCCCGATTTATTATCTTTTAGCCAAAAATTGCCAACAATACTCCGTATCAAAAGCCAGCTACTGGTATCTCGAAAGACCAAATGGTTTGACGGAAAAACCGCTGCCGGCATACGACACCGCTCTCGACAAAGTACTGACGATTGCCAAAAAAATCAAGCTCGCCCGTCAGCTTGGTGTCTTCAAATGCCCGCATAAAGATGGCTGCTCCGCCTGCAAACCGTATGAAATGATTCTTGAACGCGAGGCGGAATTTGTCGGTACCGACCGGCACAATTACGATGTCTATATCCTCGAAAAAGCACCGGTTGTCATCGAAAGTGTAATACTTTAGGGTATAATAATGGGATGAAAAGGTGGTTGCTTCCTATAATACTCACCCTGTCAGTAGTTGGCCTAATCGATGCCGGTTATTTGACTTGGGAACATTATCAAACCGCTAATATTATTCCCTGCTATTACAATCCCCGTTTGCCGGCATTTTTTTCCGACTGCGGCAAGGTGCTAAACAGTGCATATTCTGTTCTTTTCGGCGTTATTCCCCTGGCGCTAATCGGACTGATCCATTATGGAATTTTGACCGCTGTTATTTTGCTGGCGATCATCACCGGAAAAAAGTTTTTCCGTTACTGGACAATGCTGGAAACAACAATCGGCGCGCTCGCTTCCCTCTATTTTGTTTACCTTATGGTAATTGTGATTAAAAGTTTTTGCCAATTTTGCGGATTATCGGCATTAATCAGTTTTATTTTATTTATTATTGCTTATCATTATTTAGAATACGAACGGAAAGGCTGGATCATTTATATCGGCGGATTAATTTACAAAAATATCGTCAAGCCGTTTTTTTTCCTGATCGATCCGGAAACGATCCATATTTTTATGGCGCAAACCGGCGAATTTTTGGGCGCCTGCCCGCCTTGCCGATGGATAATCAAGGAACTGTTACCGATTGACAATCCCCGACTGAGACAAACCGTTGCAGGAATTAAATTTGCCAATCCCATCGGTTTATCGGCCGGGTTCGATTACGAAGCCTGGCTGACGCAAATTCTGCCAATCATCGGCTTTGGTTTTGAGACAATTGGTACGGTAACAAATCATCCGTATGACGGCAATCCCCGCCCCCGACTCGGCCGCCTGCCGAAATCGAAATCACTTATGGTCAATAAAGGTTTTAAAAGCCCGGGGGCGGATAAAATAATCGAAAAATTGGATAATAAGCATTTTGAAATTCCGATCGGGATCAGTATCGGACGGACAAACGGAATTAAAAACATGACACAAAAACAAAGCATCAACGACATTGTTGCCGCGTTTAAAAAGTTCGAACGTTCGAAAGTTCAAAATGCATACTACGAACTGAATATCAGCTGCCCTAACTTATACGGCAACATCAGTTTTTATCCACTAAACAATTTAAGGGATTTGCTGGCCGCGGTCGGAAAACTGCGGCTCAAAAAACCGGTCTTTATCAAAATGCCGATTGAAAAAAGCGATAAAGAAACTTTAGCTATGCTAAACGTCATTTCAAAATTTCGGTTTGTAACGGGAGTGATTTTCGGTAATTTACAGAAAAACCGCCAAGACCCGGCACTTGATAAACAGGAAGTGAAAAAGTTCAGAGTCGGCAATTTCAGCGGCAAACCGACGGAAAAGCGATCGAATCAACTGATCAAACTGGCATACAAAAATTATGGAAAACGGTTTGTTATTATTGGCTGCGGTGGAATATTTGATGTCAAAGACGCTTATCAAAAAATCAAACTCGGCGCGTCATTGGTACAACTTATCACCGGCATGATCTATCAGGGTCCGGCCCTGATCGCCCAAATCAATCTCGAACTCATTGACTTACTGAAAAAAGACGGCTTAAAAAATATTGTCGACGCCGTAGGAATTGATGTATGATCATTCCATGAATCCGCGAGTCGATATCCTGAATAATTATTTACTCCAGTAAATCCCGCCTCCTCATTTCCTTTTTATTAGTTTATATTTTTCCAGGGAATAATTGTCAATACCGGCTACGAAAATTTTAAGGATAACCATATCCATATCGCCGATTTCCCAACCTAAACAATTATGGAATTAGTACAATTCACATAATTCGTATTATAATTATTCCATGAAAGTCAAAAACGAGGAATCGGCCGGCGGCATAGTCTACAAAAAATTCGGCAGCCAGACTCTTTGGCTAATCACCCAACATTCCGCCCATAAAGGCTGGGTTTTCCCCAAGGGATTAGTCGGCGATACGAATCAAAATGAATTGCCCGAGCAAGCGGCTCTCCGGGAAGTACGGGAAGAAGGCGGTGTCGAAGCAAAAATCTTCAACCACCAGCCGGTGGAAACGCATTATTCTTATAAATTTGAGGATGCGTTAATCAAAAAGACGGTTTTATATTATTTGATGGAATACTTATCCGGAGACCCGGCCGACCACGATTGGGAAATGATGGACGCCAAATTCGTTCCGGAAGACGAGGTTAAAAAAACGCTCACTTATAAATCCGACCGGGAAGCTTTCGATGAAATCCTAAAACTGCTCAATTCTTGAGCTGGATACCGTAATTGGCTCGGACCTATTTAGCCAGGACGAGTATATCAAACAATATCTACTCGACCGCAATTTATCTCTTATTTCTAAAATCAAAATCGGTCTTCGCTATTACATAACAGCTCAACCTGATTTGATTTTAGAACTTGATGTCTTTAAAGGCTGCTTGGAGAAGGTTAATCCATTTCTGTTTCTAGAGGTATTTGGTAAACAGCGCAAAGATCGAAAAATATGTTAATATTTGGTTACCGAATGGTCTCTGCGGTGAACGTACCTTTTTTAGGGAGCTGACAGCACAAAATACTAGTTAGTGATCTGTCTTAGCCGCAGAGACCGATAAAAATATGTCACTAGAAATTTTATCTTGGAATATTTTAAGTGGTGGTTTCAAGGACTATGGAAGTCCTAAAAAAACACCTGAACGAATTGACGGTTTAGCTAGTGTTATCAAAGAAATTAACCCAGATATTGTCAGTTTAGTTGATACTCATAGATGGACAGAGGTTTTCACAACAGAGGAACTCAAACGTATTTTTGGATATCCAAATGTTCACATGGTTAAACTAGAAGATCAAAGATTAATAGAAAAAGGACATGATAATGGAGTTGCTGTGCTTTCCCAATTTCCTGATGCAAAAATAGAAGCTATTTGGTTGGTTACTAGAAATGCAATTAAAACACGTGTTGAAGGAATAGACATTCTTTCAGTCTACCTTGATGATTTAAGCGAAGATACCAGAATAAAACAAGTGCAAGCCATTCTAAACCTTATTGATCCAAATATTCCAACAATAATCATGGGAGATTTAAATACTTTTGATAAAAATGATTTAGATGATGCCAAAACTAATTTGGACGAACTGGGTCAAAGATATCCTGGGCCAATGAAAAGTATGGAAGCATCTCTTAATGAAATGAAAAGAGGAGAAGTAACCCAATTACTCAAAGACAATGGTTTTACAGATTTAGGTAAAGACGCTGGTGCCACAGTTCCGGCAAAATTATTCCCATTACCAGTGGAAAAACCAGTAATACGATTGGATTACGCTTTTGGTAACAACAGGGTGAAATTAGAAGACTTCAGAGTATTAACTGACCCAAAATTCGGTAACCTATCCGACCACTATCCGATCTGGATGCGAGTTTCAAGTTTTTAAACTGAATATTTTTTTAGATTAGGTCCGATTCCGGCATCCAGTCGACATTTTCCCTGGCTAGCAAAAAGACAATCAAAATAGTGGCTAGAACTCGGGATAATGTTGATTTCTTGAGGAAAACTGGGGAAAACACAAAACCATTAGCGTATGGAGCGGGCGAAGGGAATTGGACCCTCTGTCTCTTCCTTGGCAAGGAAGCATTTTACCGGTAAACTACGCCCGCATGGTGCAGAGGGTCAGAGTCGAACTGACATCTGGGGTTTTTCAGACCTCCGCCGTGACCACCTTGGCTACCTCTGCTGGTGCGTCTGCTTGGATTCGGACCAAGGACATCCACTTTATAAGAGTGGCGCTCTACCGCTGAGCTACAGACGCAATTATAACTGAATTATTATACTAAATCTATCTATAAAAATAAGTTTAATCCGCGCTATTCGAAATTGATTACCGCCGTTTCTTGGCGTAATGATAATAAGTTTGCTATAATAGAAAAATGACTGAATTTTATGAAGCATCTAGGCGGATTACGGAAGTATGGTCGGAACACCAGGGTGATAGCGACGAATACCGGTCGGCAGTAAACGATTACATCAAAGCTCCTCTTCCTGTTGTTCCTGCTGTTCCCGTTATTCCTAAAGCAGAGACCGGTAACCAATCCCTCAATCAAAGGCTGCAAGTTATTTTCACCAAAATAAACCAGACGATTAAAACTCTTCACCGATAAAGTGGACCTACCGAGAATTGAACTCGGATCTTGGCAATGCGAATGCCACGGTCTGCCGTTAACCTATAGGCCCTTCGTCGCTACACTCCTCAGGGTAAACCCATGTGTTTACACTGAGACCGCCAATGGCGGTCGAAGTGCGCCCGGGCAGAATTGAACTGCCATCGAAGGCTTCGGAGGCCCTCATTCTATCCGTTGAACTACAAGCGCTATCGTATAATTATACCAATAAGCTATAATATAAAAAAATGAAAATCGCCTTGGTTCATGACCAACTCTGCGAATTCGGTGGCGCCGAACGGGTCCTCGTTACCCTGAAAAAAATTTTCCCTTCCGCCGATGTCTATACGTCAACATTCGACATAAACGCATTAGGCGCCCATAAGGATATCATTAATAACTGGCATGTACAGACATCGTGGTTTGGCAAAATTCCGATCATTAACCGCTTCTATTCCCCGCTCCGGTTTCTGACGCCTTTGATCTGGGAAAGCTTTGACTTCTCAAAATACGATTTGGTAATTTCCTCCTCCGGCAGCTGGATGTGTAAAGGGATAATTACCAAAAAGCCGACCATCCATATCGCCTACATCCATCACCCCCCCCGCTATCTTTACGGTTATGAAACGGCGATCGAATGGCAAAAATATTGGCTGATAAAAGTATACGGCACTATCCTAAACCACTTTTTACGGATCTGGGATTTCAATTCATCCAAGCGCGCCGATTATTATATCGCCAATTCCGAGGAGACAAAAAGGCGGATTGAGAAATTTTACCGGAGAGAGGCGACAGTCATCTATCCGCCTGTAAACATACCACCGGCTTCTGTCATCCTGAGTAAGCGCAGCGAATCGAAGGATCCGGGCCATGATTCCTCGGCTAACGCGGGGAATGACAAAGAAAGAACGTTCTATATTACTGTCAGCAGACTCGCAAGAGCAAAACATGTCGATATATTAATAAATGCCGCAAATAAATATAACCTTAACCTTAAAATCGTCGGTACCGGCCGCGACGAAAAATATCTGCGGTCAATCGCCGGGCCGACGGTCGAATTCTTGGGAAATGTTACCGATAAACAGTTGGCCAATGTATATCAGAACGCCCGGGCATTCCTTTTTTCGTCGGTTAACGAAGAATTCGGGATCGCGCCGGTAGAAGCGATGGGCTACGGCTTGCCGGTAATCGCCTATAAAAGCGGCGGCTTGCCGGAAACCGTCTGCGATGGGGTCAATGGCTACCTGTTTGATAAATTATCACCGGAACCGCTGATCGAAAAAATCAAAAAACTGGAATCATTACCGGCAGACAAATACTTAGCCATGAGAAAAGCAGCCCGAAAAACAGCTGAACAGTTTACGGAAGAGAAATTTGAAAAAAGAATCAAAGAGTTTATAAAAACACATTATCATGCCTGAATTACCGGAAGTTGAGACAATCCGCCGCTCATTGGTCAAAAATATTCTTGGCAAAAAAATCAGGAATATCGAAGTTTTGTCGCCAAAACAGTTTATCGGCGATAAAAAGAAAACAACCGGCCAAAAAATTACCGGAATAGAACGAACCGGCAAAATCATGGCCATCCATTTGTCCGACAATCTGTTTTTAAACATCCATCTGAAGATGGCCGGTCAACTAATATATAGCAATCAAAGTGGCCAAGTGACTTTCACCCGCAAGATTCCTTTTGTCAACGGCAATTCCTTGCCGGCAAAAACGACCAGAATCATCATCGATTTTACCGACGGTTCAACACTTTTTTTTAACGATCTGCGCAAATTCGGCTGGTTGAAAGTCGCCGATAAACCGGAGAAACCATCCGGCATTGACATATTATCGAAGGAGTTTACCCTGAGCGCAGCCGAAGGGTTGATTCGCAATTCATCGAAACCAATTAAATTGTTTTTAATGGACCAGGACAAACTGGCCGGTATCGGTAACATTTATGCCAGCGAAATCTTGTTTTACGCGGGGATCGACCCGCGCCGTAAAGCCAAAAGCCTGTCGGAAAGCGAAGTCAAAAAATTGTACCAATCGATACTTAAAGTCATTAATGCCGGATTGAAATACAATGGTTCCTCCGCCGGCGACGAAGCCTATATCCTGCCCGATGCCTCTCGCGGCCATTATCAGGAGCATATGGCAGTCTACCATCGTGAAGGAAAACCCTGTCCCAACGGTTGCCAGGGAAAAGTCGAACGGATCAGGCAGGCCGGCCGGAGCACATTCTTCTGCCCGGAGTGCCAAAAATAATATTCATAATGTCCTACTTGGATTACCATTAAGGAATTCCGGTACCGGAGACTGATTATAATGAAATAGCTGTTCATTAAGCGGCAACCATTTCATGTAACGACCGACCCACTGCCGGAATTGATTATTATCGAAAACGGCCACTTCAATCAAAATAAAAACGACAGTGAGGAAAGCGATTGCGCCGACAATCAACTCGGCTGTCCGGCCTGGTCCGAGAATAATCTCCAATCCCCAGAAAATAAAAATTACCGGCCAGAACTGCCACAAAACAGACCAAACAGATATGGAGAGCAAACCTAAATTATTGAGTAGAAAAACTGCCCCGGCCGCAATAAAGAATATTCCCCAAAATTTATTCATGGCGCACTAAAATAAGGTAACCAGCAATTATCAAAAGTACCGGCCAGAAGCGCCAGATTGAACCAAGATCGATGACGCCGAAATTATCCAGAAGAAAAGCGAAGCCAAATATCAGCAAAAACACGCCAACGATTTTCCGGGAATTATTCTCCTTGGCCAGATCATGAGCGGTTGATTTCATCTCCGCAATATTTTCTTTAATGGTTTTGTTGGTATCGCCGTGACCTTGCGATTTCCTAGGAATCAACAGCCATAAAACCAGATAAATAAAAATGCCGCTGCCGCCATAGATCGAAAGCAGTATAAAAATTATCCGGACGATCGTCGGATCGATATTATAATATTCTCCCAGCCCCCCGGCCACCCCACCAATCACTCTATTGTTATCGGAACGGTAGAGATCTTTACGGTCAGTAACGGTTTTTTTTGTTTTTTTCAGCATGGGTTAATATTATAATGAGATATTTTACAGGAACGGCTTCATTTCGCCAATCGGCATCAGGTTGTAAAGGAGAAAATTCCAGGCGTAAAGATAAATCGCCGGCAATAGAATAAGCAAGACAATGAGGAATTTTTTGGAAGTGAAAAATTTGTCGAAGGCAATTAACGCCAACGGCCAAATCGGCAAGCTGTAACGGGAAATGTCGCGATGCTGGACAAAAGTGACGGCGACGAAAAACACCAGGCTGAAGTAAAAAAGACTCCGATATTTAGTATCCTTCAGGTAAAAAATGGCTAAAAGATACATGAAAAAATAAAAAAGAACATCTTCGAGCCACGGCGTTCCCACCCACTTGACGTGGAAATTAAAAACGGAAAAGGGGTATACCAAATGGATGTTGTCGCCGGAATGGAAATAGGCAAAAAAATCATGCATCTGGACGGCATATATCCCAAATACCGTCAATAATCCCAACGGAATTAAGGAAAGGTAAAAATATCGCCAGTTGAATTTTCGCGTTTTTAATAATCTTTCTAAAATTACATAAGCATAAACGATCGCCAGAAGAATACCCGGCGATTTCGTCATCGTCGCCAGCCCCCCGGCCAGACCCGACAGAAAATAATTTTCCTTCTCAAAGAAGAAAAGGGAAATGAGTATCAGGAGCATAAATAAACTTTCTGGTGCACCGACAGAGCGGACAACTAAAAACCGCGGTAGGAATAATAAGACGATTGCTAATAATAGCGGATTCCGCGAAAGTTTCAGCTCTTTTACGAAGTAATAAAAAAACATGGCTAATAAAACAGTAAACAAGATATTGACAAAAATCATCGATTTCAAATACCCCATGACGACGGAAAACAATCTGATGAATAACGGATATAACGGCAGATGAGCGGCAAAATATTTGGCCCCCAAAGGCAGGGAAACAATCAACCCCTTTCCGGGAACATCGATTTTATTTATATCATAAAGGGTTTTTGCCGGAATGATATAAAGCAATCCGTCATAATTGCGGTAAATATCCATCATCGACAAATTCATCAGCCGAAGCAAAAACGGTAACCAGAGAATGACAGTACTTCCTAAAACAATGAGGATTAAGGTAAAATAAGGAAATATGCGCTTGGACATTAGAGATATTGTAACAAAAAATAAACTGGTTATATTGATTCTTCTCCTTGCCGCTTTCCTGCGTGTCTATAAACTGCCGGAATTTACCACCTTCCTCTCCGACCAGGGCCGGGACGCGATCATTGTCCGTAATATCGTTACGTTAAAACATTGGCCGGCCATTGGCGCTCCCTCATCGGTCGGCCAGGTTTACCTCGGTCCTTTTTATTATTATCTGATTGCGCCGTTTTTACTCCTTTTCAATTTTAATCCCGCCGGGTTGGCTTTTGGCGCCGCTTTTTTATCCCTCATTGGCATAATTGCCGGTTATTTGGTTACCCGCGAAGAGGTGGGAAAACTAACGGCGGTATTATTTTTGGTATTTACCGCCTTTTCATTCGAAAATATCGAGCAGTCGCGTTTTTCCTGGAACCCCAATTTGCTGCCTTTTTTCGCCTTTTTTACCCTGTACTTTTTTTACAAATTGATGAAAACGGATAAAATAATTTTTGCCATTCTACTCGGCACTTTCCTCTCTTTTTCCGTCCAACTCCACTATCTGGCGGTATTTTTGACATTACCGATGATCTTAATTGCCGTAACCGACCGGAAACTAATCATTAAACTGGGAAAATACTTGGTGGCTATTATTTCCTTTCTCTTTTTTTCCCTTCCCCTTGTTATCTTTGATCTTCGCCATCAGTTCCTCAATTCCAAAAATTTCCTCACCCTTTTTAAGGGTGGTTTGGTTTCCGGCTCGTCCTTATCAACCCGTTTTCTGGAAACAATTCAGGTTTTTTTCTCGACGGTCCTGACATTCAAGATTAATTCATTTGTCACTCTTTTGATTCTGGTCTTTTTGGCCGCCGGCTGGTTTTTCCTCAAAAAAAAAGATTCCAACTTATGGATAAAAATCAATCTGCTTAATATCGTCACCTTTCTCCTGTTTTTCGCGTTCATGAATGCTTCCCGCCTGCCCCATTATTTTGGCCCGATCTATTTGAGTTTATTTTTGGTGACAGCCTATTATATAGCCAACGCGAAACTTAACCGCTTCTTTATTATCTTGCTTGTCCTGCTTTACGTCGGCATAAATGTTCCCCATTATTATTTTTTTTACCAAAAAGGCAACAACCAAATTGCCCATTCCCAAAAAGTGGGCGATTTTCTGGCAACAAAAATCAATCATCAGCCTTTCAATATCGCTACCTGGCCGGTGCAGCTGACCGAAGACAACTTTGTCTATTTTCTGGAGCTTAAAGGACTGGTACCGGCAAACCGGCAGAAGGCGGAAATCACCGATCAGATGTTTGTTTTGTGCGATCAGGAACCATGCGAAATATTAAATTCGCCTTCCTGGAATATTTCTATGTTTGGTCCTGCTAAAATTGATAATATATGGGATGTTGACGGAATAAAAATTTACAAACTAATCCATAATAAATGAAAATTTCCCTGATCGTTCCCTGCTATAATGAGGAGATAAATATCCAGAAAGGCGTCCTGGATAAAATCGGCAATTATACCAAAAACAATCCCCTGTTTACCGAAGTGCTGGTGGCCGACGACGGCTCGACCGACAATTCCAAAAGAATTATCAAAGATAAATATCTTTCCCTTTTTCCAAAATTCAAGCTGGTGGAAAATAATCATCAGGGAAAAGCCTTCGCTGTCATCACCGGTATCCAGAAAGCCAAAGGAGATTATGTCATGTTCTCCGATATTGATCTGGCAACGCCGATCGAGGAATCCCAACGATTGATTAATGAGGCCGACAAAGGTGCCCAAATCGTAATCGGTTCCCGCAATTCCCATCGGGAAGGCGCCCCTCTCTTACGCAAAGTTATGGCGGTCGGATTCATCATTGTCCGCAATTTCCTGATCGGTCTCCACGGCATCCGCGATACCCAGTGCGGTTTCAAATTATTTGAAAAGGAAGCGGCGATGAAAATCATCAATAAACTGATAGTCTTTCATGATAAAAGAAAAGCCGAAGGCTCATCGGTCTCGGCCGGTTTTGACCTGGAATTTTTATTTCTCGCCAACAAACTGAAATACCGTATCCGGGAAGTGCCGGTTGATTGGCGGCATGTGGAAACAAAAAATGTCCATTTCCTCAACGATTCCCTGGAAACAGCCAGAGATATTCTTCGCATCAAATATTACGACCTGAAAAAACTGTATGTTTAAAAAAATCCTGCCGCCTCTTGTCATCTCCGCTATATCTCTGGGAATAGTGTTTTACCGCTTTCCTTCCCTGCCGAAAAACCTGAGCTACGATGAAGTGCAGTTTGCCAAACTGGCGTTGTCACTTAACGGCAAACCGTATATCCCCTACAGCCCGCTGGCAACCGGCCACGCCACTTTATATTTTTACGTTATTCTTTTATCGTTTAAGATTTTCGGCATCAACAATTTTGCCCTCCGTTTCCCTGCTGCTTTCTTTGGTATCCTGAATCCGCTGGTATTTTATTTTATTTTAAAATTGATTTTTAAAAAATACTTTTCTTTTCCTCGCTCTATTCTCCCTTCTCTATTACCTCTTCTATTATCAATAGTATTTGCCACTTCCCGCTGGTATTTCAATTTTGCCCGGTTTAGTTTCGAAGTGACATTTTTACTTTTTCTGGAATTAATATCACTATATTTTTTACTAAAAAGCACCGATACCCATTTCGAGCCTGCCTGCCGGCAGGCACGGCATTTAAGGAGCGGACAAGCGTCAGCGAAGGAATGGGTGTTCCTCAACGCGAGAAATGCGGTATCAGGTTTTTTGATAATATCGGGAATTTTTGCCGGTCTCGCCTTTAACTCTTATACTCCCGGCCGCATTTTTTTTCTTCTTCCGTTAGCGATACTCGCTATTAAAACAATACAACAATTCAACAATTTAGCAATTAAGCGTTTGCTCTATTTCGTAATCCCTTTTGTAATCATTATTATTCCCTTAACACTGTATCTCCTAATTCATCCCGATATCCGCATCGACCAGGAATTTTTCCTGAAAAATACCGAATTGTCCACCCAACAAAAAGGCGAATTCCTGGCCGATAATATCGTGTTCACCGCCCTGGAATTTAATGTCAAAGGCGATGTCAACGGCCGCCACAATTATCCCTATAAGCCGGCCCTTAATCCAATCCTGGGAATATTATTTTTGGCCGGTTTAGTGATAGCAATACAACGATTCAGCAACACCAACAATCTGTTGTTTCTAATATATTTCTTACTGTCTTTAATTCCTGCCATACTCACCTACCCCTGGGAAAATCCCAGTATGCTGCGGACATTTACCGCCATTCCGGCGATTGTTTATTTTATTGGCTTAAGCATCGCCGCTCTCCTGAAACGGTCCAATAAATTATTGCTATTAATTATATGTATATTATTATTCGTTTCCGCCGTCTACGAAATCCGCACTTATTTTTTTTACCAGTCCCGAGTTTTTCCGGCGGCTTTCGAAATAAAACAAAGTTTGCCGCAAGCTATGGTAAAATTTTAAACAATGAAAAAGCATTGGTCGGTCATTCTCTTTCTGGCTTTTTATTTTTTTGTCACTTCCTATAAATTCATTTATCACCCGACACCTTTTTACGATTGGGACGAAAGCATCTATGCTCAGGTCGGCCGGGAAATGGTCCGCCAGCATTCGCTGGTACCTTTGTGGCAGGGACAAAACTGGCTGGACAAACCGCCGCTAACGCCACTGGCGTATGGAATCGTAGAAACGCTAACGCCGGTGGCGCCGGAAATCTCTACCCGTGAATTCACGCTGATTTTATCAATTGCCGTCCTCGCCTTGACCTATGTTCTTTATTTCCGTCTAACCAAAAGCACCGTTATCCCCTTACTGACAATTATCATCACTGCTTTTACCCCGGTCTTTCTCCAACGCGCCCAGGTACTCAACGTTGATGTTTTTCTCATGCTCGGCTGGGTCGGCTACCTCGTTTTCTATGACAATTTCTGGTTAAGTTTGCTGTTTTTGGCTACCGGTGTCTTAAGCAAATCGCTTCTTGGTTTCTATCCGCTTATCGGGATGCTGACAGTGGAAACAATTGAACTGTATTTCAAAAAAGTAAAGCTGGCAGACTATAAGAAACGGCTCGTTACCATGCTCGTCCAGGTCGGAATTTTATCGGTCTGGTTTTTGGCGATGGTCGCCGTTTTCCGATTCGCCTTCATTAAAAACCAATTTTTGGAAGCGATGTTTAAGCGCGTCACCTCGTCAATTGAATCCCATTTCGGCCAGCGTACATTTTATATTACGACTCTGTTTGATCAATTAAAAATACTTTTCATCTTGTCAATAATTGGATTAGTGATGGTGATTCGCGAAAATTTTTCAGTCAAGAATTGGCGCCAATTTGTTCTCTTGTTATTTTTTGTCCCTTGGTTCCTGTTCCTGAATCTGACAAAAACGAAAATCGCCTGGTATATTTACCCGGTTATTCCCCAATTTGCTTTTTTGGGTGTTTATTTATTGATTTATTTTAAAAAATTCCGAACGATTACCATCTTGATCACGATCGTGATCAATTTGGTAATACTAAATCAGGCATTCCGTCAAAACAATTTCCTGACAACTTACTACTCATCTTATGACCAATACTATAACCTGGCGGTTTATGCCGGAAGAAACTGCGGCGAATTGGAGGTCCTCGTCGATCCGGCTACCCGCCAAACTTACGATACGCTAAACCGGATGAACCTGACGATTTCGACCACCAAATGGTGGGGTAACCATCCGGCAATCGTTTATTATTCCGGTAAAAAAGTCGATTTTGTTTACAATAAAAATTATTTTACCGGCGCCCTAAATACTTTCAATCGGAACGAATGCGTTGTTATCAACAACCAGGACAGCGGAATAATGACCGGCCACCAATACATTTTAAAAAACAAGTTCCAGGAAATGGACCTTTACGCTCAATGAAATATTTATTTTTATTATTAGCCCTGATTAATCTGGCAATTCCGGTCAGCCAAAACTGGTCGTTGTTTACCGAAAAATTCAATCCCAAACTGTATGAAAAAGAATACAACAACTCCCAGTATGTCATCCCCCAGTCGAAAACGCCAATTTCCGATGAAACGCTTATTAGCTATGCCGGCTACCGCTACGCCACCGGCATGAATCCGGTGCTGATAAACTCCGACCACCCGCCTTTGGGAAAATATATCGTCGGCTGGGTCACCCTCCTTACCGGCAACAACCGGATCGTTTCCCTGCTTTTTGCCCTGGGCAATATTGTTATACTGGCGGCAATTATTTATCAGGTAACCGGCTCCGTGACCATAGCATCGCTGGGAATCTTTTTCTTAACGATAGATTCGATGTTTATTGACCAGATAATCCACTCACCGATTCTCGATATTATCCAGGTCTTTTTTCTTCTTTTGTATTTTTGGGTATTTCTCGCCTGGTTGAAAAAACCCGGGATGGGCAGACTGATTTTATCGGCGGTCGTACTGGGCTGTCTGGCATCGACAAAATTGTATTTGCCCGTTTTTGTCGTCCTGGCCAGTACCAGTATCCTGCTTCTCTTGCTGCATAAACCGGTAAAAACCATGCTGGCTTATTTATCGACGACTGTTTTTCTAACTTTAATAACCTATACCGTCACCTACTGGAATTTTTTTACCGCCGGTAACTCTCTGCGGAAATTTGCCGGTGCCCAAAAATGGATTTTCCTTTTCTGGAAAAACAATTCCGTCCAAGGCAGCAAATTCATCGGCGACGCTCTCACCCTGATTCTTTTTAACCAATGGAAGGTCTGGTGGGGGGATAAACTTTATATCCAGTTCGAACGCTGGACGATTTTCTGGCCGGTCTTCTTCCTGGCGGGAATAATCATTTCCTTTTATGTTTTTATTAAATATTTCCGGCGGAAAAAAGTGGAGCCGGCGCTATTATTGCTGTCAATCTGGACGATTTTATTTACGATTTATTTATGTTTTCTGCCGATATCCCCCCGTTATCTGCTGATGCTTTTTTTTCCGATTTACGTTTTAATACCGCTCATGTTACAATTGCTAATAAAGACCAAAATTAAAAACAAAAATATTTGAGAAATCCGAAGATGTTCGTTTGCGCCGACCTGCCTGCCGGCAGACAGGCTTGGGATACCCGGAAGGCTCCCACGCAGGCCAGCAAACGAATATCGAGAATTTCATAACAATTATTTTTGATTTTAACTATGTTTGATATTTTCGCCATCATTAAAACAATCCGCAAGCATTTTTCCCGCCGCGATGTCATTCTGATTATCGTGCTTCTTTTTCTTTACTTCCTCACTCGCCTGATCAACATCGCTAAATTTCCCATTTTCACCGACGAAGGCATTTATATCCAGTGGGCGAAAACCGCCTGGCATGACGCCACCTGGCGTTTTATCTCCCTCACCGACGGCCGCCAGCCGCTCCAGACCTGGGCGACAATTCCGTTGCTGAAACTTTTTCCCAACAATGCCCTTTTGGCCGGCCGCCTGTTTGGCGTCGCCACCGGACTGACTTCCCTGATCGGCATTTTTGTCCTCATTTATTATCTTTTCGGAAAAAAAGCGGCGTATATCGGCGCATTTCTTTATATATTCACGCCCTATTTTTTATTTTACGACCGGCTGGCTCTCATGGATTCGGGCGTCAACACTACGTTTATCTGGCTGCTTTTTTTCTCAATTTTTTTGGCCCGCACTTTGCGGCTCGATGTGGCGATTATCTACGGTCTGGTTGCCGGCGTCTCCCTTCTGGCCAAGTCGACTGCCCAGCTTTTTGTCGGATTGGCCGTTTTTGCGCCCGTACTTATCGACAACCTAAAAAAAATCATCAACTATTTTATTCTTTATGCCGTCGTTGCCTTCTTAGCTTTTGTCATTTACAATGTTCAACGGCTGTCGCCATTTCTCCATTTCGTCGCCGATAAAAACTATACCTTTATCCTGACGGTACCGGAACTCCTCAAAAATCCCTTCGGCAGTTTCCAGTTCAATTTCTATATTATTCCCTATTACATCCTGACCGAGTCGGGCTACTTTTTGCCGATTATCGGCCTGTTTGGCTGGTTCCTCCTTTTGAAAAATAACCGCAAACTGGGCATATATCTGGGCCTGTGGCTTTTTATTCCCTATCTGGTCATCGCTTTTATCGCCCGCGTTCTTTATCCGCGTTATATCATACTGTTTGCCAGCCTGTCCGCCATTTTCCTAAGCTATCTCCTGGTTGAAATGGAAAAGAAACGGAAAAATATCGTTTTAGTCGGTCTGATTTTATTTCTAATCTCCGTTGCCTATTTCGATTACACCACTCTTTTTCATTATCAAAACGTGCCCCTGCCGCCGATTGACCGCGGCCAATATATCGATGGCAGCAGCAGCGGTTACGGCATCAGGGAAATTGTCAACTACGTCCGGTCGCAGACGGCCAGCAAACCGGCCATCATCCTTACCGAAGGCAATTTCGGCATGGCCGGCGATGTCATCGGCGTCTTTGTCCGACCCGGCGACAAAATTTTCGTCAAAGCCTTCTGGCCGCTAGCACTAAAAGATATCCAACCCTACCAATCACAGTTAGCCACCAATAATATTTATGTCGTCACCGTTTACCAGGAATTGCTGCCCGCCGCCTGGCCGGTCAAACTACTTCGGTCCTACGAAAAACCGGGCGGAAAATCGGTGATCAGACTGTATGAACTGACAAAAGAATAATTATTCTTTTAAATGAATAACAAAAAAACTACTTTAATATTATTATTTTTAATTTTAATTCTCGGTTGCTTTCTCCGTTTCTATAAACTCGGCTCCATCCCTCCCGGCCCCGAATGGGATGAGGCGAGTGTCGGCTACAACGCCTATTCCATTGCCCAAACCGGACGCGACGAATGGGGTAATAAACTGCCGCTTATCTTTCCGGCCTTCGGCGATTACAAAAATCCGTTGTATATTTATCTCACTGCCGGTGTCGTCAAATTATTCGGGTTGAATATCGCAACGACCCGATTTATCAATACATTGACGGGTTCGCTCCTTATTCTTGTCTGGTTTTTTATCGCTGATCTGATATTTAAAAATAAAAAAATTTCCCTGCTGACGGCTTTTTTGCTCGCCGTTTCCCCCTTCGGCATTTATTATTCGCGGATCGCCGGCGACGGAATGATGCTGTCCGTTTTCTTAATCGGTGCCGGTCTCCTCGCGGAATTATATTTTCTAAAAACCAAGCGATTACTATTGTGTATTATTTCTATTCTGCTTCTTATCCTATCAATGTTTTCTTACAATCTCGCCCGGATTGTTTCTCCTTTGTTAATGCTTGCCGTATTTATCATTAATTTTATCAGCGTCAAAACTAACCGCCGGTGGTTTGTTATCCCACTCGTAATCTTCCTTTTAGCCTTATTTATCATTTATAAACAGTCGGCGATAAGCTTGAGCTCCCGTTTCCAATATGTCGGAATATTCGGCCAGAAAAAAGGCGTCGTCCTCCAGATAAACGAATTTCGCGACCACGATAAAAACAATCTGTTGTCCAAGATTTTCCACAACAAGGTCACGTTTTTCGGCATCACTTTAAGCAGTAATTACCTGGCTATGTTTTCTTCCGATTTCCTCGTCAATTTCAAACATCAGACCGATGTGTCTGAAAGCTTTTGGCCGCCGCTCCATCTGATTTTACTGCCATTTTATTATCTTGGCCTGATTTTTCTTATTAGCAAAATCGCCGGTTCTCGCAATCGCCGGGAACGGTTATCATACCTGTTGTTATTGATCCTGATACTGGTTGCTCCAATCTCATCGGCGATTACCGAAGGCGGAAGCGGCAAACGCGACCTGGCCGCTCTTGGCACTTGGGAAATATTAAGCGCCTATGCCGCCGTCTATCTACTTGGACGCAAAAAGTTATTGACCACCATTGTCATTATCATTCTCGCTGTCAACCTTTATGCCTATTTTAAATTTTTTTATTATACTTATCCCCGCGATTATGGCCAAATTTATGCCGCCCGCGAAAATAAAATCTGCGGACTGGAAAAACAAAATTACAGCCGCTTTGATTATTTCATCGTTCCCCGAAAGATCGATAACGTTTCGTATATTTTCCCGCTTTTCTGCCAACAATATTCTCCGCTAAAGTACCGACAAGAACGGCAATTTACCACCAAAGACGGCTGGTTTATCGTCAACCGTTTCGACAAATATCTTTTTGTTGACGATACGACTGCTAAAGACCTCGCCGGCTTGAAACTGAAAAACAAGACCGTCGCTGTTTTCATGAATGCCGACGAAAGAAACCTTTTCGTTTTACAACCCAAAAAATTACGCTTCATCCCGGTGTTACCAGTTCTTAAATATAACGACGTTTCTCTTTACATGTTTTCCATGAAATTATGACCGCCGCCATACTACTTTTCATCGTTAATCTGATATTCAAAGGGTTTCTTATCGGTAAAACCCCAAACAGCTTGTCCCTATCGGAAATCGATCTGCTCCGGCGGTTTAACGTATACCCGGCAATCGGCGATTACTCCTTCCGTTACCTGGCGGTAATTATGTCTGCCGCCATCAGCCTGCTGACTTTTTATTTTATTTACCGACAAACAAAAAATTTTTGGCTGGCAATCGCCGTCGTCTTGTCCCTGACGTTTGCCCCCTATCTTTTTATCCTGTCACGGTTTCTCAATGTTTATATCGCTTTCCTTTTCCTCATTGCCGCCGGCCTCGCCCTGCTGCCGAATAATAAACTGAAATATTTAGCAATCATTATCCTGGTTTTCGCCTTTTCCGACCGGCGAATAGTTTCCGCCGATTTGAACGATTTATTTAAAATCCTCGATTTGCGCAACCTTTTTTTTGCCGGCGATACGGTCTCATCCGTCCTCCATATTCCCCTGACCGGTTTTTTCATGTATGTCGATTTGTTTTTTTTATTTGCCGGCTGGTATTTTTTATATCTGAAAAAGGGGGCGGAGAAACTGGTTAATCCACTCAACTTCCTTTTTGCTACCGGTATTGTTTTTTATTTCCTGTCAACCAGTTCATCTCTCAACACCTACCGCGGCCTGCTGATTTTTTATTATTTAAGTATCGTTATCGGCAGCGGTTATTATTTTCTGGCGAGAAACCGATTGCTTCCTCTAATCATTATTATTGTTCTCGCCAATATTGTTTTTTATCAGGAACTGGCCTACAATCATTTCGATAAAAAAAGTTCCTTTGAATGGGGTTATGCCGAGCAGGCAACCATCCAGTATTTCAACAACCGCCACCTGTCGCAACCGTTAATATTAAGCAAATCGTCGGCAGGCAAACTGGATCGTTATGTTAATTTTTTTTCGAACACCAATTTCAAAACAAAAACGCTGACAGTCAATCAGATGAAGAAAACATGTGTAAAAAATAGTAGCAACTATTGCCTTGTCCGTGAAGATGAACTGCCGTATTTTGGCTTGGCGAAAGACGATATTAAGCTTGTTTTCCGCTATTATGATGGCTTGCCAATGTATTTTTTACTTCCCACCCGCTAACGGCCAAAACTAAAATGACTGATATTATTGACAACCAATCGCTCAGGATCCGCACCGGTGTATCGGTAAAACGGAATGCCAATTGATGGCGGCCGGCGGGGACATTAACGGTAATCAACTTTAACGGATTGTTATCGTTTATCGCCGTTTTTTGACCGTCGACTTTGGCTATCCAGCCGGGGAAATAATAAGTATTCAGCCGAAATACCAAAGGAGAAGCGGCCGTGACGGTAAAGATTTTTTCGCTGAAATTATTCTTCCCTGTCGTGACCCTTCCCTGACCGGAAACTATTTGGTACGGCTGGCGCGGCAAATCGTTTTCATTAATCGCCAAAGTCGTCGTCCCCAGACTGGTTTTTTTAGTGGCGACGCCTTTGGGTACGAATTCGTAGGACGTGCCGCTCACCCGCCAGGCAATTTCTTCAAAAGACGTCCGCGCCGCATCGGTCGTACTGATCAAACGTTGTGGCCGGAAATATGGCGAATATTTAATGACCGTAACTATAACAATAATCAGCACGGTAATATTTATTGTCATTCGAAGCAGAGTCGAAGTATCCCTCAATAATAATTTTTTAAAAAAATAGACACCGTATGCGCATATTATGCTGATAAACAGCGCCGTAAATGTCAGAAACCGCCACGGCCATTGCAGGTATGCCAGCGGCGATACGGCTTTCCAGATAAACGCCGAATAACCGGTCGCCATGAAGAGACTGAATAACAGGAGAAAGACAGATAGTAGATAATAGCCAGTAGTCAGGGAAAGTTTCTTTTTTTTGAAAATATATACCACGAACCCTGCCAACGACAAGCCCGTCAGGGCAATCGGGATTTTTCCGAGTTGAAACGTTAATCCGCTTTGGCAATTGTCGCCCGATCCGCCGTAGCCCCAAGGCGAATACCAGAACTGGTACGGGCAAACGAAATGCTCTTGGTAGGCGGCGAGTTCGGTCGTCAGAATTTTATCGGTCAGCGTATACTGTTTTTCCGCCAGTGAAGGCAGCCAGAAAAAAGCCGATAACCCCAAACCGATCATACCGCCAATTACCGCTGCTTTGGCAAAATTGATTTTGTCTTTCGCCGCCAGTAAATAAAATAAAAAAATAAAACCGATAAAGATGACGGCCGGAAAAGCAATAAGCGGATGGGCCAACACCAATAAAGCCAGGGATATGCCAAAAAAAACGCTGTTGGCCAAACTGTTTTTTTCGTACAACCGGTGCAGGAAAAGAAAAACAAACGGCAGGACCGTCATGGCAAAAAATTCGGCGAAAGCGCCGCGGACATACACATTGACCGAGTGGTAAAAAAAATAAGTGTACACGGTTGCACCGAGCATGGCCGGCCAGCGGCCAAGTATTCGCCTGATAAGCCAGTAGCTGCCAAAGGCGGCAAGAATAAAACCGAGAATAAGCATTAATTTTACTGACCAAATGTAGGAAAAACCAACCAGGTGGAAAAACTCGCTGATGTAGTAAATAAGCGGCGGGTAAAAATTGAAAAGCGGGTAGCCGTAGCCAAAACCAAGCTGTCCAACCCAGCGCGGGTATAAGTTGCCCTGGCGCAAACCCTGATCAAGCAGGAAAAGCCGGGCAATATGCTGGTCATCATGCATCGAAAAATAACTACCGTTGAGGAGGACTAAATACGCCGGAGCTGATATAATTAAAAGGATAAGATCCATGGATAATATTGTACACCTGAAAAAGAAAACCGTCATTAGTGCCTTAAGTCTTTTTTTCCAAAGCGGTTACTCGGCCTTTTTGGGCCTGGTCGCTAATCTGGTAGTGACGATTTTGCTGTCGCCGGCGATTTTCGGCATTTATATCACCGCCCTGTCAATAATTTCTCTTTTCAATTATTTTTCCGATATCGGTCTGGCCGCTTCGCTCGTCCAGAAAAAGGAAATCACCGACGACGATATCCGGACGACTTTTACCGTCCAGCAGCTTTTAATAATTATCATCATTACGGTTGGGTTTTTCGCGACATCATTCATCCGCCAATTTTACAAATTACCGACTGAAGGTGTCCAACTTTACTGGGCACTCCTCGTGGCCTTTTTCCTCTCTTCACTGAAAACGATGCCGTCGATTTTTCTTGAACGCCAGGTCCAGTTCCAGAAGATCGTCCTCGTACAGATCATCGAAAATACGGTTTTTTACCTGACGGTCATCATATTGGCAATTTTGAAATTTGGTCTGGCCAGTTTTACCATTGCCGTTCTTTGCCGGTCGGTCATCGGCGTCATCGTTATCTATTCCATTTCATTCTGGAAACCGTCCGTCGGTATCTCCCGGGTCAGCCTGAAAAAACTGCTGACTTTCGGCATCCCCTTCCAGGCGAGCAGCTTTTTGGCACTTTTTAAAGATGACCTCATCACTCTTTATCTGGGAAAAGTGCTCGGTTTCACCGGATTGGGTTACATCGGCTGGGCAAAAAAATGGGCCGAAGCACCAATCCGGATCATTATGGATAATGTCTCCCGCGTTCTTTTCCCCGTCCTCGCCCGGCTGCAGCACGACAAGGAAAAAATCGGTCAGCTGATCGAAAAAAATCTCTATTACCAGACGATGCTTTTAGCACCAATCATGCTCGGAATGATCATCCTCATGAAACCGTTTGTCCAGTTCATTCCCCGCTATGCCAAGTGGATGCCCGCTTTGCCGCTTTTTTACCTGATGAGTATTGCCGCCTTCCTCTCTTCCTATTCGACGCCGTTTACCAATCTTTTCAACGCGTTAGGCGAAGCGAAAATCTCCTTTTTTTTCATGCTTTTTTGGACCGTTATTACCTGGATACTGACACCGATTCTCACCAAAACCTACGGCTTTTTCGGTTTTCCTATCACTCAGGTTGTTTTATCACTGGCTTTTGTCCTGGTTCTTTTTCAGGCCAAACGGCTGGTTAATTTTCGTTTCTGGCAGTCGGTTTATAAAACAATTATCGCTTCGATCTTCATGGGAGCAATTGCGTTACTGATAAAATCACTCAACCTACCGATCGCCGCAACACTGGTAACCGTTGGTGTCACCGGTTTTATTTGCTATTTGTCAATTTTGTTTTTTTTGTTTAAAATAAACGTTATCAGTGAAATAAAATCGTTTTTCAATTATGAATGACGTCACGGCCATTATTGTCGTCAAAAATTGTCCGCCGCATTTTTGGGAAACCATCCAGTCAATCGAAAATTTCGCCACGGAAATTATTGTCGGTACGATCACTCCCGATCCGGCCCTCGTTGCTAGTCTGAAAATCAATAATAAAGTCCGCATCGTCCCTCTGCCCGGGACTATCCCTTTTGCCGATATGGTCAAAGAGGATCTTAAAAAACTGGCCCGGGGAAAATATATCCTTTATCTTGACCCGGACGAAATTTTTCCCCGCGAAGCGATCAAAACAATCGAGAAAAAAATTAACGATTTTGCCTATTTCAGTTTTCCCCGCAAAAATATCATTTTTAACCGGTGGATAAAATATTCCCGTTGGTGGCCCGATTACCAGTTGCGTTTTTTCAAAAAAGACGCGGTCGTCTGGCCTAAAAAAATCCATCCCGAGCCGGTTGCCCGCGGTGTTGGCTACATGTTGCCGATCGACGAACGCTTTGCTATTTACCATTACAATTATGACAATATCGACCAGTACTTTGAAAAAGCCAACCGCTACGCCAAATCGGAAGCGCATTCATATATCGATAAAAAAATTAACCTGACTTTGCCGGAAAGCATCAAAAAAGCCGTTGGCGAATTCATCAGTCGTTTTTTTGCTTGCGAAGGTTACCGCGACGGCATGCACGGCTTTGCCCTGTCGACTCTACAAATGTTTTACTACCTTCTCGTTTATTTCTATTACTGGGAAGCAAAAAAATACGAGAAAGTTGATGATAAAGTTCTGATCAAATCCGCCCGCGACTATTTCAAAACCGGCGCCGCCGAAACCGGTTTCTGGGTCATCCAGAAAAAGCTGACCGGTGGACTGGAGAAGTGGAAAATCAAAATCGTCGTTAAACTGTTGAAGGTATTTAAACTCTAATTTTCTTGCCACTCTCATACTCAAACCTCACCGGATTTCCGAACCGGTACAACGCGGCATTTTTTGCCCGTATATCCATCGACATAAAAGTCATCGACAAAAACAGGGAAATTTCCGGTTCTTGAGCGGTAATCCGGAAACAATGGGAAGCTTGTAAACTAATACTTTTGCCGGCAACAACCGTCGTCACCAACAGCTGGTAAAACTGGTAACTTTCCAGCACTTTATGAAAACTATTGATCCGATCCGCCCTGGTATATTCAAGTGTCGGTTTGTCCCAGTATTCCTTTTTCAGCCGGACATTAGAGCTATAGCTTAATGGAAAGACGATCGGCATCGGCGGGATAAAAATCTCCGGTTTTTTAATTTTCATTTCGGCGATAAAATTCCGGACATATTGTTCGATCGGCTCAAAATCGGCGTAAAGATCATAAAGCGGCAGAAAAAAATTTTTTTTATCCTGACGCATAATTAACAAATACGTGATATACGCCTGTTTCGGATAGTCGATATTTACGGAAAACATACGGAATATTATACATATAATTGAAGCGCACTTTACCGGCGAGGGATTTACACCAAAAATAAGATTACCCGAACGAATCCAGATCTCGTATAATTTCCCCGGTGTGTATCGTCGGGTTGACATTTTCATAAACCTTTTTTATTTCCCCTACCGGATCAATGAGATATGTTGTTCTCAAAGTTCCCTCAAATTCCCGGCCCATGAATTTCTTTTTCCCCCAGGCGTGATAAGTCTCAATCACCGATTTCAGCGTATCGCTTAAAAGAGGAAAGTTAAGATGATATTTTTCCCTGAATTTTTTGTGGGAAGCAATCGTATCTTTGGAAACGCCCAGGACAGCGACACCTTTTTTTTGCAGTTCCTTCAGGGCATCGCGGAAATTACACGCTTCCGTGGTGCATCCCGGCGTATCGTCTTTGGGATAAAAATAGAGGACGACCCACTTTCCCCGGTAATCGGAAAGTTTATGCATTTTGCCATCCTGGTCCGGTAATTCGAAATCCATCGCTTTCATAATATTATTTTAATATTTATTGCATGGTAATCAACCGTCCAATCCCCCGACCCGCATAGTTACCGGTTCATTACCCTAATAAGTCTGCTGGTTTTTTGACGGCGTCGGCATTTTATCCCGTCGGGAAAATTTGCATCTTATATACCAGGCAACGATTCAAATATAGACCATATTTATACCTATCATTGTAAACGGATGGTGATAAAAAAGTGATAAAAAAGTAATAAAAATAAATTTTGTCAAATTATTGACACATTTCCAATAAAACCATATAATGAAATTAATCGTTATGGTCACTGAACGTCCCACTCCTGAAACTCATTACAGAATTTCCGCCCGTAACGCTAAGGAACAAAAACGCCTCGGAAAGGAATGCTGTACTGTTACCGCCCCCCATGATGATCCATCCGGCCGCACTTGTCCCGGTGATATATTGGTTAAACTGCGTTCATGGAGTGATGCGCCAAAGTCGCCGGATATCAAAAAATTCGGTTTAATCAACGGCATGTGTACTCTCTGCGGTTCCTTTGTTATTTTAGATGCCAAAAAGCGGGTAGTGAAAAGCATTGCATATGACCCAACTTTATCTCCCCCATTAACCATTACTTTCTGTAAACAAATAAAGGTAAGTAAACGGCCGCCGAAATAAGTTGATCGTCAAAAACGTATTCTCCGCAAAATCGGAGCGACCGGATATAATCAGTAAAAACAGATAGTGATGCCTCATTTTTTCCGTCGTCGATGTCGTATAATTTTTGAGGCCTGCAATCCCCACCATTATCTGCCCTTCGTGGTATAATAAAAAACTATGGTGGAAAAAGCAATGCCCGAACGCAGCCGAAATAAAACATTGATTTATGTCTATCATATCGATCGGTCAACCAATAAACCCTGCGAAGGTCGGGTAGAAATAAACTATTTAAATTGGGATGCCGCCCGTAATTCTGCCGGTATGCGATTAGTCAAAGCCATTAACGGTACCTGCAATCTGTGCCATGCAAACATTTTTATAGATAATAATAAACAGGAGGTAAAGTAAAGCCGATGCTTTAATCTCTGCCCGACATAGGCCCACATAGAACGCGGTGGGCAGCACATTCTTCACCGCCGCTCTCTTTGTCTTATCCATAGAAACCGTATAGCATTTTGAAATCATGTTAATATCGTCAATCGCTTGACTTTTTTTCGCCCCGCTTAGTGATAAAATTTTGGCTTCATGAAAGAAAATCCCGCTATTACCATTAACACTGAACAAAATATCCGTACCGATCAACTGATCGAAGTCATCCCTTTCCTAAGAGGCATCATGAATATCTCTACTGCCGAACTGAAAATAATGGCCGATGAAGACCCTTGGCGCGCCGCCAGGATTGCCCACAACCAACAACGCGTCGATCACCTCACCCGCCTCGCCCGTAACGGCAATAAAAACTGAGAGCTTAAGGCGCCGATATGCTATAATCAGAAAACTATGGTCCACGAAAGAGAAGTGCTGGATCGTTTGCAAAAAAAAGCACTAAACCTGCCGCTGGTCAGCACGCTTCACCGCACTCCGGGCGGTGATAACTCATTAAAGATGATTTCCGGACCGGCAGTCATCTTTACTGCGGAAATGGCCGGCTTCAGCTGGCAGGAATTTTTCAATCACAACATGGCTGTCCTTTTTCCCGTTGCGGTCGGAGTAATCGGCCTGTCTATTTTTACCGATTGGAACACGATCCGATCAAGAAACTGGAGCGCCAACCCCATCACCATGGCGACAATGGTCAAGCTGCGGGAACAAAAAATAATTAAAAATCCGCGGATCAGAGAATGGCTCCAGACACCGACCGCCGTCACCGCCGTCTCCAATTTATTCGTCTACGGAATCTCTCCCCAATTCTCCTTTCCCTTGTTGGCATCCATTGCGGCCAAAGATCCATCCGCTTATATGAGTATGATCATCTCCGGTATGCTGGGAGCGACTTTTTTCGGCGTCATGAACGCCTTGGAGCTGAAATACCCGAACCGCATCAGCGGGAGAAAAAATTAACGATTATTTTTCTTGGCCGCGGCTCCGCTATCTCCATCACTGCGATCCGCTTCCGGTTACCAAGTGCTAATGTACGGTAATAACTTTATTTTAGTCGCCTTGTAGACTATAATCTACAATTGCCAAGTCAACCGATACTCTGATATTAACTCCAAAAAAACTCCTTTAAACTCACTGCTACTCCTGCCCTCCTAGCGAGTCCACCATTCTTTGGTGCAGCCCGGCGTATCGTCTTTGGGATAGAAATAGAGCACCACCCACTTCCCCCGGTAATCGGATAAACAATGAGTGACGCCATCCTGATCCGGCAACTCGAAATCCGTCGCTTTCATACTGCTATTTTAATATTAATGATCAAGATTTCATGAAAATGATGTAATAATTACCGGCAATGTCGTTAAGAAAATTTATCTGACAAAAATAAAAAGCAGCAGCAGGAAGATAAAAGTGATCGCGGCGAATGTCCCCAGCGTATAGCTAACCATTGTCAGCGCCTCTTTCTTTTTGCCGTCGACATAAAGCTGCGCCGGCCGGCCGAACATGAGGTAGCCGGTAATTGCCGCCGAACAAACAAATAAAAGAAGCAGGGCGATCGGCGCCAGGAACTGGTTATTCCTTCCCAACTTCATCTGCCCGGCATAAAACATGAAGGTACCGATCGCAACGATGTAAAGGGCGGTAAGGAAAGCATTCGTCATCGCCGCCTTCTTAATCTTGTCCATAGAAATAGTATAACACTTTACATAAAAAACATTCCCTGCGCTTCTGTCATTATGTGGACTATATCTCTTTTTTCTCTTTAGTCGCTTATATGCTACAGTCGATGCGACCAGCGGCTGCTGCTCAAGTCATGGCGGCGTCAACTGCGGTGCCGGCGCGCAAGGCAACGGACGCGTAATCTGTAACGACGGCTGGACCGGATCATCCTGCGCTTATTCCTCGATGGTCATGTGCGGTGGTTCAACCACTTATACCGCGCCGACAAACACACCGCTGCCCACAGTAAAACCGACCGCTACTCCGACTCCAAGGCCAACAACACTTCCCTCTCCTACTAGCGGTCCAACAACCACCCCCGCCGTCCTCGGCGCATCCGTATCCAATCCGTCTTCCCCGGCAGGTACGCTTCTTAGTCTATTGATAATAGGCGGGATCGGTTATGGAGCCATTCGGTTGAAGAAAAAATAAATCCGTAGGTCAATTACAATCTAACAACAGTTAGCTTAATCTCTCAATCTCCCAAACCCCCAAGGTGGGGAAATTATTCTTTCCTTGTTTGGATTTGACCTTCTGTCATTAGCAATAGTTTTCCTAGTTCCTTTAAAAATTTTTTAGCATGTTCTCTACTCATGCCAATTCTTGTCACTATTCGCATTTTATTAGTCGGCCCTAATTTTTGACCGACATCAAAAACAACACCATCTTCATTTGTGGTCATAAATATATTATCCGTATAGAAGATAGGAGTCTTATCTAAATTAACGTCAATTGAAAGTTGATTTATTTTTTGTTCCTTTTTATCTTCCATAAAAGAATAAAATTACTAATGTAATTATTATACTATTTATTCTATGCGAAATAAGCTCTACTTGAATATGATCCTGAAATATTATAAAGTAAAGCCATTATAAATAGCCTGATTTTATGCTTAGTTTCATATATTCTTTACTAAAGTCATTAAATGACTTAGGTTTAGTTACGTTAATTGTCGGAATACTTGCTTATATTATTTATATCCTTCAAAGAAAAGACGCAAAAAGAGATACGGCAAAAATTATTCTTCAAGAAATAAGGAGAGCGGAAGATATTATCTCTGACTATAAAGAAAATGGGGAATATAAATTTACTAAGAAAATTATAGCGACAAACAGCTGGGCAAAAAGTATTCATTATTTTGTGGGAGATTTAGATATTGATGAATTAGATAAAATCAGCAATTTATATTCTATGGGCGAATATTTAGATTCTATTATTGGTAAAATATCAGATGCAAAATTTGAACGATCTCTAAAGGAAACTGACGATGAAGTAGAAAAACTTAAAAAAACCAGTGACTCACCAGTTAATCCAGCTGTATCTCAATTGATTATTCCATCATCTAACCCTAACGTACCAAATAAGCCACCACAATCTATTATTGTAACTAAACAACCAAATATTTTAAAACAACCCGTATTGATAGGAATACAAGCACCATGGAAACCTTTATTAGACGAAATCACTAATAAATATGAGCCAATTTATCATTCTACAACAGTAGACAGACTAAAAATTATTGCACGATTAAAGTAAAAAGTAAATAGTTAGTTATTGTTTGATTGACTCAATCCTGCTTTTTACAAATTTCTCGGTTTCTTTGTCGACGAAATAAACGTAGCAGCCTTTTAGCGCCCGACTCAGCAAAACACGGTAAGAATTTTTGACCAAATCAGTGAATTTATCTCCCCCTCTTCTAACCATCGAGTCGGCGGAATTTTCCGGATGTCCTTCCCATTTATTGGTCTCGAAGTTATATATAATATCCTTTCCGATTATTACCCCCACATAATCAAACTCGAAACCCTGAATGGTATAAATGCTGCCGATTTGGCTGACTGCTCTCGGGTCAAACGGCCAAAGTGATGCCGGCGGCACATCGGGCGCCAATCGGCCTGTTTCTTTTCCTTCCCACGTCATGGCGAAATCCCCGATCACCACATCTTTTACCAAAGTGCCATCCGGATTCGGGCCGCTCCATTTCCAGCAAAACCCGGCGACCATCCGGGCGGAATTCGGCTCCTCGTCGTTTTTCTCTTTTATTTTCCGATAAAGTTCCTGAGGCGAACCCACTATTTGGAAATCGAATTCATTCACTTTCGGATCCCAAATCGCGCTGGCGGTTTTCTGTATCCCGAAAGTATTGTTTACCCATTGCACGAATTTATCCGAACCCTGACAGCGAAACTGGATATCCAGTTGGTACTCATGCACATCGCAGCCGAGCCGCTGCGCGTTTTCCCGGATATAAGCACTCGATCCGATTTCTCCGGGACGGACGTTCTGCCGGTCATCGATGAAAAATACCGGTACTTTGGCGACGCTTATTAATTCATCGATTTGCGGCCGGTTGGATCGTTTTTCTTTTTTCGTGAACCGGTTATTGCTGTTCACCCGAATCCGGTGCGATTCGTCAGCGATCAACACATCGATCGAATCGGCGGGAGCATTCATATAGCTATTGAAATATTTCGCTTGCGATCTGCCGATCGGTCCAAGCGATTTCCGCAGCGTTTCGGTAAACGCTTTTGAACCGGTCGCATATTGGGCGTTTTTCCCCATGCGGGAAAGTTCAGCCAACAAATTTACGGCGATCACCGACTTACCCGTCCCCGGTCCGCCATTGACAATCACTACTTGTTTGCGTTTTGTCGATTCACCGTCTTTGACCAAATTCATTACTTTGTCGAATGCCAAAAACTGGTCATCAAGCAATATATATCGTCTGTTTTCTTTAACCACTTTGACGATTTCGTCCAATAAACGCCGACTTGGACCGTATTTGCTTTCCTGAACCCTTTCTAAAACCGGCATGCCATTACCATTCTTTAGTTTTTGTTTTAAATACGAACTTAGGTCCTTGAAATTACATTCGCAAAAAACCGGATAATTTTTTATATATTCCGCGTACTGAGTGGAAAAAAGTGCATCTTGTTCAGTCGGAACATAATTATGGATATAAGAACAAGCGTTCAACTTAATAGGATCATTTTCGAAAAACGCGCTGTGATTATCTTCAAGATAAAGTTTGTATTGGCCCACCTGCACCGATGGATGTAATACATCTCGATTAGCTCCCCCTATCCAGGTAATCACATGTTCGCTTACGCCACTTGGCTGGCTCGACTCCCATTGCTTTAATTCGATTATGACGGAATTATCGCGGCCATCGTCATCCCGTCCGCAAATCATGCAATCCAAACGCTTCGACGACAGAGGTAGTTGATATTCAAGTAGAATACCATGATCGTTAAAACCGGAATACTCGAAAACATCTTTGACTGCCCGGAGGGAAGAACGCCATGACCGTATTTCGGCATCGGCGGGATGATAACCGTAGTAATCAAAAAAGGCGGTTTCCAGTTTTGTCGCAATCTGGTTTTGGAGAGTGTCGGAAATAAAATCTTGTATCGGGCCGGCGTATAATTCCATATTAATATTCCGTATATTTTTTACTGCTTCCTTTAACTTTATCGACTGGATATTTCCGGTCGCTAATTGCCATTTTACTATTAAAGGCTTTTTTAATATCTATTCCTAAGTCATGGCTCATCAATAAAACCCAATACAATACATCGGATAATTCTTCTCCTATCTCCTTCTTGTGTTTTTTGATATATCCTTTTACGTCTTTTTCGTTTTTCCATTGGAAATGCTCCATCACTTCCGCTGCTTCCAATACCAGCGATAAAGCCATATCTTTCGGGTTATGGAATTTCTTCCAATCCCGAGCATTGCGGAATTTTTCGATCATTTCCGTTAATTCTTTGATATCCGACATAATGTTAAAATAAATTTCTCTCTTTCAAACTGACGAATCCGTTCGATGATACGATTATATGATCGATGATATCGATCCCGGCCATCTCACCTACCGATGCCAGCCGTTGCGTTATTTTAATATCTTCTGTCGACGGATGCAAATCACCTGACGGATGATTGTGAGCAAGAATAATATGAGCCGCTAAATTTTTTATCGCCGGTTCGAATACTTCCCGCGGATGGACCAGCGACGAATCCAGGATGCCGGTAGAAATATCGCAAATATCGATCAAGTTATTTCGCGAATCAAGCATGATACTGATAAAATGCTCTTTCTTTTCCCGGCCGTATTTTTCTTTAAGAAATTCTGCCACTGCGACTGGTGAAGTAAGCGATTGCTTGACCGGAATTTTGTCTTTGGCGTATCGTTCGGAAATCGCCTGAAATAGTTTTAACCCAAAAATGTTGCTTGAACCAATGCCTTTAATTTCTTGCAATTCATCTGGCGATGCATCTAAAACATGCTTTAAATTTTTAAACTTTTTCATTACTGCTTTAGCGATTGGTTTACAATCTATCCTCGGAGTTCCTAAAGTCAGAAGAAGTTCAATAATCTCATAATCCAAAAAACTATTCAACCCGCCTTGTAAAAATCTTTGTCGAAGCCTGCTTCTGTGACCTAGTTTACTATTTAATGTAGAATCCATGACAATTTATTTTATCAAAACCTACTTTCTTAAGCGAAATTAAATACAATTACTAAATTGTTAGACGACAATCAGGAGTGCTTTGCCCGTTTTGAAGTCGTGACGGTTTTGGCCGGCTTCCGGCTCCCTGGTTTAAACCAGCCGAAGTGATCGATCGCCAGATAAACGATCGGCAGCAGGCCGACGGAGTTGACGACGAGGATGACAATAAACCAGTAATGCCGGCCGGTTTTGGCCGTCCGCCAGAGGGCCAATCCCTTCCAGGCAAGATCCCAGACGGCGATGACGGCAAAAAGCCACGGATATTGGTTGAAAATATTGGCGATGAGTATCATAATAGTATTATACACAAATCGTTTTAATTAACCTAAATAATTGGGAATTGTTTAGATCAATCAGGTTAATTCTAAAGAAGCATCATATTTTTGTCAGTCGCTTATATGCGACAACGGGGTTATCGATGTTTCCGGTTTTGGACATGGCGCGGCATCCGGGGAGTGACGGTAGAAGTTACGGCAGCCGAATGTTTGAAATTTTCGGCCGGCTCCGGTGGCAATTCTTCCGGGAAATATTCCGGCTCGTCCATTGATTCTTCAATCACCGATTTGGACTGTAAATTAACGCCGACATTGCTATTATTATAAACAGTGTGGCTGATGTTTCTTATAGCGGCAGAAAGAGCAAGCCCGGTATTTTCATCGTAGGCGATCGATTGTGAAGGAAACGTCTGCTTGTCCCACAATTGCCGCCGGTCCATATAGGCTTTCCACCGGGGATCAACCGGATCGCCGATATGACGGGGCGCACTGGGACGCTCATGCATAACATTATATTACCTGCCGGTCAGGAGCAATTCTGTCAACTGGTAAACAGAAGCATAATCATATCAATTGTTACAATGCATATTGATGGAAACAGTGACGATCGTCAATAATACTCTAAGGGACCGGTTTGCGACGACAAGAGGTGAAAAAGCCATTCAGGAAGGAACGATGGAATATTACCGCATGCAGTTGAAAGCGGCAAAAAATTCCCTCCCTTTATATTATTTCGGCATCTGGCGATTACTGGTCTTGTCGCCGGAAACAAAAAATATGTCATTTGCCGGCAATCCGACCGATAACCGGTATACCGATGTTACTTTTTCCTATCCGGATCACAAAAACGTTTATACTCTTCCGCCAGAAGCTCGTAGAAAACCGGGAATGGATCTTCCTCCTGTGGCCAAATTGGATATCCAAAATACCACTCATATTCTTCTATCATTTCGTTGACCGGCGGAAGATCTTCGGAAAACGGAGCACCATCATGAAGGTAAACGAAATGCTTCAGTACGTCATGAGGCTCTAACATACTATTAATAATACAACTTTTTTCCGGTTGTCAAGTAATAAATGGTTTTTTGATAAAATTATTTAAATCGCCATGACGAAAAAACTGTTCATTATCTTTTCGCTCGGATTATTTCTCCGATTAATTCTTTCCGTCATGGGCCACTATGGCGACATCGACAATTACCATATCATCTGGGCGAAATCGGTAGTCGATAGCGGCTTGCCCGGGTTTTACCGCCGAAATTTTATTTATGGCATAGCCAATTATCCTCCCCTGTCAATCCTCATGTTTACCGGGTTATATAAACTTTATTTTCTGATTGATGCCGTTTTATGGAAGATAAATACGACCATTTCCATCTTCCCGTCGCAACTGGTTGTCCTCTGGCGGATCCAATCGGTCATGATGCCGGCGATGATGAAACTGCCGGCGATTTTGGCCGACTTAGGCCTCGCTTATCTACTTTACCGCTGGACGAAAAAACCGCTTGCCGCCGCTTTAGTCCTTTTTAACCCGGCCTTTTTTTACAATAGCAGCTACTGGGGACAAATCGATGTCGTACCGATATTTTTTGTGATGTGGGCATTTTACCGTTTATATCATCCTGAACTCGATTCAGGATCCAGAACAGACTGGATTCCGGGTCAAGCCAAGAATGACAATTATTCTTATTTGCAATCGTCGATATTATTCACTATCGCCCTACTCATAAAGCAAACCGTCATCGTCTTTCTCCCTCTCTATTTACTCCTTACCTGGAAGAAATCCGGCTGGCGAAAAATGCTATTCAGTTTTATCCCCGCTATTATAATAATGTATATTATATTCCTGCCCTTTTACCGCAGCGGTAATCTTCTTTTATTTGCCCCTGTTACTTTCTGGGACAAAATTACTGCCGGTTTCGGCTCGGTTTATCTAACGGCCCATGCTTTTAATTTTTGGGGGTTGATAACCGGATTTGGTCACATTCCCGACGGTCCCTGGCGGTATATCAGTCTGTCGTTTGTCGGCTTCACGTCAGCGACCGTTTTGTACTTGGTATATAAGCGGGGATTCAAAAAAACGGATATCGTCTGGGCCGGTTTCCTTATCCCCTGGACGGTTTTTTTGTTTGCGACAAGGATGCACGAACGCCACCTGATGTTAACATTGCCGTTTCTCCTAATTGCAGCAATTCAACCCCACTTCGCTAAATCTTCGCGGGGCAAGCAATTTAACAATACCTCAATGGTGGCAATTTTCGTATTTATATCTTTATTTCACTTCCTGAATCTCTATTCCGGCTGGTGGTCACCACCGATTCCTATTTTGATAACAATATTCTCGCCGGATATCATCATTAAATTTCTGATTACGATAACAATCGGGTTATATTTTTATCTCTATTACCGATACGTGTGTGCTACAATATTTAATCAATGAAGCTGTCATTTAACCGGACGGTCGTCGCCATCATCCTTTTCGGCATCATTCTCCGCCTGCTCGCCATGTTCTTCCTGAATTACACCTTCGATTTCTTCAATATCCTTGCGCTGGTGAAATCGGTGGCTGACAGCGGCAGTCTGGTCCCCGGCTGGGTGGCACTGAAACGAACAGGCTTGGAGGTCCAGCTTTACGGCAAGATATATTATCAGATCGCCGCCTTTTGGCTGACAACAATTGCCCGGTTCACCAATCTGATTGATTTGAACCATTTTTTCGACCGCAGCGAACTTTTCCAGACCGGACCGGCCCTGTATCAATTAATAGCCATTAAAATGGTCCAGTTCCTGTACGACGGCCTGCTGGTTTTTTTCCTCTATAAAATCGCCAGACTGTTTGAGGTAAAAAAAGCCCATTATATCCTCCTTTTCTGGGCCATCAACCCCTTCCTGATCCTCGTCCCCTATGCCTGGTTCCAGGCGGATTTTGCCATGGTTGCCTGCCTGACGTCCGGCTTATATTTTTGGCTGGCCAGCCGGAAAAATGACGAAACGAATATTCTCACCGTCAATAAAATTTTGGCTTTGATTTTTTTCGTTCTCGGGGGTGTCATCAAACAGGTCCCGCTCATTTTTATCCCTTTTGTCATCGTGAGCTTTTCCCGCAATTGGCGCAGTTTTCTGTCGGCGGTAATTGTCGCTGCAGTCGCCTATTTTACTTTCAGCCAACTGTGGACGGCCGACGCCAATTTGCTGAAACAGATGCTTTTTAATTCCCGGGAATCGACGGCTATTTTCAATTTCCAGTTAAACAGCATGTCGGTTTTTTTGTTTGCTTATACCGGCCTTTTTTTGCTGGCCTTTTTCCGCCGCCGGAAAGTTTTTTCCGACATCAAAAACATTATTTACCTGTCATTGATTTTAATGATTATTGTCTATATCACCGAGGATAGCACGCTTTTTTTTCCACAGTTTGTCGTCTGGATCATGCCTCTTTTAGCTATCCTCTATTTGTTTGAGGAAAAATACGGCTGGTTTTTTATCATCCCGATCATCGGTTATCTCAAACGGCTGATGATGGACAGTGAAGTCCTGTCCGGTGCTCTCAAACCGTCAGCCGGCTACGGTTTCAACAGCCTGGTGTCATACGGACAGATATTCCGCGGCGCCATCAATCCCGACCTGGTCGGACTGGGGCTGACGACAATGATGATCAGTCTGTATGTCATTATGGCCGCGATTTTACTGCTGAAAATGTTTAATGTGAAAATCAATGACGAAGAAGAAATCGGCCTGGTCCGGCTCAATCTCCGGCAGGTTGCCGTCGGCATAATGGTAATTTATCTGGCGGTATTTGGCATCGATTTTTTTATCAAATCCCGCTATTCCCTCCTGCCGATGACCGCCCTGCAGCGGCAGACAAATGAATTCCGGCTGAATTCGACTCCCCTTGCCGTCTCGATCGACAATCCCGGTGATAAAATAATTAATGCGGTCGAACTCCGGTTGATGCGCGAAGAAATCAAGCAGCCCGATTACACTTATTTCCGTTTTAAAGACGGCGACGGCCGGATCCTTCTTGAGCAAAAAGTCAGTGATTATCTTTTCCCTGTGACCGACGACAACTTCCTGGTTCCATTAGCCAAATCCGTCACCGGCCAAAGGCTGACCCTTGAAATTTATAAAAAAAGCGATGATAATGTCGTCAAATTGATTGGCGCCAAATTCATTCCGGCGGTTACCGGCGGCTGGTATTACGATCAGCCGGATAAAAGCGATATCATCCGCCTCGATTTTAAAAATAACCAAATGTTCGAGATGGATCTGCGGGGACAATACGGCTGGCCGCAGATAGCAAACGGCATCAAATTCCATATCAACCAGAATCCCGATTTTTTCACCGCCTATTTTTCGACCATTCTACTCCTGGCAATCGTTATAGTATTATTAGGCATTCCATGGAAAAAAAAGCTGGCCGTTTGATAATCATCCTGTCCGTTTTGTTTTTTCTGGTCCGTCTGCCATTTCTGAACCAGCTTTTTCTCTTGCATGACGAACGGGATATTGTTTTGTCGGGCTACGCCATCGCCCATTCCGGCCGCGACCTTTTCGGCCACCCGTTTCCATTAAGTTTCAATGGCATCAGCCCTAACAATCCCTTATTTGCCATTTATTATTCGGCGATTTTTTCGCTTATCAATCCGGTCCGGTCTGTTTTCTACGCCCGGCTGCCGTTTGTCCTTATCTCCACTCTGCTGATATTTCTTGTTTATCAGCTGGTCCGCGATTTAACCGGAGACAAACTGAAGGCGATACTGACGGCAATCTTTTTTTGCTTCAGCCCCTGGGTTTTTCACATCACCCGTCTGGCGCTCGATATCCCTTTAGCAATCGTTTTTTTAATAACAGCGATGCTTTTTTATCTCCGGCGAAAAACCCTTCTGTCTTTTCTTTTTTTCTTTCTTACTTTTTATACTTACGAAGGGTTCCGGTTGCTTATTCCTTTTTTGATAATTTATCTGGAACTATTTAATTATTTAAAGAAGCCGGATAAACGGCAACTGGCGAAAAAAGTGTTTATTGATACCATTTTTATCTTTTTGCTGATCGGTTCAACACTCCTTATCGACGCCAAAGTGACTAAAAGCCGGCTCGGAGAAATTATTTTTTTCAATACCGATAAAACATCACAGGAGGTGATTTTCCAGCGGCTGACATCGGTCGCTCCGGCAAAAATCCAGGCCCTCTTCAGCAACAAACTGACAGTTGCCGCCGATTATGTCCTAACTAATTTCGTTAAAGGCCAGGATTTGACCTACCTGTTCAAAGACGGCGATTACAGCGCGATAAACGGCAATACCGCCTCCGGACAATTTTTCCTGATATTTATCGCCCTTTATTATTTGGGCATTGCCTCACTGGGTAAAAAAATCCGCCGGGAAGATTTGTATATTATCGGTTTTATCATCGTTGGAATGATCCCATCGCTTCTTTCCACCAACGGCTCATCTTTTTCCATCCGCGGCCTTTTATCCGGCATCGGCTACGCCTATCTGATTGCCCTGGGAGTACTGTTTGCCGCCAATCTTCTTAAAAAATATAAACATAAAAAACTTATTATTTCCGCTTTCACTATTTTACTGATAACCAATATTCTTTATTTTTCTTACACCTATTTTTTTCGGCGGCCGGTCACCGTCGGCGAACTTTTTAACGAAAACGAACGCTCACTAACCAATTATTTGCTGTCCAACCAAAACGGTAATTTATCGATATACCATAATGCTCCACAGGATATTTACTTAAGCGTCGCCTTTTTAGATAATCGGACAACTATTGATTCTGTCCAAAAAAATCTCCAGGATAAAAATGTTTTTCACTGGCATAATTATTCATTTATCCACTGCAACAGCGGTTTGAATTATAAACAGATGGCCGGTGCCATCATCGGCGAAGGCTGCCTGTCGCCATCAATTTATGAATATTTCAATAACATTACTAATAAAAAAGTGACGGATAGAATAAAATACAAAGACTACTCCACCAAAACCGCCTACTTTGTGATCGAGTAAACAAAAACAGCCTGGTTGCCAAAGAGCTTTTTGGATTTTGTCCCCGGGCAGGCAAGCAGTTTGCCTTCATTGGGCAGGTGGCGGATTTCGTAAACGTAGTCAACTTTTTTCAGGATACCGCAGTCGAGCCGGTTCATTTTCTTCAGGCGGTTTTCGTAATTGACGCCGGTCAGCCGCAGCTGGAGAATATTGGCAAAATACACCGGTTTATCGGTAAAGGCGGCCACATAGGCGGTATCGGTATAGCGGTAAAGCTGATCCGGCTCGCCGTAGGTTTTCCAGGCCGGATCATAAAGCGGAGCAAAAACCACGCCGTAAGGCTGCTTTTTCAAAAAGTTAAGGCCGGCCAGTTCATCTTCCGAAATATAGGCCGTGCCGGGAAAAACAGCATACTGTTTTACGACATCGACCGTCACCGGCAGGGCAAGAATAATGATGACAACCAACAATGAGTAAGCGACCAGTTTCCTTTTTTTTGCCTTCCATAATCCATACATCAATTCGGCCGTAAAAAAAACCGACAAAAACATGGCATAATAAAAAAATTGGATGACGTTCCACCACTCGGCCTTCTGGACAAAAGTGACCGTCAGTGCGGTCGCAAAAACCATTGTCAAAAGCAGATACCAATCAAACCGGTTGATTTTCCGCCGCAGAATTTTGACGGCGACGTAAATCAGGCCAAAAAATTTCACCCCGAAATAGAAAAAAACAAACAGCGTCAGGTTAAAAAGTTCGATGGCAATAAGCCGCGGTCCGATTCCCCGGCTGACCAGAAAATAGCGGGCGTCTGTCAGATGCCGCATATAAAACAGATTCGGCTCCTCGGTAATCGTATGGATCAGGGCAAACGGCGCCACGGTAAAAATGGCACCGGTTTTTAAGGAATTAAACGGATCGTAAAAAAAGAGAATGGCCGCCACGGCAAAAAAGAGCTGGATGAAACCATAGAGAAACATTTTTTTGATATCGGTTCTGACTAAAGTAAACAGAAGAAACAATCCGGTCAAAAAACCGGTGACGGCGCCACCGTAAAATTTCAAACCGAGATTCAAAAAATTTAAAAGCCCCAGAATAAGGACGATTTTCAGATCGATCTTTTGCCGGCGGATGATAATCAGCATTGCCAACAAAATCAGAATGGACCAGGCAAACGGCGGATTGGACATCATGTGAACTTTCAAAGTCGCCAGCAGCCCGGACGAACCCCAAACTGTCCCCTGGTGCATCAGGTTTAATATATAGGCAAACGATTCGGCAAAATAAGCGAAAAAAAGCAGCAGACCGACAAATACCGGATCGTTTTTAATCCTTCTTCCGAGGGCGATAAGCAAAGCGGTATAAATAATGAACCAGGCGACCGGCATCACCTTGAAATAAAGGGTGATCGCCGGAATGCCTGCCAGGGAAATCAGATGAATAATCAGATCGAGGAAATAATTGTAGCCACTTAAGATATCACCGGCGAAAGTCGGAGCGATAAACGGAATTTGGGAAAACGAGACGTTGGCGATCGCCAGATGCCAGACGGCGTCATGGCCGTGCACCCCCCAGAAATAAATACCGCAGACATTGTTGAAACAATATTGGCTGCCGCTTGGGAAAATGACGAGCATATATATAAAAAAGGCCGGGAGAATAAGCAAAAGGAACCAGGGGTATTTTTTGATATAATCAATTGTATGCTTCATACTTCGACTGCGCTCAGTATAAATAAATTGGCCATAATCACCGTTGTCTATCAGAACTATAGTATACTAAAAGACTTCCTTGAAAGTTTAAAAAAACAGCAAAATCAAAACTTTGAATTATTTATCGCGGATTTATCCGACAAAAAACAGCCCTTGCCGATTTCAAATTTAAAATTTCAAATTTTAAATTCTTCTAATCTCGGTTATGCCCACGGCGTCAACCTCGGATTGAAAAAAGCCATTGCCGAAGGCTTCGATAAATTTTGCATCGTTAACGATGATACGTACTTCAATAATGATTTTATCGGCAACGTTCTATCATCTATCATCAATCATCCATCATCGATCATCGGCGGAAAGATTTACTATGCTCCCGGCTATGAATACCATAAGGATAAATATCTCCGCGACGATCACGGAAGAGTTATTTGGTACGCGGGCGGAACGGTCGACTGGAATCACGCCCTCACTCCCCACCGCGGCGTCGACGAGGTCGATAAAGGACAATATGATCAGTCCGGCCCCAGCGGATTCGTCAATGGGTGCCTCATGGCTTTTGACAAAACGGTAATCGACCAAGTCGGCTTCTGGGATGAAAAATATTTTTTGTATTTCGAAGATGCCGATTTTTGCGAGCGGGCCAAACGGAAAGGAGTGGAATTATATTACGATCCGAAAATAATGGTCTGGCACAAAAACGCCCAGTCAACCGGCGGCCCGGGGTCGGCGATTCACCAGAAATATCAGAAGGCTAATCGGTTACGGTTTGGATTGAAATACGCTCCTTTACGAACAAAGCTTCATTTATTAAAAAATTTCCTTTTACCCCTTTAACCTACGAGGTTGAAATCGGGTTAAAACAGAGCCTTACAATCATTTAATAATATCTTTTTGTAGATTATAATCCATTGACTTCTTTTTTCACATAATTCATTCTTAATATATGAAGACTAACAATTTTAAACAGGGATATATTTACCATATATTTAATAAAAGCATTGCCAATTTCGAAATATTTATCGATTCAACCTCCCAAAGATTTATTTATTGTTTAGATTATTACAATAAAAAACAAGTTTGGACTAGTTATTCTAATTACATTGCGAAATATAAAACTTATAAATATATTAATATTCTGTTTTCGAGAGATAATTGTTTAGTAAAATACTTATCCTACTGCATTATGCCCGATCATTATCATATTTTGATAAAAGTACTTGAAGAAAAATCGATCTCCAAATATATGAGTGATGTCGAAAACAGTTTTACACGTTATTTTAATTTAAAGTTTCATCGGAAAGGTCCTCTTTGGCAATCTAGATTTAAATCAGTATTGATTAAATCCGATGAACAACTTCTTCATGTAACCAGATATATCCATCTTAATCCCACAACAAGCTGCTTAGTCAAAAAACCGGAAGATTGGTTGTTTTCGTCATATAAGGATTATATTTTTAATCATCAATTATTAAAAAACCATATTCATGAAATATCAATATCTAACCCTGTCGCATATCAGAAATTTACCGAGAACAACGTCAACTATCAAAGAAAACTAAAAATTATTAAAAGGTTGCTGTTAGATGAATAATCAGAAGATTATGACGAACCGATTTTAACCTACGAGGTTAAAGCGGTATTATCGTAAGACGTATAGCTTCACGTCCTTCTTTTCATCGTACAAAGTGATATAGGCGTAATCGGGGATTTTTTCGCCGGTTGGCAAAACCAGATAATTATTTTTATATTGGCAGGCGGCGAAATAGCAAACGAAATATTTTTGCCCGTTATCCCCTACATCCAGATTGTAGCGGGTTTTCAAGATATATTTTATGCCGGCTACATCGTCCTGATTGGGGAAAACCCGGATCCGGACGGTATTAATTCTGGCCGGATAGTGGCCTTTTATTGCCTCATCGCTGTACCATTTTTCATGATAATAGCGGATGAGATCGGCCATATTAATCTGGGCATTTAGCCCCCGCATGTTTTCACCGAAGGAAAAATAACGGATAAAGTTGACCAGAATAAATAGCAATAGGAATAAATAAACGATATGGTGTCGTTTCGGCAATATCATTGCCAGCCCCAGATAAAACCAGACGGCAAAACACGCCAGGTAATAATCGAAATCCCTTGCCAACAAGACAAACGTCAGCGGGAAAATAATAAAAATCGCCAGCATAAAAATACTCAACCGGCTTTTTTTCCGCCAAAGTGCAAACATTATTCCCCCGTAAACAGCCACGCCGATAACGATTTTTAACTGAGTAAAACCGGTGATGAACGGAATGAGGTAGTAATCGAAAATCTTGGCAAAAATAAGCGGTAGTAAACTCCAGTTAATTGGCGCATGGCCGGAAGAGAGAAAACTAATTAGGTTTTTACCGATCACTCCCCCATGCCGCCAGTCAAAAAGCACGAACGGGAAAAAGGAAATAACAAAACCCAATAGATAAAAAATAATATTCCGTTTTCTTTTCCAAAAAAATACCGGTAAACCGGCGTACAAAAACAGCATACCGTAATGGATCTGAAAAATCGCTCCGGCGGCAAAACCTAGGATCAAGGAGAAAACGGCCGAGGTGATAATTTTATCCTCAAATAGCAAAAAAATGTCAAAAAGAATAAACGATAAAAGAAATGCCAGGTTGAGATTCCATAAAAAGCGGGTATAAAAAAGCAAATACCAGGAAGCGGTAACCAACAGGAGGAAAAATATTTTTTCCCAATATGAAAATTGCCGGACCATCAGGAAAAGTAATATTCCGACGATGAATAAGGCGGGAAAAATTGCCGTTAAAAAATACGGACTGCGGCTGACGGCGATAAACGGCATTAGGAAATAATAGTAATATGGACCGAAATAAATATTGCCTAAATTGGCGGCCAGCGACGTCGCCGGTCCGATAAGCGTCCACTTATGATGGATCAGCATTTGGTAAAGAACCAGTGTATCCCGACCCTGGTCGTTAACGAAAAATGCCGTTCTGCTTAAATCAATAAACCGGCTGATGACAACTGACAGGACAATTGAAACAACCAGTGCCATTTTTAGATTTTTTGATGGTTGCTGACGGAGATATTTTTTCCAAAATAAATAAGCGGCGTTTAAAGTAAAAAAGATAAAAAGCAATGTCGTCTTCTGGGCGATCTGCCAGGCCTCATTCATCACCCCGTATTTGATGTAAAAATAATTGGATACCAGAAGCCCCAGACTAAAAAAATTGAAATCGGCCATAGCATCGGTATAAAAAGGCAGAAAGGCAAAAAAACTCAAAAAGTACCATGGCTGGATTTCCCGCGTCAGCGACAAGTAAAGCATGAGAACCAAAAAAATGCCAAAAATCAGATCGAGAACTTTCCGGTTTTTCCGGAAAAAAATGAACGGCAATGTCAGATATTTTATGCCGGCGGAAAACAACAAAAACAGCCGCCCCCAGACAGCCTGTTTTTTCTCCATTAACAAATATAATCCAACGATGGCCGCCGACACCATAATTAAATCGTTATGGGTATTAACCAACGCCTCGATAATAATAAGCGGATGGGTAGCAAAAATTACCGCCCATTTTTTATTCATTTTTGCCAGCGCATAAACGCCGGCGGCATAAAATATCATCCACATTAATTTAAAAAAAAAGAAATTGAGAATGAATTTGTTGACCGCCAAAAATGAGGGAATTGCCGTCAGCCAGATAAAAGTCGGCCCATAAGGATAGGTCCGGTCGGTCCATTGCAAAAACCGCAGCCAGGGATCCCCGGGAAAACGCTGGGCGGTATAAAAATACGGCAGTTTGTGGTAAACGGTAATGATTTTGGCATCGAAAATATAATTGAACAGGTCATGCGACACTAACGGGTAGGAAAATAGCAGAATGCCGCCGGTCAGGATCGTTAGCCATTTCAAATTAACGTTTTTATACCGTTTGACGAAATACCAGTTGAACAAAAAAAACAGAATAACCGCCGCCAAGTAAATCACCGAGCTCAAGTTACGGTGGAAATAACCGAGGCTGATCGCCTGCTGGCGAAACGCGGCCCAATAATGATTATTAAATAATGTCAGGTTGACGTCGATGAGAGAGTAGGAATAGACGGTAAATGCTGCCAGCAATAAACCGTAGAAAACAATCATATTTATGGCCGGGTAACAATTGAGAATGAGTTGTTTTTCTCCAATATTTTATAAGGAATTTTTGCAACAATTAAATTATTTACTGCCCAGTTGCGGGTTATGACAACAAAGTTTTTCTCGTCCGACTGGAAAAATTTCAGCAGCGTCCGCTTTTCATCCGGCAAATCGATCAGGGGAACAATATTTTTATCGGAATAGAACAAGGCAATCGGCGTAAAATCGTCATCGAGGTATATTGACTGATGGTATTTGGCAACCGCTTTGGAAATCGCCACATCGTCGGGCGTATAACGGCTGGTGGGATAAACTTCCTTATAAAAAGTTTTTATTTGTAATGAAGCAACAACAACAAATATACTGACAAAACAAATATTGATAATCAGCGGTTTTGTCAACGGTTTAAGCCAATGCAACGGTTTGATTTTTTTGATGAGCGTTACGCAAAACTCGGCTCCGTAATAAAATCCGGCGGCGGCGATAAAACTCATCGGCAGATAAACGGGAATCAAATGCCATATCTGTGTCTTGTTGGTCGTCAGGAATGGGTATAAGATAACGAAATTCCATAAAAACAGGAAAAGAACCGGTTTTTTCAGGATTTTCAAAGTCACTACCAAAAGCGCAATTCCCGCCAACCACAGGTAATACCACTTCCTTACTCCCATATGTAAATAAAAAAGGGGTAGTTGATATTTCAGTTTTAAATAATCCATGATGCTCGTCCTTTTCCGGATACCGACATTAATGAAGTGCTGCTGGATAAAATAAATATTATTTTTATCATTAATGTAATACCACGGAAGAACAATCGCCAGTAGAACAGCAATCCCCAATATTGTCAATAAAATATTTTTTTTAGATTTGATAAACCATTGCCAATTCCAGAATAAAACGAGAACACCGGCCGACCAGCCGACCAGCGTTTTTGCCAGAATCACTCCGGCAAACGCCGCCATCGTCAAAGGGAACCAGCGAAAATTCCGGCCGGATTTTATCGACAGATAAACGGTAAGAATGTAAAAAAAGACAAATATGGAATCAAGATCGCCGCTTCTCACCCGGATGAGGTACCAGACCGATGTTCCCATGATTAAAGCAGCAACAAAACCGATTACCTTTTTGCCAAAGAGTTCAATAGCAGTTAAATAAATAAAAACAATCGCCAATATACCATAGATCGCCGACGGTAAGCGGGTCGTAAATTCGCTGATCCCCAATAATTTATAGGTAACCGCCATTGACCAAAACCCCAATGGCGGATGATCAAAATATGGCTGCCCCTTCCACATCATATTCATCCAATCGCCCCGCTGCAGAATCGTCCGGGCAATCACCGCATACCACCCCTCATCCCAGCTGACCAACGTATTCCAGTCCAAACGAAAGAAAAAAAGAAAACCGAACAGCAGTACCAAAACAAAAAGGAGAATGTGCTTTTTCATTAACGGAATATTAACGTATGAATTAGCGTATCATCGGATTTATTCGCCACTTCCGCGGGAGTCAGGGTGTACTTTTCTATCCGGAAGTTCGACCCGGGGAAAGTAAACACCTTATCCGGTTTTTTATCGATCTTCACCTTTTCTTTTTTCCACCAGCCGTCGTCGATCGTTGGATTATTGCTGGGAGCAATCATAAGATAAGTCGTTGCCATTTTGACGTATGGAAAAGATTTTTTATTCTTATATTGCGTCTGGGTATAATGCATTGCATACTGCGGCGGATAGCCATATTGATCGGCGGTAAAAACATAATAACCGAATTCCGAAGGGGCATCAGCAAATATTAATTTTGCGGCATTATAATTAAACAGCCATGAACTGCCGTCATGGCCAAAATAACCGACCGGTTTAAAATTATTTTTATACTGTACATTCAGGCCGAATATGACAAAAACCAGGAAAATAATAATGAATAATTTTTTATCGATCACCTCATAAAATGAAGTGAAGAATAACGCCACCAAAGCAAGGAACGGCCAGTAATAATATCCCCACATTTGCCCTTTGTAAAGGACGGTCATCAGCCAGTAGCCGACGTACAGGTAAAGAAGCAACAGATAAAAACTCCTTTTGTCGCGGTATTTTTTTTCGGTAAAAACTTTATAAAGGCCGTAAACCATAATTACGCCAAAAATTAAAAGCAGCCATTGATTGTCCTGGGTGACAAATCCCGGCCCGTCATGAATAATCGAATGAATCCGGCTGTTTAATATATCACTAAATGGTTTGTCAACTTTGCCGCTGTTTTCCTTACCTGTCAGATAATTGATAACCGAATGTGTCTGCAAAAACTGATGTTTAAGATCGAAAAGAATAAACGTCGACAACGGAATGAGCAAAATCAAAAAGGCGGCGATATGGGAATATTTTTTGTTTTTGATGATAAAAAATAAAAGTACCGGTAGAAGCAGGACCAGAATGGGGACGCCGAAAGCCATTTGGAATTGGATGGCCAACCCAAGGCTGAAAAGTCCCAGCAACAAATCTTTTTTCTTTTTTTTCTGGATATAGCGATACAAGAAATAAATAAAAATCGGCGCCATAAATACCGCTCCGAAGGGATTGAAAAAACCGGGGACGGAAAAAGCGGTGGCAATCGCTGTCAATGCCGCCGCCAACAGACCGACTTCCTGACTAAAAATCAGCTTTCCAACTTTATAAATGATAAAAATATCGACGACATATAAAACAACCCAGAACCAGCCGACCACCGCCGGATTGCCGTTGCCGAGAATGAATGCCGGTACATTGATATATGTCCATAATGGGCCGTGGAAAACGCCGGGAATGCCGCCGGAGCGGGGGCCGATAAGCGTAATCGGTTTGTTGCGGACGACGTCTTCTATCAGGAGAAAATCACGGGCGATATCGGTATGGAAAACAATGTCTTTATGGATGGCAAACCAGGAAGCGAAAAAAGTGCTGATAACAATAATTATTAACGCGAGCAGTTTTATTATCTTGGACATATTGTTAAAATATTATTAACATTATACTATGAAAGATAGAATTTCCATCATAATTTATACCGCTGACGAGGAACATAATATCAGGGACTGTATCGCTTCCGCCAGATTACTAACCGATTCAATTATCGTCATCGACTCCGAGAGTACGGATAAAACGGTGGAGATTGCCAAAAAAGAAAAAGTGCCGGTCTACACTTTCCCCCGCCGTGCTTATGTCGAACCGGCCCGGGGGTTTGGTATCGAAAAAGCCATAACGGAATGGGTATTCATTCTCGATGCCGATGAAAGAATAACCCCCGAACTAGCTGAAGAAATCAAACCGTTTTTAACCTACGAGGTTAAAAACGGGGCACCAACTCACTACAAAATCTCCCGTAAAAACATTTTTGAAAACAAATGGCTGCGCCACGGCGGCTGGTGGCCGGATTACCAGACAAGACTGATAAATAAAAAATATTTCCAAAAATGGCCGACAGCTATCCATTCGACGCCGGTCATCGATGGACAAACCGGCTATCTTCAGCAACCACTGCTCCATTATTTCCACGGCGATTTAAGCAAAATGGTGGAAAAAACCGTTATTTTTGAAGATATCGAGTCGGAATTGCTCTTTAAGGCTAATAAAAACGTCACTACCGCTACTTTCTTCCGGAAATTTCTGGCCGAGCTTTACCGCCGCCTGATCGGACATCTGGGCTTTTTAGATGGAACAATTGGTATAATAGAGAGTATTTACCAGGCCTTTTCCAAGACTATCACTTATCTTTATTTATATGAAAAGAAAAACCGCCGCGCTGTATGATCCCTACCTCGACACGATCGGCGGTGGCGAAAAACATATCCTGCAGATTCTCCAGGTCCTTGCCGATGACGGTTATGAAATAAATATTTTCTGGGATAAAAATATTACCGCCCAACTGTTCAAAAAGTTCTCACTTCAATTATTTAAAAAATTAAAGTATTTGCCGTATATTTTCCGGGATAACGGCGCTTTTCATTCTTTTAAAACTTTTGAAACCTTAAAACATTTCGACTATTTTTTTTATGTGACTGACGGCAGTTATTTTTTCTCGGGCGCCAAAAAAAATTTTGTCTTCTGCATGGTCCCCCGGAAAAATCTTTACCCGAACAATATCATCGATAAACTGAAAACATGGAACTACCGGTTTATCAGCAACTCACGGTACACCCAAAAGTGGCTGGGAAAATGGGGTATCAAAAGCGATTATATCTATCCGTATATTAATAACGAATTGATTGATGACCCCAGTCCGAATAAAGAAAAAATCATTTTGTCGGTTGGCCGTTTTTTTCCTCAGCTGCATTCCAAACAACACGAAAAAATCATTGCGGTCTTTAATAAAATGCAGCGATCGCATCAAAATTTTAAAGACTACAAACTTATATTGGCCGGTGGTTTAAAAGATGAAGATAAAGATTATTTTCGGCAAATCAAAAATCTCACTCAAAAAAATCCTTCAATAATTTTGAAGCCGGATATTTCACTTGATGAACTTTATGAACTTTACAAACTGGCGACTTTTTTTTGGCACTTTACCGGCTACGGCGTCGACGAAAAGGCTCATCCGGAATTGGTCGAACATCTCGGAATCACTCCTCTTGAAGCGATGGCGGCGGGAGCAATTACTTTTTGCTATAATGCCGGCGGGCCGAAGGAGATCGTCACCGACGGCCAAAACGGATATTTGTTTAACAACGAAAACGAACTGCAAACCAAAATGATGGCAGTATTAGAAGACCAAAACAAACAGAAAACGATCAGAGATAATGCCAACAATTTTATCCGACAGAATTTTTCTTATGAGGTTTTTAAACAGAGAGTTAATGAGTTAATATTATGTCATGCTGGAACGAAGCGATAGCATCTTGTTTGATCCTATCGGCACAACGGCTTCAGAATGACAATTATCATTTTATGATATCGGTAATTATTCCCGTTTATAAAAACAAACCCCTCTTCCTGAAAAATTTACAGCATAATCTGCAGTTTCTTAAAGACGAAGAAATCATTGTCGTCAATGATAACCCGGGAACAAGTTTGAAAAATGATCTGACACCATACAAAAACGTTGCCCTGATTGAAAACAAAAAAAATTACGGTTTTGGCAAAAGTATCAATATCGGAATCCGGGTAGCCAAAAACCGATTGGTGATGCTCCTTAACAGCGACGTGCTTTTACAGGACAATGAATATGGGCTGGCCGTTGATAATCTGGAAAAGGACCGGTCGCTTTTTGCCGTCGGCTTTGCCCAGAAGGAAACCGATGGCCGGGTAGTCGGCCGGAATAAATTTTTCTGGAAAAACGGTCTGTTTTTTCATCTAGGCAAGGATAGCATCGAGGATGGCCGCAACGGCTGGGCGGAAGGCGGTAGCTGCCTCCTCGACCGCGATAAATACCTGTCCTTGTCCGGTTTTGACCCGCTATATGCGCCTTTTTATTGGGAAGATATCGACTTAAGCTACCGCGCTTGGAAATCCGGCTATAAAGTCATATTTAACCCGAAAATCGTCGTCGAGCACCATCATGAAACAACGATCGGCAAATATTTTCCGGGAAAATTCATCCGGACAATCGCTTTCCGCAACCAGTTTCTATTCATCTGGAAAAATATCACTGATCCCGGATTGGTGATAAACCATTTTCTTTTTTTGCCATTTAATATCGTATACTATTCTTTTAAGAAAGAATGGTGTTTTATCGCCGGCTTGATTTGGGCTATACAGAGAATCGGGATGATCAAAAAACAACCGTATAAAATTGACGATAAAACGATCATTAATTTATTTTCCCATGAGTAAAAAAATAATTTTTGCCTGTCTGGCCGCTTTCATGCTCATAAGTTTAGCTCTTCATCTGATCGGCGTCAATAAAATTCCGCCTTGCCTCAATGCCGACGAAGCCGCATATGGCTATAACAGTTACTCTTTGCTTAAAACCGGCCGTGATGAATACGGCGCATTTTTGCCCCTCCGGCTGAAATCGTTTGACGATTTTAAACTGCCGATTTATTCCTACCTATCAATTCCTTTTATTGCCATTTTCGGCCTGACGGCTTTTGGCACCCGCTTCCTCAATATCGTCATCGGCGTCGCGTTTGTTCCCCTGATTTACCTGCTTATAAAAGAATTATTTAACAAAGAAAAAATCGCCCTGATCGGGGCATTTCTCGTTAGCGTTTCCACCTGGATCCATATCATGTCCCGCCAGGCCCAGGAAGGTGTTATTTGCGCCTTTTTTATTTTGGCAGCGACTTTATTCCTGGTCAAATTCGTCAAAACAAACAAAACTTCGTTTTTTCTGCTAACTAATTTATGCATCCTGCTATCGACATTTGCCTATCATTTCGGCCGCATCTTTTTAGCTTTTTTCATTTTTTACCAGATCGTTTATTTCTGGCGTCGGCGGCAAAAACTGAGCGGCCGGAAATTGACACTAATTATCATCACCTTTGTCGCTATTATAGCCATCCCGCTTATCATTGATTACCACTACAGCGTTAACCGCGTCGCCAACCTCGCTTTTTATAATAATGCCGGCTTGCGCCTGCGGCTGCAGGAATACCTGACCGAACATAATTTACCGCTTCTTCATAATTATCTGACGGAGAGTATTCGCGACGTCACCAACCGTTACATGGAACAGCTGTCGCCGGAATTTTTTCTTGTCTGGGGCGACAAAACCTGGCGCTTCGGTTATTATAATCTGGGCGTCATTACGCTGGTTGAGTATCTGTTTATTTTTATCGGCCTCTATTATCTTTTCAAAAATAAGGCACCGTTCCGGTTTTTAATTATTTATTTGTTCCTGGTTGCACCACTTGGCAATGCCCTCACCTGGCAGGAATATTCGCTTATCCGCACTTATTTTATGATTTTCCCGATCACCGTTATCGTCGCCTACGGCCTTTTTCATTTTTTTGACAATATCAAAGACCGGCGTTTGTTATTAGTATTGTTTTTGCTGGTCGCCGGTTCATACACTTTCAGTCTGGTTAACAACTGGGATATCTATCTCTTCCATTATCCCAAACGGATCGAAGTCATCCGCGCCTGGCAGTGCGGCTATAAGGAACTGGTCGATTATACCAAGCAAAATTACAATAAATTCAATCATTTTGTCATCACCGATAAAGATGGCCAACCCTACATTTTCTTCCTGTTTTACATGAAATACGATCCGGCCAAGTACCAGAAGCAGGCGAAAATTTCCGCCCCCGACGAATACGGATTCGGGCAAATCAGCCATTTCGACAAATTCGATTTTAAATTTAAATATGATCCGGTAGCCCGCCATACGGTTTACGTCGGCTACCCCGATGATTTCAATGGTTTAAATATTCCGGAAAGCAAAATCAAGAAAATCCAAATCCGCTCGGAACAGATATTCTGGATATATGAAGTAAACTGAAAATTACACGAAAAGGGTAAGCGCAATGATGTAAAACATATGAATGAAGATCGGCAAGACAAGACTTTTTCTTTCAAGAAAAATAAACGAATTAACCAGACTTAAAACGATATCGGTCGCCATAAAAAGTAATAACAAATTACCGGTTAATCCGGCGGTCGTCATCAATATTGGCACGTGCAGAAAGAAAAAAAGAATACTGGCAAAAAAAGAGGAAGTGTAAATATTTTTTGATTCTTCATATAACTTTTTCAGGATAAATCCCCGCGACAGGATTTCCTCGGAAATGCTGGTCGCCAAAGCCGTCGCAGCGACAAGAGCAATACTTCCAAAAGCCAGTGACTGGCTGCCGGTCACCGGTTTTCCCGCCTTTAATAAATTGGCAAGAACAATTGATCCGATAAATACCAATCCGATTACTATTCCATAAAGAAAATCCGGCAACACCATTTTCCACTTTATATCCAGATCGTCAAAAAAGTTTTTCTTGTCTATGAATTTTATGTAATAATAAACCGGCAGAATAAAAACCAGCGGTTTGGCGATAAACTCGTCAAACCATTCGGGCAGATGAAAATTAGCGCGGTATACACTCCAAACAATCAAGATCAACGCCCAAAGATTTAGCGCTTTTTGCGTCGGCGTACTATTTTGTTTCATCTATAAAAACTTTACAGGTTTTACCGATATTTTTCAATGTCAACATTATATTTCCTTAAACAGGGAAAAAAGTTTTATACTTAAAACTTTGGAGATTTTACTTAATATTTTAAGCGAAGGATTCGCTTTTCCTGCCTCGATTCGGGCCAAATAAGTCCGATCCATTTCCGATATCATCGCCACTCGTTCTTGAGACATCCTTTTTCTTTCCCGTTCAATTGCCAACCGTTTACCGATTTTCTTGTAGATAAAATTTCCCCTCATACTAAAAATTAAAATATTTCGGAAGTATTGTCAATAGGATTTTGTCATATATATGACGTTCTATTCAAGGAAGTCCTTGAGCTTGCGGGCGCGGGTCGGATGCTTTAGTTTACGAATCGCTTTGGCTTCGATCTGGCGGATTCTTTCGCGGGTAACGCGAAATTCCCGGCCTACCTCTTCCAGTGTTTTGGGTTTGCCATCCTCCAGGCCGAAGCGCATCGCTAACACCTTTTTCTCCCGCGGCGATAAAGTATCCAACACTTTATTGAGCGCATCTTTTAGAAGTTCACGCGAAACTTTATCATAAAGAGTAGGCTGGTTGATGTCGGCGACAAACTGTTCGAGCGTCGCCTCTTTATCGTCGCCAACCGGCGTCGATAATGATTTCGGCTGCTGGGAAATCTTCATCAGGTTTTCGATCTCGTCGGTCGTCATCTGCATTTCTTTAGCGATTTCTTTGACGGTCGGTTCGCGGCCGAGTTTCTGGATCAAACGCCGCTGGGTTTTATAATAACGATTAATATGATCAACCATGTGGACCGGTATTCTGATCGTCCGTGACTGGTCGGCGATCGCCCGCGTAATCGCCTGTCTGATCCACCAGGTGGCATAAGTGGAAAATTTATAACCACGGCGCCAATCGTATTTTTCCACTCCGCGGATTAAGCCTTTATTACCTTCCTGAATAAGATCAAGGAAGGATAGCCGGCGGCCAAGATATTTTTTGGCGATGGAAACAACCAGCCGCAGATTAGCTTTGATCAATTTATCTTTTGCCTTCTGGTCATTTTTCTCGTATCTTTTGGCTAAAGCAATTTCTTCGTCGAAAGTAAGAAGTGGCGTTTTGCCGATTTCTTTTAGGTACATTTTAATCGGATCAAGCGACTCGCCGTGTTTAAGGACCACCAGTTGCTCCAATTCTTTTTCGATTTCTTCGGCTGATTTTTTGGCATCGGCTTCCTCCCGGGTGGAAATGGTTTCAAAAATATCAATCCCTTTTTTCAGGGCATCGTTAAAAAATTCGTCGATTTCCTCGATATGTTTCTCCGGCTCCGGATAAACCAGTAAAATATCGTCCTGAACCAAAAAACCGTCTTCTTCACCTTGTCTAATCAATTCTTTGAGAGATTTGGGTAAACGTTGTTTCATCATATGCCAATTCTATAACGTAATCATGGTTTTTTCCACTTGTTTTAGTTGATTGCTTAAGGTCGAAAGAAGACCGGCTTTATTGGCCGGAATTTCGCCTTCGCTGGATAATAATTCTTTAATTTGTCTTTTCAAGGCATAAATTTTTATTTCATACGCCAATTTATCGATTTTTTCCTTATTCAGATTATGATCCATGCTGGCAAAAAGATATAATTCATCAAATACCGGACGCAACGGCTGAGACAAAGACGAAGTAAACTGATCAAGGTTAAATTTTCCCTCATTTCTATAAAGTTCCATAAATAAAACGCATATTTTTTGGTAAGAAATGATGGAAAAATCTCCGGGGCTGATGACTAAAAAGAGTTTTTCGGCCATGGCCATCGGATCCTCACTCTGGAAAATCACGCTTAAAATATATTTTTGGATTAAGAGTTCACGTTCAAACGGCACGGCTTTTTGTTTGGCCAAATAAACCGGCGCCGTCTGTTTTTTCTGCCGTTTCAGCCGGAAAAGAAGATTGGTGATGCTTGATTCATCTACTTCAAGCAGATTGGCTAACTTTTTGACGTAATGAGACTGGACAATCGGATTTTGGATGCGTCCGATGAAAGGCGCCACTTCATCACCGACTTTTTTTTTGCTAAAAGGGTCATCGGCAGCGTATTTCTTTTGGGCCTTGGATATCAGGAAGTCGTAAATCGGTTGGGGGCTTTTGATCGCCTGGGTGAATTTGACCGGATCGGTCCGGACGGCTTCGTCGGGGTCCTTAGCAAAATCAAAACTGACGACTTCCAGTTCAAAATCCAGTCTTTCCGCTTCGGTAATACCCCGACGCATCGCCTCCTCGCCGGCGGCGTCGGTATCCAGCGCCAAGACCAGACGATTAGTATAGCGCTTTAGGATTGTCAGCTGTTCAAACGTCAGTGCCGACCCTTTGATGGCGACAAAATTTCCGAAACCGGCCTGATAAGGAGTAATCATATCAAACTCCCCTTCAACAATGACGACATTTTTTTCTTTTTTGATCGCCTCGCGGGCGACATCCAGGCCGTAAAGCGTTTCCCGCTTATGGTAAAGCGGCGTTTCCGGCGTATTTATATATTTGGCTGACTTGTCCTGCTCGTCCAATGCCCGGCCGGAAAAACCAATCACCTGGCCACGGCTGTCTTTAAGCGGAAATACCAGGCGGCCCCGGAAACGGTCGTAGTTGCTGCCTTTTGCGCTGCTGACAAGCAATCCGTTTTCCAGCATTTCCGCTTCGGTATAGTTTTTGTTTTTCAAAAAATGCCGCAGGGAATCCCAGGAGTTTGGCGCATAACCCAGCTGGAATTTTTTGGCCGTCGCCGGCTTTATCGCCCGTTTTTCCAGGTATTCCTGGCCTTTTTTGCCGAATTTGGTTTTATGAAGTATATACTCGAAAAAGTCGGTAGCCAGAAAATTCATTGTCAGATAGCGCTCCTTCTTTTTCCAAGTCCGGTCTTCGGCTCCCAGACCGTTGGCTAATTTGACGCCCGCTTTTTCCGCCAGCTCTTTTAGCGCTTCATAAAAGGTGATGTTTTCCCATTTCATCAAAAAACGGATAATGTCACCGCCTTCACCGCAGGCACCGAAACAATGCCAGATCTGCCGTTCGGGAGAAATGACGAATGACGGCGTTTTCTCCTGGTGAAACGGACAACAGGCTTTGAAATTACGGCCGGCTTTTTTGAGAGTAACAAAATTGCCGATATAGTCAACAATATCAATCTTTTTCTTAATCTCATCCACAGGATTTTCCATGCCACCATATTCTATACCACCCTGCTTAAACATTGCAATCGCAACACTTTTTATTCCACTTGCCTTTTGTGAATATTTTTAGCTATAATAAATTTGATGATTTACCTCTATATTGACGAACATAATATCAGGCTGCTTAACCTAAAAAAAACCATGCTTGGGCAGCAGGAAACTTTCTTTTTTGCCAAAAAACACGAAGCGAAACTTTTGGACGGCGGCCGGCCGGCCAATATCGACTTATTGGCATCGGCAATCAAAGAAGCACTTAACATGGCCTCTACCCAGCCGGTCAACGATAAAGACGTCACCCTGATATTACCGCAAAATGCTTTTTCTTTTTTGCGGACCGAAGTCCCGGCCGATATCGCTCCGACAGCCATGAACTCATTTATCCGCGACAAAGTCCGCTCTTCCCTGGCAGCCGATGTAGACGAAACGGCTAATGATTGCTTTATCGTCGAATCAGACAAACAAAAGATTTTGACATTTTATGCCATCCGCCGGGAGATATTGGTCGAATATCAACAGGCGTTTAATTTGATTGATTTAAAAATTCGTTCGCTTCTGCCCGATACCCTCGCCTACTTCAAATTATTCGACAAAACCCTGCGTAGCGAAAAAAAAGAAACAATCCTTTACGTTAATTACGAAAAAAACCAGGTTGACGGCTATCTATATGATTCGTTGGGACTTTTGAGTGATAAAAAATGGAGTCATCATATTGGCGCCGACGAAAAAATCGAAAGATTGCTTAAAGACAACGCGACCGAGTTGGAAGAGAAAAAAAATAAACTGAACCGGATAATCCTTTCTGGTCCGGAATCGGAGACCGTCCGTCAGGATACTTTTACCAAATCGGTCGGCGTCTGGACCAACCCCCTCAAGCGGATTATTCCCAATTTCTATCAGGAATATTTAAAAATGCTTGTCGTACCGGCCCAAAAACAATTTCCTATCCTGGAATATGACGCTTGTTTCGGGGCATTTATTTTCAGCCAGGAAGATAAGAATTTTTCTTTGCTGAAAAAAGGTGTTAAAATCGCCAAAGCAGCCAATCCGATCAGCCTGCCGTCAATCTCCCTGCCGAAACGGGAACTTCTGATTTTTGCCGCCTCATTTATCCTGTCTTTTATTTTCTTTGTCCTGCTTACCAATTACAAACTGCCAACCAATTTATCATCACTGGTCAAAAAACCGGTACCGACAGCGACACCAACAGTAGTTCCATTGCCGACTGTTACCCCGACGCCGGCTTTCACTAAAGCCGATCTAAAAATAAAAGTATTAAATGGTTCCGGTGTCGTTGGTAAAGCCGGCGATGTCCGCGACATTCTAAAAAGTAAAGGGTATACCGATGTGCTGACCGGCAACGCCGACAATTACGATTATACCCAGAGCGAGTTGCAGGTTAAGGACAATAAACAACAGGCAACAGCCATGATTGAGCAGGACCTGAAAGCTTATGAAAGCAGCTTTAAAGTCACAACTCTCTCGGCAACGAACTCCGCCGACGTCGTCCTCATTGTCGGCAGTGAATTCAAGTAAAGCGCTTTTTTCTTTATCATTCTGCCTGATATAATATCACTACCATGGACGATAAAAAAAATGAGTTAAAGAAAAAACTTGACAGTATCCTCACCCGCGCCAACTTACCAGCCAAAAAAGAGGAAGTGGCCGCTTTAGAAAAACAAACCTATGACAGCGCCTTCTGGCAGGACAACAAGAAGGCGACCGAGGTAATGAAAAAAATCACGGAAATGAAAAAGGAAATCGACGATCTGGAAATGATGCAACTTCTTCTGGAAGAAGGTAGCATTAACGAAGCGGAAAAAATGATCAACCGTTACGAAATCCTCCTTTTCCTCTCCGGCCCCTATGATAAAGGCGACGCCATTTTCGCCATCCATGCCGGCCAGGGCGGCACTGAAGCAATGGACTGGTCGGAAATGCTTTTCCGGATGTATACCCGTTATTTCGAAAGAAAAGCCTGGTCTTTTGAAGAAATCGATCGTGTGCCCGGCGATGAAGCCGGCATCAAAAGCTCTATTTTAAACGTCAAAGGCCAGTTTGCCTACGGCTACCTGAAAGCGGAAGCCGGCGTCCACCGGCTAGTACGGCAATCCCCTTTTAATGCCGATAAATTAAGACAAACTTCTTTTGCTTTAGTGGAAGTGCTGCCGGTCATTGAAAACAAGGAAATTGATATCAAAGAAGAAGAGCTAGACTGGCAGTTTTACCGCAGCGGCGGTCATGGCGGACAAAATGTCAATAAAGTGGCGACTGCTGTCCGCCTGATCCACAAACCAACCGGTATCATCGTCCAGTGTCAGACCGAGCGTTACCAGCTGCAAAACCGGGAAAACGCCCTGAAAATATTGCGGGCGAAACTATGGCAAATCGAGCAGGAAAAGGCGGAAAAAACACTTCGATCTTTTAAAAAAGATAAAATCGCTTCCTGGGGCCGGCAGATCCGTTCTTATGTCTTGCATCCATATAAATTAGTTAAGGATTTGCGAACTGACCATGAAGAATCGAATGTTGACCGCGTCCTCGACGGGGAAATAGATAACTTTATTGAAGCCTACCTCAAACAAAATAAGTAATTTATTGAGTATTGTATTTTTCTTTTTTTCTTGCTATGCTAAATGGATATGGAAATTACTAAAAATCCTTCTGCAATTCATAATCTTGACAATAATGCAAATGACGACGGCGCTTCATACAAAACATTTTTTGCCTTTATCGGCAGCGCCATTATCCTTGGCGTTTTAGCCGGTTTTATCATTGCCTTTTTCCAAAAAGGCACAAAAAACAACAATTCCTCGAATAGCAGCAATACCGTAACCGCCGCTAAAACCGCCGGCATTGCCGACAAAAAAACGTTTAAAGACAGCGCCGAAGGCATATTGCGCGAAGGCGGCATCGACGGCGAAGGCACTTATCACCTCGAGCGTCCCGGCGGCGAATCGCAAAACGTCTACCTGACATCGACGACGGTTGATTTGTCACCGTATGTCGGTAAAAAAGTCAAAGTCTGGGGCCAGACTTATGCCGGTGACAAAGCCGGCTGGCTGATGGACGTAGGATGGGTGGAGATGCAATAAGACCAATGTCTAAATCAGACAAATAAGCAAATAAATGTTTTAATGCATTAAAACATTAAAATCATTTAATCATTTATTTGTCTGATTTGTTTATTTGTTTATTTGGACATTAGTCTATGATTATCTTCAACAACGTCACAAAACGCTTCCCACTGGGCAACACCGCTCTTAATGAAGTTTCCTTCGAGATCGCTGATAACGACTTTGTCTTTCTCGTCGGCCCTTCCGGTGCCGGCAAAACGACGATTCTGAAATTGATCATGCGTGAATATACGCCCACTGCCGGTAAGGTAACGGTCAACGATCTTAAGGATTTGGTTGCTCTCCGCCGCTCAATTGGCGTCGTTTTTCAGGACTTCAAAATCCTGCCTGATAAAAATGTTTTTGAAAATATCGCCTTAAGCCTGAAAGTCATCGGCATGCGGCCGGCGGAAATTAAAACCAAAGTCCGGGAAGCGCTGGAAATGGTCAATCTTTCCCATAAGGAAAAGGTCTTTCCACTACAACTCTCCGCCGGTGAACTACAGCGGGTGGCGATCGCCCGGGCGATCGTCGGTGACCGGCAAATACTTTTGGCCGATGAACCGACCGGCAATCTCGATCCGAAAACTTCCTGGAGCATTATCAAAATTTTTCGGAAGCTTGAAGGAAAAAGGACAATCATTATCGCGACCCATAATACCGATATCGTCAACAGCATGCAAAAACGGGTTTTTGTCATGAAGGACGGCAAATTAACCAAAGATATCAAAAAAGGAGGATATGAACTATGAATGAATTGCTGACCTCTATCCGCCGGACGCCTTACCAGTCTTTCACGGCTTTTTTGGTATTATTTTTCACTCTATTTTTATCGCTGGCGCTTTTTACTTCCTTGAGTTTTCTTTACGGAATACTGGGTTATGTCGAAACCCGGCCGCAAGTCACCGTTTATTTCCAAACGAAGACACCGGAATCGGAAATTTTCCGCACCCGCGACCAGCTTGTCGCCTCAGGCAAAATACTTTCCATAAAATATATTTCCCAGGCTGACGCTTTCAACATTTATAAAAACCTTAACAAGGACAATCCACTCCTTTTGGAAATGGTGTCGGCCGATATCCTGCCGCCGTCACTGGAAATTTACGCCAAAAAACCAATCTATTTGCCGGAAATTGCCGAATTTCTAAAAAAACAACCGGCAGTGGACGAAGTTCAGTTCCAGAAGGATATTTTCGACCGGCTGATTACTTTGACGTCTATCCTGCGGAAAGTAACCATCGTCTTTTTTGCCTATCTGATTACCATGTCGATCATCGTTTTGACGACCACCACTCTTTTCAAAATCGCCCTCAAAAAAGAGGAGATCGAGCTGTTGCGGCTATTGGGCGCGACCAATTTCTATATCCGTAAACCGTTTTTGCTCGAGGGGCTTTTCATGGGTTTTACCGCCTCCGTCGTTTCCTTTTTAATACTGGCCGGGATTCTTTTCTACCTGTCGCCGTTTCTTGGCGCCTATCTGCGGGGCACACCGCCGCTTATTCTCGATCTGAACTGGACCCAGTTGACCGTCTGGCCGATCAATCCCACTTTTCTCGCCATCACTTTCGGCCTTTCTTCCCTTTTCGGCATGGGCATTGCCGCCGCCGCCAGCTTTCTGGCAACAAACAAGTATCTCAAGGTATAAAATAATTTTATGAGGTTCAAAAAAATTCTAATTATTTTTATTCTCCTTCTGTCGGTATCCGCCTTTGCCTTTGCCCGGCCAATAATGTCTATCGACTGCGATCCGAATATGTCCGTTTCCGGCCTGTCCCAAAACGACCTAAATACTTTAGTCGGTTTATGTTCCCAAAAAGTCAATGACCTGCGCAACCAAGCGAACACTCTGTCATCACAAATCCAATATATGGATACGCAGATTTACCTGACCGGCTTGCAAATTGAAGATACCAAGCAAAAAATCATCACCACGCAAAAGGAAATTGATACGCTGGGTACCCGAATTGAGGGCTTGAATACTTCATTGGATTATCTTTCTAATTTATTGATTGACAAAATCGTCGAAAGTTATAAACAACGATCAGTTTCCCTTATTACTATTCTTCTTGACAGTATCGACGCCAACGATTTAATCAGCCAAGTCAAATACCTAAAAACCACCCGCCAAAATAATCAAAATCTATTACTGCAGGTGCAAGAAACGAAAACTAATTTTGAAGAACAAAAAAATTTACGGGAAGAAAAAACTGTTGAGCTGAATAATTTGCAAACAACCTTAAACCAACAACAAACAAATTTAAGCAGCCAGAAAGCAGCCAAACAACAGCTGTTGGCTGCTACACAAAACGACGAAACAATTTACGAAAATCTATTGAACAAAGCGCGCCAGGAATTGGCCGGTTTCTCGGCTTTTACCCAGTCGGCCGGCGGTGGCTTGACGACATTCGGTAACGGCAGCAACGGCTGGTATTACACTCAAAGGGATCCCCAATGGGGAAATATGATTCTGCCCGGCTCGTCAACCAATGTGATGACAGCCGGCTGTGCCGTAACTTCCGTCGCCATGGTCTGCAAAAGCTATGGGCAAAACATTACTCCGGCCACCATTGTCAGTGACCCCAGCAAGTTTATCGGTGGCGACTTATGGAACTGGGCGTTTAGCTGCAGCGGCAAATCGACCGATTGGCTCGGCTCAAACGAAGATCAGGTCAAATCGTATGTCAAAAACAATACGCCGGTCATATTGCGTTTGTCTGTACCAAGCGTTTCCGGCTTGCATTTTGTGGTTGCTTATAAATGGGATGACGGCAAAAATGATTTTATTATCCATGATCCCTATTACGGCCCGGATAAGAATTTTTCTGACCGGTATAATTGGTCGCAAGTGACGACGGCAATTGCAATTCATTAAGGCCAATGAGACGCTTCGTTTTTAGCCAATTGTGGATTATAATCCATTGACACCCGGTCTAAGAAATGCTTTCATTGTTTCATGACTGTTTTTCTTTATTCTTTAACAGTTATATATATAATATGTATATTATTAACGACGGATGTGTCGGCGGCTCTGAAAATCAACGAAATCTATCCGGCGCCGGAATCGGGCGAATACGAATGGGTAGAAGTATATAATGACGAAAATAAAACGATTGATATCACCGGCGATTATATTACCGATGATACCAGTATCAGCTCTCATAAATTGAAATTTGATGTCAATGAAATCCCGGCGCTCGGTTTTTTAATCGCTACAACCTCCGGCTCGGTACTGAACAATAACGATGGTGATTCGGCGATTTTAAGAAACGCTAGCGGCGACGTCATTGAAAGCATTGCTTACTCCGGCAGTTTTAATTCGGAAAAAAGTTATTTCCGCTGCGGTGACGGTTGGTTTATCTCCACCGTCATCACCAAAAATGCCGCTAATGACAGCGCCTGTCTGGCGCTGACACCCACTCCCACATCGACTCCCACACCGACAATTACCCCCACTTCTCAGCCGACTGCTACACCAAAGCCGACAGCAACACCGACTGTGACCGCCAAAGCTTTAGCGACGGCGGTCCCAACCAAAAAACCAACGCCAACCGCCAAACCCACCCTTTCAACCGTCGCTACTCCCTCCGCCACAGTTAAACACTTAAATGCAACAACCACACCGGCTGTCCTGGGAACAAAAACCGAAAAAACCAACCCGCTGTCTTTAAGTAAAATCTTCGCCGCCATCGCCTTCACTTTTTCCCTTTTGACAATCGCCGCCGTCTTCCTTAAAATGAAGGTGAGACATGAAAAGAGTAACTAATTTTTTCCACCATTTGCTAACACCGGGGGAAGACAATAATTACCGGGCGAAGGCCCTTCATCCCGATTTCCTTACCTATTACCTGATTATCGCCCTGTTTCTAACATTTACTTTCAAACAGCTGGGATTATCAAACGTACTGGGATTTGCGACGGATATCACCGTTGATAAGCTCTATCAATTGACCAATCAGGAACGGGAAAAAAACGGTTTGCCGGATTTGAAATATAACAGCGAGCTTGCGCAGGCAGCCGCCGGCAAAGCCGCCGATATGTTCACTAAGAATTACTGGGCTCATTACGGTCCCGACGGCGAAACACCCTGGGATTTTATCCTGGGTGCCGGCTATCATTACGAATACGCCGGCGAAAATCTCGCTAAAAACTTTTTATTCAGCCAAAATGTGGTTGATGCCTGGATGAATTCGCCCACCCACCGGGAAAACATCCTTCGGTCTAATTATACTGATGTCGGTTTTGCTATCGTCAACGGTGTCTTAAACGGTGAACAGACTACACTGGTTGTCCAGATGTTTGGCAAACCGCAAAGTACATCGGTCGTCGCCCAGAATAATCCGCCACCGGCACTGACACCGACACCGGTTCCGGTTATGCCAACTTTGGCTACCGTCGCCCCAACCAAATTAGCTCAAATTCCCGCCGTTCTTGCAAGAGAAACCAACCATCCGAAAATCAATCTGCTCGGATTTGCCGTTAATATGAATCTGATTTTTCTTGGTTTTTTAATGCTCGCACTGGCGCTTGATTTTTATTTTGCCTCGAAACTGCATGTCCTGCGCATCGGCAGCAAAAATCTGGCCCATTTTATTTTCCTTGGTTTTATTATCCTTGGCTTATTAATTTTTACCCGCGGAGCGATATTATAATATGAATCACGCATTAGCCCAACTGCACCGGGAACTGAAAAAAAATTTATTCGATTATTTATTGCTTTTTACCGCCGGCGTTTTTTTCCTCATCTCCGCCGATCTTTACAAAGGCGAGCGGTCGATCGAATTCTTCGTCCTGGTTACTTATGCACTGTTTTACATTGTCTGGGGAGTCTACCATCATATTGTCGACAATTCCCTTCATCTGAAGACTGTGATAGAATATATCCTGATGGCCTTTACCATCATTTTTTTGTTAAAGATAATAATATTGCCTTAATATATGAAAGGATTAATACTGGCCGGTGGTTTAGCGACAAGACTTCGGCCGCTTACCTGGGTCACCAATAAACATTTACTCCCGATTTATAACAAACCAATGATTTATTATGGAATTGAAACGATGGCCAAAGCCGGTATTAAAGAAGTGCTTATTTCCAGTTCACCCGATCATGCAGGCGATTTTGCTAATCTTTTGAAAGACGGATCCGATTTCGGTATCTGTCTTTATTACGCTGTTCAGCAAAAACCGGGTGGCATCTCCAATGCTATTGCGCTGGCGGAAGAATTTGCTCGGGGCGAAAAATTGTTAGTTCTTTTAGGTGACAATATCTTTAATGCCAATTTGAATCCGGTAGTGGAAAAATTTGAAAAACAGGATCGCGGCGCTCTTATCTACGGCGTAAAAATGCCAACTGAATCCGGTCAATATGGTGTCATTGAAATTGATAAAAGCGGAAAAGTATTGTCAATTGAAGAAAAACCGGCCCGCCCGAAATCCAATATCGCCCAAACCGGCATTTACATGTACGACAACCGGGTATTCGATTTTATCCGCCAGTTAAAACCGTCCAGCCGCGGCGAACTGGAAGTCACCGACCTTAACAACTTTTATGTTAAGGAAGGAACGCTCACCTGCGAAATCCTCGACTGGTGGATCGATGCCGGAACCTCCTATGATGAACTTCTGCACGCTAACAATCTGGTAGCGGAAAAAGTAAAATCGGGAGAATTGTAAAAAAAGGTAATTCATTACAAATTTATTAGCGATCGCAAAATTATTTGTAATAACCTTTGACAAAAAACCACGACCGCTATATTTTGTCAAACTTGATTCTTTAATAGAATTACGCGATCGCGGATTTTTATTAAAGAGTTTTCATTTGGATAATTAACTTACCATAATCATATTTTTGTCATTCTGTTGACAAACTACAATATCTCGTCAATAATGGAAATATGGAGTTGATTTTTGAGGACAAAAACAGAAGAATAATTAACGATAAGGAAAATGTTAATTTTGCCAGTTTTTCCGCATTTCATCTTTTCATCATCAAGGCTCGTGAAGCAAAAAACGCTATTCTTCGTATTGATAACAAGGTGATATTTAATATCAAACCGTCTAATGAGCTGCAAATTATTTATATAATGATATTTCTCCAAGGAAAAAATCATACGTTAAGTTTAGAAAGAAGACAAAAAAACGGCTCCTTAACTTTAGAAAGTTTTATGGTATTTATCTGGCAACCCAACACCCAGCTAACTTTAGATATAAATAATCAGGCTGAAGATGGCGAACGAAGACCGTGGATAACAAACGTCTTGAACAAGCTTTCTTTTCGTTCTCTTACTTACAACATTACCTACTCGCGAAGAAAGCGCGACAGCGACGATGTGAAAATTATTATCGATAACATTATACAAGCAAGTCTGCTGAAAACGATCAAATATAAATTCTGGCGCTTAATCGGCTCTTTTTTACCGCTTTTTGCACCGACCAAAACAGAAACGGAAACAATTACTACCAATTTGCCTCAACAAAATCATATTATTGAGTTTGTCGCCGACAGGATGCCCGTATTACATCGTCTGGCGCTGAATTTTGGTTCTCCTCCTATACCGCCAGTAAGAACACCGACTGTGGATGATCCGGGATGGACGGGAGATTTCGCCGATGATCCCGACAAAATTATTCTGGCAAGAGCTTTGTTTGGCGAAGCCAGGAATACTCTCGTTCCCGACCAGGCGAGGATTTCTATTGGTTGGGTAATTAAAAATAGAGTAAAAAATATTGGGTGGCCTAAAACATATTGGCAGGTAATTACCCAACCGCTACAATTTAGCTCGTTTAACTCGGATGATCCCAATCGGTTATATGTTGAAAACCCTTTGCATACCGGGAGTGAAATAGATAAAAAAGCGTGGGAACATGCTTATGAAATTGCGGGAAAAATCATCAACGATGAAGCGACGGACCCCACAAACGGAGCAAATCATTACTATGATGATAGCATTTCTGCTCCAGACTGGGCTGAAGGAAAAATATCTGCACTTACTATTATCTATAAAAATGTCTTCGGTGGCAATAGCACAATTTTCTTTTTTAAATTATGATAAAAGCCTGCAGATTTATTTCATTATTATTTTTAGCGCTCCTTACTGTGGTTTTTATCGACAATCGAAAAAGTTTTTTTTTGCAAAATAATATCGATATAACCAAACTTAGCATTAATGATTATGATTTTCTTTCAAAATACAAACAAAATAAAGTTGTACTGATAAAAGATGCTTATCAAAAACAACTTCTCTACAATCAAAAACCAGTCAGTTCGGCAGAACTATCACCTTCTCAACAACAGGTTGCTTTTTCTTATTTTATTGAACCGGGCGGGTCGGCAGATAAAATAGCTTTAATGATTTTTGATTTACATAATGGAAAATTCAAACAAGTTTATCAGACGAATTTCGGCTCTTGGGATATCACAAGCGATTTGCACTGGCTTGGTGATAAATATATTTTCTTTTTAAGACATTGCGGCACGGCTTGTCAGGGAATCACTCTCCTCGACATTAAATCCGGTAAAACCAAAAACGCGGTTCTAACTTATCCTTCTTTTCCGGACCAACAAGCACGGACATATTTTAAAGATTGGCATGGCCAAGAATTTGTAATGGATGGTTTTGTAAGAAGCATAAATTCGGAAATGTCAGCTCGCTCTTATTATCTGATATTTACCATGGAAGATCACCAAGGTAATTTCTTAGGAAAAAAACGAGTTGATATTTAGTTAATTTTCATCCACAATATACTTATGGATACAACTCAATTATTACTAACAGTGGTCCTGACGGTTACCACGATTTTACTGGTCGTTATCGGCATCCAGCTTATTTTAGTCCTACGTGAATTACGGGTGGCCTTAAAACGGATTAACGGCATCATTGACGCCTTCGAGAAAGTCGGCGGTTCGGTCGAACACGGTTTTGCCGAACTGACCGGTTTTTTTGCCGGCGCCAAAAGCCTTTTCAGCATCATTGATATTCTTCGCCGGAAAAAAAATGGTAAAAAATGAGCAGCAATTATCCAATTTTTGGTTAGGCTTTACCTTTGGTGCCATCGTGACCGGCGGCGCCGCATACCTATTGGGAACAAAACATGGGCGAAAAATGCTTCACGAACTATTGGAGTTAAGCGAAGATTGGGAAGAGAATTTGGCCGATATCATAGAAGAAGTAAGTGAAGTGGTCGAGGAAAAGGGCGGCGAAATAATTGATGAAGTCCGAAAACTGCCGCCACCGGCCAAAAACCACACCAGTCTCCAAAGCCTGCTCAATAAAATGCGGACATTGTCTCCCCAGTCCAAAAAAGAAAAACGCTTCTTTATAAAGGAATAAAAAATCCCTTGATTTTTTTTAAAAATGGGTGTATATTAGGAACTGTTTTTTTCCTCCCCTTTAATTTGTAGGGGTGTTTTATTGTTATCTAAAGTATTTACAATTATATTCTGATGAGTAAAACCGACCCAAACATTAAAACCCCAAAAAAAACTCTCCTTTTAGGAAAAGAGGACCGCCAGCTGGAAGAATTTGATCTGATCAAAGTCCAAAAAGAATCGTGGAACCGTTTCATCAATGTCACTCTCAAGGAAATCTTCAACGAGTTTTTCCCGATTGAAGACTACACCGGCAAAAAATTCGTCTTATATTTTGAAGATTTATTCTTCGGCGAACCCCGCTATGACCTGCCGCTTTGTCTGACCAAAAAACTGACTTACGATACACCGGTTTATCTGAAATTAAGACTGGTTAATAAAAAAACCGGGACCGAAAAAAAACAGGATGTCTACTTCTTCAACCTGCCGAAAATGACCGACCGGGGAACATTCATCATTAACGGTATCGAACGGGCTATCATCAATCAGATCGTCCGCTCGCCCGGCGTCTACTTTACCGCCGAAATTGACAAGTCAACCGGATTAACTCTTTACAACGCCGAAATCAGACCGTATATCGGCGCCTGGATTGATATCGCCATCAACAAAAATAACTTGATTGAAATGAAAGTCAACAAGAAACGAAAATTCCTGGCGCCGGTTTTCCTGAAAACTTTTGAAGGTGAAAACAGCAACCAGATCATGAGTTATTTCGATGACCTTGACAAAGGCCTGCTGGAAAAATATATTCTGCCGACTAGCAAAAAAGACCAAACCAAAAGCAAAAACGAAGCCGTTCTCGAAATTTACCGTAAAGTCAGGCCGGGGGAACCACTTATTTTGGAAAATGCTTACGAAACACTCAATAATTTATTTTTTAACCACCGCCGATATTCCCTCTCCGATGTCGGCCGCTACAAAATCAATAAAAAATTGGGTCTCAACCTGCCAATCACCAAAGACAATTACCTCCTGACCAAAACCGACATTCTTGAAACGATCAAATATCTTGTCAACCTGACAATCGGCAAAGGCAATTTTGATGATATCGACCATTTGGGTAACCGCCGCTTGAGGACGGTAGGCGAACTCGTCAGTATGTATGGTATTCGTGTCGGCATGGTCCGGGTGGAGCGGGAAATCAAAGAAAGAATGAGTCTGGTCGCCGGTGAAACTAATGTCGCACCGTCACAGATCGTTAATTCAAAACCGCTTATCGTCGCCATCAATTCTTTTTACCGCACCAGCCAGTTGTCGACGATCGTCGACCAGACGAATCCATTATCGGAACTGGATAATTTACGTCGGATTACCGTCGGCGGACCGGGCGGTATCGAAAAAGAACGGGCGTCGTTTTCCATCCGCGATATTTCCTCATCTCAATATGGCCGGATTTGTCCGATTAGATCGCCGGAAGGACCAAACATCGGCGTTGTTACTTACATGGCCTTGTATTCACAAGTCAATAAATATGGTTTTCTGGAAACGCCGTACCGCAAACTAGTCAAGGAAAAACATAGCAATAAAACAAAAGTCAAACTGTCCAATGAAATTATTTATTTGCAAGCTGATGATGAAGAAAATTATTACATTACTTCTCCCGATATTGCCGTTGATGAAAATAATTACCTTACGGCCGAAATGGTCGTCAGCCGCCATGAAGGCGATATTGTCGAAACCCCGGTCGAAAAACTGGACTTTGTCGATATTTCTCCCCGCCAGGTAGTCGGCGCTTCGGCTGCCCTCATTCCTTTCCTGCAAAACGATGACGCCAGCCGGGCCCTGATGGGTACCCACATGCAATGCCAAGCGGTGCCTTTGGTAAAAGCTCAGGCGCCGATTGTCGGTACCGGTATGGAGAAAAAAGTCAGCACATCTCTTAATCGCACAGTCACCGCACCGGAAGAAGCCGTCGTTGATTATGTCGACAGCCAGAAAGTGATCCTGAAAGGGAAAAGCGGCAAAAAGTATGAATACAACCTGGAAAGATATATCCGCACCAATAAAGACGTCGCCTTTGACCAACGGCCGAAAGTCGAAAAAAAACAAAAAGTCCGCAAAGGGGAAATTATTATCGACGGCCCGTCAACTGATCGCGGCCAGCTGGCTTTGGGTCAGAACTTGGTCGTCGCCTACACTTCGCTTAACGGCTTAGGTTATGAAGACGGCTTCGTCGTTTCCGAAAGGTTGATGAAAGAAGATGTCCTAACATCAATTACCATGGAAGAATTCATCGCCGATCTGGTCGATACCAAACTCGGACCGGAAGAACTGACCCGCGATATCCCCAACGTTCGGGAAGAAGTTTTGCAAAATTTGGATAAAGATGGTTTGGTCCTTGTCGGCACCGAAGTCCAGGGAGGCGATATCCTGGTCGGAAAAGTCGCGCCCAAAGGCGAAAAAGAACTGACGGCGGAAGAAAGATTGCTACGGGCGATTTTTGGTGAAAAAGCCAAAGACGTCAAAGATACTTCCTTGAGAATGCCTTACGGCAAACGCGGTTATATCGTCAACGTCGAAACTATCGACAGCAAAAAAGATCCCAATGAACTGGAACCAAGTGTCCTTAAAAGAATTATTGTCAATACCGCCCAGTTACGCAAAATTTCCGTCGGTGATAAGCTGGCCGGTCGCCACGGCAACAAAGGCGTCATTTCCAAAGTATTGCCCGAATGGGATATGCCGTATCTCGAAGACGGCACTCCGGTCGACGTCATCCTGTCACCGTTGTCGATCCTCTCCCGCATGAATTTAGGACAACTTTTCGAAAATCTCTTAGGCGTCATCGCCCAGAAGAATAATATTCAGATTTCTGTTCCGGTATTTGAAAAACTGAAAGAAGAATTTATTGTTAACGAATTGCGGAAGCTTGGCCTGCCGCTTGACAACAAAGTCACTTTGTACGACGGCCAGACCGGTCAACCATATAGTAATAAAGTCCTTGTCGGCACCACGTACATCATGAAGCTTATCCATATGGTGGAGGACAAATTCCATGCTCGCTCGGTCGGCCCATACTCACTCGTTACTCAACAACCGTTGGGCGGCAAATCCCAGCTCGGCGGTCAGCGGTTTGGCGAAATGGAAGTTTGGGCGCTGGAATCGCATCGTGTGCCTTTTACCTTGCAGGAAATGCTGACAATTAAAAGTGATGACGTCCGCGGCCGGACCAAAGCCTTTGAATCAATTATTAAAGGTGCCGATATCCCACAATCATCCGTTCCGGAATCATTCCATGTTTTAGTCAAAGAATTAAATGCACTAGGATTATCAATTGACTATATGAAATAGTTGAAAATGGATGAAACTGATTACAACTAGTTTTAACCAATTTTAACGATTTTTAACTAATTTTAACTTATTTATGGAAGATTTGAATTTGGTTGATTTTTCCGGCCTTAGGATTAGTTTGGCTTCGCCTGAAGCAGTACTCGCTTGGTCTCACGGTGAAGTCATCAAGCCGGAAACGATCAACTACCGTACATTCCGGGCGGAAAAAGACGGCCTTTTCGACGAACGGATTTTTGGCCCGACCAAAGACTACGAATGTTACTGCGGCAAGTACAAACGGATGCGTTATAAAGGCATTGTCTGTGACCGCTGTGGTGTCGAGATCACCACATCAGCAGTCCGCCGCGAACGGATGGGTCACATTAAACTGGCCTCGCCGATTGCCCACATCTGGTATTTTAAAGGTCCCTCATCGGTATTAAGCACTATTTTGGATATCCCGCCCCAGGCGATGGAACGGATCATTTATTACGCTTTATATTTGGTCCGCGCAGTCGATAAGGACAAACAGAAAAAATCCCTGCAGAAACTGGAAGAATTGAAAAAGGAAGAATTGAAACTGGTGGAAGAAGAACACCAAAAAGCCAAAACAAAAGTCGAAAGCGATTTCCGGAAACAAAAAGAAGAATTAGCTAAAAAAATCACCAATCAGGAACAGAAAGAAATTACCCGCCAGGAAATCGATTTCAAGGAACGGGAACAGTTAAAATTGATTGCCGATCAATTTGCCGACCAGAAATCCAAAAAAACCGGCTTTTTTGACCGGATTACCAAAGTCGTTAAAAGCATTAAACCATTGGAAACGATGGAGGAAGATGATTACCTTTATTTACGAGAAAAATGCATCGAAGATTTCCTGACCGTCGGTTTGGGTTCGGAAGTTCTATTCGATATTTTGTCGGCAATCGATATTAATAAAGAATACACCGAATCCCTCAAGGAACTTAATGAATCAAAAGGCGAACGCCGAAATAAATTGTTGAAAAAAGTCCGTGTTCTCGAGTCTTTCATCAAAGCAAAGATTCAGCCTAAATGGATGATTCTGACGGTTTTGCCCGTTATCCCTCCCGATCTGCGGCCGGTTGTCCAACTGCCGGGAGGAAAATTCGCCACCTCCGATCTGAATGATTTCTACCGCCGGGTAATAAACCGCAATAACCGGTTGAAACAACTGATCGACTTGGGTGCCCCGGAAATCATTCTTCGTAACGAAAAAAGGATGTTACAGGAAGCGGTCGATTCACTCGTCGATTTGCAAAAATCGCGGGGCCGCTCCCGGACACAAGGTGTTGCTTCCAAAGTCCAGAAATCGCTGTCCGATATTTTGCGCGGCAAGCAGGGCCGTTTCCGCCAAAACCTTTTGGGAAAACGGGTCGATTACTCCGGCCGATCGACGATCATCGTCGGTCCGGAACTGCGGATCGACCAGTGCGGTATCCCCAAGGAAATGGCGCTTGAGCTTTTCAAACCGTTCCTGCTCCACGAAATAATTATCCGCGGTTTGGCACCGAATATCAAAAGTGCAAAAAATTATCTGGAAAAAAAAGAACCGATTGTTTATGATATTCTGGAAGAAATTACCAGAACTCATCCGGTGCTTCTCAACCGGGCGCCAACGCTTCACAAGTTGTCGATTCTCGGATTTTATCCGGTCCTGACCGATTCTCATGCCATTAAGCTGCATCCGACAGTCTGCTCCGGTTACAATGCCGATTTCGACGGTGACGCGATGGGTGTTTTCCTGCCGCTTTCCCAAAACGCGATCGAGGAAGTAAAAAACCGGATGCTCCCCTATCACAATTTGCTAAAACCGGCTGACGGTTCACCAATTGTCCTACCAAATAAGGAAATGGCGTTGGGTTGTTATTATGTCACCACTCTCGATACCAACTATAATGATAAAAAAGATGAGGAATTGAAATTCTTCGGCAGCGACGAAGAAACAATCAATCTTTACCACTTCGGCAAAATCGGTTTACGCCAGCCAATACTGGTCAAAATCAACGATGAAGTCGTCCGGACATCGGTCGGCCGGATTATTTTCAATCAGGCCATTCCCCAAGAATTGCGCTATATCAATCAGGATATGAAAGCAGCCGATCTGAAAAATCTGGTGGTCCGGGCAATGAAAATTTTCGACAATATTAAAGTCGGCGAATTGATTGACCGGCTGAAGGAAATGGGTTTCTGGGGGGCAACCGTTTCCGGCGGGCTTTCTATCTCTATTTTCGATATGAAAATCATTCCCGACAAGGAAAAATTGGTCAACCAGACGGAAAAAGAAATTGAAAAAGTCGAGAAAAATTATCAGCAGGGACTTTTGACGCTGGAAGAAAAAAGGCGTTATTCCAATAAATTATGGATTGATATTACTGAACGCCTTGCCGATGAAACATGGAACGCGTTGGATGAAGAAAATCCGATCAAAATCGCCATCAAATCCGGCGGTCCCCGGGCGTCGCGCGAACAATTAAAACAATTATCGGCGATGAAAGGTCTGGTCGTTGACCCGTTAGGCAAAATCATTGAAGTTCCTACCAAATCCAATTACCGCGAAGGCTTGTCAATATTCGAATATGTGATTAATGCCCGCGGTGCCCGCAAGGGTCTGACCGACTCCGCTTTGAAAACGGCCGATGCCGGTTATCTGACCCGCCGCTTAGTTGATGTTTCTCACGATATGATTGTCCGTGAGGAAGACTGCGGTACAACCGACGGGTTGCAAATCGGTACCGATATGGTTCGCGGCGATAAGTTTAAGGAACGTATCAAAGGCCGCTATCTGGCCAAAGATGAAGCCGGCTTGAAAGCTAATGAACTTATTGATGAAGAGGCATTGAATGTTTTGGAAAAAAATAATGTTAAGAGAGTCACGGTTCGCTCGCCGCTTTACTGCCAATCGCCGTATGGCGTTTGTCAGAAATGCTACGGCCTTGATTTATCAACCAATAAAATTGTCGATATCGGCGTACCGGTCGGTGTCATGGCCGCCCAATCAATCGGCGAACCGGGCACCCAGCTGACAATGAGAGTCCGGCATTTCGGCGGCATCGTCATTTCCGATGTTACCCAGGGTTTGCCGCGGGTTGAGGAACTTTTCGAAACCCGGACACCGAAAATTGTCTCACCGATTACCGAAATTGCCGGTACGGTTTCCATTCAGGAAGATACCGACAAGGAAGTATATAATGTGAAAATCATTTCCAACAATAAAGATGCCGCTATTAAGGAACAGGAATTTATTATCCCGATGTCGCAAAAACTGAAAATCAAGGATAATGAACTGGTCGCTGCCGGCTCGCCTCTTTCCGAAGGTTACCTTGATATCGATGATATTTTGACAATTAAAGGCCTGCGCGCAGCCCAAATTTATCTTTTGGACGAAGTCCAGAAAGTCTATGAATCACAGGGCATTGCCATTCACGACAAACATTTTGAAGTCATTATCCGCAAAATGAGCGATAAGGTGATTATCGAAGATGAAGGTGATACCTCATTTATTAAGGACGAGGTCGTGTCCAAGATCCGTTTCGAAGAGGAAAATAAACGGATTCTGGCAAAAGGACAAAAACCAGCGACAGGCAAGATTGCCATTCTCGGCGTCACCCGGGCGGCCATTTATACGGACTCCTGGTTGTCGGCGGCGTCGTTTGAACAGACAACCAATGTTTTGAGTAATGCTGCTATAAAAGGCCAAGTCGACTACTTGTTAGGCTTGAAAGAAAATGTTATAATAGGCAGATTGATTCCGGTTACCCGTGAATTAATCGAAAAATATTACGGTAAGTTTGCCAATATTTATGCCAACAATCAATCAACTGATCAAAAAAAAGAGATCACGACGGGATAAAAAAACCCGGGCAGCCGCGATGAAATTGAATTTCAACGCGTTGGACCGCAAATATGTCGGCGTCAACAGCCCACAAAAACGGGGCGTCTGTACGGTTGTCCGGACAATGACCCCGAAAAAACCGAACTCCGCCTTAAGAAAAGTCGCCAGGGTCCGCTTATCCAATAAAATGGAAGTGACGGCCTACATTCAGGGTATTGGCCACAATCTGGCCGAGCATTCGATCGTCCTTGTTCGCGGCGGCCGGGTCAAGGATTTACCGGGAGTTAAATACCATATTGTTCGTGGTAAATTCGATACCGCCGGAGTCGCCAATCGGACAACTTCGCGCTCGAAATACGGCGCCAAAGCCGCACAAGCGAAAAAATAACTATGCCACGCCATCCTTATAAAAGACAACCAGTCAAGCCGGATGAAGTTTATAATAGTCTGGAAGTTACCAAGCTTATAAGCTATGTCATGGTCGATGGCAAAAGAGCCGTCGCCGCCGGTTTAGTTTATGACCTCATGGATCAATTAAAAAAAGACGGACAGGACCCGTTAAAGGTTTTGCATCAGGCGATCGAAAATGTCGCTCCGGTATATGAAGTCAAACCGCGGCGGCTGGGTGGCGCCTCCTATCTGGTGCCGACTGAGGTCCGTCGCGAGCGGAAGCTTTTTTTAGCTATAAACTGGGTAATTAACGCTGCTAAAGCCCGACCAAACAAGGAATTCCATACTTTTTCCCAAAAATTATTGGCCGAGATTTCCGAAGCGGCCAAAAATCAGGGACAGGCAGTCGCCAAAAAACTGCAGACGGAAAAACTGGCGGAAGCAAACAAAGCATTTGCTCACCTCAAGTGGTAAAATATTTATAATTACTCGATTACGGATTACGCATTACGAATTAATCCGCTATTCGCAATTCGTAATTAATAATTGAGTAATTTTTTATTTTTATATGGCACAACAGCAATCAATCGTTACTAAAAACCGGGTTGTTCCTTTGGATAAAATCCGCAACGTCGGTATTATCGCCCACATCGATTCGGGCAAAACGACGACCACGGAGCGGTTACTTTTTTACACCGGCCGCACTTATAAGATCGGCGATATCGATGAAGGCAATACCCAAATGGACTGGATGCCGCAGGAGCGCGAACGGGGTATCACCATTGTATCGGCGGCGACGACCACTTTCTGGAAAGACGTCCGAATCAATATTATCGACACGCCAGGCCACGTCGACTTTACCGCCGAGGTGGAACGGTCGTTACGGGTACTGGACGGCGGCGTCGTCATTTTTGATGCCGAAGAAGGCGTCCAGAGCCAGTCGGAAACCGTCTGGCGCCAGGCGGACAAATACAAAGTGCCGCGGATCTGTTTTATCAATAAAATGGATAAATTAGGCGCCGATTTCGATGCCACCGTTGGCGAAATCAAAGACCGGCTGGGTGCCAATCCGGCCGTTATGGTCATTCCCATTGGTAAAGAACAGGAATTTAAAGGAGTCGTTGACTTGCTGACTCTGAAAGCGATGTACTGGGATGGTAGCGATCCCCAGGGAATCAAATTTTCCGTTTCCGATGAAATTCCGGCTGACTTAAAAGATAAAGTCATGGCGGCGAAAGCCAAATTGACCGAGCAGATTGCAGAAACTAACGACACATTGCTTAATAAATACTTGAATGGGGAAACGATTTCTGCCGACGAATTGAAAGCCGCTTTGCGAAAAGCAACAATTGCCTACAAACTGGTTCCGGTTTACGCCGGCACATCGCTTCGCAACAAAGCCGTCCAGCCGATACTCGACGCGATCGTCGACTACCTGCCGTCGCCGTTTGATTTGAAAGAAATCAAAGGCCTGGATCCGAAAACCAATGAAACTTTAACGAGACAATTAGTCAACGAGGAAAAATTTTCCGCATTGGCATTCAAAATCCAGCTTGATCCTCATGTGGGAAAATTGACTTATACCCGGATTTATTCCGGTACCCTTGAATCCGGTTCGTATGTTTACAATGTCAATCGCGGCAGCAAAGAGCGCGTCAGCCGGGTGCTTTTGATGCATGCCAACCAACGGGAAGAAATAGATAAAGCGTATGCCGGAGAAATTGTCGCGTTAGTCGGGCCGAAAGATACCAAAACCGGCGATACCTTGGCTGATCAAAATGCGCCAATAGTTCTTGAACAAATTATCTTCCCCGAACCGGTCATTTCCCTGGCGATCGAACCGAAAACCAAGGCCGATCAGGAAAAATTATCTTATACCCTGCAGCGGCTGGCGGAAGAGGATCCAACTTTCAAAGTCAAAGTCAATCAGGAAACGGGACAAACGATTATGTCCGGCATGGGCGAACTCCATCTGGAAATTTTGGTTGACCGGATGAAACGGGAAATGGGCATGGATGTCAATGTCGGTAAACCGCAAGTCGCTTATAAAGAAACCGTCAAGAAAGCAGTCGAGGAAGTGGAAGCGAAATACATCAAGCAAACCGGCGGCCACGGCCAATACGGTCACTGCGTTATCGATATTACGCCGTTGGGCCGCGGCGAAGGCTTCAAATTCGTCAACAAAATCAAAGGCGGCTCCATTCCGTCGGAATTTATTCCACCGATTGAAAAAGGTGTCATTACTGCCATGGAAAAGGGTGTTTTGCTCGGTTTCCCGATGGTCGATTTGCAGATTACTCTTGTCGATGGCAGTTACCATGATGTTGATTCATCCGATATCGCCTTCCAAATCGCTGGATCAATGGCCTTGCAGGAAGCGGCGAAACGTGCCGGTATGGTCCTGCTGGAACCAATCATGAAATTGGAAGTGACTGTGCCGGAAAATTTCATGGGCGTTGTTATCGGTGATATCTCCAGCAAAAGAGGAAAAATATTGGGAACGGAAAAACGGGCCCGCGCCGTCGTCATCAAAGGCTATGTTCCATTGGCCGAATTATCCGGTTACGCCACCGCTTTAAGATCGTTGACGGAAGGCCGCGGCTTCTTCTACATGGAACCTTCTCACTATGAGGAAGTACCTCAAAATATCACTAAAGCAATGTTAACAAAATAATATGAGCGTCGATATTAAAAATGGCTTAATTCATTTGTTGCCCAGATCAAAAGATACTAATCGTTATGACGGCAAATTCAAAACTTATTTCGATTTCAAATCCGATACTAAACTATACAAAAAAGGGTTATTTGTCCGTACCGCTGTTTTGGAATTACCAACCATTGCTGCGGGTATTCTAATTAATCCTGTTTTTTTTATCGCCTCAATGGGGGTGGCTGGATGGAACATTCTCGAATATCAAAAGCTAAATAGAGATGATCACGAATATCATGAGCTACATCCCAATCAACCAAAAATACCCTACTATAGAATAAACCGTAAAACAGGCAAGATTCAGTTTTGATTCCTCTTTATTTTTATGCCATAATCAATTAATGGACCCGCAACCTACCGTTCCTAAAGATATCAAAAACACACCAATAGTACCTCCGACTTACCAAACACAATCATCTTCCCGCCTTCCAATAATCATTATTGGATTGTTAATAATAATATTTATCGCCATCGTTAGTGTTTATTATTTAGCAACGCAACAATTCAGTCGGAGATCATCTGTCTCTCCTACCTCAATTACCAAAAACACATCTGTTCCTTCTCCAACCACTATCGTCCACCCAACTCAATCGTTAATCATTGGTAATAAAACCGCCGGATGGAAAACATATACTGATCCGAGTAATCTTTTTGCTTTTAATTACCCCTCCAATCTACAACCAACCGACAGCCAATCATCTTTTTGTAATACTAATTATTACTTACTAAACAAAAAAATTGTCTTAACAAGCCAAAGTTATGCACCGTCAAAAAATACCTACCTGCAAGTCGAATACTCATTTGGAGTTAGCATCGATCCAAGCAAAGGAAATCCAAAAAGCTGCTATATTAATCCCCAAGACAATTCTAAACTGGAGAAAACTATCACATATAACGGCCAGATGTATTATATAGGTACTACTAGTGGAATCGCCGCCGGCTGTCACGGTAATTCCGAGATTTACCGAACTTTATATAAGAACCAATGTTATGAAATAGCACTTAACTGGACTGAAGATTCCAACTGGAATAATCCGGTTGATGTCCAAATAGCCAGTACGGAAAAAAATAAGTCTTTTAGTATACTTAATAATATTTTTTCAACCTTTCATTTTCTATGACTTTACCCAAATGGGCAACGACAGTGACACCGTTGTCAAAAACAATCGCCCTTTTTATTTTCATTACTTTTCCCATTTTCGGTTTTGCTTTGGGAGCTTATTACCAAAAATCAGTTGATCAGACCAAAAATATTATTATGACATCACCGACACCTCCTCAAGGTCAAGCTTGCACAATGGAGGCGAAAATCTGTCCTGACGGCACCGCTGTCGGCCGTACCGGCCCCAACTGCGAATTCGCCCCCTGCCCGACTGGAAAAATAAATAAAATTACACCAACTGTAAGCAGTACGATAAATTGTAATACCGGAGATATCCTGAATCAAAACTGTCCGCCCGGATGTGTTTATTACGGCATGCCATTAGGTTGTGTTACTAAAGAATATTACAACAATTGCCAAAAAACCCATCAATGTCCGCTTTAATATCAGGGAATAATTGTCTGACGAACTTTTTTATAGCGAATAACGGAGTTGATCTGGGAATTGGGAATATAGATTAAATTTCCTTTTGCATCTTTCAAGATTGTTAACCGCAGCGTCAATCGGTACACTTCGCCTTCATAATTATCGATTTTCACCCGGTCGCCGATATCGAACTGATCTTCGGCAATGATGAGGAAACCGGATATAAGGTCTTTGATCAAAGTCTGAGAACCGAAGGATATCGCCAGTCCCAAAATTCCGGCTCCGGTCAGAATAGGAATTATATTGAATCCCCAATTGGAAAGAATCACCAAAATAGCGATAAAAAACAGGATAAAATCAATGATGTTTTTCAAGAGTGCCCGGATGGTTCGCGTTTTGGCGAGCGTCCGCTCCTGAACGATCTTTTTTTTTACACCGGCGAAAATAATATCAATGCTTTTTTTTAAAAATAAAGTGATGAAGATTGTTATCGCCAAAACGACCATGGTCACCAAAACATGATTGACAAAAACATTAGATAGCAATGATAACATAATGATATTATATCATTTTTCCCTTGACCCGCCTTCAAGATTCAGCTCATCGTTATCCGCTCGACGTCTTAAAGAGCGCTTACTGGCGGGCAATCAAAGGAAATTAATCCTATATGATTTTCCTCTTGCAAAGTGAACAACTGTTTACTATACTGGTGAACATATGCTTACTGAAAAATTGAACCAGATAAAAAAATTTTACCGCCGGCACCGCCGGTTACCTTCTTACTCGGAAATGTTGAAACTATTTGGCTTCTCGTCCAAAAATGCCGTTTTCAAGGTTGTCCAGAAATTTATCGACGAAGGCCTTATTAAAAAAGATGGCAATAAATTATCCCCCACCAGCCGCTTTTTCGCTCTTCCATTATTGGGCAACATCAAAGCCGGATTTCCGATCTTGGCCGAAGAAGACCATAGTTATCTGACGCTCGACGAATACCTCATCGGTGATCCACAATCATCATTTTTACTAAAAGTCAGCGGCGATTCTCTGATCGGCATCGGGATTTTCGACGGCGATATTGTCATTATCGAACAGAAAAAAAATGCCAACACGGGTGATGTCGTCCTCGCCCAAATCGATCGCGAATGGACACTGAAAATTTTAAGAAAAGGTTACCTCGAAGCCGCCAATCCCAAATACCCGCCTTTTTATCCCCACCAAGAACTGCAGATATTCGGGGTAGTAAAGGCGGTGGTAAGAAAATTTAATTAAGACCAATGTCATTGCGAGGGAGTAAAACGACCGTAGCAATCTATCACCACATTTTATGGAGTCAGATTGCTTCGTCAGTCACTTCGTTCCTTCCTCGCAATAACACTATGTAAAATACAGCTCTTCCAAATCCTTAACTCCCCCAAACGCTACCCGGTCGATAACAATATCCCGCGCTTCCATCATCAATGCCGGCGTAATCACAAATTCGCCATACTTGTCGTTAATTGAATCCAGCGCATCGGAAACTTTCTTCTTCTTATCAGTATCCATTTCAAACAAACTGACTTGGGAATTTTTATTGGTAGCAAGATCATAGCAGCTGACCGACAATTTGGTCACTACTTTTCTCTCCGAACGCTGATTGAAAACCCATATTGCCTTCGTGAACAATTCCTGTGTTGTATACATCGGTTGATTAACTTTTCTTCCCCGGTGCCAGAAAGTCCAATCGTCATAAACGCAGGCGACGTGAATCCCCATCGCCGCCTGTCCCGAATGCCGCAATCGCCGGCCCATCTTTTCACACAACTTCATCAGGATCCGCGCCAGCTCTTCCCGGTTGCCCGTCTTTTTTCCCAGAGCATAATCCTGGCCGTAGCTTTTGCGGGCAAACTCCACGTCATCCATTTCCCATCCCCGCAGCCGCCAATACCAGTGGTGGCCAACAATGCTTTGGAAAACCTGTTTTCTTAAAACAATCTCCGGCGCCGCCAAAAACTGCAATGGAGTAAAAATTCCGGCAACGTTCAACCGCGCTTCATAGCGGGTATTGATACCGTTCAGGTCCGTCAATTTTATTTGACCATAAACTTTTTCCAGGTTTTGATAATCGATGACGTCCAGCCCGTCGGGCTTATGGAGGGAAGCGGCCAGTTTGGCCAAAAACCGGTTCGGGGCGATGCCGACATTGCACGATATCCATTCGCCGATTTCCTTGCGGAAACGCGCTTTAATCTCCATTCCGATTTCCGTCAAACTCCGTTTTAAATAGTTGTCCATTCCCGTAAAGTCGATGACGACTTCGTCGATCGATTTGGGGACGACGACCGGCGAATAATCGCGGCAGATGTTTTTGAATTTGATATGGACGTCACGCACCAGATTGGGGTCAGGATCGCGAACGATCACGTTGCGGCAGATCAGCCGGGCATCGCGGACGCTCATCCCCACTTTTATCCCCAGTTTTTTAGCTTCGATTGACGGCGAGATGACGCAGCCGCCCGGAGAAACATAAGCGGCAATGACCAATGGTTTGCCGCGAAGATGCATATTGGCCTGCTGCTCGACAGTCGCGAAGCAGGAATTCAGGTCGATATGCATGATGCTCGGTTTGTTATGGTTAAGAAGCGCTCCCATCGGTCACCTCCTCCAGTGTCCAATGGAGATTGCCGCTGTCCAGATGCAGCCGGAAATCGGTCGCCCCATCGGTCACATGGAAAACGTGTAATACGTTTCGTCCCTGTCTGACCCGGTGATAATACGTCAGTTTTTTTATTAGGAAATCTTTGCCTAGCCAGCGGATTTTGCGCGGCATGACAACGCCGGTTTCCCGGTTATAGCTGGCGACGACGCTGATTTTTTCGTTGATGATTTCGTTCATAATAGTGGCAGCAGGTGTCGCGCAGTGAAAAGGTTCCGCGAGAAGCGGATTTCCGGAGTTGCCGGAAGAGCCTCGCAGCGGAAGAGGTTCACAAGCGACGGAATCTGCTGTAATTCTATTTATCAACGTGGTGAACCATTGTTTACCAGTGTAGTAAACATTTGTTCACTTTTCAAGAGGCATTTGTAGTATAATTTTTTCATGTGCGGACGGTACCAGTTCAATTTCAAAAATAAGGATGAGTTCCGGAAGCGCTATGATATCGGCAGCGAATTCCCTTACAGCGAGATCAAAACGCGCTACAATATCACCCCCGGCACGCCGATGCCTGTCGTCACCCGCCACAGCCCGAACGCAGTGGAAATCATGCTCTGGGGAATGATACCGGAATGGGATAAGTCGGATAAACCGAGAGGGTTTATCAACCTGCGCGATGATACCGTCGCCAACAAACCGTGGGCATGGAAATACCTGCGTTTCCAGCGCTGCCTGGTACCCGCAAGCGGTTTTTACGAATGGAAAAAAACTGCCGATGAAAAAATTCCTTATTATTTTCATCTGCCCGGTGCCAATTATTTTTCCTTTGCCGGATTATATAACGAGTGGCGGGACAAAAAAACATATACCATCATTACCACTTCCCCCAGCCCGCTTATGAAACCGATCCATAACCGCATGCCGGTGATATTGACAAAAGAAGAAGAAAAACAATGGCTTAACCCGGATGAAACGGAAGTGGATAAGCTAAAAATATTTTTGAAGCCTTATCGAGGCAAAATGGATGCCTATCCAATCTCGCGTCGAATAAATAGCCCTATCAACAATAATGCAGAAATTATTAAACCAATAGATAGCTAATCTACAAAGCGCAGCAATGCGTATTTTTGTCACCGATCACTTGCGCTCGTAAACTCCGTGCACATTACCTTTACGCGTTTCGCATTGAGAGGCGATAAAAATACACATGCGAGCTTTGAAAATACGACAGTCTTCTTACCATATTTTATTCGTTTTCATGAAGCACGCCCGGGCCGTGACATTCATTCCGTCGCTTTTGGCTTTATCGATTGCCTCGTCTGATTCCGTTCCCGGCTGCATCCAGATATTTTTTACTCCCAATTCATGACATTCGTCAACAATTTTAGCGGTAACGGCCGGCGGGACAACAATGATCACCAAGTCAGGTACTTTAGACAGGCTTTTTAACTGCGGATAAACTTCCTGCCCTAAAATATTTCCCCCTTTCGGATTGATACCAACAACGTTATAGCCGGAATTTAAAAGATCCCGGAAAATTTTATGCCCGTATTTCTCCGGATCGGCCGACACCCCGACGACAGCAATGTATTTGCCTTTAAAGTTGTCCATAATTATTAATATATTTTATGCCGCTGTGGGGTATCGGCAAAATACAGTAGTTTATCTATTCAGCGCCCATATACTGTATATGCTTGAATAAATCTACGAAATACCGATAATTTTCACGCCGGCTTTTTTACACCATCGGCCATCACCTTCATTAAACCCTTATCCGATCGCCCCAAATCAGGCTATAACCGTCCTTAACTATCAGCTGAACCAATGCATTAGCATCACGACAGTATTTCTCCCCAACCTCATTGGCTGAGTAAAACACGCAGATTGTTTTCATGTAAAGATTATAACAAAAGTATCGGATTGAAATTTTTTAACCCAAGATCAATTCGTAAAAATACCTGTTTTCTTTCTGTTCTTTTCGGATAAAACCGTTTTTTTCATAAAATCGGTGGGCACGGTGCATGAGTACATGAGTATTCAAAACAATCTTGTTAAAACCGTATAATCTGACATGTAATAAAGCTGTGTTCAGCAATTCCTGACCCAATCCGCTTCCGTGATAATTCACCAATACAAACATCCGGTTCAATTTGGCAACGTTATTCCCCAGATCCCGGACAGCCACGGTGCCAACTAACTTTCCGTCTTTTACCGCTATCCAGAACTTTCCTTTTCCTGAGTAGATCTGCCTGATTTTGTCTAAATCCTCGTCGTCTATCGGTAATGTTTTCCGGTCAATCACATCTATATCGGCGAGTGTAGTGCCGATGACATTTTTTACCTGGTCGTTGTATTTTTCTTGGTATTCTTCAATGATAATACCTGAATTTTTGTCCATACTCCTGCGGAGAGGGAGGGATTCGAACCCTCGAAGACCTTGCGGCCTTACTAGTTTTCGAGACTAGCCGAATCAACCGCTCTCGCACCTCTCCTGCAGCCTTAATTTTACCATAAACTCCTTACTAAATTTATGCCGGCCGTTAATTTCTTACAGTTGATATTTTATTAATATAGTATTGTGCCTATTGAACCGATTGAGCAAAGGAAGAAAACAATTCAACTGGCTCACTTCCCTGTTCTTCCGGATGAGAAAATTGATCGGCCCGCAGGATGTCGAGGAAAAAATCGAAAAGGGCGAAGGCGGGATAATCTAATTTACAGTTTTATCACCGTCTTCGGGACCTCGGTCAGTTCGAGGATTTCCGGCTCGGTCGTCGTCAATATCGTCTGGTATTTTTTGACGAGATCGAGAACAATTTTGCGGTTATGAAGATCCAGTTCGGAAAAAACGTCGTCAAGAAGAAGAATCGGTTTCTTTTTTTTGGTATCTACATACCAATGGATTTCGTTCATTTTCAGCCAGAAAACCGCCATCCGCTGCTCACTTCTGCTGCCATAATGATGAACGTCCTTATCGTCACCAGCCGGTGGATTGCCTTTCAGGAAAATCCGGAAATCATCCTTTTGCGGACCGATGACTGTCCGCCGGAAACGCTTTTCTTCCTCAAAAACATTGGCTAACCGGGATGACGTAAATTCATTCCTGTTATATACGATATAAAATACTTTTGCGTCCAGTTTTTGATGTTGATTGAGAAAATTGGCATACTCTTCTCTCGCCCGGGTAATATATTCTGCTTGCGTCACAAGATATTCGTCCCAAAATACCAACTCTTCTTGCAGCTGGACAACATCACGATGGGTTTCGAGAATCTTATTACGTTTGCGCAAAGCATTATCATAATTAACCAGCCGTTTTTTGTATTCCAAATCATACGAACTGATCAATCGGTTGAAATAATCACGACGGACAGAAGGCGGTCCGGTAATGATCTCAATTTGCTCCGGAGCAAAAAGGACGGTTTTTGTCTGCTCGGCCAGATACTGAAAATGTTTTTTGTGCGTTTTATTGACAAAAAAACTTTTCTCCACTCCTACCTGATTTTTTAATAAAACGATTCTGAATTGAAAATTGTCATCACCCAGATTAAACGCTCCCTCGACAAAACAGTCGTTTTGACCAAGATAAATCAATTCTTCTTCCTTTTCTTCCCGGAATCCTTGGCCGGTGATCAAAAAATGACTTCCTTCCAGCAGATTTGTTTTTCCCCGGGCGTTCTCACCGATAACCACCGTCAAAAACGGGTTGAAATTAAAACTCTCCTGCTCAAAGTTACGAAAATTATGAAAATGAATGTTCTTAAGCAGCATAAAATCTGTGCAATCTGTTATTAATCTGTGGAATCTGCGTGCTTTTTCTTCAATAGGAATTTCGTCTCGAAAAATGAGGGCAGCCGGATAATCTGATTGCGGACAATGGTGATATTATCAAACGAGGAAAAAACTTTCTGCCAGTATTTTTTGGGGAAAAAAGAAATATTGGAAAAATCAAAGCGATGGAAAACTTTGATCCAGACATTTTCCCGGGTGTAGATTTTGTGGAGAATGTATTTTTTTGATACCCGGACCGTCTCTTCGACCGCTTTTTTTATCTTCGACCTCTCCAGCCGCTGCAGTAGATCATAGCTGACGACCAAATCAAACCGGTTATCTTCGTAGGGTAAATTTGTCGCATCGCCTTTTTTCATGTACGGTTTTACTTTTGGACTGGCGATCTCCAAAGCATACTGGGAGATATCAACGCCATAGGCTTCGACTCCCAAAACCCGCAGGGCATGAACCAATCGACCTGTGCCACAGCCGACTTCCAGACAGATCTTCGGGTTAAGAAATATTTTAATCGTCAGGGCCCGGTAGAAATTGGCGGCGTAATGGAAAAGTTTGCCCGGTAATGATTCCGCGTGAGCAAAACGGTGGCCGCCTTTTTTGCCGGTGTAATATTCCCGGTCATAATAACTGGCGTCAATCTGAAACGGCATGATCACCGTGCCCTTAAACGCCTCCCCTTCCAGTATTTTTTTAAGGTTGTCAAAATCATGGCCGTTGGTGACGATCACCGTCAATCCCAGTTTCTTGGCGAGTTTGGTGGCAATCGGATCAAACGGGGAATTTAAACCCGGCGTCCATTTGTCACCAACCAGTTTCTGCATCTCATCCCAGGTAATTCTTTTAATTGGCTTGGCGTCTTTATATTTATTAGGGTCCTTGTCATACACCCAGTCAATGTTGCTTAAATTAATGATCACTTGCGCGCCATAATCCTGAGCCAATTTGACGGCGTCAAAATCAGTCGACCAGCCCGGTTTCCAGCCGGCGCCGACGACAACCGGTTCTTTCCAGTTCCGCAATTTTTTGTCATAATTTTCGATGATCCGGGGAGTAGCAATATCCTGAAAGATTGTTCTTAATAGATGGGCGTTGACACGGGTGACATGGATTGCCAACCAGTCCAAATCTTCATTACTGACGTTGCCGATGACAGTTTTAGCCGCATCCCGGTAATTACGCATCACCCGGCCGCCACCAATGACCAAAAAGAACCGTTTTCCCTTGATGACTTCCTCCCGAATGACTTTATTGAGTTTTGTCAGAAAATCAGTATCGATTCCGCCGTTGGGAACCACTAAGCTGCCGCCGACAGAGAGAATAATCGGCGGTTCTTTTTGGTTGAAAATCATATGAAATAATCAATTAATTATAGCCGAAATTTTGACAATAATCAATCAGTCCGGTACAATTTCCAGCATGAGAAGATCACGAATCACCATCACCTTAAAACAGCAGCTGGTAACTGACCTCGATCAGCTGGTTGACGGCGAAAAGATTCGCAATCGTTCCCACGCCATTGAATACATCGTCGACCGGTTCTTCCAGCCAACAATCAAAAAGGCGGTCATTATGGCCGGCGGCCGGGGGACGGAAATATCGCCATCCGTCATCGAATCACAGATTGCCAACTTAAAAAAAAGCCATATTGATGAGATTGTCATTTGTACCGGCGTATCCGGCGATAAAATCAGGCGGTATTTTGGTACCGGAGAAAAATTCGGCGTCAGGATAAACTATTCGGGTGAAAAAAAACCGTTGCAAACAGGCGGGGCTCTCCTTAAAACCAAAAATTTTCTGGATAACAAACCATTTCTGGTAATCTACGGCGATGTTATAACCAATTTGCCGTTTATCGACGTCGTTAATTTTCACGAACAGCAAAAGGCGCTGGCAACCATTGCCTTGACGACCGTGGAAAAACCGGAGGAATTCGGTCAATTGAAATTACATGGCATTACCTTGGTAAACTTTTACCAGAAAAATAAAACCCAGCCGGTAAAAAGCAATCTGATAAATTGCGGCATTTATGTTTTCCAGCCGGAAATATTCGACTATTTTCCCCACAGGGAAAAGCCGTTTCTTCTGGAAGATATCATCGAACTGCTCATTCAAAAAAAGAAAGTGAATGGATTTGTTTTTGAAGAAAAATGGATCGATGTCGGCAAAACTTAAAATAATCCCGTATTGTCCAAACCGAAAATCTTCGCTATAAGCCGGACGATAAAAAAGGATAAAATCAGCAGGATAAAACCGATCAGTCCGGCCGTAATTTTTGCCTGAGCGCTTTTTACTTTTTCGGCATTACCTTGCGACATCATAAAATCATAGCCGCCCCAGATGAGGACAAAAAGAAGAATGACCCCGGCAATGGGAATAAGCACAATTAATACACGGCTAATAATAGCGCCAATGGTGATATTGCCATTAGCATCTGCCAAGCTTGGATCCAACAGACCGTTAAATGACTGACCACCGATTGTCAGCGATTGAGCAATATATTTAGGCATTTTAAAAAAATAATTAAAATAGTATGGATCGCTAACGTTATTAAAAGGTAAATATTAATCCTGCCGGAAATTGACATCAACCGTCCAATTAATCCACTATTAACTATTATATCTAATTTAATATTGAAAATGTAAAAAATACCGGCAATGATCACTGCCAGCGGAATAAGCACCAATAAATCCTGCAAATCCTGCCTGGAAGAAAACATAGTGGAGGATACGATAAAAATCATGTAACCGGTCAGGAGATTTAACGGAAAAATCGACAGCCATCCCAATATCAGCACTCCTATTAATAAAGGCGCCAATCCCACCAATAGACCGCGGATAGCATCCCTTTTTTCGTATTCAACTCTTCCCAACTGAATATAATTATCAGCAAACCGGGGAAAAATACTCATGCTTCTCACTTTTAAAAGCAGGATAATTGCCGTCAGAAAATGGGCGGCCTCATGAATCAAGGTACCGGGTAAAAATATTATTGAAATTAGGCTAAAAGTAACTTTTTCGTTATGGACCAATTTCCCGATGAAATCGAATAGGGAATTGATAGTAATGCGGGAAATAAAATAAATGGCTGCAAGCAGGATTAAAAAAACGATCATCGCGCACTGGCCGAACTTATTACCGGCGTAGCGGTCAACGCCGGTGTAAAAGTCGCCGATACCGTCGCCGCCAAGGTTGGGCTGGCGGTAGCAACCGGTGTCGGCACCAGGGTAGGAATCGCTGTCGGTACCGGTGAAGGTGATATTAGCGGCGTGGTCGCAGTCCGAACTGGTGGCTGGGCAACTTTTTTCCGGATCAGAACAAAAAGAAAAACCGCTAAAACAAAAGTCATTAATATTAGCATACCCAAAAGGATAGAGTTAATAACATTCTGGGTATTTTTTACTTTATTGATGTCCAGCGGCGTAAAATGTTCACTCATATCGAATATGAACTGTTAACTGGCAGGTGTGGGAGATTGTGTTGGGACTGCCTTCGGTTCATCCTCAATAAATTCCTGGACTTTGGCCGATGCACATTTTGTACAAATCGGCGTCGCGTTATCAACAACTTCACTGGAGAAACGATTGCCGCAAACTTCGCACAGGAAATTTTTTGTCTTTTGTTTTTTCACTTTTGCGGCATCGACTAATTCCACTTTTTCAACATTAAAAACAAAATTCTCGCCATCAAAATCGACCATTATCTGGTCTCCGGTCTTAACCTTTCCTTCAATAATCAATGTGGAAATCGGGTTTTCAATCAGTTTTTGGATTGCCCGCCGCAGAGGCCGGGCGCCGTAAATCGGATCAAACCCCGACCGGACGATTTCTTTAACGGTGGCATCGGTGTATATAAAACCCATATCCTGGTCTTCCAACTGTTTTCCTACACCGGCCATTTGCAGTTTGACGATCGCCATCATATGAATAAACCGGAGTGGCTCGAAGACAATCACTTCGTCGAAACGGTTAATAAGCTCCGGACGGAAAAACTTGCGTAGCTCGCGCATAACTTTGTCTTTTACCAGACCGTACTTTTTCGTATCTATTTCGCTCTCGACTTTGTTTTTTTCGGCGATTTCCTTTTCCAGCGGAAAATCCTGGCCAAAATATTCCTTCAGGAAACTGACGCTCCAGGTTTTTTCGTTACCGTTTCTTGACCAAACACTATCACCAACAATTATCAATTCTTTGCCGGCAGGAGAAAAAGTATGGATATCCCAGTGGGTTGTCGGCAAACCGACCTGTTTTTCCACCGGCACATTGTCTGTTTTCGCCTCCGGTTTAGATTCTGCCACATTTTCTGTCTTAACGGCCGGAGCCACTTTCGTGGCAACGGCGTCGCCAAAATAATCCTTCAAATAACCGGTTTCCCAATCTTTGACTTCACCTTTCCGGCGCCAGAACCGGTCTTTATAAGAAATAATTTCCACCTCATCCGGCGAATAAGTATGGGTTTTTAATTTGGCTGTTGGTAATTGCTCATCCGGTGCATCAGGAATAGCATTGATGACGACATTGTCTTTAAATAGATTAATAAGTGTCATCTGTTGCCAGGTCTTGGCGGTCGTTGATGAACGATAGAAAACATCACTGTCTTTGGTGATTATTTCCACCCCTTTGGCTGACATCGCCTGAGTATCAAATCCGTGAACGGGAAATTCATTTTTTTCTCCCTTTTCCGCCGAAGCTTTAGCGGAGGCAGATTCAAGCTGTTGTCCTGCAAAATAATCCAACAACATTCCCTCTTTCCAATTTCCTGATTCGCTTCCTTTCCCATCTTCCGTTTTTCCACTTCTTTCAAAATATTTATTACCAATTGTCAGTATTTCCCTCCCCCGCGGGGAAAAAGCATAGCTCGATATCATCGGCGGTTCTTCCACTTCGGTTTTGCCGCTTTTTAATAATTCCTCCTGAATGATCGTCGTACCGATATTGGATGTACAGATGACGACGGTATTTTTAAAAGAAATAACATGACCTTTATTATCCGTCAGCCTGCCGTCATCGAGAATTTGCAACAAAATATTGAAGATATCCGGATGAGCTTTTTCCACCTCGTCAAAAAGGACGACTGAATACGGTTTGCGCCGGACGGCTTCGGTCAGTTTTCCACCTTCTTCGTAACCGACATAGCCGGGAGGAGCACCTAACAATTTAGCCACTTCGTGTTTCTCCATGTATTCGGTCATGTCGAAGCGGATCATTGAGTCGACGGTTCCGAAAAGAATATCGGCCAGTGTTTTGGCCAATTCGGTTTTACCGACACCGGTTGGCCCGAGGAAAACAAAGCTGCCGATCGGCCGCTCGGTTGATTTTAGACCGGCCCGGCCGCGGCGGACGGCATCGGCCACCGATTTGACCGCCACTTCCTGATCAATCAGCCGTTTATGCATGATTTCTTCCAAGTGGGCCAGGCGTTCGATTTCCGAACTGGTGATTTTATTAACCGGAATCCCCGTCCAGCGGGATACAATATCTTTAATAATCTCGACAGTGACGCTCGTTGTCGTCTGGCTTTTTTTCAAATTGTATTGGTCCTGTTTTTCTTTAAGGGAATGGGAAATATCATCGATTTTTGATCGCCAGATACGCGCCTTGACCCGGTCGCCGCTTTTTTCGGCTTCGGATAGTTCCTGATTCAATTCGGCCACCCGCGATTCCAATGATTTGATTTCTTCCGGCAGGGAAATAAGAGGCAGGCGGACGGCCGAAGCAGCTTCATCAATCAAATCGACCGCTTTATCCGGTAAAAACCGGTCGCCGACATACCGTTTGGACAAACGGACGGCTGCTTCGATCGCCTCTTCGGGAATCTTTACCCGGTGGAAGGCTTCATATTTATCTTTAATGGCTTGCAGCATTTTGATCGCCTGCTCTTCCGTCGGCTCCGGCACTAAAACCGGCTGGAAACGGCGCTCAAGCGCCGGATCTTTTTCGATATATTTCCGATATTCTGTCAAAGTGGTCGCGCCGATTAATTGCAGTTCACCTCGGGCCAAAGCTGGTTTGAGAAAATTAGAAGCATCAAGCGACCCTTCGCCCGAGCTTCCTGCCCCGACAATATTGTGAATTTCATCGATAAATAAGATAATTTGTCCTTGACTGGCTTTAATTTGCTCGATAAGATCCTTCATCCGTTCTTCAAATTCTCCCCGGTGGGAAGCGCCGGCAATAATATTCATGAGATCCAGCTGCAGAATCCTTTTGTTAAGAAGCGATTCGGGTACGCCTTTGGAGGCGATTTTCTGGGCGAGGCCTTCGACGATCGCCGTCTTTCCGACCCCCGCTTCACCGACTAAAGCGGGATTATTTTTGGTGCGTCGCGACAGGATATGAATCGTTCTTTCGATTACCTCCGACCGTTCGACTACCGGATCAAGAAGTCCTTGGGCGGCTTTGGCCGTTAGATCGATAGTAAATTCCTCCAAAACATTTTTCTTTTGCTCGGCTTCTTTTGCTTCTTCTTCCAGTCCCTCTTTTTTACCGGTAATTTTTTTATTTAAATCCTCTTTTTTCAATCCAAGTTTGGCCAATGTCCTGGCCCCGGCGCCTTCGCCTTCATTGTATAAAGCTAACAATAAATGTTCGGGTGAGATAAATTCGAAACCCATTTTCCGGGCAATCACCAGGGAATCACCAAGAATTCTTTTTATCCGCGGGGAAAGGGGGGTACTCGGCGTGGTCGCCGGACCGTTGGTTTTGGGTGAGGTTAAATAAACTTTAGCCAACTCTTCTTCGATTGTTTGCGGCTGGATTTTCAGCTCAGCCAGGAAATTGTATATCTCCGAATCAGACAATAGTCCGTGCAACAGGTGCTCGCTGTCGACAAATTGGCTTTTCAGTTCCTTGGCTTTGGTCTGGGCCGACATAAAAACGCGGTTGGACCGTTGGGTCAGGTGGGTCATCAGGTCCAGCTCTTCCTGCTTTTGCTGCTCTGGGGTTTGTGGCGGTTGCGGTTTCGTAGTAGGGGCGGATCCCGTTGTCCCCCCGTTTGTCGTTGTTTGCCCGATAGGTGTTTGGGGTTTTAAACCATTTGTTGGTGTTGGCGGATTAACCGGAACCGGATTGTTATTTTTGCCATTTGCTATGTCGTTTTGATATTTGATATTTGATACTTGATTTTGGCTGACTGGCGGTTTCCCAATTCCGTTGTATGCCACTCCTCCTCCGGGCGGTGAACCGATACCGTTATACGTCTCATTGGTCAATACCGGATGATCTCCAGGCACAACCGGTGGCGATGACGCAGTTGCACTTGTATTAGTGTTATCGTTTTTAATAAAATCAAAGAAACCGGCCATAATTCCATTATGAAGAAAAATTGTCTTATTGTCAATGTTATTTATTTCTTTATTTGCTTATCTGTTTATTCATATATTGGGTTGTCAGTTGTTCACGCGCAGACCACTCCGGTACCCACTCCCGACAGCTACGATTCATTCTTGAAGCTTTTGGATATTTTTGTCAATCCCGGCACCATGCAGCAATCTTCCTTCAATTTCACCACCCCCTCCGCCACCCTTCCTTCCACCGCTATTCCTAATTCCGCTCCATCATCTATCATATATAATCCATTATCTAATTTTACTTACTATCCCCAGTGCGACGGTATATTTGACAATATCCAACTCCCTAACGGCTGTAATCTTTGCAAGGCCGGGTGCGGACCAACGGCACTGGCAATGATCCTTTCTTCCTATGTCGATAAAAAATTTACGCCGGATGCCGTCGTTAATCTGTATAAACAAAACGGTTTTTATGCCGGCTGTGACGGGACAAAAATCACCGACGCCATGAATATCGCTACCCAGAACGGGCTGAAAACGACCGATTTGCTTGTGTATGACGGCCGCAATAACGATAACGCCATCCAGGATTTCAAAGCATATATAAATAGCGGTTGGACGATATTTGCCTTGGCCCGTTACTGCGCCGCCGGCTGCAGGCATTTTTTCTGGATTACTAATGTCGATAGTCAGAATAATGTGTGGGCCTATGATTCTTTTTACGGCCGAAAGCGCCTGCCGCCGCCTTTTAACGAAAACCAATATTATCCGTTTCCCCAATTCAGGCTGGCATTCGGGGTGAAGAAATAAAATGTTAAACAAAACCAACCTAATCTATCTAATCCTTTTAGGAATTCTTGTCATTCTTATTATCGCTGTCGTCGCCTTTCCGGCCAAAGAGCAAAACGCAACTCAAACCTTCCAAGACTTGCCGACACCCACCACTGTCCAGGTACTACCTTCTCCCACCTCAAACACTCCAATCCCAATAATTTCTCCGACCAATACCGGCGGCAATGAAGACGTTCCCCAACCTACATTGGATTATTCTCTTCAAAAAGAAACTCTTCGCCGGAAAACATCGCTCAAAACTGTCGCTTTCACAATCTCTTTCGATTATTCCAACGACCGCTTTATCGTCACTCCAAACTCACCCAATTCCCTCACTTCCCTGGATTCCCCGGTTTTTCAATCCTGGTTGAAGCAAAATTACCCCTTACTTCCCATGAGTCAGTTTGTGTTACAATGAATTTATGGTTTTTTTTTATTGGCTGCAGTATGGTTTCGGAATTTTCAAAAAAGTTCTTCTTGTCACCATTGTCTTTCTGGCCGTCATTTTCCTTATGGCTCATTTTATCGGCAAAGACCGTCCCCAAGCAACCCAGTCCACGATTGATCCGATACAACAAAACCGACAGAAAATTTATAAGATTATTAATGATCCACAGTTAAATAAAACACCCCAAGGAAAAATATCGATCGCCCTTTACCGGTTAACTGCCTGCTCGATGCTCGGCGAAGCCTGCACTAATAATCCGGCGGACGGCAATAAAAATTTCAATCACAGTGTATTCGGATTCATGGCCAACCTGATCGCCTTGCCCTACGAAAATCCGCCGGCTTCCGGCGTCTACTGGGCATATAACGGGCTGCAAAATGCCGGTTTCATTCCCAAAACTTATGCCGCCGAGGGAATCGGTTTTGGTGCCATCGGCGCTTTTTCCAAAATCTGGGTCGCTTTCCGCGACGTCGCCTACACCGTCCTCGTACTGGTTATCATTGCCATTGGCTTCATGATCATGTTCCGGATGAAACTCAATCCTCAGACAGTCATTTCCGTGGAAAATGCGCTGCCGCGAATCGTCATCGCCCTAATCATGATCACTTTCTCTTTTGCTATCGTCGGTTTTTTGATCGATTTAATGTATATGTCGATCGCCCTGCTGGTATCGATCCTTGGCCCCGCCGGCGGCTATAATGTGGCGCAATACCAGCAAAAATTCATCCAAGGCGGCATCACCGACCTGATGGGCTGGTTTTCCGGTTCACTGGGATTTAAAGGATTATTTTTTGATGTTCCCAACTCCCTGCTTAATCTGATTCCTCAAGTTGGAATGGCATTAAGATCCGCTATTGCCCTAATTGGTATTTTTTGGTTGTATCCTTTTTTTGATAGAAATGTCGGCAATAAAGTGACAACTCTAATGGGCTCGTTATTTCCGCCGGACGCGGGAGTAAACGCGGGAGTCAAATTTACTTTTAACATCGGTAAAATCGTCACCAATCTGTTAGCGGTCTTTGCAGCCGCTCCTTTTCAGTTATTTTTAACCGGTGTAGTATCGGTTACCGTAATTGCGCCTTTTGTAGTTGGTATATTACTCTTTATTGGCCTGATGTTTGCCGTCATGCGTGTAACATTCTTGATATTCAGCGCTTACAGCAAAGTAATCCTTAACGTCATTATTGCCCCCCTTTATCTGCTTCTGGAAGCGATTCCCGGCCAGAATGCCTTTTCTTCATGGTTCAAAGGGCTGATTGCTGAACTGATTGTCTTTCCGACAATCGTTGGCATTATTTTAATTGGCGAAATAATAATTAAGGACATCTCCACCAGCAATATTATTCAATTTCCTTTTCAGGCCGGCATTGATCCCCGCAGTTTCGGCATCATTATCGGTTTGGTCATTCTTTACATGACCCCGGATTTAGTGAAAACCGTTAAGCAAATGTTGGTGCCCAAGCCCGGACCGCTTGACCAAGCCGGTGTGGGTGTCCTCTTTGGAGGTGTAAAAGCTGGTGTTGATACCGGTGTCGGTGAATTCTCCAAGTGGGCCAGTACGGCTTATTATGCCGGTCCATTAATGAAAACATTAGGTCGATTTGGGATAAAAACAGGTGGTAACGCTCCACCCAGTAATACAGAAGGTTAGAAAGGCTTATTAATAATTTTAAAGAAAAGGAATTCTTAAAATATTTACACCAATAAGTTTTAAAATAAAAATGGAAAAAACAATTAACATTAAACCCATGATACAGGAAGTCAGCATTTCCTGGGATTTTTTGATTTTTTCCGGACTGCCCTGCGACGTCTGCATCATAAAGGCGGAATAAATAATGCAAAGAATCGCCACCAAGCCGCCGAAACCGATACCCATCGACAATAGGAAGTTACCGACAAAACTTTGCAGATTCAGCGGTATGCAGCCTATTCCCGTCCACATCCCGTCGCCGGAAGCGCAGGCCAGGCAGTCTTTTAATTCGCTCGTATTGGAAAGGTAATTGTAACACAGCTGGGCAATCGATTTATTCATATTAGCCGAACTGCTCGCGCATTTACAGTTCGGGTCGGTGGCGCTCGGTTGCGGCTCGCCGTTGACACAAACAGTATTCGGATTATTTTTTTGAAAATTTTTTATGGCATCCAACCGTTGTGTAGCAGCCGCGGATAAACTGTTGTATGCGTTTATGATATCACCGGTCAAAGGCAATTTTGACAAAACATCGGTCACTGAACCGCTGGGAATCGCCGGCAAGGTGTTTATTTGCGGTAAAGCCAAACTGCAACACTTTTCCGTGCCATCAGTGGCGCCACCGACACCGCAGTCTAAACCAGGAATCGATTGATTGCTGATTGTCCCTAAAAAATTTTGTGGTTGTGCCGGTGCCGCAGTGCTGGCCGCCTGACACTTCTCCTTGGTATCATAATCACAGGTAAACTCTGTTGGTTCATCGGTCCCAAGGCACTGGTTTGGAAAATAACATTTTTTCAATTGGCCGGATAATTTCGGCGTTGGCTGCGGTGTCTGGGCAAAGACAGGAAACGTGATTGTTAATAAAATGAATAGAATGGCGGCCAAGAAAAATTTTTTCATTTTTTTTCGTTTGCCTTGCTGGCGGCTAAATTCATATTAATAAAAATCAGGATGGCAATAAAGGCCATCATTTCAATCGAGCTTTTCCAGAATTTATGGGCCCCTTCATGGCCGGTTACTTTCTTGACATTCTGGGCAGTCCATGCCCATTGAGTTTTTTCCGGTTCACCGACTTGTTTTTTTACCGGCCATTTATAGTGAATTTTTAATGGTCCGAGATTGATATGCCGGGTTTCAAAATCATAACGATAGTTTATATCCGGCACCCATGTCTTAATACCAAATAATCCTTTTTCCTGGCGATATCCGGTTTTTGATATTGCTTCCTGCTCCCAGGGCACATCGCCTTTATTGAGGATTGTCCGCATCATTGCCTCTTTCTGGCTATTATTGAAGGCGGTAGTCGGCCGGTCCAGGCGTGAGACATAATAATCCTGGTAAAGACTGCCTTCGGATTTATTTAGACGCCGCATGAAATTATCCATGGCGTCGCCCAAAAACGGCACGTCATTTGATATCCCCAAAATCCCGTCGGCACTGTCTTTTCCCAATACCCGCTCCAGGAAAACTTCCATCTGGCTGACGATTCTTGCTTTATGACCGGCATCGGCCGCCCCCCAGGCGTCGCGCATTTCATTGATAATCGGCACCAGTTTTTTCTCGACGTCAGCGGCTAACTGCCGGTCATCGGCATATTGGGTTTGGGTAAATGACGGCGCCACTGTCTCAAACATTTTTTTGCCGTTTTCTACCGATTTGGTAACAACCAGATTGTTTTCTCCGCACATCCGGGCCGAGACACGGTTGCCGCCCCGCTGGAAGAAGAAGCGGGTGAAATCCAAGTCCTCCCCGCCGAACTCGTTTTTGAGTAAACCGATTTTTCTCCAATTGATAAAACGTTCAGTCAGACCATACTCTCCAGGCCGCCCATTGCGCTGTTGGTCAAGCCAGGGGGCGTTTCTATATGCGGCAGTTTCAAATGTCTGTCCATTTCTATCCATTCCTAATGCTTTATCTTTTCGCGGTTTAGCAATACTTCTTTTTAATTCATTCAGGAATCCCGGCAATGCCTGCTGGTAAAAAGTATCGAAATCATTCAAAAAATCCAGTCCCGATTGCCCTTGGTACGCATGTAATTGCGGAATACTGTCCTTATACTGGTTGAAATAGTTGCGGATAATCTCGCGTACCCGGTCGTTTTGCAGATCGGCCGCCGTAAACCGGTTATCCAGCATTTGCCGTAACCCTTGGATGTCCCGGACATTGGGGGCGGCGGCAAATACCTGTTTCATTTTTTCATTCTGTGCCAGCTCCAGCGCTTCGACAAAAAGCGGCGTCAGCGTTTCTTTGATCAGATCGCGGCTTAACTGTCCTTGATACTTTTGGTTGAGATAATCCCACAGATCCTCGATAACCAGTTTCTCGCCGAATGGCGTATAACGGCGGCGCTCCAACTGTAAGACTTTGGTCGGCGTCAGGTTCATTATTTTCTTGAAAAAAAACTCCTTATACATTGCCGTCTGAAATGCCTCGATATATTTTCTTGATTGGTCATAAGTCATGCTGTCCCGGTTGGCCGGCAGGTGGCCGCCGGTTATGGCGTAGTAAGTGGCATCATCGATAAGCTTAAAATTATAATCCTCGGCGACTCCATGTTTCATCTCATCGATAAACGCATTAAGAGCCGGCGTGCCGACGGTCATCAGATTGGCGACGGAGCGGGCAAAATCCAGGTGATTATCGTCATCGACAAAAATAAACCGCCGGTATTCGCGGGTCCGCCAATTCATGCGGGTAAAAAATCCCAATACCCCGGACCGTAGATTGTCTCCCAATGTTTCGTATTTAGGAAAAAATTCCAGGTACTCATCTGTAGCTCCCCGGAAAGTGGCATCTTCCGCCATTTTTTTTGATTCATAGATCATCGCGTGATGAAAGGGGTCAAACTTGTCAAAATTTCTGGGAATATATACATAAGGGAGTGCCCAGAATTCCCGCGGCAGTTTGAATTGTCTGGCTGTCCCTTCCCAATCCATCGCCGTTTTCATTTTATCGATTCCGGCATCGACCCGGGCGGCATCGACCCGGAATTCCACCCGTTTCCCTCCCGGATACCGGGGATCGTCCACGATTTCAAACGTCTGCGGCATCGCTATATCGTTCCAAACATTCCAGTACTCGAAAGTGTATGCTTTGGCGGCAGCTGACCCCAATTTAATCCGGCGAATATTGCGCAGCCGACGCCGTGTTTCCACTCCCGGCGCCACCGGCTCTTCCTCGCCCTTTATCGCATCCATTTTCAGCAAAGCTCGGCTCTGGGCTAATTCTAAACCATAACGGTGCTCTGAATAATTTAGGTTTGGTTTGGCAATCCGGTTATTAAGATACAGCACTTGTTTTAACGATGGAATATATAGATTGTAGGCGAGCGACATATCTTTGTCCTGTTTGAAAAACCAGTCCATGGAAGACGTCTTGGCTTTTTCCGCATACTTAGCCAGTGTCTCCCACCCTGCCCCTTCCTGGATGATTTTATCGGCGTCGTGCAAATATTGATAAACGTCGCGAAATTCCGCCATGTGGCCGGTAATGGATGCGGCAATAGCATCGCTTAAGTTGATTTTAGCCGAACCGGTATAAGTCACAGGGCTTTTGCCAACATCCATATGACCAAAACCCTGGTCTTTCCGGTTAGGATCGGCCGGGTTCTCAAAGACCTCGATATCGATTTTTTTGTCGGCAGTTCGCCTGGTATCATCTTTGGCCTGCAAACGGAATGCCGCCGCCCGCATCTCACTCATGAACTGGTTGTAGAAACGGGCATGGTAAAACGGATCGAATGCCTGCTCGAAGAAAAGGTCCGGCTGGAGATCGACCACGCTTATCGCCTCCTCGCAGATATCGCGGACTTGTTCCCAGAATTTCTCGATATCAAATTCAAAATCACCGTCCTGATCCCTGACAAAATTACCATTAGCATCAGTCTTGCGGTATTTTTCTTTATTTAATTCTGTTTCGAAGTCCGCGGCATTTTCACTTTGGAGAGCGTTTATGAATTCGACCTGATCCGGCTGCAGGACAATACCGGCATTTTTCGCCCAGGCAGCCAAGCTGTCTCGATCCAATCCCCGTAAAATCGGGTTAACTCGCTCACCTTCCTGGAAAAATTTCTGCCGTTCCCGGTGCATGTTAACTATCTGTTCTGCATCACTTGAATCCAGCAATCCCTTATTTACCAATTCGTCATACAACATTCTCCGGGCGTCGGCGATTTTTGCTTCCGACAGTTCGACTTTAAAATTATCATTTGATACATCACCGTAGTCGACCAGCCGGTTAGCCTCTATGATGACTGATGTCGCATGCCCGTGAAGTTCCATCACTTTTGATTGCATTGCGGCTGCCTTCTGTTCGCCTGTCATAGTGGACTGATTTTGCTGGATATAAGCCGCCGCTTGAGCTTCGCATAGATGTTTTGAATTCTCGATAATACCTTGAAGAGTTTTGTTATTCGCCTGCTCTTTCACCATCCACATTTTTACTCTCTGCGGCCGGGTATCCTGCTGAGCGGTTTTTGTTTGTTCGCCTTGTTCTTCTTCGACCGGTTTCGGCGGTTTTTCTACCTTTTTTTGCGGTTCTTCCGTTTTTTTTGGTTCGATTTCGCCGCTGGATTTTTGCTCGGGAGCGTTGGTATTAATTTTGATTTCTGTGCTATCCATATCTCTAATCAGAGTAACAAATTTTTTTGGTTTAGACAAGCACGAATCAGCTTGACAGGTGATATATCCTATAGTAACATATAGCTATGATTGAAAGTTTCCACCGGGAACGGATAATTTCCCCGGAAAAGCTTATCCCGGCCGCCCATGAATTAAATCATGCTTTGGTCGGGTTTTGCCTGGGTTACCTGAGTGACATCTCGCTTGAACCGGATTCAAACGGGCTCTCCCGTGCTAATACTTCTTTTTATGGCCATGTTAACGAAAATCATATACCGATATTGGCAGCGGCCGGTATGGTCGATACCCCTTTCGGCCCGGCCATGGGCTACGGCATGGATTTGGCGATGGCCGGCCCCGATTACCAATTACCACTGGCGATTGCCCGAACGCATATAAAAAGATTTCCCCGGGAAATCCGCCAGCGGGCCGCCGAAATCATCGCCGAAAGAAACGGCATGAAAAGCTACGAATTGCCGATGATACTTGCCCAAGCGCAAGCTGATTTGGAAGCCGAAGAAAAATTCTTCAACTTTATTATTCCACCGGAAGAATTATTTATCCCACCGCAAAACGGTGAGGATAAAAGAACAATTATCGAAAGGGAAGGGGCAATTAGAGTAATTACTTATGTGAAGAATGGCTTAATGGAAAAACAATTGCGCTATTGTACTGCCTGCGGCCAGTTCGGCGGTCACCAGCCGAATTGTCCTTTGGTTCGTCACTCTTCCTTCGGTTCATGACCTTTCACATCGACTACCAGTTGCCGGTCGCGGCCTTCGCCGACCGAGTAGGTGGTTAGGTTCGGGTAATTCTGGGTAATATATTCATGAATGACTTTCCGCTCATATGAAGACAGTCCGCGGATGGAACTGGCCGTTTTTTCGCTTTGGGTTTTGTCGGCGGCTTCAACTGCCATTCCTTCCAATCTTTCCTTTTGTTTTTCCCGGTAATCATTGACGTTGACGAGGATGCTGACCGGCTCGCCAAATTTCTTGTAGAAGACGACTTCCAATATTTTCTGGATGGCGCGGATTGTTTCGCCGTGTCGTCCGATGACGGTCGGCGCATCTTCTTCCGTCTTGATGATGATATGGTAAACGCCGTTATCCTCTTCGACATCCAGATCAAACTTGTCAATCATTTTTTTTAACAACTCTTCCGTTTCCACCTTGATTGTTTGCGTTTTTTCCATAAAAAATTTAAAATTAATTAGTTTTTAACTATAACTTTTAACTTTTCGTTTTTAACTTTTAACTGGTTGTATTGCATTATACTAAACAGCGAAAATATATTCCAGTAAAGCGATAATCCGACGGGCAAGGAATATGAAAACCAGCCGATCATCAAGGGAAAAATAAATTTCATCTGCGTATTCATCGCCTTTTGGAAATCACCCGTATCATCTTTCTTGACATCTTTTTTTTGTTCATTAAGGGCTGATGCCGGTGTCTGGCCGGGCATTGAGACTTGCACCTGTAAATACTGCAGAATGGCGGTTATTACCGGAATAAGATAGTAGTACCACAACCCCGACTTGCCCGGACTGACTGCCAAGTCGTATCCAAAAAACCAGGGGTTAATTGATTGAATTTTTAGAAGAGGTGAATATAATATGTTGTTAATTTCAACGAATGCTTTCGGAGATGAATTGAGCAAAAACTTTTGTAATGTATTATAAAGTGCAATAAAAATCGGTATTTGAATAATCATAAATAAACAGCCTGATGCTGGATTGATTCCTGCTTCCTGATAAAGTTTCAACTGCTCCTGTTGAAGCGTTTTGGGGTCCTTTTTGTGTTTTTGAGACAGTCTATCCAGATGCGGTTTAAGTTCCTGCATCTTTTTAGCTGTTTCTAATTGTTGTTTAAAGAAAGGATGTAATATTAATCTCACTAAAACCGTTAAAATAATGATTGCAAATCCAAAAGCTCCAGGTATTTTTATAAATAAAAAAATCTTATATAAAAAAACCAGAATATTAATCAATGGATGAAAAAATAGTAGATTAAATAAATATTCGAGTCCACCCATAACTAATTAAATTATATTGTTAATCTTTTTCTCCCCTTAGCCCGCCGCCTTTTGAGTACCTGTCGGCCGTCTTTGGTTTTCATCCGGACCAAAAAACCATGTTTTTTCATTCGTTTACCTTTTTTCGGTTGCCATGTCCTTTTCATAATTTAAAATTGAACTATTAACGCCGTGAAATTGCTGCCAAACGGCTTCGGTAACAAATGGAATGAAAGGATGAAGCATCGCTAACGTCTCAAAATAAACCTGCTCCAACACTTCCAAAGCTTTGATATTACCATTTCGCAGGCTTTCTTTCAACTGCTCGATATAATAATCGGCGTATCGGTGCCATAGGTAATGATACACCAAATCGAACGCCGAGGAAAACCTGTACCCTTTCATATACCGAGTATATTTTTTCTTAATATCTTTAAACTCCTTATTTAATTGTTTCAGTGTTTTTTCACTGTCATTCTGAACGGTAAGTGTCGGAGCCGAAGAATCTCTTAATTTCGTTTTAAGATGAGCGTTAAGGGATCCCTCGGCTGCACTCGGGATAACAGAAATATGCATGTCTATAAACCGCCCGATATTCCATATCTTATTGGCAAAATTTCTCATCCCGATTATCTTTTGTTCTGACAACACGACATCCCCGCCTTCTTTCGTCCCAAAAATAAGCGCTGCCCGCAACGCATCGGCGCCGTATTTGTCAACCATGATGAGCGGATCGATGACGTTGCCTTTGCTTTTACTCATTTTCTGGCCCTTGGCATCTCGCACCATTCCGTGCAAAAAAACATTTTTGAAAGGAACCTTGCCGGTAATAAAGTAATCGATCATAATCATCCGCGCGACCCAGGCCCGCAAAATGTCGTGACCGGTTTCCATGACTGAAGTGGGATAAAAATAATCATAAAATTCTTCATTATGGCTTGCCCGGAGCGTAGCAAAGGGCCACTGAGCTGAAGAAAACCAGGTGTCGAATGTGTCCGAATCCTGTTGTAAATTGGTGCTACCGCATTTGGAGCATTTTGCCGGTTTTTCGCCGGCGGTGATGATCCATTCGTGGCAACCGGCACATTGCCAGGCCGGAATCCTGATTCCCCACACTACCTGTCGGGAAATATTCCAGTCGATGAAGTTATCGAGAATCATGTCCAGCCGGCGGACAAAACGCTTCGGATAAACCTTAATTTCGCCTTTGTCGACTAATTCTTTTGCTTTGTCCACCAAGGGCCGCACCCGGACATACCATTGTTCAAGCGGCAACAGTTCAAGGATATTTCCACAACGATAACAGGTCTTGGCCACCATTTTATGCGGCGCGCTTTTTTCCACCAGTCCTTTTTCCTGTAACAGTTTCAGCGTCTGTTCACGGGCGGGCAGCACTTTCAACCCGTCGACTATCCCCGTATTTTGCATCCGGCCGTCAAATCCGATCACGCAAATAAAGGCCAAAGAATGCTTCTTCCCGATTTCAAAATCGTTAAAATCATGCGCCGGCGTCACTTTCACCGCTCCAGTCCCGAATTTTTGGTCGACATACGGATCGGCGATTATCGGAATAATCCTCTTAGTCAAAGGCAGCTGCACTTTTTGGCCGACCAATTTTGCATAGCGTTTGTCCTTCGGATTAACCATTACGGCAACATCACCAAACATTGTCTCCGGCCGGGTGGTCGCCACGGTGATAAAGCCGCCGCCGGCAAGCGGGTATTTAATGAAATAGAGCGTTCCTTCCTTTTCCTGATCGACGACCTCCAAGTCGGAAAAAGACGTTCCATCTCTTGTGCAATAATTAACCAACCGGTTGGCCCGGTACAATAACCCGGCATCGTGGAGTTTTGTGAAAGTCTGGTAAACGATTTGGACGATGTCCGGATCGAGGGTGAATTTTTCCTTTGACCAGTCGAGGGCAAAACCCAAGCGGCGCATTTGGTTTTTAATATTGCCCTTATTGTCCGTCACAAATTGCCAAATATTCTGGTATAAGGTTTCCCGGTCGAAATCAAAACGGCTTTTTCCCTGCTTACGCAGGTATTTTTCGTAGACATATTGCGTCTCGAATCCGGCATGATCCAGTCCCAACTGCCACAATGTTTCGTCGCCGATTATTTTATGGTAGCGAATCATCAGGTCTTCGTGAACAAACATCGCGTGACCTAAATGGAGTGAGCCGTTGGCGTTTGGTAAAGGTAAAATGATACAAAACGCCTGTTTTTGTTTATCGACTTTGGCAGTAAAATAACCGTTTTTCTCCCAAAAATCATAGATCGCCTTTTCGACCAAGGCTGGTTTAAATTGCGCGTCCATATCGTCTTTCTATTATATAATAAAAAGATATGGGTTGGCTTTTAATTTCGCTGCACTGGTATATCGTTATATTGCTGCTGGGAATTGTTTTTTTACCGCTTTCCCAGCGTATTTTTGGCCGGTTTTGGGATGCGGGTTACGCCTTTGCCAAAGTCCTCGCTATCCTTTTTGTCAGCTACACCGCCTTTATATTCGGAACAGTCAGAATTCTTTCTTTCACTCAAACAAACATCATTATTATAACCGGTATCTTTGCTTTAATAAATATTGTCTTGTTCAAACGGAAAAAAATATCTCCTGCATCCCACTCCCTACAAACTATATTGATAATAATTCTTGAGGAGCTCCTATTTCTCGCCTCTTTCCTTTTCTGGGTTTATGTCCGCGGCCACGAACCGTCGATCCACAGCCTGGAAAAATTCATGGATTTCGGCTTCATCAATTCCATCCTGCGGTCCAAATATTTTCCGCCGGCCGATATCTGGTATGCCGGCAAACCAATTAATTACTACTATTTCGGCCATTTGATCGGAGCATTGCTGATCAAATTGAGCGGGATCAAGCCGTCAATCGGCTACAACTTGATTCTGGCGACAATTTTCGGTCTGGGTATCACGGAAGCTTTCGCCCTGATCGGCAGCATGATCAATATCACCCTCAAAAAAACCCATCTGGTCAGAACTGTCATTCTGGCTGCATTAGGGTCATTCATCCTTAATTTAGGTGGTAATCTTCATACGATTTACGCTTTTACCACCGGTTATCCCGCCGACAAACCCATTCCTTTCTGGCAGATACTTTCCGGTTTCAACCCCGATAAATACTGGTACCCAAACGCCACCCGATTTATCCCTTATACTATCCATGAATTTCCATCCTATTCTTATGTCGTCGCCGATCTCCACGGCCACGTCTTCGATATCCCATTTGTCTTATTGACGTTAGCATTATTATTCTTAATATATATATCATTCCGAGCGAACGATAGCGAGCCGGAGAATCACTTTCGATTAAAACGGTCCGAGGGATTCCTCCATTCGTCTCGCTTCGCGCTCGACTCGGTCGGAATGACAGGAAACGCTATATTTCTCGGCTTCCTCACTGCCATTCACTATATGACTAATGCTTTTGACGGGCCGATATACATGCTGTTAACGATAATAATTTTCTTCCTGTTTTTCAAATTTTCCAAACGATTTCTGGCATTGGTCGCCATTCTCGCCATCTCCTTTATCGTTTTTTCTCTGCCTTTCTCCTATCACTTCGAGCCGTTTGTTTCCGGCATCGGTGTTAACTGCAGTCCAAGCTTCCTGACCAATATCGGCAAAATCGGGCCGTTTCTTTTTGAAAAAGATAAATGCCAAATATCGCCCTTATGGATGCTATTTGTCCTCTGGGGCTTTTTCTGGGTCAGCTTCACCTTATTCATCGCCACTCAATATCTTAAAAAACAATTTAACAGTGCAATAATGCAACAATGCAACAATTTTATCTTTCTTTTGTTTTCTTTCAGCACCTTTCTCATTATCATTCCCGAATTTTTCTACATTAAGGATATTTACCCGCTCCATTTCCGGGCCAATACGATGTTCAAACTCGGTTATCAGGCGTTTATCATGATGAGTATTGCTTCTACCTATACCCTGTTTCAAATCAAATTGCTCGATAAATGGAAGGCGTGGCTGTTGACACTTATTTTTATTTTCTTTCTGTTTTTTGTCGCTATTTACCCCACCTTTTCCATTCCCTCTTATTACGGCAGCTTAGATCAGCCGGTCGTCCTTGACGGCGAGCTTTGGCTGAAAGCGACCTATCCCCAGGATTATGAAATCGTCAATTACCTAAATCACCATGTCAAAGGCCAACCGGTTATTCTCGAAGCCCAGGGTGATTCCTATACCGACTATGAAAGAATTTCCGCTTTTACCGGCTTACCGACGGTGGCCGGCTGGTGGGTCCATGAATGGTTGTGGCGCGGCTCGGCTGATGTGGTTGGTAACCGGATCCCCGATATTGTCAATATCTATGAATCAACCGACATCAGTTTAACCAAAAATCTTTTACAAAAATACCGTGTCCGTTATGTCATCATATCGCTGATGGAAAAACAGAAATATCCCCATCTTGATGAAGCCAAATTTTCAAAAATAGGCAGATTGGTGTTCCGGTCAAGCGATGGATCTGGAGCAATATATCAAATTAATCAGTAAGGTATATTGACAAAATAAAATCTTTCTGTTAATGTAAATAACTAGAGCATTACTACTCGTCGTCCCCTTTATACGAGCGGTAGTGATGCTCTATTTTTTTTGAGAAATTTTACAGGTGATACAACTGAATTGGAACCCTTAAATTCTTCTTCGCCAACTGCTTAAATTGACCGGCAACAAATTTGATAAATTCCGCTTTTTCGCCCTTTTCTTTTTTTGGTTGTAATTTAGCCATAATCTTAATATACAGCCGAGGTTAAAAATTGTCAAGACCTATAGAAAAATACTCATTTCCTATGGGATATCCTATATAATATATCTACGATAGGCTCTTTTGGCATTTCGTGTATAATTGAATTATGGCTGAATTATCTTTATTGACATATAACGTGCTATATAACAATGCCTACAATGAAATCGAAACACTTATTAACAGGCACCATCCCGACCTGGTTTGCCTTCAGGAGATCGATACTAACGAAAATAATCTTAGCCAGCTGGAAAAACATGGTTATCGATTAGCCGATTATTCTAATTCTTTCATCAAATTCGGGCAGATTTTTGGCGTTGCCACTTTTTATAACCCGGACCATCTGAAATTCACGAAGTCTATCACTCTCGAACTACCGCGAAGCATTTATGAAATTATTATTTTGGGTATTCGCCTCTTAAGAGGCGGCAATAAACCGCGGACTGTCCTGAAAACCGATTTCCGGTTAAAAAACGGCCAGAAAATCACTATTTACAACACCCACCTGGCTGTCTTTGAAACCAATGGCGCCCGCGTCAAACAGATGAAAAAAATTTTTGAATTCATTGATGCCAATAAAAAACTGCCGGTAATTATCACCGGCGATTTCAACTATTATCCTTACCGCCGCAGGCAGCTCGAATCAATCATGGAAAAACACCAGTTATCGGAAGCCACCAATAACCTTACCTATACCATGCAACTTAGTGCTGATGGTAAGAAGGAAAAATACAATTTACTTCAGAAAATCTTTTCAAGAATTTTATTCAAACTGTATACTGACCGCTTTAAACTCGATTATATCTTCTATAAGAATTTAACTGTTAGGGAAACCCGGCGGGTTAATTTCCAGTTTTCCGACCATTTCCCGATTCTTTCTATTTTTGCGGCGTAATTTTTTTGTAAGCCGCGCCGCCCTTGTCGTATTGGAAAATCTCTTTTTTTATTTCTTTTTTGATAAAAAAATAGCTTAAACCATATATCAACTTCGCTATCGTTTTCAACTTACCTTCCTGCCGCTCCCGGCGCAGGTTGTAAATGACGGTTGCCGCGTCTAAGAATTTGGCCCGCACTCCGAAGCGGTTAATCCTTTTGACGATATCGTGATCTTCCGAAATAAACAGGGTAGCATCATAACCGCCAATTGACAAAAACAGACTTCTGTCAACAATAAATGACCCGACGCTGGAAAAAGGAATGCCGAAGTTCTGGGAATATTTAATGACAAAATTACCTACATTGTACTGAAACCGGGTAATAATATCACGACTGTCCGGCACCACATGAGTGAGGAAAACCAGGCCTTTTTTTTGCTCAATTGTTTTATGGGCAGTTTGGATAAATTCCGGGCCGATACGAGAATCGGCATCAAGGAAAATAAGATAGCGACCGGCAGCGGCAGCGGCGCCGCAATTACGCTGGTACGACAAGTTGGCTTTTTTCACAGCGATAAAATTCAAGGCCAGCCTACCTTTATAAGCCATCGCTTTCTCTTTGGTTTTATCTTTCGAATTGGCATCGACGACGATTGTTTCGAAATCCGTATCTTTTTGCGCTGACAAATCGGCCAAAAGAAGAGGCAGGCAGTTTTCTTCATTTAAAGTTGGAATAATAACGGAAAAATAGTTCATTATTCAGTCAAATATGCACCTAACTGTTTAATTTTCTGGAAAACATAATCCATTTTGTTGAGAAAAGATTGACTGAAATCGGCTGGTTTCGTTCGATAAACTTTTTTAGCGTTGAATCGGCTGATAGTTTTATGTATGGCCGTCGTCAATTTGTGAAATTGAGCTTCCTGGGAATAATACTTCAATATCCGGTGCCGGGCTTCCCGACCGAGATGGTTAACGAGAATTGGATTATCAAGGCAAATTTTCAGAGCCACCGGCAGTTCATGGCGAAGATGCGAAACCGGTAGGATTATGCCGGCTTTATCCAATGCTTCAGTATTGCCGCCGGCATCGGAAACAATACACGCCATCTGGCAGGACATTGCTTCCAGTAATGCCAGAGAAGCTCCTTCAAACATTGACGGCAAGACAAATATCTGACAGGCATTCATGATATCGATTTTTTCCGTCTCGTCTTTGATAAGACCGGTAAATATAATCCGCTTGTCTTTATACTGCTCCCTCAATTCTTCATCAAGATCGCCGCAGCCGACGATAACCAGCTTGATATCCTGGGGGGGATTTAACGACAAAAAAGACCGGATTAATAATTCCGGATTTTTTGGTAACGTCAACCGGCCCAAAAAAAGAATACCGGTCTTGATTTTATATTTTACGGCAAAATCGGAAATCTTTTTCTGTTTATAGATATCGGGATTAATACCGTTGGGAAGAATCAACATCTTATTCCTTTCTACTCCACGATTGGAATAAAAATTAGCCAGTTTATTGGAAAAAACATGCAGCAAATCCAGCTGTTTGCAGAAAGATACATACGCCAGAAATACCGACTTGGCCAATACCTGATAGGTACCCGAACTTTTGTTGAAATCAAAATGCCAGACACCGGCCAGCGGAATTTTCAGTTCGCGGCATGTTGACGGTAGAAAAAAATCCAGCGGCGACAAACCGATCGGCGTATAAACAATATCCGGTCGCAATTCTATCAGGTATTTTTTTAAAAGCGATAAAGACGATTCCGTCGGCAGAAAAATAAATGACCGCGATTCTGCCAAATAATAGGGTATGCAATAAACATGAGGTTCTTTAACTCTTTTATTGCTGAAGCGGAAAATATACACCTGGTGACCGGCTGCCGTGAGATATTTATATAAGCGCTGCGTGTAAACGCTGATACCGCCGATTTTCAGCATTTCCTCCCGGTCGAAAAGAACAATTCTCATAGATTGCTGCAATAGTATATAATGATATCATAAAAATGAAAGTTTCTGTTGTTATTCCCGCCTATAATGAAGAAAAATATATTGCCTTTTGCCTGAACAGTCTTGCCCGACAATCGGTTCCTCCCGATGAAATAATCATTGTTGATAATAACTGCACCGATAAAACCGCCGATATTGCCGGCAAATTCAGCAATGTCCGGATAGTACGGGAAAATAAGCAAGGAATGATCTTTGCCCGCAATAAAGGCTTTAACGAAGCTAAGGGTGATATCATTGCCCGGTGCGATGCCGATACGATATTGCCGCCAGACTGGATAAAAAAAATAAAAGCCAATTTTGAGGAAAGACGTATTGATGCACTGACCGGACCGCTTGTTTTTTATGAATCTCCGGTAAAGGGTTTATTTTTTGTCAAAATGTACTTGAATATAATGAAATATCTTCAGCACGGAAAAGAAATCTTAAACGGTCCGAATATGATTATTACCAAAAAAATCTGGAATAAAGTAAAAAATAAAGTTTGCCTCGATGATAAAAAAGTCCATGAAGATATCGATTTGGCAATCCATATCCTGCAGGTTAACGGAATAATTTACCGGGATAACACCCTTGTAATTCAGGAATCGGCCCGCCGGATCACCAGCAATCCACTTAGCTTTTTTGGGGAATACCCATTAAGAATGATCACGACTCTCAAACATCATGGTTAAACTGGCAAAATTCCTGTCGCTAATCCTCGGCCCCGTCATCCTCTGGCCGGTAACATTAACAATCATTCTTTTTAACACCCACTTGCATTATCAGCAACTGATTATTTTTTTACCCGCCCTATTTTTACTGCAGGCAGTTATCCCTTTTGGTTATATTTTATTAGCTTTTAAAGGCAAAAAAATCAGCGACTTGGATTTGACCAAAAGGCGCGAGCGTTACCGGCCGATTTTTGTGGTCGCCGCTTGCCTGCTAATGTCTTTAGTCGTCATTTATTTCTTCGGCAACCGGGAGCTTTTTTCCTTATCGGCTCTATTGTTTTTATTAATCTTCTTAAACGGAATAATTACCGTGTTTTGGAAAATCAGTTTTCACATGGCGATCAATACCGTTTTCGTGATCTTAATCAATTATTTTTATCATTGGTCGTTTGTATATTTGTTGGTTTTCCTTCCCCTGATTTTCTGGTCAAGATTGACGTTAAAAAAACATACGGTTAACCAACTGCTCGGTGCTTTAGTATTAAACGGGGCAGTAATCATCTTATTTCTTAAGTATGTGATTGGGCTTTAAACATGTCTGCCAATTCTTGAAGCGAAGTCACGTCTTCCGGCCGTTTGTCATCGCGGAAGCGCTGCAACCGGGGAAAACGCAAAGCAAAACCGGGAACATCGACTTCAAGCGCGTTACCGCTTTTTGACGGCTTAAGCGTCCGGCCGGCCGTATGAACCGGCGAACGGGTTATTTCATCAGCCTTAATCTCAACAACGATGCTTGACGCCAACCACACATCACAATCCATCGCCTTATCCACTAAATAATTATTGGGCTTTTTTTGAACTTTGAACTTTGAACTTTGAACTTTTAGCTGACGCCACTCCTCATCGGTTAAACCGGTACCGATTTTGGCGACAGTGACGAATTGATCAAATCTTTCATCGAGTATACCGACTAGGAAAGCGCCAATACCGAAATCGGTCCTTTTTCCCTTGCCATAATCGTAGCCCATAACCAAACAATCGATCGTATCCTCGATTTTGGATGAATAGCTCCGTTTGAATTTAATCCAGTTCCAGCCCCGGGCACCGGCTTGGTAGACGCCATCTAATTTTTTGGCAACAATTCCTTCCAGTCCTTTGGTAATCGCATCATCAAATAACAATTCCAGCCGTTTGGTATCGGCCGTAATTTCCTCCGGCGCCGGTAATATCGTCGTCTTAGCCTTATCCGCCGCTTGAATGATCGATATCAGTTCTTTTCTCCTTTCCGCAAAAGACACTTCAATATAACTTTTGCCGTTAAGGTATAAAAGATCAAAGGCAAAAAGTTTCAGGGGAACTTCCTTGACTTTTTCTTCGATGTCATATTTCCGTTTCCGCTGCACTGTTTCCTGAAAAGGAAGAAAGTTGCCGGAAACCGGATCATAGCCAATGGCTTCCCCTTCCAAAATGACATTGTCCGCTTTAATTTCTTTTTTAACACCGGCAATGATATCGGGATACATAGACGATACCTCTTCCAGGTTACGGGAATACAGTTTCACTTCATGACCGTTATAATGCACTTGCAAACGGAAGCCGTCGAATTTTTCCTCGACCGCGCAGCGGCCAATTTTATCGATAATTTCCTTGGCTGACGACAATCTTTCTGCCCGCATCATCAAGATAGGGGTGAATATTTTTGGTTTAACGGTTTTCAATCCGCCGATTCCCTCTTTTTTTATTATTTCGGCAATTTCTCCCAGATCCGGCCGCACATGATATGCCCGTTCGATTTCCGGCCTCAGGCTTTTATCACCGTTCACCATCCAGCTTAAGGCATCAAGGACGGTCATATCGGAAAACCCTAAGCGCATTACCCCCATTGGGATCCGTACCAGATAGCAACAGGATAACGGATCAAGCTGTCTTATTAAATTGGCGAGAATTTTTATTTTGGTGTCCTGCGACCCCGGGCCGGAAGCCGCTGCCAATTTATACAATTCCCGATAAACTTCCAATACCGATAAATCTTTTTCATCAAAGGAATGAATTTCTTTCTTAAAGTACTCAACCGTTACCCCTAAATCGCCGACTTTTTTGTATTTATTCTCAAATAATTTCTTTTCCAAATTTAAACCATAAGCGACGCTTTTTATGACCATTTTCTCCGCCATCCCCGATTCGATCTTGGTAAAAAGGGGTGCTACCCTTCCCTGGAGTAGATAAATTACGTCATGAATTTCCGCCGGGCTCAGTTTGTTGAAAATATCGGCCAAAAGTTCGGTAATTGTCAGTCGAGATGATGTCTCTTCGATTTTGGCGATATAAACAGCTAAATCTTTAAACTTCATAGTCTATTTTATAAGAGGCAGGTGTCACGAGCGAAAAGGTTCCGCAAGAAGCGGATTGCGGCGTAGGCCGCAGAGCCTCGCAGCGGAAAAACATCGCGAGTGACGGAATCTGCCGTAAACTATTTAAACAAAAATAAATATGCCACCCCTAACCCAACTAAAAATAATAATCCCAGTGCAAAGGTGAAAAACCCTTCTTCATGTTTCGATATTTTATACATTCCCTCCGCTACCAGCGTCAGCGAGAACAAACCTGGTAAAAGAAAACCGAGATAAATAATCTCCAGCGATTGTTTATCCACAATAATTCTAACTTACTAACACATATCTTGCTCCTTTGGTACTCCCTATCTTTTTGAGTAGTCCTTTTTTGATCAGATCCTGCACGTCCCGCAGTACCGTATCCTCGGAAATATCGGAAAAAACCGTCGCAAAAGACTGGTTCTGCAAATAACCGATATCCTGGATGTATTCGATAACTTTAATCTGCCGTTCGGTCAGGTAAATTTGCTGCCCTCCGAATTTTTCCTTCATTTTGACATCGCGGGAAAGTTTGAGGATTTTCTCCTTGATTTTCTCAAATTCGATTGAGGCGCCGGCGGTAAAAAATTCCAGCCATGAAACCAAGTCGCCGGCAGACGCTTTTTGCAGGTTATGGTAATAAGAAACAGCATCACGGTCATAATATTCTTCCAAAGAAAAAAAACGCCGGATATCGTAACCGCCCAGGAACAGGATTAAAGTCGCCATAAGGCGGGCGACCCGGCCGTTGCCGTCGATAAACGGGTGAATACGGACCAATTCGTGATGGGCGATTGCCGCTTTGATGACCGGATGGATCACATCTTTATCTTCCCGGTTAAGCCAGTAAATAAATTCGCGCATGAGAAACGGAACTTCTATGGGCGGCGGCGGCCGAAAAGTGATTTCGCCGGTAACCGAATTTTTTACTACCACCTGCTTGGTCCGATACTCACCCGACTGGTCATCGGGCAATATTTTATAAACGATAATCCGGTGGAGCTTTTTTATCAGTTGTTCGTTGATTTTATCAATTTTCTTTTTCGCTTCTTCTTCGATAAAATCGATTACCCGCCGGTAATTGATTATTTCCTGGATATCGCGCGGCCGGCCGATGACTTCGTGACCCAATAAAATATCTTTGGCGTCATCTTTGTGTAATTGATTCCCCTCAATATGCGTGCCGTGATAAGCGGAGCGAATGATCGCATCTTCCTTGAATTGTTTTTCCCATAGTGGCAAAAGCGGAGCATGTTTAATTACTTCTTCCGCCGCCTCGATTTTGGCGATATTCATCAGGATCTTGTTGGATATCGTATATTGCGGGGAAAACATAAGAATATTATAGCAATTATCTGCCGAAGCGGCGCTGCCTTTTCACATACTGATGAATGCATTCTTCAAAATCCCGGGGGGTAAAATCGGGAAAATATTTATCGATGAAAATCCACTCGGCATAGACCGCCTGCCAGATCATAAAGCCGGATGTCCGCCTCTCCCCGCTTGTCCGGATCACCAGATCGGGATTGGGATACGGAAGGTCTTTCGTATCCAGGAACTGATCGAAATTATCCTCTCTGTTCTCTATTCTCCCTTCTCTATTCTCCATTCTTTTTATTGCCCTTAATATTTCGTCATGCCCACCGTAATCCAGCGCCAAAACAAAATAATAATCGCGAAATTTTTTCGTTTTCTCTTCAGCATCGTTAATTATTTTTTTTAATTTTTCCGGCAGCCGGTCTTTCCGACCAATATGAATGAAGCGGATTTTATTTTTCAGCGCCCGGTTGAGGTAATGATTCATCCCCCATTCGTAAAGTTTCATTAGATTATCCACCTCCGCATGGATCCGGCCCCAGTTTTCAGTGGAAAAGGCCCAAAAAGTGAAGATCTTAATATCCAGTTCTTTCGCCTTATCAAGCAGTTTGATGAGCATTTCCGAACCACGGCGGTGTCCTTCAATAATCGGCAAGCCTCTGTTTTTTGCCCAACGGCGGTTGCCGTCGGGAATAATCGCCACATGTCTTGGAACGTCCATAAATACGTAATTATAGTCTTCTTGACACCAAAAATCATTTATATTAGACTCAAAGTAATGGTTTACGCAATAAATATTGGCCCCGACAATTTTGCACCCGCCAGATTCGATACATTGGCGGTTTTTTTGAATATTTTCCTGCCTTTGGCGACAGCCTTGGCAGCAGTCATTTTTCTGGTGATGATGCTGCGGGCCGCTTTCGTCATCATCACAAACGGCGATAATGCCGACGCCATAAAAAAAGCCCAGGCTGCAATGACTTTTGCCGTTCTCGGATTAATTATTACCATTTTCAGTTTCCTGATTGTCAGGTTGATCGGTCGAATTTTAAACGTTAATAATATTTTACCCATATGACTCCTGCCCAATCCGCGACCGATATCTTTGGGAAAATTTCTCCACCCTCCGGCATGGGTAGTGCCACCGGCGATCCGATTGCCGACTTGGGACGTTTACTTGGACTAGGAATAAATATATTTCTGACTATCGCCGGTTTAGCCACCCTTATCTATTTATTGTGGGGCGCTTTTGATTGGATTACCTCAAACGGCGAGAAGGAAAAAATCCAGAAAGCACAAAACAAAATTACTGATGCGGTCATCGGCTTAATACTTATTTTTGTCGTCTTTGCCGTTTTTGGTCTTTTGGCCGGCAATCTTTTGGGAATCGTCGTCAACACACCGCAGGGCTGGGAGCTTAAAATCCCGACAATGCAGTAATTCGGGCTCCGGCCGATGGAAAATTAACAATTATCTTTTTTATTTCTTTTATCGCTTTTAACCTCTTAACGATACTGGATTCATCTTTTTTTTGACAAATCAGATGCAAATGCGGACCGGCATCGATGGTAAAATAAACCGGCAATCCTTCACGCCGCCAGTTAATAACCTCCCGCATTAACCGTATTGTTGTCGGCCGCCAGTAGATTAATGGCGGAACGGAAGTTAACATCACCGCATGCATTTCCAGCGCCTCCGCCTCAACTATTTCTCCGAACTGATTAAAATTTTTATCCCTCATTGCTTTTTTAAGCTGATTGATTTTGTCATTAATATGAGCCATCCTTGGTGAAAAAAACAAACTGGACTGGGCCGACCTGTGCCCAGCGGTAGTGGACACATCTTTTTTTCCTTCGTCAACGACGGCGACAACATCAATAATATCCCAGTATTCCGGTGGATAAAGGGAAACGGCATAAGATGTTTCCCATTCAACAAAACCATTGGGGATTGACCGACAGGCACTCCCGGAACCCATTCGGGCAAGCATGGATAATTCTTTTTCGGACAAGCGTAAACCGACCGCGGCAGTCGCCGCCAAAGTTAGCGCGGCAAAACCGGACGCCGACGATGCCAATCCGCCGGCAGTCGGGAAATTATTTTTCGAAATTACTTTCACCTTATCGCTAACTTTTGCCCGCCTTCTGATCATATCGATAAAATCGATAACCCGTGGCGCATCACTGCCGCTTTTATCGATTTCCACGCAATCGTTTTCTAAATCTTTCGAAAACTCCACCGTCGTTGTCGTTTGCAAATTGCTTAAATTCATGGAAATGCTCGTATTCGCCGGTAAACGCAGTTTTTCATCCTTCTTTCCCCAGTATTTTATAAATGCAATATTGGATGGCGCAATCGCGGTGGCTTTCATATTAAATTCAACCGTTTAAAACTTTCGACGGCCAAGGGGGCTAATTTCGGCAGATAATTCCTAATTTCGTTTTTCGGGACAAACCGTACTTCTTCGACTTCTGTTTCATTAATTTTGAAGGGTCCTTCATATTTCCCGGTATAAAGAAAGTCCATTTCCGTTTCCGTCGACCGTTCCGCAATAAATTGTTTGAGAAATTTCAATTCCGTCCTGACGCCGATTTCTTCGAACAACTCCCGTTTCGCACATTCAAGAGCCGTCTCGCCTTTACCGACATGGCCTGAGGCGGAAATAGTATATAGATTAGGGTGCTTATCCTTAAACCGGCTTCTTTTCTGCAACAGCACTTCCCCTTTTTGGTTGAATAAAACCACTCCGGTTGCCCGATGGATGAGATTTTTGTCATGATGGCATTCGTATCTTGTATTGTAATTAATGATGTTATTGTCGTGATCGACAACGACAAATATTTCGTTTTGGTCGTCAGTCGTTTCAATCCGCACCCCTTCGGCATGATTGTCGACGACAATCACTTCCCCTCCCGCATTAACGATCGCCTGCTCAACTGCTTTTCGTTTCTCAGGAGACACGAGGGCAATCATACAGTCGCCACCGCCGGCGCCGGATAGTTTTGCCCCATACGCACCCGCCTTAATGGTCACATCCACCATTTCATCCAGTTTTGGCGTGCTAACTCCCAACTCCTGCAATAACCGGTGATTTTGCGTCATTAATTTCCCCAATTTGGAATAATTTTTTTGGCTAATTTCTTTTTTTGCCGATTCGACTAATGTGGCAATTTGGGAAAACAACCGGTGCATGGCGTCTTTTTTTGTCCGGAATGCCTCGGCGACTTTGCGGACATAAAACGGCGTATCCGCTTTGATACCGGAATAACCGACAACCAACGGCAAATTTTCCGTCGGTAACGATTCGATTTTTTTGCCCCCGGTCAAGAAATATAAAGTACCGCCGTACGTCGCGGCGGCAATATCGAAACCGCTCCCGACGCCTTGCACTTCCAGATTGACCTGATAGCTCAAGTCGAAAATTTGTTTATTAGTCAAGTCGGTCCGGAATAACTCGTTCAATGCTTTATACGTGGCAACGGTTACCGCCGACGAGGAGCCCAAACCAACACTGTGGGAAAAATCGCCTTTGGTCGTGATGCGAACGGATTTGTTGATTTTGAATTTTTCCTTGAAATGGGCAATCGACTCCAGTACAAAGCGGCTCTCCTTCACTTGGGGAGAAATGATTTCATCCTCTTTTTTATCGGTTATTTCCGCTTCCACATATAACCGCTTATCAACAGCGGTCACGATACACGGATAGTCGTAGACAACAGCATGATCACCCAACAACAACAATTTTCCCGGTGCCGATATTTTGATGGTCATGATTCTTTTTTAACGCCGGTATACGACTGGCAAAATTTGAAATATTTTATTTTATTGTCTTGCAGGAATTTTTCCAAACCCTTTTTATTTTTGGTAAAAAATAGCAGATACCCGGATCCTGTTTTGACACCGCCACCGCCGGTCACTTTTCCAACACCGAAAGGCTCTAATTGTTTCAACAAATTTTTAGTACTCTTCGAAACCACTCCCAGCATATCCAATAATATTTGGTTGTCAATAACACATTGAGCAAAGAATTGAACATCTTTTTTAATTATGGAAACAGCCATCCGTTTTGTTGTTTTTTCAATATCATTCAGGACGTTTTCGATCAGCGCCGGATTTTTATTGTATTTCTTACCAACCATTTGTACCATTTCACCGGTTTTCTCTTGCGGATTACCGCTGTCGATAATGTAAAGATTATCATCAATAATTTTCGGAATTTTGAAATTCATTGAAGAAATCGTTTTCAGAAATTCGAATTCTTTCCGATAATAAACCAGTCCGCCAAAACACGAAGTGCTTGGATCAACACCGGATGCATTAATATGAAATACCTTTTCCATCAGATAAGCAACATTATTGATCGTTTCCTTGCTCCATTCCCGGCCGGTATAAAAATCGAGCAAGCTGGCGACACCAACGACGGAAAAGGCTCCTGACGATCCCAAACGCTGTTTAACCGGTATATCAGACACGATTTCGTAACCAAATTCCCCGTCGGTAAATCGGATATTGTTCTTTTTCAAATAGTCTTTAACGATTTTTGCCATAGTCACAACATTGGGATCAATATCTTTTTTTGTAGCTCTGCTTTTCCAAATGCTGAATTTTATCCGCAAATCAAGAGCGGCAATCAGACCCGGTTTGCCGTAAACCACGGCATGTTCACCCGAAAGAATGATTTTTGCCGGTGCCGAATAGACAATTGTTTTCATAACGGCTTGGCTTTTAGGCCGTAAGTAATAACGTCTTCGCTTGATTCTTCCCGGACCTTGCGGAGGGTGACGACAACCGGTAAACCGATTTGCAAATCTTTTTGCTCACAATCAACCAGCTGGCAAGTAATTTTATCGCCGTTAGCCAGATTAATAATCGCTACCGGATACGGAGCATATTTTTTGAAATCATTTCCGGCCACATAGACGGTCGTCCAGGCAACAACCGTTCCTTTCTGACCTAAACGGTTTCTGATATCCTTCTGCCGCCGCCAGATTTTAACTGGTGAAATCATTTTCTATATACCTAAAATTGTAACTACTGCCGTCCCACCGCTTCCACCAACGTTATGTGCCAAACCGTATCGACAATTCTTAACTTGCCTTTTTTCCGCCTGGCCGCACAACTGCAAAAAAAGTTCACCAATCTGTTTGACTCCGGTGGCACCAACCGGATGGCCGGCAGCTTTCAATCCACCGGACGTATTAACGATTAATGGCGAACCGGAGCCAAACTGAGTCGACAGTTCTTTTATCCGCGCTCCGCCTTCACCTTTTTTCCAGAATCCCAAATCTTCCATCGCCAGAATCTCGGCGATGGAAAAGCAATCATGCAATTCCGCTACGTTGATATCCCTTCTTGCCAGCTTCGCTTCTCTGAATGCCTGCTCAGCGGCAATTTTTACCGCCAGTAATGTATCGAGATTCTTTCTTTTGGACAGACTGATAGCATCGCTGGCCGTCTTCGTGGATAAGATGGTCACTTTATTTTTCATTTTTCCAATCATTTTCTTATCGCTCGTCAAAACTAATGCCGCTGCCCCATCCGATATCGGCGAACTGTCCAATACTTTTAACGGTGCAGCAATACAGGCACTTTTTAAGACTTGATTGACGGTAATAATATTACGGAAATGGGCTTTATCATTCAGGCTGCCGTGAAAATGATTTTTGACTCCGACATAGGCCAGGTTTTCTTCGGTATAACCATATTTTTGCAAGTAATAATTGGCGATTATGGCGTATAAACCGGGAAATGTTAGGCCGGCCGCCTGCTCCTCGCCTGATGCCGCCGTCATCAAAGCGCCGGTTGTTTCTTCCGGTGAATAGTCGGTCATTTTTTCCGCGCCGACGACCAACACGGTTTTTGCCGCTCCCGCCTGCAAATAATTATTGGCCAGGTGAAAAGCGATACCACCTGATGCGCAGGCCGCTTCCGACCGGAAAATCGGGATATTTACCCCCATGATTTCGGCAATTTTGGACGGTGTGTGCAGGTTATTACCAAGTACACCGGCCAGCATGTTGGAAAAGAAAATGGCGTCAATCTGTTTTTTATCAATACCGGCATTTTTCAATACACCGGTTATCGCCTCATCGATTAGTTCCGACAGGGATTGTTCCCAGATCTCGCCGAAACGGGTAGTGTAATAACCGGTTACGTATATTTTCATATTTTTTAGTTTCTGTCATCCAGAGTGAGCACAGCGAATCGGAGGGTCGCTCGGAATGACAAAGAAATTAAATATTATTCATAAACTTCAAATACGTCGGGTAATCAATATATTTTTTGGCCGATAATTTTTCCGTAAAATTCTTTCTTACCTTATCTAAATTTTTCGTCACTTTAAACACAAAGGCATCGCTTCCCGCGCCGGATCCATAAGACGCAAAAAAAATCAGATCATTAGCTTTTGCTTCTTCCAAAACAGACATCAGCCCCATCAATCCTGATGCGGTATACGAATTACCCAGCTCTTGAATAACTAATGATTTGGAGAGCTGTTTTGGCGTAAATCCGAGCGAAGCCGCAATCGTTTGGGGAAATTTGCCATTGGGCATATGGAAAACCACGTGCTGGAATTTTTCCGGCGTAAGTTTTGTTTTAGCAAGCAGTGATTTAGCCGCCTGACCAATATGATAAAAATATGAGGGCTTGCCGGTAAAACGGCCGCCGTGGGAAGGGTAGCGGATACCTTCCCGGCGCCAGAAATCCGGCGTGTCCGAGGAAAACGATTCGTAATCGACGACTTCCAAAGCGACGTTTTCTTTTCCCAGAATGAGACTGACGGCGCCGCTTCCCGCCGTATATTCCAACGCGTCATGCGGCCGACCATTGGCTTTATCGGCGGCCAAAACCAAAGCATTGGCCGTAAAACCGGATTTGATTAACCCCAGAGCGGAAATCATGGCGCCGGTACCGGCTTTACAGGCAAACTGGGTATCATATGCCAAATAATTGCCTTCTATTCCCAAAAATTCCGCTAGAATTGTCGCTGTCGGATTGACAACATAAGGCGGAGTCTCCGACCCAAAAAAAACTGCCCGGATCTGCCGTTTGTCAATATTGATTCCGCCAAATGCCATTGCCGCCGATTCATACGCCATTGTCAGCGAATCCTCGTCGGTATAAGCAACCGCCTTTTCATTGATTGATAACGATTTCTTGACCTGTTCGGGATCCTTGCCCCATGTCCGGGCCAGATCCTCAACCGTTATCCGGTATTTCGGAATATAAAAACCATAAGAAACGATACCGGTCATAAATTTAGAATTCAGAATTTATAATTACCGTCCGAGTTTCGTGTGCGCTTTTGCCAGCGATCCTTCGCTTAATGATGCCAATAACGACAATTCTCCCGCCAGCACCGCTCCACCCAATACCTCGGCCAATTCTAATGCGTTTTTGGCTTTGGTGATTTTAATCGCTTCTTGTTTCACTGTCAGTTTCGTCCCGCCGCCAACCGTTCCCAACATTACCGACGGCATATAAACTGAAAAATATAAGTCATCATTATCCAGCTGTTCGGCGACAGTTATCCCCTGACTGCCTTCAACGACATGGGCCAAATCCTGTCCGGTTGCCGCAAAAAAAGCGGCGACGATATTGGCATAATGGCTGTTAAAACCCAATGCACCACTCATTGCCGAACCGATCAGACATTTTGTCAACCATACCTGATATATTTTTTTTGCAGTAGTTTTTAAAACCGGCTCAATAACATTTTTCTTTAAAACTGCCTCCGCCCAAACACGTCTCCCCCGGCCGGAAATGAAATTTAGCCATGAGGGTTTTTTATCGATGCAAAAATTACCGCTGACTGAGAGACATCTTATTCCCGTTTCCGATTCTATGAACCGGTCAAGCGTATCGGTAGCAATCGTCACCATATTCATCCCCATTGCATCACCGGTATTATAATAAAAACGGACATAGACATACCGACCGGCAATTCTCATTCCCAGTTTTTTTAGTTTTAAGTGCGACGAAGTTTTTTCCGCCTTTTTTTTTAAACCGTCAAAATTATCATCAAGCCATCGTTTGAATTTCAAGCTTTCTTTAATTCCCGCCGTTTCAAAAACCGGTCCGCGGGTTGTTCCAACCGTTTCGACCGCTATTTCGGCACCGCCGGACAACTCAATTGCTTTGCAACCGCGATTAACCGATGCCACTAATGCCCCTTCCGTTGTCGCCAATGGGATATAGTGACCGTATAACGGGCCGGCCACGCCAAGAGGTAATATCGTTGCACCGATAAGGTTTTCGCAATGGATGTTTTTTTCATAATCAATATGAATATCAGCGATATTTTCCAATTTAACAGCGAGTTTTTTTTCCAAAAATTCCCGCCTTTCTTTTACTCCGCTAAAGTTACGTAAGTCCATGTATTAATTAGTCGGTAACTGAATAAAAATCATTTCCTCAAATAAACGGTACCCGGAAGATTTTGAGCTTATAAAGAACAATGATATAAGGAGAAATAATACACAGATAAAGAATTATTGCATAAATTATCCGGTAGAACGGTAATTTCGAGGAAAAGCGGATGGCTAAATATGAGAGAATAATTTTCCATATGAGAACAGCGACGGAAAAACTAATAAATATAATGCTAAAAATAATACCCAGCAAGGAAGTTGTCCGCGGCGGCGGTAATAAAACATAGAGAAAAGAGTTGACGACAAACCAGACCAGGGTCGGCAACAAACTATAAACAAAGGTATTGAAATAACTGCGTAGTGAAGCTGTTTTTGCCGAAAATGACGTCACCAGAAAAAAAAAGAATATACTTAACAGAAATTGGGTAAGAAAAATTAAAAAAATAAATACCGGTGGAAACGCCGTATTTTTTATTTCATGAGCCAACTGAAAGTAAATATATACAAAAAACAAAATAATCACCATTTGCCAGTAATCATTTTCCTGGCTGATCCGGCGCATCGTTTTATAGGGAGATATAATTAAACAAATGAAATTTCTAAAAACGAAAATAAAGGAAGCAATTAGGTCAGAAACCATACTGTAATAAAGTCGCCAATTTGACTATCAACTGATTTAGCAATAGATATAAAATAATTCCTGCGGCGATCGACAAAGGAACAACCACAATTAACGGCAGAGTCTTTAAAGGAGCAGTCAGTTCCTTATAGATTCTGGTCAGGAAATCTGCACCGAGATTATTCGGTTCGATAAAGTACACTTCATGCATTTTTCTTTTTAATTTTAATTCAACTGTTTTCATAAATTTTGACAAATGCCTTTCTTGCCCGGTAAATTAAACTCTCCGTCGCTTTGAAACCCAATGCCAATTTCCGGGCAATAACTACTACTTTCTCCCCCTCAATGTATTTGAGTCTTAAAACCAACCGGTAATCATTCGGCAATTCATTCAATGCTCTTTTGATTTTATTAGCCAGTTCTTTTTTTTCCAGTTCATCATCGATTAAAATTGTTTTTAGTCCTTCAACGACATAACCCGGCAGGGCGGAAAAAAGGATTTTTTTTAATTTCTTTTTCCTGATGACATCCACCACCTTGTTTCTGGCGATGGAAAAAAGATAGGTTTTGACCGAACTTTGGCCATGAAAGTCGCGAACCTTTTCGATGAAATCGAGGAATACATCCTGCGTCACTTCTTCCGCCACCCCCTGATCGCTTAATTGTCGGCGGATAAACCGCAATATCTGCGGACTGTAACGGTTGTAAAAATTAAGAAGCACCCTTTCATCCTTATTGATAATGCCTGATATTAATTGTTGATCAGCGGAATTCATTTGCATTATAATATTATACTTTATATGGAAAAAAATACGCAAAGGCTGCGTTTACTAATAATTATCGTCTTCTTCCTCGCAGCGGCCGTTTTCCTGAAAAACAAACTGCCTTCCCTGACAAATGTCGGCAGCCAACTGGCTTTTCCGAAATTAAATCAGGATACAATTACGGCAATTGACATCAGAGAAACTGCAGGAACAGTGACGATTAATAAAAGAAATAACCAGTGGTTTGTCAACAAAAACGGGGTCGATTATCCCGCTGACGGTGATCGGATCAATTCTATCCTTGATAATCTAAGAACTCTGAAAAAAGGAGAAGCCGTTTCCACCAATAAAAAGAACCAGGCCGGCTTCGGTATCGGCCGGCAGGAAATCACCCTTCACGGCAAAAATAATTATACTCTTTATCTTGGCGATACCACTTCATCCGATCAATATTATGTCCGCATCGGAAAAAACAATACGGTGTTCATCGCCGGTAATCTGGATAATATTTTGGCCCCGGCTGATTACCGGGATTTATCGATCCATCTGGTCGACGATGAAAATAAAGTAAAAAATATAAAAATCGATTATTCCAGCAAAGAAACCGTTTTGGTTAAAAATAATAACCAGTGGAAAGTAAATAACACCAATGCTGTAAAAGAACAAGTCGACTACTATATCAATGATTTAAAAACGCTGAAAGCAACCGACATTTTTTTGAAAAATCCCATCAGCTACTCAATGGCTCCGGCATTAACGATTACCGCCGACGGAAAAACAGCCGTATTTTTCGAAAAAGATAAAGATAACTATTATTCGGAAATTTCCGGCGACAAAAAATATTACCAAATCCCGGCCGTTTATGTTTCTTCTTTAATGAAAGAACAAAAAGACTTTACGAAATAAGTTCAGTTCATACTCATCTTATATATTTTCGCTCCGGATAAAATATAGGCGGCATTGTCATAAACAATAAAATCACTTGCCTGTTTGAGGACCGATGAGTTGATTTCCTGCTCATATGTGCCATCTTTACCAAGAATGTAAACCGATCCCCGGCTCTTATCCCAGGCATAAACTTTTTCCGTGTTTTTGTCTGTAAATATTTTTTGGATATTGATTGACGGATTGGGAAATTCCGTTTTGAAACTGTCCTGACTACCGGACGTAAATTTAAAAATATGGTCGGTGAAGCCGACATAAACCGACGAATCAATAGCTAAGGAATTAGCTCCAGCCAGGCCGTTTTCCCCACCCTGAAAATAGGCACTTCTGGTGGCATAACCGCTGTCGGTCCCAACGTATTTGTCAATGCTGTCTTTTAACGGATCAAGCAGATACAGGTTACCGTTGTAAGTCGTCATCGCGCTGATATTTCCCCAGTCGGGGTCGTTATCGACTACTTTTGCTAATTTACCCTGATTGTTTATTTTATAAATACCGTCACCTTCGACATAAAAAAGTGGATTGCCTTGGTCGGAAGCAATTAATCGGGCATTTTGCAACCCGTTAAAAGTATATTTATTCAGGGATTTTTTTGTTAGTGAAAAGATGTATACCGTTTTTTGCCCGCTGTCCAAAATGACGACATTATCGTTATCCAGATAAAGTTTCGTCCCTTTCGCCTGGGGATTATCAACCGTCAGGTCGAAAAATTCGTCGGCCGGTTTCTCCTGTACCTTGAGGATTTTATTTTCTTCATCATTTATCATTTTGTCTATCGCCGCCACTTCCGGCCGGTTACCGATTTCCTTTCGCAAATCATCAACGTTAGCTTTGGCTTCGTCAATAAGCGATATTGCCCGCGGGATACTAAGATATGACGCGTCATCGGCTTGGCTTAATTTTTGGCTGATTTGCGCTTTAGCAGCCGTCACCCGACTTTGGATACTGGCGTTTTGTCTTCTTTTGTAGCCAAAAACGACACTCCACATAAAAATCAGAAAAATTATTCCCACAACAATAAAAGTGAACGTTCTTTTTTTTTGCGGCGCTCCGGCTTGCCGTCCCTGCAAAAACAAATAGGCTGAATGCAGTTTTTCCGAAAAAACATTGGGAGTATTTATAACGGGCCGGGTAGTCTCTTCTGGTTTAAATTTTACGAACAAGGTGATGGTATTACCAACATTTCGTTCTTGTAATTTTAGTGTTATTCTCTCCGAAATTTCCCGGGGAGATTTATTACCTATTTCTTTGTGCAAACCGTTTTCTCCGCCGGCCGCTTCGATAAATTTGTCGGTAGTAAAAATAAACAGATCATTATTTTCGCCGTAACCGGAAGCGGTTTTTTCTCCACTGATTATTTTTGCCAGGTGTTTCTTACGGTAAATCAATATATTGCCGGTACCGCCGGTCTTCAAATATAAAATATCATTTTTCCGGTAACCGACTGCTAGGGAAAAATTAGTCGGCAGATTATTTTCGGTGACGATTTCGGAAAGCTTTAGCTCGAACTGGAATAAATTATCGAAAACTGACGATAAAAGATTGGTTCTTAATGATTGCAGTATCGTCTGGCCTTCTTCATGAGTAATGCCGTCATCAATCGCCAAAATCAGGAATAAATTATCTTCGCTTATGTATCCGCTGAAGCCATGTGTATCTTTATTTTGGTAAAAAGCGCTCTCTGTTTGCCGCTGACTATTGTTTTCCATCCATAAATATTATATACTATAGTTTGCCCTGGTTACTCGAGCGACTTGGTCCCACCCTTTCCCATCCCGAACAAGGAAGTGAAACGAGTCAGCGCCGATGATACTCAATCCAAAGCGGATTTGGGGAAAGTAGGTCGTAGCCGGGGCATTTTTTTATTTATTTTTAAATAGGATATTTTTCGGCACGGCAAAAACGGAATCATCGGGAATAACTTCCTTTCGACAGGAATCAAGACCTTTTTTTAAGCTGTCGATATTGAACTGCAGTCCTTGGGGAACAAGGCTTTTTAACATATTTCCATCCAGTAGACTTAAAGGCAGGACATTAAATAAATTTAAATATTGGCTGATACCGCAGATTTTTTCACCCGAATAAGCACCTTGAAGATAATAATATAGACAATCGCCGTTAACGACAATATTGTTTGTTTGTTTATTGTTTTGGATTTTGGCAGCAATTTGTTTGTTTTTAATGAATGCAGATACGGTCGCCCCCGGTGAAGAAGATTGGCACACCCAGGGGCCGGTCAGGTCAATTTGCACCGGCACCGCGGTCGGCACCGGCGCCGGGGAAACGGCCACCGTCGGGGTCACAGTAATTGCTTGCGGCAAAACAACCGGATTTTGCTGGAACTTCATGATTAACCCGATGATAACCGCCGCAACCGGAATTACAATTACGAAACGACTGAAAACATGAAAAAAATCGTCCATATGATTTAAGAAATCTTCCCGCTAGAATAAGGTTTCCTTAACCTCAACTTTTTCTTCCGGTAGAATATTTACTCCCTTTATCTCCGGTAAAGCCTTGCCAACAATGCTTTGCAGATCACCGCTCATTCCTAAAATATTATCGATTACCCGACGGATATTTTTTTCCTGCTTCGCCCACTTCAGGCTAAACCACCGCTTTTCTTTTTCCAAATCATCCTGCAGCTGGCCGTAGGCGTCATAAATGGCATCAATCCGGCTTTTGAATTCCGTCCCCGTCAGATAATTCCAGAGGATTTCCTGCTTGCTTTCCTTGCCGACAACCGATAGTTTTACCGACGCAATTTTGATAAGACTGTCGCGCAAAATAAGCGTCAATCCTAAAAAGGCTTCGTACGAACAAACCCAGACACTTTGCCGTAAGCCAAAATGGCGGATATCATCAGGTAAAACGCTACTGACAATAACCGCTACTTCCGCATTGACCTGCTGTTGGTCTTGCTTCAGTTTGCTGATCCATTCGTTACTCCAGGCTTTGGTTCTTTTTGATTCCCAAATGATCACTCCGCATTTTTTGCCAAACTGGTTTTTTACCACCTGTATAATATCCGCTCCCCGCACGCCCTTGGGAACTTCACTGATTTCGTCGTAGGGAAATTCTTTTTTAATCATCTGCTCCAATTCCAACTCCAATACCTCGCCTTGAATTTGTTGCGATCCTTGTTCTAATTTCCGCCGCAGTTCTTCATTGACTTTTAACGCATCCTGTAGTTTTTTTTCCTTCTCCATATCTTTCAGGTGGTATTCTTCGTCCATTCTTTTTCGTTCCTCATAACGGATTTTTTCCTCGCTGGCCGCCAGTTTTTTTTCGAGTTCAAGTCGGTTTTGTTCGTTGACAGTTTTTAGTTGGCGAATCAATTTATTCGTTTCCAACAACTGATCCTGCAATGATTTGTTTTGTTTTTGCAACTCTTCGGCTTCGTTGGCTTTGTCTTTTAACTTAACATCCATTTCCGCCTTCACTTTTTTAGCTAGTTCGCTTCTTAACACCTGTTCTACTTTGGCCGTTTCCTCCTGTAACCGCTGCTTGTAGAATTTCTGGTATTTTTCCTGGATATCGTGAGAAAGTGCCTGGGTTAAAGGAATCATTTTTCCGCAATTGGGGCACTTAATCTGGTCGTTCATAATTTTATTCTATAATAACTGCCGCGGGTTTTGCCAATTTTAATGAGTAAGTTGCTGTCGACCAACCGTTTCAAATCATATCGTAAAGTTCTTTCCGGAATTTTCAGGAAACGGCGCCGGATAAAATCGAAAGACACCAGTCGGTGATCACGGACAGTATAATAAATTTCCTCCTGCCGCGGCGGCAGTAGTATCGCATCGGGATTTCCAAGCTCAACCTGCATCGTGTCTTTAACTTTTTCCAACTGGCGGCAAAATGATTCCAACATAAAAAGCAGATAGCTGCCGGCATCTTTCAGGCCAATGTCAAGATGATAATAATAATCGCTTTTATGCTCCTCCAAATATTCTTCGAAAGGGATAAACAACCCCAAGTCGTATCCCTGTGATTTCAAAACGGCATATATAAGGAGCCGGCCGACCCGGCCGTTGCCGTCAATAAACGGATGGATTTTTTCAAAAATAAGATGGGCAATAAAAGCTTTTATCAACGGAAATTGCTCTTTATCATCGCCGGCATACTGCAACAATTCATCAAAATAGACATCGATTTTTTCCGGCGGCGGCGAAATATATATAGCCACACCCTCCTGATTGAATATTGCCCCCATTTCGCGGCGTAAATGTCCGGCCTGATCGGATAAACCATCCATAACAAACCTGTGAATGGTACAAATTGTCTGCCGGGAAATGGGTTGAGCCGCCATAATTTCTTTTTCGATATATTGGGCGGCTTTGAGGATATTAAATATTTCTTTTTTCTGTTTCTGATCGGGAGTCGAATCCATTTCTTCCATCGTCAGCGAATTACCTTCAATCCGGGCCGAAAAAAGAGAGCTTTTCAGAAGACTGATGCGTTGGATTTTTTCTTTTAATGGTAAAGGAATTTTCAGCGATTCGATAAAAAATTTAAGTGAATCGATTTTGGCAATAAAATGTATGATTTTCGGGTTGATTTGATAATCCGGAGGAATTTTCATGTAAAAATTTTACCATATTTTGCCGTATGTTGCATAATGTTACCGATATTTGCCTAATTGCTCCAGTTACCTGTTTCCTACATTCTTCTTACCTGATCAAAATCCTCAATTAATAAGATAATTGGGTGTTATTTTTTTATCCTGATTTTTCCAACGGCGCCGCATATGAACCAAGCGGCATGAGGGAAACCCGGATTATCACTGATCTTTTAGCAATCAAAAAAGGTGACCGGGCGGCTGACCTTGGATCCGGTGACGGGCGGATTGTCATTGCTATGGCTAAAAAAGGCGCTCTTACCTTCGGTTTGGAAAAAGACGAAAAATTGGTAGAGCTGTCAAGAAAAAAAATTGCTACCGCCGGTCTATGCCAAACCGCTTTTATTTATCAAACCAATTTCTGGCAGGAAAACCTTTCGACCTTCAGTAAAATCGCGATTTTCCAATATTACACTATTATGGCCAAACTGGAAAAGAAACTACAGATGGAACTTATGCCGGGAGTGTTTGTCGTTTCCCATCACTGGCAATTTCCCCATTGGCGGCCGGTAAGACAAATTCTCGATATCTACCTCTATCAAAAATAGAAAACGTTTATCGCGATAAAAGATGTAAAAACCAATTGACGATCGTCAGTACCAGACTGAAGAAAATCGCCCACCAGATATTTTTGACGGAAAAGCCGGGGACAAAATAACTTGTTAATAAAATCAGCAGGCCGTTAATAATAAACGTAAATAATCCCAGCGTCAAAATGTTTATTGGCAGAGTCAGAATAATCAGAACTGGCTTAAGGATGGTATTGATGATTCCCAGTACGACCGCGATGATAATCGCCGTCAAAAAATTGTTAACGTGGATGCCGGCCGACAAAATATAGGCAGTGATAAAAACGGCAAAACCATTAATTAATAAATTAACTATCAGTTGCATAGTCAAATTATACCGTAATCCTTTCAACGACGGCTAATTTTTTTTGGGCAAACTGATAACGGACTATTCCTCCTAATTGGACATATTCTTTATGAACTGTTTCTTTTCCCGGGGGTCGGCCGTATTTTACATCGTGGTATAAATATGTCGCTGGATCGCCATGGGTCACAATAATACAATTTTCATTATTGTTCAATTTTTCTTGAAACACCTGTTTTATACGGTTTAATATGTCTGCCGGTTTTTCCTGGTTCGGTCTGGCATAATACTCATTGCTCCCTAAAGTATCGGTAATTGGTTCACCGGCCCAACTATACCATATCTCTGTGAGCCGTTCATCGATTTCCACTTTTGATCCGATAACACAAGCGATTATTTCGGCCGTCTGTAGGGTTCTTGCTACCGGACTGGAATAAATCGGTAATTTTAGAAACTTATTTTTGGCAAACCACTGCCCGATTCTTTGAGCATGATCTCGACCGGTTGTAGATAAAGCCAACGGCAACCGGCCGGGATAGATGTCTTGCGGATTATCGTACTCCGTATGGCGGACGACAAAAATATCCATATTGATAATTGTACTATAGCTATCTTTCACACGCCCGGCCATCCCAGCGTCGATGTGGATACCGATTAGGAATAAGTGACAACCAACGGCTTAACCGAGGAGCTTTTCTTCATCAATCCATTAAGCAACAAGTGAAAATAGATAAATCCGGCATACGGTTGCCAACGGAAGGTAAGCTTTTTCACTTTTTCATAACTTAATTTAATATCGGTGTGAAAATATTTCTGTAATTTTTTCTGCGCACCGGCATCGTCGCCCGGAAAAACGTTCAATTTCCCTAATCCCCGCAAAAGGATATATTCGATAGACCAACGGCCGATTCCTTTTATTTGATGTAAGTAAGCATAAACGTCAACCATGTCTTCATTTTCTAGCTTCTCCAAGAACAATTTTTTTTCTACCATAGCCCTCACTAACCCAATAATCGCATTAGCCTTCTGGTAACTAAAACCCAATTGTCTTAAATCGTTGGCTTTCCGCCGATAAAGATTTTCCGGTGTCGGAAAAGCCGACAATTGATCGTCGTAATGCGTACCATATCTCCGGCTTAAACGGTTAAGAAGTTTAATACTGTTATCAAGGGTTATTTGCTGGCAGGCGACGGCATTCACGGCCGCTTCAAAAACAGTTGGGAAACATGGCGGTTTCATCCCCACCAATCCGTAAGTTAATTCCTGTAAATCTTCATCATTTTCCACCAGTTTGTAAAACTTATCCAATCCTATATTCAAACCAAGGGTTTTTTTTAATAAACCTGTAATTCCGTTTTTGGAAACGGCGGTGTTTCCGTTATTTTTGGCTTCGACAATCAATTTTGGTTGTTTGATTGTCCCTATTTGATAAACTGTTGTTTTTACCGGCTCGTTTTTACAAAGGAATATGCGAGTATAACGGTTCTTTTCCCACCGGTCAATCTGGTTGAGCGGTCGTCTCCTCAATGCCAAAACAGTCAGATCAAGCCGGAAAGGCGGAATCGGTTTGAGTGTAAATTGAATAGTCATAGCTTATAATATTAGGGTCTAAACCATGTTTAATCAGTAAAAGACGGGGAAGAGTTAGGTAAAAAACTGGTGTAAATATCTTTTTGCTTTACTGACGGCAGCTAAAACTGTATCACCTTCGACAATATTGGCGGCGATGGCCGAGGCAAAACGGCATCCCCCGCCATGAAGATGACGGTGAACAATCCGCTTAGATGCCAACTCATGGAATTTTCGGCCATCAAAAAAAATATCAACGGCTTTAAAATTATTTGTCAAATGGCCACCTTTGACGACGACGTTTTTTGCTCCCAGATGATGAATAATTACTGCCGCTTTTTTCATATCGGCAATATTGTTTATTTTTTTTCCGGCCAGTACTTCCGCCTCCGGAATATTAGGAGTGACTACCAGCGATAACGGAATCAGTGATTCGATTAAACATTTAATCGAATCGGTAGTTAATAAACGGGTACCGCTCGTTGAAACCATTACCGGATCAATAACTAATGATTTTATAGAATATTGTTCGGCTTTTTTAACTACGGTTTTGATAATGGCTTTATTGACAAGCATCCCCGTTTTCCAGACATAAGGATTGATATCGGCCATAATGAAATCCACTTGCTCGGCGACAAAATTAGCGGGTGATTTAAAAATCGCCCCTACACGTTGGCGGTTTTGCGCCGTCATGGCCGTAATCGCCGTTGCCCCATAAACGCCAAAATCGTGGAAAGTCTGTAAATCGGCCTGAATCCCGGCGCCCCCGCCTGAATCCGAACCGGCAATTGTTAAAACATTATTCATAAGCGAAATGATCCCACCCTTTAGCAATTAATTTACTTTTTCTTCCGTTTTTCTCAATCAGCCAACGTCCGGCCGCTTGCGGAATTATTTCGCCGATAACGGTCGCCTTGACGTCTTTTATTTTCGGAACGCTGGCTGTAAAGCACAGTTCATAATCCTCCCCGCCGTTAAGCGCCCGGCCGATATCGTCAGTCGGCAGTCTGTCGGCATATAGCCTTACCCCGACTTTACTCTCGTCACAAATATGCAAAAGGTCTGTACTTAATCCGTCACTGACATCGATCATCGCCGTCGCTTTTTTCGACCGGGTAATCAACCGGCCTTCCTTCACCCGTGGCTCCGGCACCCGTGTCCAGGCATCTTTTTTCCCTACTGTGCCGGTTACCAATACTTTATCTCCGATTTTTGCCCCCGAACGATAAATAATGTTATTTTTATCTGCTTCACCGATTAAAAATACATCAATAATTAATTGGTTAGCATGGGATATATTGCCGCCGATAGTTTTTACTCCATAACGCCGGCATTCTTCGTTTATCCCGCCATACAGTTCGCCGATTAATTTTTCCGTTATCCATTTCGGCAAAAAAAGCGACACCAACATCTGTTTCGGCCGGCCACCCATGGCGGCGACGTCGGAAATATTGACTGCCGCCGCTTTCCGACCGATATCGTGAGGAGAAAATGTTTTTCGGGAAAAGTGAACGCCTTCAACGATGGAATCGGTAGTATAGAGAAGATATTTGTTGCCGGCTTTAACCACCGCACAATCATCACCGATTCCTTTTATGACGTTACAGCTATATCCGCCGGTCACCATCTTTATTTTATCGATTAATGTTTCTTCTCCGACTTTTTTCATAGTTGATTATGGAAACTAATGTTTGAGTTGCTTTTAACGGAAACGTTGCCCTTAGCACCGCAGAAATAACGGCGATACCATCAGCAATTTCCATCACCACCGCCGCATTATCCGTCTTGATTCCGCCAATGGCAATTATCGGGATACTGACAGCGTTTTTTATCTGTCTTAAACCGGTCAGACCGATCGGCGTTTCGGCATCCTTCTTAGTTTTTGTCGGGAAAACCGGGCCGGCGCCAATATAGTCGGCACCGTCTTCTTCAGCCTGAACCGCTTCCCTAACGGAATGGGCGGAGACGCCGAGAATCTTGCCGGAACCGATTTTTTTCCGGACTGCCCGGGCAGGCATATCCTTTTGCCCCACATGAACCCCATCGGCGCCAATGGCCAGGGCGACCTCCACCCGGTCATCAACAATTAACGGCACTTTACCTTTTGTCAATTTCATCAACTCTTCCCCCAATTTAATCATAGATAAATCTTCAACGTCTTTATCTCTTAACTGGATGGCCGCTGCCCCGCCGGCAATCGCTAACTGGATGATTTCAGCAAGTGATCTTGACTTAACCGCTTCGCGGTCGGTTAATACATGAAGTCCCCGCAGGTTTTCCATAAGTTTCCTCCGCCGGTATTATCCGGATCAGGTTATAAGGGTTTCCCGATTCCATCGGTGTTCTCAGCCTGATTACACAAGCTCCCCCCATTATTAATGAAAACATTATATCACGATAGTTAGCGGTTAAGAATGACTGGGCCAAATACTTTTTTTCCGCCTGGCCGATTTTGATTTTTGAAGTATGCCTTATCGGATAAGAGAATGAATATCCTGACGTAATTCCTTTTTTAATTCCTCGACCGCTTTAACGATTTTTTTGTCGATATCCTTGGTATTTTTCCGGAGCAGTTTCCAAACCGCCGCGTCGTCGTTCGCCGCCAGATGGGTCATAAATTTTTCTTTGTCTTTTTCCGGTAATTCCGACAACACCGTATCAATAACAAGATGGTGAACACTTGATTCGACGATCACCATCAGGTCCTGTTTCTCCTTTTCGTTCATATCAAGAGCATGCAGGGAAAAATACACCGCTTCGATGTCCACCAGCTGGCTGTAAAAATTTTTTTTCATATGTTTATTGTACTGCAATTGGGCCTAAGGGAATTTTATTGTCCGGATCATCGATAAAAAAATACAAAACGGGGCCGCGGGCCGCGCCGTCTTCGCGCTCAAGATAACTCATAACCTCGGGCGAACCACCCAGATGCTTTCCTGTCCATTCGGCCGGGCCGGAATCACCGATGTCGGCAACAATTGCTTTTCCATTTTGCGGATTGACGACCAGCATTTTCCGGAAGCGGAAAAAATTAACCAGATCCATTTTCTTTTCCGGCCAGCCGGGCGACAAAAAAACCGGGACGGCAATATAATATTTTTCCTGCTCGGAATTATCAAAATAGCCCCAACCGCCAAGCCCTGGCGCCATTCCCGACGAATAAAACCGGCGATCCTGCGGATTATCAAAATGAGTGGCCATCGTGTCCCCCGGATAACGGGCCAAGTGCTGTTCGGCGCCAATCAGGCCGTAATTACGGTTTAACCGCTTGCCGTCCAATTCGGCCGTCACCGGAAAATTAAACATTTTCGTCAAAATCTGCGTCACATTGGTTTCCTGTTCGGAAGAAAGCGGTTCAACTGTTTTGGGTAAAGCCAGAAGGAGAGATGCTATTAGCTCATCTTTCCGGCTGACCGGCGCCGCTTTGAGGACATGCACCGGTAGCAGACTGAAATTCCGTACCAGGGACGCTTCAGACAACGGCCGTGACAAAAGAATGATACTGGCCAGCGAACCGGCAATAATCTGCTTGGAGGAGGAACGCAACTTTTCCAGAACGTTTCCGTGTTTTTTCCATAAATTTTCTTGCAGGGAGCGGTGGCGACCAGACCATTTCTGCCGCAGGTATTCATAATGACTCATTTATACATGTTACACTTTTTCCGCATCTATTTCTGCCACTGCGACCGCCGGAGATCGACTTTATTGTTTTTGAAGACGACGCCTTCTGAAAGAAGCATTTTCCGTTTAGTAATAATTCCTCCATTACCCGAGTAACCGTGCAAACTACCGTCGGCGGCAACAACACGGTGACATGGTGTTTGCGGCGCATCGGGATTGGTTTTCATGTAATAGCCGACCGCCCGGCTCGCTTTCGGCTGGCCGGCCAACCGGGCCACCTGTCCGTAAGTGGTTACTTTACCTTTAGGAATTCTCTTTGTTATTCTATATACCTCATCGCGAAATGACATAAAAAAATTATAGCTTCTTTTTGTAAAAATTCAGGAAGAAAATATATCTACTTGCGGGGTCGTCTAATGGTAAGATTTCGCAACAGTAATTCTCCATCTTGACAAAAACTTGTTGATTGTGTTTAAATATAATTAGTGCTTCTTATGAAAAGAAAAAAAATTCATAAAAAGAAACAAAGTAAGCAGTCACAGGTTCCCTTTGCATATATGAAATATCTTATCATTGCTTCTTTTTGCCTCCTCATTTTTGCCGTAGCGGTAATCGTTTACTCATCCCGCAGTTCGACTCAAGTCTTAGGCACCAGTACCTATCTGGCGGATAAAGAAAATTCACAGGAAAGCGGAGACACGTCCGGGCAGGAGAAAACTGATCAGGTCGAACCGACCGATGCGCCGGAAGTCCGCCAGCAAACCGAACAAGTTCAAAAAGAAGTTGAGAGGCAAATTGAAACCAAAAACGTCAATGAGGTGGAAGTACAACCGGCACAAGAAAGCTCCGGATCAGGAAAAGTCATTCTCCAGCAACGGGAAAAAACCAAAGAATTATCGATTCCCGTATCGTCAACAACTCCCATAACGCAAATCAGTAATCCCCAGGCCGGTACGGTAAGTGTCCATGTCGGAGGCACAAACAATATTGTCATTGATAACGGTCCATATGTAATCACGACTCAATATCCGGTCGTCATTAATCCCACCGATCAAACTCTGGCGATTAAAACACCAAGCGGTGTCACATTGATCAAGACATTCCCCACTCAAGTATTTCAATCCCTACCGGAAAAGAATAAACTTACCTCCGTTTCCTCTCTTAATTTAACCGATCAACAAGGAACACCAATTTATCAGGCAAACGGCATACAAGTCCGCAAATTTCTAGGCGTAATACCGGTACAGGCGACTGTCCAAGAACAAATAAATGCCCAAAACGGACAGGTTGTCAGTTCTGATCTCCCCTGGTATTTTTCCCTCTTCGGTTTTGCATTTCAATCCATATAATGCTTGGCTAAGATCGTTGATGATGATTTATCCAGAATCTCTATTACTGCTGTGGATAACCCGGCTTCATCTTTAAGCTTTATGCTCTCTTATTAGAGAGTTTACCGCTGATGATTTTATGCGCTTTGGTAATCTGTTTCTTGATGTTTTTCAAATCCAATACCGCCCGCTTCTCCCGATACTGATAGATAACGGTGAACCTGATTGGTCAACCAGAAGCCCAACGATAATTTACGGTTCAAGGTGTCTTTTTGACAAGTCATTAGCCACAAATTACCTATGTATTGATTAACCAATACATATGTGTACTTCTCCTTTCATTGGAATAAATCATTTCTTCAATTGCCCTTGACGCTATTTATATAAATAGAAACATTGGTAAATACCGCCCGATTTCAGTAAAATATACCTTACTTGCGGGGTCGTCTAATGGTAGGACAGCAGACTTTGGATCTGCCTATTCTAGGTTCGACTCCTAGCCCCGCAGCAAGAGAAGCGTAACAAAAACGACAGTTATCGATTAAAAAAGGAGCGGTAGATTAACCCGCTCTTTTTTTGTCTGATCCACCCCTCTTTTACCTCTTAAGTATCTGAATCGGAAACGACAATCGGTGAATTTGGTAAATCTTCTTTTAAGCACATAGCCGTTTAACCACAGCCGGGCATATTCTACCGTTTGGAATGACCGTAGCTTTTGCAGTCTGGCTTCCAAATGACCATTTAATCCCTCAATTAAGTTAGTGGTGAGAGGCGCTTGTGGTATTCCCCGATAAGCGAGTAATTCAGATTTGTATTTTTCAATATTGGTGAGCACTTGCAGGCAAATATGATCATGACTGTAATCCCGATAAAGCGTAAATAGCCAATGATTAAATGTTTCATTAGCAAGTTTTTGGGACGAGTTAAGGATTGATTCAATTCGGGTCATGAAATCCCGATATTGATCCTTTCCTTCCGACCGAATTCTCAAATCACGCCGGATGTTTTCTTTGAAATGGTTGTAACAGGTTTGGATTTTAACGGCCGGAAAAGCATCCCGGGCCGCCATCTTCAGATTAGTGTTATCATCACAGACTAAAAGTTGGGGGAAAACGGTTAAGATACGAAAATACGAAAAGAATTTTCTCCATGACTGATAGTTCTCTGAGGGAGCAATGGTAAAAACCGGAATATCATGGCGAAGATAGTCCACTCCCCAAAGGAGCACCCAATCATATTCATCCGTGGCGACATTGAAGTATTTCCCGTCAAACAAAAAGATCTGTGAGAAGCGATTGCAGAAGTTAAAAGTGAATTGGTTGTTGTTAAGCAGCTTTTTCAGTTCCTCTTCACAGATGCGCCAGGCGGTCATATGAGAAATGTGGTATTTGTTGGCCAGTGCTCTAAACGATAACCCATCCAGATGGTCGGAAAGAATCGATTTTCTATCGAGCCAACGAGTATTTATCGAGAAATACTGCCGGCATGATTGACAAAGGAAAACGATACTATTACCTCTTTTCCTTTGTCTGGAAACATTTTTAGTGGAAAAACAAACGGGGCATTTGAACTTTTTCATATACCCCATCTTTTAACAATTATGTTATGATTACAAGTAGAATTATCATTTGTAACTGACAGTTTTGTTACGGTACCGCAGCCAGCGGCAATAACTAACCTTTATCGCCAAAAAGATATGTGTTTTATCCCTGCTTATTTTAGATAACGATGGTCGAGGTACCAATATCTTAAAAAGTTTTCCTTCTGCCTCTTATTTAATTTTGCCCGAAAAAATTTCAACGGAGGAGGAAAATGCGCAGAAAAAACTTCTCTCTGACGCTTAAGTTTTAGGGGCGACCACTGACAATAATCAGATAAAATTTTATAGCGAAGGAGATGTTTTAGGAACGAGCACCGAACAACAAATACAAGAGGAAAAGAAATTTAGCCTATCCAAATTTTTTCTGGGAACTCCTGAAACAGTTGACAGATTTATTTTAATTCGATGGGGAAAAATACTCATTTTATAACGTTATCCAACCTTCTTACGGTATTTATTTCAATCGGTCCAAAATTTTTTTGCCAATAATTTTTCCTCTATTCTTTCTTTGGAGGCTGGTTGGTGGAAATATTTGATAGACTTGTTAAATGGGCGCGGAACAGCGTAGCACATCTAATAATCAATCACTGGCGACAGATTTATCACTCATGGATACGGTACAAAACAAGCGCAGTAGCCTAGAACGGGATATTATGACGCTGAGAGCAACACCTCAAACCGTTATCTCATGGTATTTCAATCATGATCCCCTTAAAGAGCTTGATGCGTACCGGAATGCGGTTGCTCTAACAACAGGCAGCCGTCGCGATATAGCGGAACCAATAATTTCCGATAGCAGGCATAAAACAATATCGGAAGCGGGCGCGGCTATTCTCATGATGAATATTGCTTTTCCTGAATTAAATGGATTGATCGGGGAAGCATATACGGACCGGTTTGCGGAAATCATCCAACGTAATACTACCGAGAATAAACGGGAAGATAAAAATATTATTATAGGCACTCTTGATCTTGTCGCTTTTACTCTTTATACATTACACCAAAGTAGTGGAAAAAGGGATCTATACACTCGCACTGAATTGGAACATATGAAAATTGCCGCCGATTTATTGATTTATGCCTCTATTGCTAATGTACAAGAACCAACGGACGTAACAGTAAAGATAGATAATCGTACCAGGAAAATGACGAGGGAAGGCATTAACCGGTTATATGCATTGGATATATACCAATCCGTCGCCGACTATGGCTTATCACAAAAAGCCGATGAGATATCTCAACTTATCGGACTGGAAAGTCTCATGTCTTATGCAACGGTGTTTTTAAATGCCGCTAGATTGCCAACAGTAAGAAAGAGAGCGGGATTGTCTCAGCAAAAGCAATTACTGGGCCGCATGATCGATGCCGTCGAACACATTTTTGTTGAGCATCCGGAACGGTTGAATGACGAAAACCGGGGCCGATATCAGGGTAAACTGCATGAATTGATGTGGTTTATCGATATGCAGTTTTATATTGAAACGGCACACAAGTACTACATACAACTTTATCCGGCCCAACGAGCAGAAGACCAACCACATATCGAATATCCAAGCATTAATCGGGGATTTGATTATCGGTTGCGAGATGCTAGGAACGATCAGTTTATTCTGGTACAGTTAAAGTCAGGAAAAAAAGGGCATCAATATCATCCGTTAATTAAGGTTCTTAAAGATCCGCAAATGATTGATTATAATCCGGAACAACTACGGGAAAAAGTCGCATCATACCGAAAAGCGATTATGGCGGACTTTGCCGATCCGGCTATCAGTGCGCATCTTTTGCCTTCAATCTGTCAGGCGGCAACCGAGCTGGAAACAAACAGTCATAATCTCTTGGAATATGTTAATCAAAACCAGGATCTGGGTGGTGACTTTGATACACGGCCAATGTCAAGACAACAAAGAAGATATTACCAGAGACAGTTGCGCAAAATGCAGGAAAAAACACATCGACAGCTGGAAAGACAACATATTCCCAGTCAAAAGTCGATGACGATTGATGCGTTAACTAAAGTGTTGGAAAGCTATTATGTTCCTCCGACTCCGAAAAAGAAATAAGAAGAAAAAAATTAGTTATAATTGAAGTGTTATGCTGAAAATCCTCTCGTGGAATATCTGGCATAACGGCAATTTGGAGCAGGCCAATGATTTCCTGAAAAACGCTAACGCCAACATCATCGGTTTGCAGGAAGCGATGAGAAAAGACGGGAAAATCCAACTGACCGATAAACTGTTTAAGGAACTGGGATATCGATACGTTTATGCGCCGGCTTTCCAAGTCGAATAATTCCCCACCTCCGACCATTTGACAATAACAGTAACGGTGGAAATATGAAGCTTTTCTTTCGGCATAATTATTATAATAATTCCATAATCGTTAATATCACCACATTAGCAGTTTCCATACTCTTTTCCTTTTATTCATCGATATTTATTAACGACAATTTTTTGGACAAATTTTTCGGCTATCCTGCCGACTCTCTGTGCCGAACATCACCGCTCGCTGATTGCCTGCCGCCGAATAGCTTGGTTATTTCATTTCTTATAACTTTCATGCTGCTAACCGTTACCATTGCCTTTTTATTAAAATATTAATACCTAAAATATAGGAAGAAATAAGTTCTTTACACGCTTTATTTTATTATTTCCCTTGTTTCCTGATCAATCCCTTCGTACATCGGCGGGAAGAGAATGTCGATGGCACTATCTATCATCCGCCTGTATCTTCATTTATGAATTACTGGCAACCGAGCTGCGATTTGCAGGTATCCTGAGCGGCACCGGCCGGCAGGTTATCGCAGGCGGCGCAGGCCGATCGCGGCGCACTTCCTCCCTGAATCGTCCCGCTTCCCTGTCCATCTGGCGGAGCGCCGGGAACGGTGAATTCACCGAAGGAAATACCGCTTGGTATAGTAAGTAACGAATTATCCGCCGACCAGTTGTTGCAGGAAAAATTCATATTTTTATTTATGTCGGGCTGCTGGCTGTTGGTACCGGTTGGCGCCGGAGTCATATTAGCTAAATCGAACTTAAAGCCTTGTTTGCTATTGTCATTCCACATATAAGCAGTTGTGCCATCAACCAAAACATGGCCTTTCATGGTAATATTTGGTGCGTTGGACGTAAAATCTTCCCTGACTTTGCCGCCGCTCGCATATACTGTCCCTTCGACCGTCACATCATTAGTCTTATTTGAAAAGCCACATTTGAGCGCCCGGCCGGCAGTAAGCAAACTTTTGATTGAGCCGGTTATATTTTCCGGTTTGTTTTCCGCTTTCGCAGCCGCCGGAGCGGTAATAATCTTTTCTGCCGGTTTTTTGGCTGCTGATTTATTCATGAAGTACAATCCTCCGCCGACAACAACAACCGCTACCACTCCCAAAACCATCCAAATTGTGTTTTTCATATACTTATTTCTACAATATAGTTCAGGCGCTGTCAAGGTAATGTCCGAATTATGACGAGTTATACCGGCTCGGATTCCGCCGTTAACACATGGCTTTTAAACTGGGAGTTGTACAAATCGGCGTAGAAGCCGTTTTTGACAAGTAAGCTTTTATGTGTTCCCTTTTCGATAATCGTCCCGTGATTCATCACCAGAATCAAATCGGCGTTGCGGATGGTCGACAACCGGTGAGCAATGACAAAATTAGTCCGGCCTTTCATCAGTTTTTCCATCGCATCCTGAATAAGCAGCTCGGTGCGGGTATCAACGCTGCTGGTCGCCTCATCCAAAATTAATATTTCCGGATCGGCAAGGAAAGCGCGGGCAATGGTTAGTAACTGTTTTTGCCCCTGGGAAATATTGGTCGCTTCTTCATTTAACACCGTGTTGTAACCTTCAGGCAATGTCCGGATAAAATGGTCGGCATAGGCGGCTTTTGACGCCTCGATGATTTCCTCTTCTGTCGCCGCTTCCCGGCCATAAGCGATATTGTCGCGAAGCGTACCGTGAAAAAGCCAGGTGTCCTGTAATACCATTCCAAACATTTTTCTTAAATCACCGCGACGCAATTTCGTAATATCAACACCATCAACTAAGATTTTGCCGCTATTGACTTCATAAAAACGCATCAATAAATTCACCAGCGTCGTTTTACCAGCACCGGTCGGACCGACAATCGCCACCATTTGGCCAGGATTGGCATATAGATTCATATCGTGCATGAGTATTTTGTCCGGACTGTAGCCGAAAACCACATGTTCGAAGCAGACATCACCTTTCGGCTCTTTGATGACTGCCGGATAGCTGACTTCCGGTATCTGCTCCGGTTCATCGAGAAGTTCAAACACCCGTTCGGCCGAGGCAATCGCCGATTGGATAACATTCATGATATTAGCAAGCTGCGTAATCGGAAAAGTAAATTGCGACGAATATTGGATAAACGCCTGGACATCGCCTAAAGAAATCCCGTTTTGCGTCGCCATGATGCCGCCGACAACCGCAACCAGAACATAACCGAGATTGCCGACGAAACGCATCAGGGGAAAAATGATACCCGACACATACTGTGCTTTCCAACCAGCGTCATACAATTTATCATTCAAGCGATCGAATTCGTCATTGGCTTTTTTCTCATAACTAAAGGCTTTGACGATTTTATGACCAACATACATTTCCTCGACATGGCCGTTTAAGTCCCCCAAAGAAGCCTGTTGTTTCCGGAAATAATCCTGCGACCGTTTGGCAATGCCGGTGACGATAAAAATGCTTATCGGCAATGTAAACAAGGTGATCAAACTCAAGATCCAACTGATCGAAAGCATCATAATGAGGACACCGATGATTGTCACGAACGAGGTGATAAATTGAGTGATGCTTTGCTGCAGAGTCGAACTAACATTATCCATATCATTGACCGCCCGGCTTAAAATTTCGCCGTGGGTGCGACCATCGAAATACTTCAAAGGCAGCCGATTCAGCTTTTCATCGACATCGCGTCGCATCTTATAGACCGTCCGTTGAGCCACGCCGGACATAAGATACTGCTGGATAAAAGTGAAAATAGCGCTGACGATATACAAAATAATTAAAATCAGGATGATCCGGCCGATATAGCCAAATTCGATACCGGGAACGGGTAACAAATGGAGAGATAGCGACGGATTAGCTTGTAATTGCTTTTCTATCTGCAGATTGCGAACCTGGATGAGAAAACTGGCAATAAGGTTGTCGAAAAGCTTGGTCGTTGCTAATCCTAAAATCTTCGGACCAACAATACTGAAGATCGTACCGAAAATAGCACAGATCAGAACAACAATAAATTTCGTTTTTTCCGGGGCGAAATATTTCAAGAGCCGCACAAGCGTGCCGCGGAAATCTTTTGCTTTTTCGACCGGCCGGCCCATGGCACCAAAGCCGCCGCGGCCCATCGGGCCCGGGGCGCTGCGCGTAGCATCTTTTTCTTTAGGTGGCATAATTAAGTTTCGTTAATTTCCGTTTGCGATAATTGCGAATGGACAATATCGCTATAAACTTTACAGGTTTTTAAAAGTTGGTGATGTTTGCCGATACCGACCGCTTTTCCGTCATCCAAAACTATAATCTGGTCAGCATCAATGACGGTACTGACACGTTGAGCAACAATAATAACAGTGGCATTTTTCGTTTCCCCTTTTAACGCTTCGCGCAATTTGGCATCGGTTTTGAAATCAAGAGCGGAAAAAGTATCGTCGAAAATATAGATTTCCGGTTTTCGTACCAAAGCACGAGCAATAGATAGTCGTTGCTGTTGGCCGCCGGAAAAATTAGTACCGCCCTGGGCGACCGGTGAGTAATAACCTTCCGGCATTTTACTGATAAATTCGCTTGCCTGGGCGATATCCGCCGCATGGACAATTTCCTTTTCCGTCGCTTTTTCCTTGCCAAAGCGCAAGTTGTCATTAATTGTTCCGGCAAAGAGAATTGCTTTTTGCGGCACAAAACCGATTTTACTGCGTAAGTCGTATTGAGTTATCTCCTGCACGGCCACGCCGTCAACCAAAATTTTCCCGCTATCAATATCGTAAAAACGGGGGACGAGGTTGACTAGTGTCGATTTGCCGGCGCCGGTGCCGCCAATGATCGCTGTCACTTTTCCCGGTGCTGCCGTGAATGTGATATTGGACAAGGCTGGTTTTTCCGCGCCGTGATAACTGAAAGTAACATCTTGAAATTCGACATACCCGCGTTTACCATCGGCTTTTTTCGGATGTTTTGGATCATCGATGTCGGGCTTTAAGGCAAAAATTTCATTGATTCGCTTGGCCGAGGCTTCTGCGCGGGGAACCATAATGAAAAGAAGGGCGACCATCAGAAGTGAGAAAAGAATCTGCATCGCATACTGCAAAAAGGCAAACATCGCGCCGATATTCAGAGTACTGGCGGCAACGCGCAGACTACCGAACCAGATAATACCGACGCTCGTCATATTGATCGTTAGCATCATCACCGGCATCATGATCGCCATTAGTTCGTTAACTCTTATGGCAAGATTGGTGACGTCGTGATTTGCTTCATCAAACCGTTTTTCCTCATGGCGGGTCCGGTCAAAAGCACGAACGACGCGGACACCGGTAAGGTTTTCATCAAGAATAAGGTTTAGTTTATCCAACTTTTCCTGCATGATGGAAAAAAGCGGAATAGCAACAAATAACAGAAAGAGAATGACAGCAATTAATCCCGGCATAGCAGCCACCAATACCCACGACAAGCCAACGTCCTGGTTTAAGGCAAGGATTATGCCAACAACCAAGGTAATCGGTGCCGTTATTAACATATTCAATATCATGACCATTACTTGCTGGATTTGGTTGGTATCATTGGTCGTCCGGGTAATAAGCGATGCGGAGCTAATAGCATCAAATTCGTGGAGAGAAAAAAGCTGGATATGTTTGAAAATCGCCGCCCGTATCCGTTGAACCATACCGACTGCCACTTTAGACGAAAAATAGATACCGATAATCGCCGAAATGCCGCCGCCAATCGCTACAAATACCATAATGATACCGGTACGGTAAATATAGGCGGTATCGAACTGGGCAATGCCTTTATTGACAATATCGGACATGAGATTTGGCAGATATAGGTTGGCTGCCGATTGACCGATTGCTAAAAGGATAATGAGAATGAGTAAAAATTCGTATCCTTTAAGGAATCGTAATAATTTGGTCATAGTAATTGACTTTCGTTAAGAAATATATTATACTATATAATTATTTGATAATCTAACTATTTATATGTCTAATGATATTACGATCGAACTGATGGAAACGATGTTTGGCGTTGTCCGTCTCATAAAGGAGGAAATGTCTCATTCCCATAATTTATCACATTTAAGCATCCTGCAGATGCAGGCGTTATTTTTCCTCAATCAGCATGAAAATACAATGATGAGCGATATCGCCAATTATTTTCATATCGAATTGCCTTCGGCGACCAGCCTGATGAACAAGCTTTACGACCAAAAATTGGTCAAACGCCATGAAGATCCGAAAGATCGTCGGTTGGTCCGTATTACTCTGACCGACAAAGGTAAAAATTTACTGCAACAAGCAATGAATGACCGCAGAAAAACAATGGAAAATATACTATCATATTTATCAGAAAAAGAAAAAGAACGCCTTTTAAGTATTTTAAAAACATTGCGTGGTTGTTTGCAGAAATAAAAAATGAAAAAAACAGCCATTATTATTATTGTTTTTTTTGTCCTCGCTTTTGCCGGTATCATGCTTTATGGCCGTATCAATAATCAGTTAGTTATTAATTCCCAGACGACGACCGAATCGGCGGCCCGCTTCGTCAGTTCGACAATAACCGCCGATGGGGCAGTCACTGCCCAGGATCAGGCCACACTCCATTTCCAGACCGGTGGTAAACTCGTTTATCTACCCTTAAAAGAAGGTGATAAAGTCTATCAGGGACAAACGATTGCCCAGCTTGATACTTACCAATTACAGCGTGATCTGACGACCGCACTCAACAATTACCGCTCCACCCGTGATACTTTTGACCAAACACAGACCAACAGTCAAAACAATTATCTTCAGGCCCAACAATATTATCCTTACAATACCTATGGTGCAGCTGGTATTGGCGGCACAGCGGAAACAAATGCGATTAACGACGTCGTTAAAAGAATCATCGACCAAAACCAGGCCAATCTTGATAACTCCGTTATTAAAGTCGAAACAGCCAATTACGCGCTGCAGCTGGCGACATTGACATCGCCGTTAAACGGCATTATCACTCACGAAGATGTCACTGTCCCCAATCAAAATATTACCGCCACGACTAATTTTACCGTCGCCGACCCGTCCACCATGGTTTTTCGCGCTAATGTATCAATTGAAGATATTTATTACATTAGTGAAGGGAGCAAAGTAACTTTGGCAATTGACGGCCTTCCGGATAAAATAAAAGGGACAGTTACCAAAATTTATCCGTCAAAAGTAACGCTTGCCAACGGCCAGACCGTTTACCAAGTAGACATTCAAAGCGATGAACTAAAAAAATTAGGAAAATTGGACCAGGCCGGTACCGCAATCATTAGCACCAATGCCGAAAATGTCGCTCTTGTCCCCGCTTGGACAGTTTTGTCCGGCCAATATATTTGGATTGACAGTAACGGCCGGCCGGTATTAAAAACAGTGACCACCGGCAAAACCCATGGTAACGAGATAGAAATCACCAGCGGTTTGTCACCAGACGATAAAATTATTACCAATCCCCAATCTATTCCGTCATTAAAATATCCGATGCTATGAAAAAAAAATTTACTTTTAACCGCAATTCGCTGTCGATTATCGGCGTCGTTTTTCTGATGATTGTTGCAATCGGCGTTTATCTATATATCCAGTTGACCGTCGGCCGGATATTTATCGATAATTCCATAATTCAGACGCCGGTCATTACCGTTTCGCCGTCTGCCGCTGGCAAAGTGCTGGAAATGGACGTCAAGGAAGGACAGACGGTTACGCCCGGTGATCCGCTAGCCGTCGTCGGTTCGCAAACCCTGCGCGCCGATACCGATGGGCTGGTAATTTCTGCACCTGACCTGACCGGTTCCACCGTCAACCAGACAACTGCTTTGATCCAAATGATCCGGCCGGTCAATATGCGTGTCGCCGGCACGATTGACGAAAATAAAGGTTTAAACCAAATCAAGATTGGGCAAGTCGTGTCCTTTACTGTTGATGCACTGCCTGGCCAAACTTTCTGGGGTTATATCGATGAAGTTTCTCCGGCGGCCAACCAACAGGTATTTTCTTTCTCGACCTCAACCGAGCGGCCAACGCAGCAGTTTACCGTTTACGCCAAATTCGATACTGTCAAATATCCGGCGATCAAAAACGGGATGTCGGCCAAAATGACCGTCTTCACGAAAACGCGGTGATAAAATAGAATGATGATGAAGCATATACTCCGCCATTTTCAAAAAAACGATCCCCGGCTTTATGAATACTTTATCAAGGTCGGTGAATTATATGAAATAAAAAAAGACAAGCCGGCCAATTATTTTCATCGGCTGTGCAAAGAAATTATTTGTCAGCAACTCTCCGACAAGTCCGGCGATACTATCCATGACCGCTTCCGGAAATTATTTCCGAAACGCTTTGTACATCCCTCGGATGTTCTTCAACTTTCCCACGAAATGCTTCGAAGCAGTGGTATGTCCAACGCCAAAACCCGCTATGTCAAAAATCTGGCGGAAGCGATTGTTAATAAAACATTACCGATAATCAGACTGGATAAAATGAACGATGAAGAAATTATTGTAGAATTGACAAAAGTAAAAGGTATCGGCCGCTGGACGGCGGAAATGTTTCTTATTTTTGTCCTCGGTCGGGAAAACGTTTTTTCCTACGGCGACTTGGGGTTAAAAAAAAGCCTGATGAAAATATACGGATTTAAAAAAGAGCCATTAAAAAAAACGGTGGAAAAAATCGTTGCCCGCTGGTCACCATACAAATCCTATGCTTCACGGATACTTTGGGAAAGCTTGAAAATAAACCCTTAGTTGATTTTTATAAAAAAAATGGTATCATTAAGGATAGTTTGGTTGGGAGTTGGTTTAGCTACTTATACAGCGTAGTAACAACTTCTTAAACTGAATGATATGAAAGGGGGTGCAAACACACATGGATAAAAAGAAATTGTACGTTGGTAATCTACCTTGGTCGGTCACCAATGAATCGCTAAAAGAGTTATTCTCTCCTTATGGTGAAATCACCGAAGCGGTCGTCATTATGGACCGTTATTCGGGCCGGTCAAAAGGTTTCGGTTTCGTCACTTTTGCTAACGATACCGATGCGGAAAAAGCCGCTGCCGAGATGAATGATAAAGAAGTGGAAACGCGAAAAATCGTCGTTAATGTCGCCAGACCCAGAGAAGAAAGGCCACGCCGAAACAACTATTAAAGTTTATAAAAAACCCCGCCGCAAGGCGGGGTTTTTTTAACGGTCAATACTTTTTACGGCGTTGGTGTCGGTGTCACAGTCGTATTAACTACCGGCAAGGTAAAGTCTTTAATTTGTGCCACTTCGGTAATCGTGCTCGCTTTTTTGTCCCACATGCCTCTAATTCTTATCCGATGGCCAACCTGCAGATCGGTCAAGGCAATGGTTTGTTCACGACGGTTGATTAATCGCGTTGAGCCGGAAACGCTCACTGTCTGTACTCCCCGGGCAATCGTCTGCATAACGATCGTATTAGCGTTAATTGAGGTGATTGTCCCGAAAAAAACGCCGAATCGTTTTTCGATCGACAAATCACGAATCATTCTTGCTTGGATAGTCGTCTGGGCCGAATCGGTATATTTTCCGAAAACGTTAACCATATCATTGACGGCTATTTCCGATAAAGACGCACTGCCCCAGAAACGACGGCGAAAACGGGTATTGGAATCGGTATTGACAGTATAGGTTTTTCCGTTTTTAGTAACAGTCAAAGTCGTCCCTTTTATGAAAGTTACCTGACCGTGAGCAATGACAGCATAACGGCCAAGAATAGTTTTGCGCAAATTATTACCCAAATTCCTCAAGTCATTACGCAAATCCTGCCGGTTATTACGAACATTATTTCTAATTTCCCTTTGCAGTAAACCGGGCGGCGTCGCATTATCAGCCATAACCGGGGCAAATACTGGCATCATCAGCATGATAGACGTGGCAATCAGAAAAAATTTTCTCATAAATAAAAAGATAATTTATAACCTCTATCTACTAATATGCAAAAGCATGAAAAAAGTTTCACCGAGTCTGATTCGGTTTCATTGTTGCGGTAGCTGATAAGTAACGGTTATTTCCTGTTCGGAATTATTGCCGTTAGCATCGTTGGCGACGACATCAATCATATTGTCTCCCTCATCAAGAGTAAGCCGGGTGGAAAAATTACCTTGAGCGTCAGCTTTTAAGGACACGTCGTTAACATTGACATCGGCATTGGGTACAGTTTTTCCCGCTACCGTTACCGCGCTGGTCGTGACCGTCGCCCCATTTTGCGGCGAAGTAATATCGAGCGTAATTTGCTGCGGAAATTTGTTGATCGCGTCGGTCCCCGGTAATGTTGTCGGTTCCGGATTAGCATTATTCGATACATTCTTGTTAGTGGTTATCCCGGTATTGGTCGGTAAAGTCGATTTGCTTTTTTGGCCAAGATACAACACACCGCCGATAATCAATATAATAACAATAGCCGCGACAATTAGATTATTTTTCATAAGTCGTGGTCCAAAATTTTAATAACGAACGGATAACCTTTTTTATTCTCCTAAAATTCCTGATAAAAATCAAGAGTAAGATAATGATAAAAATAACGGAAAAAAGCGATAGGTATAACGGAATTTTCGGAGTTTCGTAATAGACATCGGACAGGACTTGGCTAAGATATATCCGGATGACACTTCCGTCTTCCTGAAAGATCTGGAGCATATCTAGTGTCCGTTGCTCGATCAGCTGGTTATATAAAATAGTCCCGAACAATAAACCGACGGCGGCAACGACGGCAAAAAGCAGGATTTTGCCGATATAATTTTTTGTTTCCGTCAGATATATGTTTTGGATTATTTTTTGTTCAAGCGTTTTCATTGGTGGATAATTGAACAATCTTTAACCGGCCCCTTCTTATTATAGTCCTCACGGTATTTAACGGTTTTTTCAATAACTTAGAAATTTCTTCATAGCTGTAACCCTCGGCGGTCAATTTCAGCGCTTTTTGCTGATCGGACGGCAACTTGTCTATCAATTTGTCTATTTCAAAATCCCGATAACGGCTATCATCGGGCGGCACTGCTAACCGGTCATCCAAAGGAACAGTCAACTTCCGGGAGCGGTAATACATTTTTAATTCATTGCGGGTAATTTCAAATAAATACGGCAATACCGGCTTGTCGGCGTCGAACCGACCGATTGCTTTGTAAAAATTGACAAAACTGTTTTGAACTATATCGTCAACATCATGTTTGTTGAACAATTTTTTATTAACATATGAATGAATAACCGGCATGTATTTCTTGACCAAAATGGCAAATTCATCAATTTCCCCGCTTTTTATCCGGATAATCAATTCTCGATCGGTCATTCCATTCATGATATGTATTATATAATTATGCAATGAAAGCAGGAAAAGTTCTCTTGATCGGCCGGCCGAATGTCGGAAAATCGACTTTCGTCAACAATCTGATCGGCCAGAAAGTGGCGATAACATCACCCAAGCCGCAAACCACCCGTTTTCCGATCAAGGCGGTCTTTGAGGATAACCGGGGGAAAATTATTTTCGTCGACACACCGGGTATTATGGGCAAAACCGAGGATCATTTGTCGGAGAATATAAACAAACAAACACTTCAAGCCATCCGTGAGACAGTCGATCTGGTTATTTATATGATCGACCACACCCGTAAACGAGATTTTGAGGAAGCCCGTGTCTTGGGATTAGTACGCCAGATCAATAAACCAAAAATCCTTGTCATTAATAAAATCGATGACCAGGGAAAATCCTATTTACCGCAGTATAAATTTTTGGAGGACGAATTCCGGGATGTTTTCCAAATATCCGCTCTCCATAAACTGCACCTTAAACTGTTGATCGACAAGATTTTCGAATATTTACCGGAGAAAAAAAGCGACGAATTCCCGCCTGATCTGACTTACCCCGTTTTAAACATTGATAGCAAAATTTTTATATCCGAGCTCATCCGGGAAAAAGTTTTTCTAATGATGGGTGAAGAAATTCCATATACAACAACGGTGATTGTCGATGACATCATCGAACGCAATAAGAATCTGACATATATTAAAGCCAGAATTTTAACCACCTACGATCGCTACAAGAAAATGCTTATCGGCGCCGGCGGCCGGAAGATAAAGGAAATCGGCGCCTATGCCCGCAAGGAAATCGCTTTGGCCACCGGCAAAAAAATCTATTTGGATCTGACGGTAGAAACCGATCCTCACTGGCCGGAAGTCTATGATAATCGGTGAAAAAAATCTTATTGAACAATTGAATTGTCCGGAAGAATTGCTTCCAGTAATCAGGAAGCTGAAATCACCCCGCCTGATCCAAAATTATATCGGGGAAAATTTCACCTACAACCATTCTGATACTACCTATCGCTCGTTTATTGAGGTGATGAAGACCTATAATGCCGATTGTTTTGAAGGTGGTATCGGTTTTGCCTATCCTCTACTCTACCTCTGGGGCTATCATCCGCAAATCGTTCTTATCCACGCCGACCACGAAAAAGACGTTGACCATAATTTGGTAACATACCGCTACAAAAATAGATTGGGAGCAATTGCCATGTCGAGCTATAAAGAGTTGTTGGACCGACTGCCTCTTTTTGACAATATGCAGGAATTAATTATGAGCTATTATCATCACTATACCTGTCCCGATCCCCGCTGGTTCAACGAATATACGGTCATCGGCTATTCCGACCCGGTTGATTTGGTAAAAAAATTCGGCACCGGCTGGTTTTTCCTGCCGGGCGAAACGGCTCTTAAATATTTATACGATCATTACATGGATGGAGTGATGTGTACACCGGTTTTCACCGGCGAACGCTACCCGTATCCGGGAGAATAGAGGTTAAAGCAACATTCTCAGTCGTCGCAAACTCTCATCCTTGCCTAAAATTGCCATCGAATCATTTAAGGGCGGAGTAATTTTTTTTCCGGAAATGGCTACCCGCAGCGTCATGAAAAATTCGCTGTTTTTGACGCCGAGTTTGTTGGCGAGCGCCTGCATCTTTTCGCCGACAACATTCGCCTGCCAGTCGGTAATACCGGAAACCGTTTCCGCCATCGCTCTCAGCATTTCTTTCTTTCCGGAAAGATCAATATCATATTTTTCCGGCCGTTTGAAGAAGAATTCCGTCAGCGGCAAATAATCGGTTAATTTTTTTATTCTTTCTTTAATCAACGGAGTCGTTCTCTCAACCGTTTCTTTATTCAGTTCCTTACCATAATATTCATAAATCATGGGTCCCAAATCTTTATCCTCCATTTTTCTGATATACTCGCCATTCATCCACTCGAGTTTGACCGGATCGAATACCGGCGCCGTTTTTTGAACATCTTTCAAATCAAATACTTTTACGTATTCGTCCAGTGAAAAAATGTCTTTGCCTTCGGGATGGCTCCAACCCATTAAAGCCAGGTAATTCAAAAACGCATCCGGCAGAATCCCCTGATCTAAATACCATGAGGCCCAGACCGGATTTTTCCGTTTGGATAATTTTGATTTGTCGGGATTACGGAGCAGGGAGACGTGGGCAAAAACCGGCAGCGGCCAACCAAGCGCTTCATAAATAATGATGTGTTTCGGTGTCGACGGCAGCCATTCTTCCGCCCGGATGACATAATCGATTTTCATCAGGTGGTCATCGACAACAACTGCCAGATGGTAAGTCGGAAAACCGTCGGATTTCAATAATACCTGATCATCGAGGTCTTTACCGTTAATGGTAATTTCACCCCGGACAATGTCGTGGAAAGTCACCGGTTTATCGGGCATAAGAAGCCGGACAACATGCGATTGCCCGTTTTTCACTTTTTCCGCTACTTCTTTTTGGTGGTTGTAACAATAACGGTCGTATTTGGGAATTTGTTTTTTTGACTGTTGTTCTTTTCGCATTTCCGCCAGCCTTTCCGGAGTACAGATACAGTAATATGCCTTGCCTTTGACGATTAATTCCTTGGCATATTTTTGGTAAAGCGGCAATCTCTCCGACTGCCGGTAAGGACCGTAGGGGCCGCCCAGTTCCGGCGACTCGTCGGGAATGAGTCCCAGGCGGTTTAAAGTCGACAGCATTTTTTGCTCCCCGCCGACAACCAACCGTGTCCGGTCGGTATCCTCGATCCGAACGACGAACTGCCCCTGGTTTTTTTTCGCCCACACCCAGTTCATAAGAGCTGTCGCCACCGTCCCGACATGGATATCTTCTCCTGTCGGTGATGGTGCAATCCGTGTTCTTGTCATGAGGAAATTATATAATAAAAAGTATGGAAGCTGGAATCAGATGGAACGATAAAGTCAAATTAATCGTCTCCGATGTTGATGAAACCGTCGCTGACGTTTACCGGGAAGCGGCACCGGAAATGATAACAGAATTGAGTAACCTGCTCCAGGAAAACAAAGCGATATTTTTTATTACCGGTGCCAGTCTGGTGCGGGTGCGACAACGAATAATTGATAAAATTCCTCCGTCCCTACGAAAAAAAATATTAATTGCCCACTGCAGCGGTGCCGAAGTCTGGGGTTTCGATCAAAATGGATTGCTCAATGAAAAACCGTTTTTCAGCACTTATGAAGAAACATTTTCTCCGGAACAAAAAACAAAATGGCGAGTAATCGTAAAACAGCTGATTACTGAATTCCAATTTCATCCTCATGAAGCCGGACCGGTGAAAGAATTTAAGACAACATACTGCCAACCGCTGGATATCATGCTGGAAGACCGCGGCCCGCAGATTACCTTGGAATTAGTCAATGCATACAATCTTCCGGAAGATGAAGCGAATAAAATCGCCACTCAATTAGAGATCGCCTTTCCTCGAACGGAAACGGATAGTATTTTTGATTTAAGAATACCGGTAATGAACCGGGTAAAACAATTGTGTGATGAGGCCAATCTGCCGGTTGACCCGCATCTGGGCGGAATTTTTGCCTTGGATATGACTGTCAAAGATGTGTCTAAAACTTCGGCCATAAAATACGTGATGGAAAATGACGCGATCCTATCGGCTTTGGGATTTAGCAAGGATCAATTAAATGATCCGGAAACGATTGAAATCTGGGGTGATAAATTTACTGCTAAAAAAGGCGGCCTGGACCTTCATATGGCATTGGCTTTCCCGAAAGAAGTCAGATCGATTGATTTTCGTGACGAACCGTCGGAGGAATTACCGCGTGACTATAATATTCAACTTTGGCCGGGAAAACACAAATTGTACGATGGATTGTTGGAGTATTTGCAATCAAGATAACTTATAGTAAAACCAGTGTATTGTTACACTGTAGAAGTTATTTTCTCTTGATCAATCTCCACGCGCCGTAGAGGGCGAAAAGAACCGGGAGGGCCAAAATGTTGCCGTAGCGGAAAATGTCCTGATTGCCCGCCGACATATTCGGTAAGGGATAAAAAGACACTGCCCGCTGGCGGATGCCGGAGAGGGCACCGCCGGAGGCAAAATTATTTGTCACATTAAGCGCAAAACTGACATTATCGGACAATTGGCTCAGATACTGGTCGAAGGGAAATCGTGAAGATGAGACTACCACGATTTCTCCCTGGCCGGATTTTTTTGCCTCGGCGGCAACGATAAATTGCTTCAAATCCTTTGAGTGCGGTTGGGGTATTGATTGCGGATCAAGGACAAAATTACTGGTCTGATCCCATGATTTAGTATCGGTTTTAACCAATGCGGTCGTCTCCACTCCGGATTTTTTTTCCAAAGTAATAGCCGATGTCCATGGAAACATCAACTGATTGATATTGGAAAAATAAGGCATCTGCGCATTAAAAACACTGGTTTTTATCCAGAAAGGATATGGCACCAGAAACGACATCTGGCTGTTACCAAAATTGACGACTTCGGCATTGTCAGACAATAATAAATCCTGGTTAATTTTTATGCCGTAACGGTCAAACAGACCGGTTAAATTATCAGTCACTATGCTGGCCGTCAGGTTGGCGTCCACTTGGACGCCGTCATGAAAAAATATTACTTTTCCTTTATTATCGAGGTATGATTGCAACGCCTGGATCGCTGTCGCATCCAGTCCGGATTTATTGTCAATAACAATAACTGTTTTATAGGAAGGATCGATAGTTTTTGTCGCTGATTGGCTGGATATATCCAGATAATCAACCGTAAACTGCTGCCGCAGCACTTTATCCAATTCGGTTATCTGGGTGCTTGACCCGATTACCCCGATTTTAACCGGCACTTTATTGGTCAATTTATAAATCGCCGCCGTTAAATTATATTCCAAACTACCGACATCAGTCACCTGCGGCAGGATTTCGTTTTTGCTGCCATAGGAAATAGCGATCCCCATATATGAGGAAGTAACGGCATATTTGTCCTGTTCCAGTTGGGAAAATTGCAGGGCGGGAATCCCCAAATTTTTCGCCTCGTTTAAGGCAGCCGTATCTTTTTGGGGATCAAGAATCTTGACCGTCATTTTCCCCTGATTTTCTTTGTGATATTCATTTAAAAGATCAATAACTTCATTTTTTAACGGCAACAGCCGTGTCGGCAGATCCGAGGAAACGAAAAACTTAATCATAACGATATCGTCCAAATTCTTGACTATTTTTTTGGTCGAGGACGACAAAGTATAAGCACCGCCATATGAAAAGTCCCAACGAAGGGAATAGGACGATACCAGAAAATTCATCAGCAAAAAAACGGCGATTGCCAAAAGGTAAATCGTATACAGTTTGGTTTTTTTAAACATTATTCTCTTTTTTCCAAATTAACAATCGTCAAAAATAAAACAACAACCGAAAAGCTAATAAAGTAGATAAGCGACCGGGCATCGACAACTCCTTTAACAAAATTCTGAAGATGATAAATCGGTGTGTAATAACTTAAAAAATCGGCGAGGGTTTTCGGTAAAACATTGGCGGTAAAATCGGTCCCGACCGCCAGCAGAAAAAACAGGAAAATGACTGACGCTAAAAATGCCACCACCTGATTTTTTGTCTGCGAGGAAAAAAACATTGTTACTCCAATAAACGCCGCTCCCAAAAATAATGCCCCAATGTAGCCGATAATTACTTCCGGTAAATACATTTTGGTCAGGAAAGATAAAGAAACAGGGATACTTAATGTCAAAACCAAAGCAACAGTCAACATGGTTATTAGTGCCAGAAATTTGGCCAGGACAATTTGAGTTTCCGATACTGGCAGTGTCAGTAAAACTTCGATCGTATTGGTCCGTTTTTCTTCGGCGATAATCCTCATTGTCAGGGCCGGGATAAATACCAGGTAGAGCCAGGGCAGTAGTCCGAAAAAAGGCTGCATCGACGCTGAGCCGACAATAAAAATATCCTTGACGAACAGAAAATTAGCAAAGGCGGCGAAAAGGGCGACGACAATATAGCCGATGGGATTGTTTAGATAATACTTAAGTTCTTTTTTGTATAAAGAAAACATACTGCAACTTTGCACTTTTAACTTTTAACTAGTTTTTTGAACAGCTTCTCAACACTTCCCCGGCCTTTTGGTTTTATCCCGTTATAAACGATTTTCCCCTTATTGATAATAATCAATCTGGTAGCAATATCCTCCACTTCCGATAAAATATGGGTGGAAAAAATGATCGTTTTTCTCCGCGCCAGTTTTTTGATGAGGTCGCGGATTTTTTCCTGCTCCAACGGATCCAGGCCGCTTGTTGGCTCGTCAAGAATTAATATTGCCGGATCGCCGATCAGAGCGGCCGCCAGACCGACCCGTTGTCTAAAACCGCGGGACAGTTCTTCGATTTTTGTCGGCAAAACATCCTCCAGTCCGACTTCCGTAATCAAATCAGAAAAATCGCCAACCGATTTAACGCTGGCAATAAATTGCAGATACTCAATCACCCGCAGATCGTCATAAAGGGGGTTGTTCTCCGGCAGGTAACCGATATTTTTGAGGATTTTTATCCGGTCGCCTTCCGGATGAAGATTGTTAACGACGATTTTGCCGGTGGTCGGCAGGATGTAACCTAAAACAAGCCTCATTGTCGTCGTCTTACCGGCGCCATTTGGCCCCAAAAAACCGACAATATCCCCTTCTTTTGCCGTAAAAGAAATGTTGTTAATCGCCGTTTTTTGGCGGAATTTTTTGGTGACGGAATTGACCAAAATCATAAGCTAATGGTATAACAAAATTAATTTCGTTTATCAATAGAAAAAAGACAGCGGCTGGCCATTGATTGCCGATACCGGAGTTTTATCGGTACCGGTTGTCAGGTTGCGGATTTTGATCGCGCCATTTTGGGAAAAGGCGTAATTTTCGCCATCAAAATCGATAACATAATCGGCCGCTCCCCATTGATTGGTGATGACGGTACCGTTTCGCAACCAGACGATTTTACTGACCGGATTTGTACTGTCAAACGCTTTGTAAAAACTGTTGCTGCCTTTATCCACGTCGTACTGGTAAACCGCCTGATCTTTGGTGTATAAAATCTTCATGCCGTCGGGAGAAACCGCATACACCGAACCGGCCGGAATACTTAAGACATTATTTTCCGTTCCCAAATAATTTTCATTGAAATAATCCTGCACCAGTGCCGTGGAGCGATCGGCCGTCTGGACAACCGCCGCATAAATGAATTTACTGTCGCCGCTCCAGACAAGCGGCCCGCTCACTTCGGTAGAATTGGTATAACTGCGGCTGATATGCGCCGACAGCTGGTAATCGCTTCTGGTATTTAATACATATACATTGATACCGCCGTCGGCATGGGCGAGATATGAGCCGTCAGGCGAGAAAGAAAAATTTTCCTGGTATTTGGTTGTCTGATTAAGGCCGGTTTGCTGACAGGAATCTTTAACCAAATCGTATAACATTATCTGCCCGTGATCACCTTCCGGCGCCGGAGAAATAAAAGCTAAAAGTTTCCCGTCCGGCGTCCGAGCAAATAAACGGCTCGATACTACCGATGGTATCACTGCCTGGCCGCCGCAAACCAATCGATGAACAAGAGGATTACCGCCGTCGAGATCGGCGGTTTTAAAAACGCCGTTGTCAACATAAAAGATCCGCTTGGCCCAGTCCAATTTTTCCCGGTTAATACCATCAATAACCGGTGATAATTGTCGGTTTAGATTGTCAAATGTTATTGAATAAAGTATCTTGTCTTGATCATCGAATAAAACTATCCCATCGTTATTTTCCCCGATTCTGGCATACTTTTTTTCCAAATCGGGTAAGGGAATCGTCACCTTATTTTTAGCCAAATCCGTAAATGTTCCGGTCGCGGAATCGAAATTGTTCGGATAATTCTGAAACAGCTGGGGAATAAAATAATAAACCAAATTGTTACCGGCAAGGTACGACAAACCGTCGTTTTTATCGATATAATAATCGGTAAAAACAGGCGCGTCCAGAATGGCATCGGCATTGTTGACCAAAGAATAAATATATTTATCCATATAAACGGTGTATTTGCCGTCGGCAGACACTTTATAGCTGACGGGAGTATCGCATTTTTCCATTTTTCGCGGATAAAGTTTTCTCGTTGAAGTGGTAACAACAATTTGACAATCAAGGCTGTAGCCGACTTTTTGGATAATTTCTGTCGTAACCGTCGGCGTCGGTAATATCCGCACCGCATTGAAACTGACCGGGGTTTGGTTATTATTCGTTGACGGTTGGTGGGTTTTAACAACAAGAAATCCTAAAATTCCAATAAGAATTGATACAATCGCAGTAACGGAAATCAGAAGCTTATTCATTAATTTCAATATACCATAAGCAGATCCGGTCTTTTTTGGCGAGTTTCTTCGTAAGCTTTTTTGATCTGCCACGCGCCGATTTTTTTCGGGTCGCCGCTTAGAAGCACTGTCGGCACTTTTTCTCCTTTAAATTCCTCCGGCCGGGTATATTGGGGATATTCGAGCAGCATCACTTCCATAATACCTTTCGCCTGTAGTTTTCTTAGAGTCTTATCCTCACCAACCGTTTTGATCAGTCGGTCAATCGACACCCGGAAAAAACTTTCCTGTTGGGTGGCGGATTCCTTTTTTAAAACATCGGGAATGAGCCGGACGACGGCATCGGTTATGGCCGCGGCAGCAATTTCTCCGCCGGTCGTCACAAAATCACCCATTGATACTTCTTCGTCAACCATGCGGACAGCTCTTTCATCCACACCCTCATAATGTCCGGCGAGAATAACTAAATGGCTGAGTTTCGAATATTCGATCGCTTTCTGTTGATTGAAAACCTTACCTTTTGGCGACGTTAATATGATTTTTTTGTGTTCTTTATCATACTGGAGCGAGGCGATAGCATCTAATGCTTTACTAACAACATCAACTCTCATTATCATTCCCGCCCCCCCGCCATACGGCCGGTCATCAACCGACCCGTACTTATCAATCGCAAAATCGCGCAGATTGACAATTTCCAGTTCCACCAACTTCTTATCAAGCGCCCGCTTAATAATGCTTTCATTGACAAACCCTTCGATCATTTTGGGAAATAACGTGATTACGGTGATTTTCATATTCATATTGTATAAAATTTAGCTTATGAAAAAAGTGATTTTGACATTTATCCGGTTTTACCAGAAAACATCTTTTTTCCATAATTATTTTTTTCGGCAATTTTTCCTGTCCGACCGCGTCTGCCGGTTTACCCCGACTTGCTCGCAATATACTTATCAGGCAGTCGACAAATACGGAACGGCCAAGGGCTTATGGCTGGGACTGAAACGGATCCTCCGTTGCCATCCGTGGAACAAAGGCGGTTATGATCCTTTGCACTAAAATTGATTTAGCACTCTCTTGACAGATCTGCTAAATATGTTAAAATGATATTTATGGAAATCAGTTACCAACCGCCGACTGACCAGGGCAATCCGTTGGATAAATATACCATTAATCTGACCAAACAGGCAAAGTTAGACAAACTCGATCCGGTTATCGGCCGCGATGAGGAAATACGCCGCGTCATCCAGATTTTGTCGCGCCGGACGAAAAACAACCCCGTTCTTTTAGGCGATCCGGGAGTCGGTAAAACAGCGATTGTCGAAGGCCTCGCCCAGAGAATCAATAATAGCGATGTACCTGATACATTGAAAAATAAGGAACTGTTATCTCTTGATATTGCTTCCCTTCTAGCCGGAGCTGCCTTCCGCGGCGAATTCGAACAGCGGGTAAAAAAGCTTTTGGAAACGATCGAAAAAAGCGCCGGTAAATATATCATTTTTATCGACGAACTGCATACGATTGTCGGCGCCGGCTCGGCCGAAGGGGCTGTCGATGCCAGCAATATGCTTAAACCGGCTCTCGCCCGCGGTATTCTTCACGCCATCGGGGCAACAACGGTCAAGGAATACCGCCAGTATATCGAACGGGATGCCGCCCTCGAGCGTCGTTTCCAACCGGTCTATGTTGATGAGCCGAGTGCCGAAGATTCGATTGCCATACTGCGCGGAATCAAAGAGAAGTATGAACTCCATCACGGCATAAAAATTTCCGACGATGCCCTGATTGCCGCCGTTAACTTGTCCATCCGCTATATCACCGAGCGGTATCTGCCGGATAAAGCGATTGATCTGATCGATGAAGCGGCCGCCGCGGCCAAAATCGAAATCGATTCCATGCCTCTTTCCCTTGATCAAATCAAAAGGCGAGGCATTCAGCTTGATATCGAACTGGCCGCTTTAAAAAGGGAAAAAGGATTGGATGCCCGTAAAAAAACGCTTGAAGAAGAACGGAAAAAACTGAAAACTGATTTCGACAAACTGCAGGAAGAATGGCGGGAACAGAAGAAAATCATTTCCCAGTTGCAAAACTTACGTCGGGATCTGGACAAACTGCGGGCCGAACTGGACAAGGCTGAACGGGAAGTATTGCTCGATAAAGCGGCCGAACTGAAATACGGCCAGATTCCCGAAGCGGAAAAGAAACTGAAAGAAATGGAAAAAAAATGGCAGAGTGTCCCCCGGGAACGCCGCCTATTAAAAGAAATAGTCACCGAGGAAGACATTGCCAAAATCGTCGCCCGCTGGACCGGCATTCCCGTCACCCGGCTTCTTACTTCCGAATCGGACCGGTTGACCAAATTGGAGCAGGAATTGAAATCCCGGGTCGTCGGCCAGGACCAGGCGTTAACGAAAATCGCCAATGCCGTCCGCCGCTCACGGGCCGGCCTGGCCGAAGAAAACCGACCGATTGGTTCGTTCTTTTTCCTGGGGCCAACCGGCGTCGGCAAAACCGAAACGGCCAAAGCTCTGGCCGACAACCTGTTTAACGATGAAAAACTGATGGTCCGCATCGATATGAGCGAATATCAGGAACCGCACACGGTCGCCCGGCTGATCGGCGCGCCGCCCGGCTATGTCGGTTATGAGGAAGGCGGCCAGCTGACGGAAGCCGTCCGGCGCAAGCCATATTCGGTCGTCCTTTTTGATGAGGTGGAAAAAGCCCATCCGCAGGTCTTTAATGTTTTCCTGCAAATTCTGGACGAGGGCCGGCTGACTGACGGCCGCGGCCGGACTGTTAATTTCCGCAATACGATTATTATCCTCACATCCAATTTGGGCAGTGATTTATTCCGCAGCGCGACTGATGGGGAAAAACGGGATGAAGAAATCATGGCGCTAATCAGGCAGCATTTCAAGCCGGAATTTATCAATCGCCTCGATTCGATCATTATCTACAATTCCCTGAATGAGAATATGATCGAAAAAATCATCGATCTGCAGATGACGGAAGTGCAAAAACGGCTGGCGAAACAAAATCTCCAGTTTGAAATAACACCGCTTGTCAAACGGTTTCTGAAAGTCGTCGGGTTCGATGATATTTATGGCGCCCGGCCGCTTAAGCGCGTCATCAACGAACTGATCATCGACGAAATCGCCCTTCAGCTGGTCGAACGCCGGATACAGCCGGGTGATAAAGTGGTAGCTGACTATAAAAAGAATAAAATTCAGATCATCGCCCAGAAACCGAACTAAATATTAAAGCGCAGTCACGCGGATTTTTGTCGCTGATCAAAAGACGCATGACAAGCTTTGATAATTCTTCATATATAATTAATTTGTGAATAAATTACTCATTATTTTATTTCTGCTTTCCGTTTTTCTCATCAACTTCCTTCCGGTCAAAGACACCGATTTCGGCTGGCATTACCGCTGCGGTAAAGAGAATTGCACCCAAAACCATTTTTCCTATTTTCTCCCCAATTACCAGGCGGCCAACCCCAGTTTTCTATACGATAAAGCACTTGCTTTCACTTACGACCATTTCGGATTTATCGGCGTCAGTTTCACGGGCGCAGCTATAATGACGGCTGCCGCCTTGATTTTTTCCCAAATGGCCAATTTTCTTCTGTTTTACCCGGTGTTGTTTTTTTCCTGGTCGATTTTGAATCTCGGCCTGCGGTCGCAAATATTGACTTACTTATTCTTCCTGTTGTCAATTTATATTATCGAAAAATCACGGAAAAACCGGCGCTGGCTATGGCTTTTTCCGCCACTCCTTATTATTTGGGTAAATACCCATATCGGTTTTTTTGTCGGATTAATTCTTTTGTTGTTTTTTTTAATCGACGAGTCGATAAAATTTATCCGCGATCGCAAACAGAAATTAAGCAGTTTATATACTCCGTTAGCAGTCATCATCGTCTCACTTGCGGTAACGGCTTTTAATCCGTTCGGTATCAATGTCTACCGGACGATTATCGACCACGCCACATCGCCAATGAGCTCGATGATTGCTGAATGGACAAAACCATCCCTGTTGCAACAAATAATCATAATCGGCTTGACAATCGCTTTTTTAATTGTCATTGCCCGGAAAAAAATTTTGCCGGTGTTTGAAATTCTTATGCTTTTGTTTTTCGCTTTACTGGCTTTAATCGGTGTCAGAAACCTACCCTTCTTTTACTCCGCGTTCTTTATCGTTATCGTCAATTATCTTCACTACGATCGTATAAGAGCTAATTCTGTTTTACTACCGCTTCTTATTGCCCTGTCTTTCTTTTTAATAATTATCAATGTTCCCGGAACGGTGGCATTTGACCAATCGTGGACTGCTTATTGTAATGATGGACTGTCCCATTATCCCTGCAACGCAGTCAAAAATTATCCATCCCTGTCCGGCAATGTCTATGCCGCTTACGAATGGGGCGGTTTCCTTATCTGGCAAAAACCGCAGATTAAAGTCTTTGCCGACGGCCGGATGCCGGCGTGGAAAGATGAACAGGGCCGAAGCCCATACCAGGATTATCTGGATATCATCCAAACCCAGCCCGGATGGAATGGGAAATTACGAAAACTGAAAACCGATTATCTTTTGATCATGCCGGGAACATTCCTTGATTTGCTTTTGCAAAAAGAGAGTCGGAAATACAGCTGGCAGGAAAAGTATCGGGACGATGTTGCCGTGATTTACAAGAATATACTATAATTCGTATCATGAAATTAACCAGTATTGCTATTATAAAACCGGCGGAAATAAATTTTATTTTGGCCCAGTCACATTTTATCAAGACGGTTGAAGACGTCCACGAAACTTTAGTCGAAGCTGTCCCGGACATCCAGTTTGGTCTCGCTTTTTGTGAAGCCTCCGGACCGCGAAAAATCCGGACTTCGGGCACGAATAAGGAAATGATCAGGCTGGCGGCCAACAATGCCAAAGCGGTCGGTTGCGGCCATTCTTTGTTTATTTTTCTCAAAAATGCTTTTCCGATCAACGTCCTAAACCGGATCAAAAATATTTCCGAAATCGTGACGCTTTTTTGCGCCACTGCCAACCCGACGGAAGTGATCGTCGCCGAGACAAAACAGGGACGGGGCATCCTGGGCATCATCGACGGCGGCCCGCCGACAACCGTCGAAAAGGAAAGCGAAAAAAGTGACAGAAAAAATCTTCTAAGAAAATTTGGCTATAAACTCTGACCGATTTTTTGAGCAATTTCTGATAAATCTCCCTTTATAATCCCTCCCTGCGGCAGAATATGAATATGGGCATGAGGCACATGAACTCCGTAAGTAACATAACGGATAAACTCCGGATGGCATGCTTTTTGAATTGCTTTTGTTACCTTCAATGCCGCCTCCCAGTATCGGCCGAAATCCGGCACTTCATACACCCAGTGGTAGTGTTTTTTGGGAATGACTAATGTGTGACCGGGTACCTGCGGATTAGTGTCCAAAAACCCCAAAAAATCTTTATCCTCATACACCCGGAAATCCGGCGCTTTCCCCCGGACGATTTGGCAGAAAATGCAGTTTTCCATATATATCTTATTATTGTATTATTATATTACACTTGACCTGACGTTAATTATTGGTTAAAGTGTATGATAGTGTATGAAAGATCGTTCTGACGAAATTGATTCTCTTATTTATGCCGCCGTTTTCTCCGCCGATGAAAAAGAAAAAAAAGCTCACCGGGAAAAAATCTGGGAATTAGCAGAAAAAAACGGTGTTTATCCCTATTCAATTCACAATCTATACATGGCTTTCGGCAGAATAGAAGTCAGCGGTTTTACCGTCCCGGCCATCAATATCCGCACGCTCACCTACGATACAGCCCGGATCATCTTCCGGCTGGCATTGGAGAAAAAAGCCGCCGCTATGATTTTTGAAATTGCCCGCTCGGAAATCGGGTACACCAAACAACGACCGGAGGAGTATGCGACTGTTGTCGCCGCCGCGGCCATCAGAGAAGGATATCGGGGGCCGGTTTTCATCCAGGGAGACCATTACCAATTTAAGGCGTCATTATATAAGACCGATCCGTCGGCGGAAATAGAAAATATTAAAAACCTGGTTAAAGAATCAATTAGCGGTCGGTTTTACAATATCGATATCGATGCCTCGACCCTGGTCGATTTAAATAAATCGGCGCTCGCCGACCAGCAAAAAGATAACTATGAAATGACGGCTGTTATCACCAAACATATCCGCGAACTGGAGCCGAAAGGAATCACCATTTCCGTTGGTGGGGAAATCGGCCACATCGGCGGTAAAAACAGCACGCCGGAGGATTTTATCGCTTTTATGGACGGTTACCGGAAAAATATGGACAATCAAGCGGGTATCAGTAAAGTCAGTGTTCAGACCGGCACCAGCCACGGCGGTATTCCCCTGTCCGACGGCACGATCGCCAAAATCAAACTGGATTTTACTGTGCTGGAAAAAATCGGCCAGGTCGCCCGTGATAAATACCAAATAGGCGGAGCGGTACAACACGGTGCTTCCACCTTACCCAATGAACTTTTCGACCAGTTTCCCCGGGTTGGTACGCTGGAAATCCATCTCGCCACCGGTTTCCAAAACATTGTATATGAAAACATGCCGGCGGCGTTGAGGAATGAAATATATGAATGGATCAAATCCAATTGCCGGGACGAATGGAAGGAAGGCCTGTCCGAAGAACAGTTTATTTACAAGACGCGAAAAAAAGCGCTCGGACCTTTTAAGGAAAAATTGTGGAAAATGAGTGATGCCGAAAAACAGCCGATCCGGGAAAAGCTCCGCGAGCAATTGTCGTTTTTGATGGATAAATTGAAAGTAAATAATACGGCGGATATTGTGAATAAATATTGCGGCCAATGAATACCATCACTACCCTTACCGAATTTATCCTCAAGGAAGAACGCCGGTATAAAAATGCGACCGGTAGTTTTACTTTGCTTCTGACCCATATTGAAAACGCTGCCAAAATCATCGCCAGCCACATCAAACGAACCGGTCTGGTTGATATTCTGGGAAAAACCGGCGCTAAAAATGTTTATTATGAAGATGTCCAAAAATTGGACGAGTTTAGCAACAAACTGCTGGTCGATCTTCTGTCGGAATCGGGTCAGGTCGGCTACCTGGCGTCGGAAGAATTACCGGAAGCAATCGAAGTGGATAAAAAAGGTCAATATAATATTTTTTTCGACCCGCTCGACGGCTCATCCAATATTGATACCAACATCAGTATCGGCACCATTTTTTCCATCTACCATAATGACGGCAATTTGCTGAAACCGGGCAAAAAACAGGTCGCTTCCGGCTATATCATTTACGGGTCGAGCGTAATGTTTGTATACACTTTCGGCAACGGCGTTAACGGCTTTACTCTTGATCCGGGGATCGGCAGTTTTCTTCTTTCCCGACCGAATATTAAAATTCCTGACGGAAAAACCATTTATTCGATCAATGAAGGGTATTACAATATGTACGAATCTTCGACGCGAAAATATCTTGATACAATCAAAAAGGAAGAGAACATCACTGCCCGCTATGTCGGCTCAATGGTCGCCGATATCCACCGTACTCTTATTAAAGGAGGCATTTTCCTTTATCCGCGCTACACCAAAAAACCCAATGGCCACATCCGACTGATGTTTGAAATTAATCCTTTAGCCTTTATTATCGGACAGGCCGGCGGCATGGCGGTAAGCGATAAAAAAAATCCGCTCGATATCACCCCGCAAAAACTGGAGCAACGGGCCCCGATTGTCATGGGTAGTAAAAATGAGGTAGAAAAGTATTTGGAATATTGTTAAATTGTTATATTGTTGTATTGTTAATTTAGCAATTTAACAATACAACAGTTATTAATATGAAACGTTTAAAAGTCGGTCTCAACGGTTTCGGCCGGATCGGCCGGGCTTTTACCCGGATTGCCTTAGAACGCGATACTTTCGATATCGTCCTCATCAATACCCGGAAAACGACTAATGATTTGCTCGCTTATTTATTGCAAAACGATTCGGTTTATCACCGGTTCAGGATGGAGGTTAAGGCGGAAACGGACGGCATTGCGGTTAACGGCAAAAAAATCAGCGCCGCATTAACCGCTATGCCCGAAGAGATTCCCTGGGACAAATACGGTGTCGATGTCGTCATTGACGCGACCGGCGCTTTCACCAAAAAAGCCGATTTACAAAAGCATTTGAAAGGATCGGTGAGAAAAGTCGTTCTCACCGCTCCGTCCAAAGACGAAGATACTATCCATGTCGTCCTCGGCGTCAACGATAACCAAATAAACTGGCAGACAGAAACGGTGATTTCCAATGCCTCCTGCACGACAAACTGTGCTTCACCATTATTCAAAGTTTTAAATGACCACTTTAAGATCATTTCCGGATTTTTGACGACGACGCATGCGATGACCATTAGCCAAAGCATGCTTGACGACGCTCAAAAAACGTTTGACCGCTCACGTGCGGCGGTCCTGAATATTGTTCCGTCGACATCCGGCGCCGCCAAAGCCGTCGTCAAAACCATTCCCGAGCTGAAAGGAAAAATCGAAGTCGGATCGATCCGGGTACCGGTCGCAACCGGCAGCTTGTCCGATATTTCCGTTCTCGTCGAAAAACCGACGGCGGTCGAGGAAGTCAATAATGCGTTTAAAACCGCAGCTGAAAATGAATTGAAAGGAATTATGCAATATCAGACGGAAACTCTTGTTTCTTCCGACTACATTGGTTCACCTTATTCCTGTATCTTCGATGCCAATTATACGAAAGTGATAAACGGGAATATGGTCAAGGTCTACGGCTGGTATGACAACGAGTGGGGTTACTCCACCCGGTTAGTCGATTTGGTCGAAAAACTATCCGCTTATGTCTAAAGTCACTTACATTGACGAAATCGATATTACCAATAAACACGTTCTTCTTCGCGTCGATTTCAATGTTTCCCTGTCGTCGGATAAATTAACGATTTCCGACGATATCCGTATCCAACAGGCACTGCCAACAATAAATTACCTGTTGAAAAACGGTAACCGTCTGATTTTAGTTTCCCATCTTGACCGGCCAAAAGGTCGCGATCCGAAACTATCCCTCAAAATTGTCGCCGATCATTTACAATCGCTGCTTCCAAACTATAAAATCATCCTCATTAACGACTTCCTTGCTGCCGATGATCAAAAACGGATAGAAACACAGACCAATAATGAAATTGTTATGTTGGAAAACATCCGTTTTTATCCGGAAGAAAAAACTAATGACGAAGCGTTTGCTAAAAAATTGTCATCATTAGCCGAAATTTACGTTAATGATGCTTTCGGTGTCAGCCACCGGGCCGACGCTTCAATCGTCGGCGTACCAAAATATCTCCCCTCTTATCTTGGCCTTTTATTCAAAAAAGAAATCCTGATGATTTCCAAAGCGATCGATAACCCGGAAAAACCGGTTGTTGCCATTATTGGTGGCGCAAAAATCTCCACTAAAATTAATCTGCTGGGACGGTTAATGGATCTGGCCGATTACTTGCTGATTGGCGGCGGACTGGCCAATACTTTTTTCTGCTCGGAAGGATTCGGCATCGGCCAAAGCTTTTGCGAACTGGCGGAAATGGAAAACGCCAAAAAAATATTGGCGATGGCAAAAGAAAAGAAAACGGAAATAGTTTTACCGACCGATGTGGTTATCGGCGATCCAAATAACAATCAAAACGGCGGCGAAGTAATGAAAGTGGAGAAAATCAAAGACGGGTCAATCCTCGATATCGGCCCGGAAACCCAAGCCAAGTTTGGCGCAATTATCAACCAGGCAAAAACAATTATCTGGAACGGGCCGGTCGGATATATCGAAAATCCGGCTTTTCGTCGCGGTACCGATTTTATTTATTACACGATCGCCCAAAACAATCAGGCGATATCAATTGTCGGCGGCGGCGATACTTTGGCCGCCATTTCCAAGAAAGAATATCTCGATAGAATTACTCACGTTTCGACCGGCGGCGGCGCAATGCTTGAGTTTATCGAAAAAGGCACCCTTCCCGGAATTAAAGCCATTGAAAAATGAAGCTTAATAAAACAGCGGTTATTGTCGTCATCGCCTTCATCGTCGGTCTGATCTCTATTCTGACCATAATCATCGGTATTGGCCAAACTGCACCGGGCTGGCAATATCTGGCAACCGGACATTATTATCTGGATTATTTTACCTATCTCCAGGCAATTGCCCAGGGATACCGCGGCCACTTCCTATATTCTAATCCCTATGCTACCGATGATCCCGGGACAACATTTTTGCTCTGGTGGCCATATCTTCTTCTTGGACACATTGCCCGATTTATTCACCTCTCTCCGATAACCGTATACTGGCTGGCGGTCTTTATCCTGAACTTCATCACTGTTATCTTGATTTATCAACTTATATCGCGTTTGATAGACAAGGAATCTTTTACGATCAAAGTTTCCGCTTTATTATTATCTTTATTTTCCACCGGTTTTCTTAACATCTTTCACGATTTAAGCGGTAATCACTTGTCTATCGCCGATTTTTGGTATGCACCAAGCAATTTATTTAAACGTTTAAGTGGTGTTCCTCATCATTTACTGGGAGAAGTCCTGGTATTGACAGTAATTCTTATCGCCGGAAACGGCTTGAGAACTTGGAAACGAAGTACTGCGACCGTTATTTTACTGATTGCCACTCTTACTTTTTACCCATACCAAGTAATCAATTTGGTAATTGCCTTACTATATGTAACGGTTGTTCTGGTAATAGTTTCCAACAATCGATCTTGGCGTAATTTAATTATGGGGATAATTTCGTTGATCTTTGTGGGTTTGGCCGGAATTGTTATCCGTTCCCTTAGTACCAATTTCGGACTGATTTCCCGTTTAAATCAATCGGATATTAAACTGACCTATTATCCGTCACTTTTTAGTGTGCTATTCACGATCGGCCCCCTTCTCATTTTCGCTCCGATCGGGCTAAAGGATTTCCTGCAAAAAATGTCCCCGACCAAATTACTTTTATTTAGTTATATCATTGTTAGTTGGACATTGACTTTTTCACCGTTAGCCTCATATTTCAATAATTTCAATCTCCGATTTCTTTCTCCTTTAAGCGTGGTGTTTTTCGCGACGGCCGGAATTTTGGGGATAAAAAAAATACCATGGAAATATGTCCGAAATACGGTTACGGCAATATTACTATTATATTTTTTAGCGGTAACGACATTAGCGTTCAACGAAACTCTTCATGATCCGAATATTTTTTCTCCAATTACCTATCTGCCCCAAGGAGTAATAGCCGGTTATCGATATCTTGATACGTTTGGCGATGATAAAGCTGTTTTAACCACTCCTTCCCAATTGTTGGGGACCGTTTTGCCCATTTTCGCCGACCGGAAAGTATATATTGGCCGGCACGTTTTCACCCCCGATTACATCAACCGGGCCAATTTTGTCAATCAGTTTTATTTGCATGGAATAAACAATCCGGCAGCAGAAAATTTTCTGATGCGAAACAATATCGGTTATGTAGTATTAACTTCGATTGAAGGATATAGCATGAAAGATTTGGAACAGTATCCGTTTTTAAAAAATGTCTATCATAATAAGGATATTACAATGTTTAAATATGTGAAG
>JAJYIQ010000002.1 GCA_021789995.1 bacterium
GTTTGCCCGATTTGATCACCCGGGGAGTTTTGCCCAAAGCTTCCCTTTTTTTGTAGCCGGTAATCGTTTCAAAAGCCGGATTGACGTATTCGATACTGCCATGTTTATCGGTGATAATGACGGCATCGGCAGTCGTTTCCACTGCCCGGAAGAATGTATCATTCATAGTGATATTATACGCCCGAAAAGTTAAAAATTTTGAATTTTGACTTGACATTATCTTCTGGAAGCCAGTAATATTTATGTATTAATAATTTTCTTACCTATGAGCGAAGATAAAAAATCAAAGTTTGGTCTGGGGTTATTAATCGGGACAGTTATCGGCGGATTGACCGCCTTCTTTTTTTCCCCGACATCCGGGCCGGAAAACCGCGAAGAAGTGGCGAAAAAAATCAAGGAGCTGGAAAATCTCCTTAAGGAAAAAGAGGTTGACAAGAAAGTAAAGGAAATCTTCGGTGAAGTGACCGACGAAGCCGTCAGAATTTACAACATGGCCAAAGAATGGCTGATTGCCGATCTGGCCGAGTTAAAATTGACCGTTGCCGAGATCGACAAGGAAAAATACATGGAAGCGGTTGAGGATGTTATGAAGAAAGTGAAGAAAGAGGTCAAAAAAGACGGCAAACAGCTGGAAAAATTGAAAAAGCAGTTGATGAAGGAATGGGAGAAGATGAAGAAATAATGCCTAAATAAGCAAATCCGACAAATCAGACAAATAAATGACAAAATGATAGAATGAATTAATGAATAAATACCGGAATACTCCGCAAGATATTCATTTACGTATCCATAAATTCGTTGTTTCTTGTTTTAAGAATGTAGTAAGGAAGATACCAAAAACGCCGGAAAATATTCCGGTAATTAGCCAGATAGCATCATCTCTAACTTCAATGGGAGCCAATGATCAAGAAGCCGATGCGGCAGTAACTCGAAAAGATTTCATTGCGAAAAGTTGTATTGTGAAGAAAGAAACTAAAGAAACGAATTTTTGGCTACGATTTATTCTGGACTCGGAAATATTATCAAGAAACAACGTGGAGCCATATATTTGGGAGTCGCAAGAGATTCTCTTAATCATGTCGAAGATTATTCTTAATACGCGAATTTAATTCATTAAACCATTTTCTAATTTGCTTATTTATTTGTAATATTTATTTATTTGTCTGATTTTGACATTTATTACACTTTACGCCCGTATTTTTCTTTCGACAGCCGTATGATTTTTTCGGCGTTGTCGTTCTTCAATGCCGGTAGCGGCAGAGTCTTCGCCGGAAAGGGAGCCGAAGTCATGCCGTCGATGCAAAGTTTTTGAACGATTTCGAACTTTCCGAGCGACACAAGATCATTTTCCGTATAGATTTCGGCGAACTCTTTTGTCAGAATATAAGCATCGCGGGCGCCGACGACAAAGGAGATTAATGTTCCCACGTTACCAAAGATGGCATGGACCACGTCTTCGTCCAGTTGTTCAATATATTGGTTGGCCAAAGTCAGTGAAAGACGGTATTTGCGCGCCTCGGATAAGATTTTTATAAATGACGAAGTGGCAAAATTCTGGAACTCGTCGACATAAAGAAAAAAATCCTTCCGTTCGCTTTCTTTTATAAACGACCGGTTCATGGCGGCCAGCTGGATCTGGGTGATGATCATCGCGCCCAAAAGCGAGGCATTATCTTCGCCGAGCTTGCCCTGCGATAAATTAAGGATGAGGATTTTCCCTTCATTCATAATCTGCTCGAGGTCGACTGAGGATTTAGGCTTCCCAAGGATATTGCGGATCATTTTTGAGGTAATAAACTGGCCGACTTTATTCTGGATCGGGGAAATGGCTTCGGCCTTTAAGCGGTCGGGCATGCGGGCAAATTCCTTTTCCCAGAAATTTTTGAGAACGGGGTCCTGCAGATGAGCGACAGCTTTTTTGCGGTAATCGGCGTGGGAAAGAAGCGACAGGATGTCGATCAAGGTGGCATCCGGTGTTTCCAGCAGCGTTAAAATAACATTCCTTAATATGTATTCCAGCCGCGGGCCCCAGCTGTCCTTATATAGCTTGTAAAAAATGGAAACAATGCCGGAGGAGACCAGATCTTTTTGCTGTTTATTCTTAATTTCCAGCACATTTAAGGAAAATGGCCGCTCGGTATCGAACGGTTCGAGATATACGACGTCATTCATGCGCCGTTTAGGGATAAAATCAAGAATCGTCTCCGACAAATCGCCGTGGGGGTCAATGATGCCGATGCCGCGGTCCTTGCGGATATCATCGATCGCCATGTTGGCAATCAGGGTGGACTTTCCGGCGCCGGTTTTTCCCATGATGTAGACGTGTTTGCGCCGGTCTTCGTCTTTTATTCCGTAAATCGTCTCCTTGTTTTTGAATTCGGTTTTGGCGAAGAAATTAATATTTCGCATGTAATTATCGTGCGAAATATTATCCTGAGCGACCGTTTTAGTTTTAGGAGTCGAAGGATCCCCGTAAGGTTGACCCAACGCGATAGGCAAATTCTCCGGCGGTTCACCGGAGAGCGTTTTGCCCCAGGCGACGTTTTTTATCCCGGCCATAAGATAACCGGGCGGGTGCCAGATAGTGGCCAACTCCTGGGCGTTCAGGACCTGGTGGCGGCGTTCGAAATAATTGGTCGTTCGGTTTTTGATCCGCTTAAGAAGCAGGTCCCGGAAGAAAATCGGCCGGCGGAAGACAAACTGGTTGCCTTCACCGAGGGAAAAACTACCGAATGTGCCGGCCAGGTTCTGGCGGTAGGCATCGATCGGCAACTGTTTCTGGTCGCAGCCCACAATCAGCCGGACCAGCGCTTTGCCGCCCTGAAAAGAGGCTTTTTTCATGATTAAAAGCTGCTGCGGATTGCGGATATAGCGGTCGCCGGCTTCATCATACACCTGTTTGTGCGCCGTGCCGACAGCCAAATCCTGCCAGGGAAAAGTCGCGGGGGTGACGATGACCTGGATAGCCATCTTAAGGTGCGGATCCTGCTTTGATAAAAAACCGACCAGGGAAGAAAGGGGATCAACATCCTTGTAATCCATATAGGTTTTAATCGGCAGATAACAGTAGGAGCTTAAGACCACTTCACCGATTGACAGGCATTTTGATTTAAAAACAATTTCCATCGGGTCGGTCGTTTTTTTGACGACCGACAAAGGGAAAGAGGAGGTGATGACACTTTGGATAAGAGTTTCGTTTTCCGCGGGCGTCGTGACATAAAAATAAATCGTCTGATTAATCAAAAACAGTTCGAAGGCATAAGTTTTTGGCCGTAGATACCACCGTTTCCACCAGGGGATATAGGAATAGGGTAGGACCGAGGCAAAAATCTGCGTTGCCGCCTCAATCGGCGTCTCGTCATCTTTCGGATTTCTTATCTGAAGAAAGGAGAGATTGGCCATATAAAACGATTATAACAGATATGAACCACAGACCAAAGCCGGCATATTCCAGATACTGCGGCCAATAAATAATTGTTATGTTGCTAGTGTTATTTCCATTAAGTATCCAGCCGTTGGCCCAGTTGTCGACGAGGAAATGCGGCAGGATTTTTCCATTGGCAATGGCGATCCAGCCGGGATGGAATGATTGCCACAAAATAATGTTCTGATTTTGTTTGGGAACATTTACTGTGTAGGTATAGTAATTTAGTTTATTCGCGGAAAAATCATTAAAAAAAGTCGCCGGTGCCGGTTTAAAATCAGTTTTAATCAGCTCCAAATTTTTGACCGCTTCGTAGGGAAATAAATATACCGCCAATCCGGTCAGTTTGTTAATTGAAGTCAGATTATCATAGGAATTGTTTTGAAAGACAATGCTGTAACCCAAGCCGTATGGCGATTTTGGCGGCAATATATAGTATTCCGTATTATTTTGCAGCCGGTCTTCAACATAGGATTGCAGGTTGGTATTGTCGGTGACATAAAAATACAGGCGGCGGCCCCGGATATTCTGGTTGGTGATTTTCAATAAATAACCGTATTTTTGCGGCAGATCAGGAAGGGAAAAACCGTAACAAACTGTCAGCCGGGCGCAGTGATCGACTCTGGCCGAATTAACATCGACTTTTTGTACCAATGTTTTCTTGATGCTGGCGTTTACCCGATGGTCGGTATTTGCGAAACTAAAGTTATTAGTAAAAGTGACCAGGTGATTATTCCGGTAGACGGCTGCCTGATACGGGGGATCATAAGAGGACTGCAGAGTATATTGGGCGGTCGGCAAACTATTCTTGGCCGAGACGGTAAAATTATTTGGTGTTTCGGTAATTGACCACGATTGGCCGGTCAGCCGGGTTTGGGTGGTCAAATCCAAAAAAGGAAAATAACCAGACGGCGGATTAGGCAGGGCGACATAATTTTGATATTTATTAAATGCCGTATCGGAATCGGTCAATTTAATTGCCGGTCCGATGTTGGGCATGGCCGAAGCGGCGGAAACGAAATTTTTCGTATATGCCGGTTGAGTGACATGATAAAGACCGATATTCGGCCATTTCTTCACCAATTGAACCATTTTGCTTTCGCCAAGTAATTTATTTAATTGATCATATTGCAGCCCCTTAATACTGCCGGTTACCGGCAAAAGCGAATAATCGACCAGCAAATAATTAATCCGATATTTTTTTAGAACATTTTCGAATTGAGCCGCATTTTCCGATTCGATAGCCGTTTTCATCTCCCAATAATAACCTTCGCTTTTGTCGCTCCAGACATCAAATGTCCGCGAGACGATCGGTTGCTCGATGCCGTACCACAAAAAACCGGAGCCGTCGTACCCCCAGCGGGTGAAAAACCAGCCCCAAAAAGTGTAGTCGGGTAAAAGTGCGATCCGTTGATTTTTATCGACTGTCTGAAAATAGTTAATTAATTCCCGATAATCATTGGGGATTGTTACTTTCATTTCCGGTGAGAAAAAATAACCCTGGAAAGCCGGCCAGGCATAAATAATTATCAGAACAACAGCTATTATTGGTATTACTTTTCGACCGTTTGCCAAAAGTGAGATAATCGAGCTGATCCCGATCGCGAAAAAGTAGCCGGAAACCAGCGAGTAGGGAATAATAAACTTGGTAAACGGTGATCGGAAAATTTGGTTTAATAAATTATTTTGATGCAGCAATTCATTAATGAATTGAAATGGAGGTGTGGCGGATAAGAGAGCCGTGGCACAGAGTAGATAGACCAGAACAAAGCCAGGATGATATTTATTTTTTCGAAAACCGGCAAATATACCGGTTAAAATAATGCCGGCGAAAAGATAGGGAATTAAGCCAACGAATTGATTATTGAAATGATTTTTCCAGGGCAAAAAAAGCGGCTGGTTATTGCTGCCGGATAAATCATAATAAAAGCCTTCAAATTTAAAAAATGAAGCGACGTTTCCTTTTTCGAGGTTTTGGATGACGACGGTACCGGTCGATATTTGGTTTGATTTGGCGGTTTCCACGATTTTACCGCCGCCGGTTTTCAGGAAATAAATCTGGGGCAACAGCCAAAAGGAATTGATAAATATAATCGTTATGAAAAGAAGCGATAATTTTAAGACAGCCGTACGGGAATGGTTACGGGCCAAGGCCGGCAATGATAAACAAAGGAGGATTAAGATATAGATAACAAAAAGCGTTTGAATATATGCCTGCGGCGTCGCCAAAAGATTGATAAGGAAGAAAAAAAGAAGATCGTTTCGTTTTTTCATTGTCCCATTGCTAACCAATTTTGAGAATATCCAGATTTCCCAGGGGAGAAATGCAAAAAAAACGGAAAATGCCTCAAAGGGGACGTAAAAGATTTGAATTGTACCGAAATTAAGCATATAAAATAAAGCTCCCAAAAAATTCAACTTGTCTTCTTGATCATTGCGGACGAAACGAAGCAATCTGAGCATTCCCAAACCGCCGACGAGAAGCATCAAGATATGGAAAAAATAGCGGATTGTATTTTGCGGCAGGACAAATGAAATAAGCCAAATAAAAATCGCTCTCACCAGATCGGCCGCATGGCCCATGCCGCCAAGCAGGCCAAAACTTTGGTACTCTTGCCAAACGGCAAAAAAAGCGCGCTTGACCGCCAACCACGGATATAATTCGGTCTGGAGATTGTCCCAGCCGGAAAGATACGTCCCCGGTTTATAATTAGCTAAAAACAAAATGGCGGCAACAAGAATTAATGCCGATTGAAGAAAATGATTTTTTATAAATTGTTTCATATTTTTACATTACCTGATTCCGCCGGCCGGCCTAAGTCCGATGCGGGAATATTTCATCGAGTAGAGCATTTTTCTTGATTTTTCGTACAACCAAAAGACGGTTTTTTGGGGTAATACGGAAACGGCAATAAGCTGAATGAAAGTAACAAGCAAACCGGTTACCGAGGGCCGGTAGCCATATTGAAGGATTGCTTTAATCCTTGATAGTAAGGTAAAGAAAAAAGTGCTTTTGATGTTTTTTAACGACGTATTATTTTCATGAAGCCGGTACAGTAATACTATTTCTTTCAAATTTTCGACTTTGCCAAACTGGAACAATTTAAAAAGCAATTCAATTTCTTCTGCCGTATTCAGGCCATCATGATAATATTCGAAATCTTTTGGCAGCCTGGTTTTGGCGATCATTAAAGTCGGCTGCTGGACCGGAACAAACTTAAATATATAAGAGTAAATATCCTTGTTTTTTATTGGGAATCTTTTTTCGCCGATAAGTTCGCCTTCCTTATTGATTATTGAGCATTGGCCGCCGACAGCGACTGTTTTTGGATTATGCAGCAAATATTTCACTTGGAGTTCCAGCCGTTTGGGCAAGGATACATCGTCGGCGTCCATCCGAGCAATAAATTTCCCCCTGGTTTTAGCAATGGCAAATTTAACCGTTTCCGAGACTCCGGCACTTTTTTTTAGGCGATAAGTCCTTATTCTTTTATCTTTTGCCGCCAGCTTCCCTAATATTATCCAAGAATCGTCGGTAGAGCGGTCATCCACAATGATAAATTCGAAATTTTTATAGGTTTGCTGTAATATGCTATTGACTGATTCCACGAGAAAATCGCCGGCATTATAGACCGGCATGACGACGGAAACCAACGGTTGTTTATTATCTTTTTTCATAATTCCTAACCTCTGTCGCGAAATTTTTCGCCACATAGGGTAGGAAAAGAGACTTGCGGTGGCTTATTAAACGCTTGAAAGCGTTCAGGCGATTTGTTTCTGCGTGAAGCAGGAACAAATTCGGCTGATGATTGCGCACACAAACGATTTGATTCGTTTGCTCTCTTTCCCAGGGTTCAGGGATCCTGTGATGACTAATGTCAACACAATCGACCGGGTGGTCGAATTGATAACCGAGGGAAACTCGGGTTGCGTTTCTCACTGCAACTTAAGACTAGGAAATGCTGCCTAAGTCTTATCTCTGTCGTACTTTGACGCGCTGCCTACTTGCAGGACCACCCAGAAAGCGGGTGAAGATGAGCGTGGGCCCACCCATACTGAATCGCCTGTGAAAGGCGGAAACAGTATTCCTGTTGGCTCCATTCAGTCGTAACGACCGAATAGAAACCGTCTGTCACCGTGATGGTGGCAGTAGTAGGTCCAGCGATAGCGCCGTAAGCCCCTCCGGATTCACCATTAACGGTGTATCCGCCATATACGAGCACAGTGCCCGCAAGAACTGGAATATTCCAATTCTGCGTTTTTTCGGCATCTGATCCGGTGTGTCCAGTCTCTTGGTACGAGCTGGGGTGTGGTACGTAGGGCTGTGGGGGCAGTCCATACGATGGGGTAGTGGCGGGGGCGGGGCCAGCGGCGGGTGTCGGCTGTGGGGCCGGTGGCGGAACATACGGTGGTACAGACGTCGGGGCAGGCGCGGTTGGCGCAACAGGCGGCACGTACGGTGTGGGCGTAGGAACGAGTGCCTTTGCACCATTCTGCCAATTCGCGGCAACTGCCTGTATGATGTCCCAACCCGGAACCAAGATAAAGTTCCAGAGGAACCAGGCCACTGCCAGAATAACGACGACCACAATCAGGACGCGCAAAACCGAACCGATTACGTAACCTAATGTACGCATTTCTTACTCCTTTATCCGATTTTCCGAACTCTAGTGACCGAACAAACCGTCGGTAAAGCCTCCAACGAGGTCCTTCACATCCTTCTCGATCGGTGATGGTCGCGTGGTGCGCTTCGTCGGCGTCTTGGGCGTGCTGGGGCGCTTTTTGGGCGTCCTTTTTTTGAGCTGCTCGCGCAACTCTTTGTTCTCTCGCTCGAGCTGAGCCTTCGTCTTAGCCATTTTGGCCTCCTACAGTAAAAAGCATTTCAGCTTTTCGTTTTTTACGAACACAATAAAATCTCACCTCCTTTCAAAAATTGATACTGCTCTCTAATCCCGATTCAATCGGAACTAGGGTGCAGTACCAATCCGTCTCTACTCAAAATAATCCCATTGTTGGAATTATTTCTTTCAGACAGAAAGGTGATGAGTCCCTGTTAGCTTTTTAAGCTAATATCCTTCCAAAAATTTCAGTTTCCGAAAAGCTTATTTTCGGTTTCCTTTATTTTTGTCAGGGTAAACCCAATTGTTAAGGTGCTCCCACTTCGCCCTGCGGACTACGCGGGACAGGCCTTCGACTTTGACAGGCCCGGACAATTGGTTTTCTAACCATGCAAACGATTAAATACCAATCGTCACATTATTTGCTTCCTACCCTACGATGGAAGCAAATTCCATTTTCGGGTAAAAAGCCCCTTCGACTTATCCCGATAAATCGGGAATCGCTCAGGGTAAACTTAGGTTATTAAGCCTAAGGAATGATCTCGAATAATTCGCGATCAATCTTTAGACTAAATTCCGGTTGAAAAATAGCAAGTCGCTTGCTAAAATATTTGTACTAATCACTCCTGCAACAGTCGCAAGACTCTTTGCAGGATTTTTTTTGTCATATTTTTGCTAAACTTGATATATGGCAAAAAAACGGTGTATCGTGCTTATTGATGGCAGCAACTTCTATTTCAAGATGAAGGAGCTTGGTCTCCATCGTCTTTTGCATTTTGATTTCTCGGCTTTTATTAAATCCATTGCCAAAAAACAAAAAGTGATTTCTGCCACCTACTATATTGGTAAAGTGCGGACTGACGGTACTGACAAAGTTCAACAGTTGTTTGATAACCAGCGCAAACTCTTCGCCCATTTACGTAAACATAAAATCAAATATTCGCTCGGATATTTATTAAAATCATCCGGCCGATTTCATGAAAAAGGCGTTGATATCAATATCGCCGTCGATATCCTGGTCGCCGCTTACGAAAATCTCTGTGATCATATTATTCTTATTTCTTCAGATACCGATCTTCTGCCGGCAATTCAAAAAGCCAGGCAAAAAGGTAAAACAGTCGAGTACATCGGTTTTTCCCATCAGCCAAGTTATGCAATGGTGACCAATTGCACCGAGTCTTTCCTTCTCAAAAAAGAACTGCTCGAACCGTTCATTTGTCCCTGATTGTCAAAGAACTTTGGGGTATTAGCCCAAGAAATGGGGGACAATCTGCTGTCCGCCGGTTGGCGGAATTGCCCCCCAATTCCTAAGCTTTACCTTATAGTCTTTTCCGATTGAAATCGATTTTTATTGGTGTTAATCTTTTGACATATGTTGACTAATTCGGATATCAAAAAATTAAAAGATGTGTTTGCAACTAAAGCGGATTTAAAACAGTTAGCAACGAAAAAAGTTCTTGAAAAGATGGAGAACAGATTGCAAAAAAGCATTAATCGTCTAACTGATGTCGTCGATGAGAAGTTGACAGAGCATGACAACCGCTTGGAAAGAATCGAAAAGCACCTCAATTTATCTCCGATATCAAATTAAGACCCTACCGTCTACAAAACCCATTTTTCTGCTGATTTTGTCTAGAGTAGGCTCTCAATAATATCAGCAGTTATTATTAAATCCTATAGTTAATACTAAACAAGTAGTAAAAATAATATAGTACCCTTTATATATTGGTAATCCGAACTATCCACATAGATTACACAATATCCTCTTTACAGTTACTATATTTTTTTGTTTCTTATAATGCGACCCGGTTGTCAAGGTACTCCGCCAGCTGGCGGATTAACTTTTTTTCTTCAGGTATATGCCGGTAGTTAAGGCAATTATATTGGCGCCCAGAACCAGGAAGTCAAATTCCGGTCCGGTCGAAGGGACGGTGGTCACTCCGATAGTCGGGGTCGGAGTAGCGGTCGGGGTAGGTGTGACCGCCGGCGCACCAATTTCAATACAAAACTGGGAAGTGCTTTGATCGATGGCGGTATTATCCGCCGAAGCTTGCGCCGTGTTTGTCTTGCAAAAGACGCCCTGTTCGCTGGGCAGTGTCGCCTGGTTAGCGACCTGCATTTGGAGGTAATAGATATTTTGTGCACCCGAAACCATGTCACCGATATTGAAAGTAATTATCCGGTTGGTTGTATCAAAAGAGCCCGGACCGGAGACCGGCGTCAGAAAATCAGGGACGAAATCCGTAAAAACAACGTTATGCAAAGTAACAGTAGAAGTGTTTTGGATTGTCACCTTGAAAAAAATATACTCGCTGGCTATGAACCGGGGATCGGTCGGCGACAGATTGTTGACATAATTGCCCTGGGTGGGATCGGTCAGATCCGCATTGGGCATGGCGACCATTTTGGTAACCATAATCGTTTGGCTGGGAGTAGGTGCACCATACTGTCCGTATTGGGCCATGACTTTAGAAGAAAGAATAAAGAAGAGAGAATAGAACAATACAATACTGGCCAAAAATTTTTTCATACAGCTCGTATTATACTACAGGTTGATGTAAAAATCAACTATAGGATTAATTATTAAAATTATGTTAATTTAAAGACAATCATATGTGAATTAAGTGAAGCGAATGTAAGAGGAGCGTAATAATCTGATACGATAGTATTAGCATATTCGCATCATTGGCATCATTGGCATGCATTCGTAGATTCGTATCATATAATATAGCTATGAAATTAAATGCCAGGGAGCTGCGGACGGTGGACGAAAATGAGGCTAAAGTGAGGCTAAAGTCATTGAAGCGTCAGCCGATCTATTTTATCCTCGAGAATATATATGATACGTATAATATCGGCGGTTTGTTTCGCCTGGCTGACGCCTTGGCCATCGAAAAGATGTATTTATGCGGGGAGACGGAAATTCCGCCCAACAACCGGATAAAGAAGGCGTCGATCGGGACGTATAAGTTTGTGCCGTGGGAATATAAGAAGACGGCCAAAGAGGCAATGGCTGAATTGTTAAATTGTAATATTGTTGCCGTTGAGCAATCGCCCGAAGCTATCTCTTATACCCAAGCGGAATACAAAAAACCATTAGCCCTGATATTTGGCAATGAGACTTACGGCGTGCTGCCGGAAACGCTCAAGCTGGCTGACAAGATTGTCGAGATTCCGATGTGGGGGATAAACCGCTCACTCAACGTCATAGTCTCGGCCGCAATCGTCTCCTATTTCGTCGTAAATAAGCTATAATAATTAAGTTTTGCCCGAATAGTTTAGTGGTAAAACAAACCCTTGGTAAGGGTTAGACTGTGAGTTCGATTCTCACTTCGGGCTCCAATATTCATGAGAAAGCGAAGTTCGTTAGCCATATTCTTCATTAAAGCTAAGCTTCAAGCCGTATTCTCCCGCTTGGTCGATTATTCTAAAGTAATTACTTTATTAAATATTGATCACCGGAAAACCAATCGTTTTAAATCGTATATTATTGTGCCGGTAATGACGGTATTTATCGTAGGTTTATTGAAGTATGGTTTGGAATTGTTGGTTCATCAACAAAGGTCGTTTACTTATATCTGGGCGATAATTTTCAGCGCCTGGTATGGTGGTTTGTGGGGAGGGATTGTCGCCACTTTTTCCGCCGCTTTTTTATTTGACATCTTCGATTTTTTCTTCCTCAAACCGTATTATACCCTTGTGCAACGGTCATTGATCCAATCGTTGGAAACGGTCATTTTCCTGATCATTGGTATTTCAATCAGCCTGTTTATAGAAGTGATGTATTCGGCCATCCGGAGCGAGAGGAAATCAACCAAACTGATTCAGCATATCATGGAAAGCATTACCGACGCTTTTATTATTTTCGACAGGCAGTTCCGGGTAGCCTACATCAACTCGGCTGCCGGCAAAATTATCAGATACAAAAATAAGAACGATAGCCAGTTAATCGGCAAAACGGCCAGCGAGATCTTTTCGCCGGAAATGGCCAATTATATTTACCGTCGGGGCAGAGAAGTACTTAAAAACAAAAAACATTTTGAAGAAGAATTTTTCTGTACCCGGACCAGGCGCTGGTTGGATATTGATTTTTATCCGGCCACCAGTGGATTAACGGTTTATATTTGTGATATAAACGAACAGAAACGGAATGAGGAAAGATTAAAAAAGATTGAATTTCAGTTCAAGCGGTTGATCGATTCCAATATCATTGGTGTAGCCATAGAGGAGATTAGCGGAAAGATCGTCGACGCCAATGATGTTTTTCTGAAAATCATCGGTTACCGCCGGGAGGAATTGCTGAAACTGAATTGGAAAAAATTAACGAGTCCGGTTTACCGCCAAAACGATGCGGAATCGATGAAAACCCTTTTTGAAAAAGGGGAAATATTTCCTTATGAAAAAGAATATATCCGGAAAGACGGCCGGAAAATTCCGGTCCTGAAAGGCGGGGCCTCCCTGGAGAAAAATCCGCCAACGGCAGTCGTTTTTATTATCGATATTTCCGAACAAAAAAAACTGGAGCAGCGGAAAGATGAATTTATTTCCATGGCGTCCCACGAATTGAAAACACCGTTGACGAGCGTTAAGGCCTTTAGTCAACTGCTGCAGCGGCATGCAGGGGATATTAAGGATAGGAAAGCGATGGATTACCTTTCCCGGATGGACAACCAGCTTGACCGCTTGACCAAGCTGATAGTCGACCTTTTGGACGTCACCAAAATCCAGGAAGGAAAATTGCTTTTTAGCAAAGAAACATTTGATTTCGACAAACTGGTGGAGGAAATTATCGGTGATATCCGGATAGTCAGTCCAAATCATAAAATCATCAGAACCGGCGCCAGCCGCATGAACGTCTCTGCCGACAAATTCCGCATCAGTCAGTTGATTACCAATTTATTGAATAACGCCATAAAGTATTCCCACGCCGGGGGTAAAATCAGAGTGGTATTGTCGGCTAATAATCATAATGTCATATTATCGGTCGAGGACAAGGGGATCGGTATCAGCAAGGATAACCAGACGGAAATTTTTAACAAATTTTACCGGGTGGACAGCCCTAGTAACCGTAGCTATCCGGGGTTGGGTTTGGGCCTGTATATTTCTTCAGAAATAATCCGCCGCCATCATGGTAAGATATGGGTAAACAGCCAGGAAGGCAAAGGAGCGATTTTTTCTATCAGTTTACCTGCCACCACCAGGCATGAATAAAACAATATGGATCGTTGATGACGATAATGCCATTTTGGAAGTGACCCAAATCGTTTTAGAAGAGGAAGGGTATAAAGTGGTGACAATCATGTCGGAAGAAGGGCTTGAGAAAATGCTTAAAACGAGCCGCCCCGATTTACTCCTGCTGGATATTCTTCTATCGGGCAGCGACGGCCGGGAAATCGCCAGGAAATTAAAAAAAAATAAGAAAACATCCGGTATCCCAATCGTAATGATGTCGGCCGATATCCGGATACTGGAAAAATGCCGTCAGACTATTGTCGACGACTGTATCCGCAAGCCGTTTGATATCTACGATTTGGTTGGGAAGATAAAAAACCTTACATGATTCTGACAGCATTTTAATTGCTCTATTACTCCGTTTAAAGATTAAATTCAGTTTTGTCAGTTAAATTTTAGTCATGAAAAATATACTTTTGTTGTTAGCTACTCTGGCGTTGATTGTAGTTATGAATCCGGTGCGTGCGTCCGCCAGTCCGGCGCAGCCGGCGCAAACCGTTCCGGCCGTTCCGGTTTCCCCGGGTAATACCGGTAACGCTGTTAATACCAGCGTGTCCCGTAACTGGTCCGGATACGCGGCGACTAACGGAACATTTACCGGGGTAAGCGGCACCTGGACAGTCCCGACATTTAATAATGCAATTAATTATGGTAATTACGGAGCTGATACGACCTGGGTCGGCATCGGCGGAGTCACCAATAAAGACCTTATTCAGGCCGGCACCGAAGCAATGGTCGACGGAAACGGACAAATGACATACAATACTTTTTTTGAGGAATTACCCAATTTTTCCCAGCCGTTACCTGTTTCTATTAATGGGGGAGATAAAGTCACCGTCAGTATTAACAAGCAGAGTGGCAATCAGTGGATAGTTACTTTTAAAAATAATACTACCGGCCAGAATTACCAAACGACCGTGACCTATAATTCGTCTTTATCATCGGCCGAATGGATTGAAGAGGCACCCAGCACTTTAAGAAGAATCATGCCTCTGGATAATTTTGGCAGTATCAATTTTACCGATGCCACGGCTGTTAAAAACGGCCAAACAATGGCCGTCGGTCAGATCGGGGCGCAACCGGTAACGATGGCCGACAGTTACCAAAATGTACTGGCGGTGCCTTCAACATTAAGCAATAACGGTTCCAGTTTTACCATCATGCACGAAAGCAGCCAACAGACTTTTTCTCCGGGAAGAGGACAATCTCCATCATTCATTTTAATTTATCGATTCCACGATCTATACTAAATATAGATGCGAACTGAATTTATTTTACTTATCATCATCGGTGCTTTTTTCAGTGCGCTGATCTTTTTTTTGATTATCCTTTACCGGCCGGCATTGCCGACTTTAGCCAACCAACCGCCGGTCAAAAAAGGGGAAGCAGCCGTGTCTGATCCGAATTCCATTACTGAATTACGAAATAAAGTGGATTGGTTGGATGGGCAGGTAAGTACTATCGAAGCGAAGGTGAATGCACCAACTCCAACACCATTACCGTTACCGACTATGGTCACCGGGAAAACAATTATTGCTGTTGCCAATACCAGCGGCACATCATTTACGACGACGGTGACGACCTATACACCGATGGGGATGTATGTCAATATTAATTGTCCGAAAAATTGTTTGCTATGGATCAATTTTTACACTTCATCAAAAAACACCGGTAACGCGGTGGCGCAATCGGGCAACATGAATTCTTACGACGTTTTTTTGGACAGTGTTGACCAGTCAATTTTTACCCAGGCGAGTTATCCGGTGCCGGCGACATCCATTCCTGTATCACTCAACGCCGCCATTGCTGCCACCGCCGGTTTTCACACCATTGATATTAGAACAAAGACTTCCGGCGGCACGCTGGAATCCGATTCATCTACATTGCAGGTGATGGCGATTGAGAAATGAAAACATTGTTATAACAACCGACGGTCGTGGGCTGATTTGGCAATTATTGAATTCTTATGTTGATTATTGTACAATTTTCCGAATGTCAGAATATAAAAGGATAATTTTAGGCAGAGTTGGGAATCCTAATAGTCAATTAAAACGCGGTTTGGTTGCTGCGGGAGCAGGGTATGGTATAGCAGCCATAACTTCGCCTGAAGTCGGTTTGGTCGCCGTTACCATCGGAACGATCGCTCTCTTGGCATATGCAGTAATGGCCGCCTTCAATCCGCCCGGACCGCAAACGATGCAATCGTCTCTTAAAATCTGACAGTATGACAAATTCCTCACACTCGTGGAATAGTCGTTATCAGATGGCCAACTTTCCGTTTCCCATAGTAAAACCAGCGTATTGTTACGGAGTAGAGGATCGTTGCAACGTGCTAAATAACCTGACAGGTTAATTGATTGTTATTGCTAAGATGGTCAACGGTCGCAGGGAAACCGGTAATCATGTAGAATAAGATTATGCATTTTGAACGAACTGTTTTTGACGTCCCTGCCGATGTCATCAGTTATTTTATCAAACACAATATTTATCTGGCGCCTTTGCTTCTTTTCATCGAGGAAGCCGGCGTGCCCATCCCTCTTCCCGGCGATGTGGTTATTATCTATCTCGGTTATCAGGTATTGCGAGGAAGAATTCCATACGTGACGGCATTTTTAACCTGTTTTTTCAGCATTTTGGGCGGGGCATCGATTCTATATCTTTTAGCCTACCGCTATGGCCCGCTTTTAGTCAAAAAATTCGGCGGGGCGTTGCACTTAAATAAAAAAAGGCTGGTTTACGTCGAAAAAAAGTTCGATCATTACGGCTTTTGGCTGATTGTCGTCGGCCGGTATATTCCCGGTTTGCGGATACTGATTACCGCTTTCTCCGGTTTGTCAGAAGTAGGCTATCCGGTTTTTGCCGTCAGCGTCGCCATATCGAGCGCCATCTGGATTTGGGCAACTATGCTTATCGGGGAAAAGATGGGTCGACAAGCCGAAAAACTGCTACGGGTCCACCGATCCTATTACGTTTTCTTTTTGATTTTAGCCGTGTTTGCCATATGGATAATTCTCAGTTACCGCCGTCGCCGGTATCGACAGCGTCAGGAAACGATGTAAATAAGGACAAGATTATCAATAAGTACGCTTTCCGGGTCCTATTGGAAATCGACGAGAAAGAGCGGACATTTCAAGCTCGGCAGGGATATATGATGGCCTATATTTGGAGTGTGTTGTTGCCGCCTTTAGGCATATATTATTTCATCAAATATTTATTTTTCGCTAACGGTACCCGTGATGATTTCCGGGCCGGCGTGATTTCATTAGTGTTGACGATTGTCTCGTTGCTTGCTAGTCTCTGGATAGTCGGTTTATTCTTTAAACAGGCAACTTCGGCTATTCCGTCGCCGGACAACAATATCTTCAAGGAACTGATTACTCCGACCAATCAGAAAACCATAAAGGATTTATACCAGTAGTTTATAAAGCAGGAATATCTTGCGTATCAATCACGCCGTTACCATTCATATCCAGGTCGGATGTATAGAGGGGGTTGTCGCCGTCATGGGTTTTGCCGACGACCTGGTTCCAGCAGGGGTCGCTTTTTTTGCAGCCAAGATGGGCTTTGACCAGGGCGACGTCTTCATAAGTGGGCTTACCGTCGCGCAAAAAATCGCCGGGAACGGTTTTAACCAAACCGGTTGATGCGGTATTGGAAACGGCCGGAGCGGTTGATTGCTGGGCAGGGGAGAACTTAAGAAAAACAAAAACACCGATAGCGATTACGGCTATCAAACCGATAACGCCAAAAATTATTTTCATAAATACAGGATACCAGAATCTTTATATTTATTTTGGGGTGATCGACGGGATTTGAACCCGCAACATTCGCCTCCACAGGGCGACGCTCTACCGTTGAGCTACGATCACCATTAGTATATTATTATATCATTACAGCCATAGTTTTCAGTTATCAAACTGTTTATAAATTGATCATTGAAAATTCAATGAAAACTGAAAACTGAAAATTAATGACTAATTATGCCGCTAAAACCGCTGGAAAAAGATAATAATCGGGACAATCGAGGATTAGGATTGAAAATCGGTTTTCTGATAATTCTCCTTATCACCGGTATACTTTTAACTAAGCTGGTGCCGAAAGCAGCCGGCAATAAAGAAAAAAATGTCAATGTTTTGGGGGCGGAGCAAGATAATAAAATTAATAAACCGCCTGTGACCGAGGAAGCAACCAGGTTTATTCAGAATACAGCGGATAATTTGATCAATAATGCCGTTGACAGTGTTACTTCATTTGCCTCCCAGTCGGCAGCCGCCGTCACCGACACCGTTTTTACCAGTACCGTTATCAATATCGTTAAACAAATCGATAAATTGCCCGACAAACAACAGTCAGAAATTAAACAGGCGATCTGTCATTGATTTTCCTAACTGCTTTTGCTATTCTTTATTCACTCAAATATGGATATTAAATATTTTGGTCACGCCGCCTTCTACATCAAAACGAATAATACGCGGATCATCATGGACCCGTTCGACCCGTATATCGGCCTGAAATTTCCGAAAACAGAAGCCGATATCGTCACTATTTCCCATCACCATAAAGATCATAATAATGCGGCAGCCGTTACCGGCAACCCGCTCGTTCTCGACATGCCCGGCGAATTTGAAAAAGGCGGCGTGCGGATTACCGGGTACTTAAGCTACCATGATAAGGAAAAAGGAGCACAAAGAGGAGAAAATATTCTTTACAAACTGGAAACGGAAGAGGGAATTACCGTCCTTCACTGCGGCGATTTGGGGGTCGAGCCGGAGGAAAGTTTTTTGGAAAGTATCGATGATATTGACATTCTGTTTGTTCCGGTCGGCGGTTTTTATACGATCGATGCGGCAGAGGCGGAAACGCTTGTCAAAAAAATTGAGCCGTCGATTGTCGTTCCCATGCATTACGGCTCACCGAAACTGAAACCAGACTTGGCCGGCAGATTAGCGCCGGTTTCCGATTTCCTGAAAAAATTCGGCGCGGAAAATGTAAAACCAATTCCTAAACTTACTATCAAAAAAGAAGAATTGGAGCAGGAAATGAAAGTGGTACCGATGGAGATAAGCAGTTAATAGCTAAAAGTGCAATGTTATAATTCAAAGATCTTATGTCGAATGCTTCTGATGCTCTCAAAGTCCCTCCTCACGATGCGGAAGCGGAACGATCTGTCCTGGGCGCGATTCTGATTGACTCCGGCGCCGTCAATCTGGTGGCCGAATTTTTGAAAGCGGAACATTTTTATCTGCCCGAAAACCGGATCGCATATTCGGCGATGCTCACCCTTTTCGAAAAGCAGCAGCCGATAGACGTCGTTACTTTACAGGACGAGCTGAAGCATAGTGACAGCCTGAAAAAAATCGGCGGCAAAAGTTACCTGGCCGACCTCATAAACACCGTCCCGACGTCCGCCTACATTGAACATTACGGCCTGATCGTTAAAGGTCATTACGTCAAAAGGAAGCTGATCGAAATGAGCAGCCGGATGGTGGAGCGGGCTTTTGATGAAAAAGGTGATGTTAAAAAACTTCTTGATGAGGCGGAAACGGAAATATTTTCCCTGTCGCAGCAGCACCTGCACCGCGATTTTATCGAATTAAAAGAAGTCCTGGCGGAAAGTTTCGAGCGGCTGGAAGAATTCGTCAAAAAAGGCAACCACCTGCGTGGGGTGCCGACGGGTTTTGCCGACCTCGATAACAGACTGGCCGGTATGCAGGATTCAAATCTCGTTGTTCTGGCGGCCAGGCCGGGCATCGGTAAAACGACGCTGGCTTTAAATATGGCGCTTAACGCCGCCGTCAATAAAATCCCGGTCGGTTTTTTTTCATTGGAGATGAGCAAGGAAGAGCTGGTTGACCGGTTATTGGTCGGCCGGGCCGATATTGACGCCTGGCGGCTAAAGACCGGCCGACTGGCTGAAGAAGATTACAAACGGTTGACCGAGGCGATGGGCGAACTGTCCGAAGCGCCGATTTTTATCGATGACACGCCGGGAGCGAGCATCCTCGAAATGCGCACCAAAGCCCGCAAACTAAAAATTGAAAAAGATGTCAAACTGATTATTGTTGATTATTTGCAGCTTGCCAATGGTGGCCGCTACTTCGAATCGCGTGTTAACGAAGTATCATTTGTTTCCCAGGGGCTGAAAAATCTGGCTCGCGAACTACGAATACCCGTATTGGCTCTTTCCCAGCTATCGCGGGCAGTCGAACAGCGGGGGACAAAGAAACCCCAACTGGCGGACCTCCGGGAATCGGGGGCGATCGAGCAGGACGCCGATGTCGTCATGTTTTTATATTACGAAGACGATAGCGAGGACCTGCTTGATACCAGCAAACGGCTGATCAAACTTTATATCGCTAAACACCGCAATGGCCCGACAGGCGAAATCGATCTTATGTTCAGAGGAGACAGGGTTAAATTCTACAGTGTGGAAAAATAAATCCTCAAGCGGAGATTTTTTCTTTACCGGGAAAGCCCTGCTCCGGCGGCAGCAGTTCGCGGGCATAGCGCATGATGGCGCCATTAACTGTTCCGGTATTTGGGTCAACCCGACCGCGCCAGGCATAAGCAAAATGAAATTGGCCATCGCTCCCGGCAAAACCAAGGACATTATTTTGATCAACCGTTTGTCCGACTTGCAAATTCTTTGCCATTTGGCCAAGGTTGGAATAGATCACCCGCAACGGCCCGATTTTATATAAAGGATCGGTTAGCGATGTATCTATTTCCACGATGACGGTATCGCCGGCGGTATAAACGATTTTCCCGGCGGTTGACGGATAGATCGCCGTTCCTTCAGTGACGGTAAAATCCAATCCGTGATCACTTGATTTATTAACGGCAATAAATTTGTCGACCGGCGAACGGGGTAATAAATGCCAATAGAGCATACCCATTATTCCCTGTCCCTGCCGGCAAAAATCAATCAGTGCCCGGGCGCCGGTGCCGTTTTCGATTGCCTGATAAAGCTCTATAATATTATCGGCGTATTTGACGGTGGCGATTGAGGTGTAATTTCTTGACGGCCCGGCATTGTACGATTTGAGGGCCGCTTTCCAGGCTTTAATTTCCGCATAATGCCAGTTATTAATCCGCCGTTTCCAGGAGGTGTCGGTTTCGTTATTATGCCTTTCCGGCCGGGGATTCCTTTGTCCGCGATATTGGTCCAATATTTTTGCCGATAAATCAATGTTGGTGGCGGCGTCGGTCAAATCCCATTCGTTTCCCCAGAATTGGGGCATAATCTGGCCCAGGCCGATTGCTTCCACTCCGCTTATGATGCTTGGATGAAAACCGGATTCGAAGAGAAGGAGTGATCGTATCAGATTGGCGGGGACATGATATTTGGCTTCCGCCGCTTCAATCAGTGGCGAATACAGATCGAAGAACAAACCGGCCGGATCGCCGTTATTGATTTTTTCAATAGCTTTATTATTCATTTCCCACCCGAATTTACCCAGTTCTTGGCGATTTTTCACCCAGTGCTGGACTTGTTGCTTGTATGATTCTTCGTATTGAGGTTTGCTTGGTTTAAAACTATTATTTTGCTGAATCGTTTCGACCTCTTTTTTTGGGGAATTGTTGGCCGAAGCTTCACCGGAGCCGGATTGTCCTTGGGAGTTTGCTGACGGCATTGATATTACCTCTTCAAGGTTCTTTTTTAAATCCGTGAGTGCTTTATCGGTTATTCCAAGGAATCTAGCGCCGGAAGCGACGGTGGCGGCTCCCACGACTATATGAGCGGCTTTATTTGTAAATTCCCGCCTGGTCATTCCCTTTGGCGATTCTTTCGGCAGCGGTTGCACCATTTTTTCAGTCACCGGTTCCGCCTTTCTCACCGGGCGGGGATGAACCGGTTTATTAGTATCGGCCCAAACAAGGATGCCGCGACGATAAATCTGGTTTTTTCTGGGCAGCGGCAATCCGTGCTGGTCAGGCCGGAGGTGTTTGGGCAGGGGAGTGTGCCCGCCGGGTAAAATGATCAAATCTTCATTTATTCCACCGGGACCTTTATATCTAACAATATGTGGTTCCGTAAGTGCGACCTTTTCGTTTCCGCCGGTTTGATTTACCGGTCGCGGCTTTACCGGTTTGACCGGCCGTACTCTAACAGCTGCTTCAAAATTTTCTGGCATTTTATAACAGTATACAAAAAAGTTGTACTTGACAAAAACATTTTACTTATATATCCTATGGTGGAGGATAGGATAATATATTGGAATATGATTCAGTCATATAAACAAAACCTTTTGCATCGTTTGAAGATCGCTCACGGACATCTGAAAAAAGTGATCAAGATGGTTGAGGCGGAAGATTATTGTTTGGATATTACCCAGCAAACTCAGGCGATCGAGAGTTCCTTACGGAAAGTCGATGAATTGCTTCTCGAACACCACCTTAAAACCTGCGTCAAAGAAGCGATCGTTACCGATAAAAACGTCGACGAGAAGGTAAAGGAAGTAATCAAAGTTTTCAAAAGAAAATGATATGTCGTCAAAAGCATTGATCATCGGCGGCGTGATTTTTATTATTGTCTTGATGACCGGCGCTTATTTTTTGATAGGCGGGAATGGCGGTTCTTCCGAATCATCCGTAAAGATTCTTTCTTATACAACCAACGATATAGCGCGTCCCAAAGCGAAAATCAGATCGACAGCGGCTGATCTCGGAAAGATGAAAGTCAGCGACGAAAAGGACGCTTCGTTTACGATTACTAATGCTGGCCAAAAACCGTTGCAGCTATATGATATCACCTCAAGCTGTATGTGCACTTTCGGCCAAATAATTCTTGACGGCAAAGCGAGCGAGGAATTCGGTATGCACGGCACGAGCAATTATGCTGCTGAAATCGCTCCGGGTCAACAGGCGATACTCAAAGTTATCTACCGGCCATACCTGATGCCGGTTTACGGCTCGGTTGAACGGGAAGTATATATGGCGACCAATGACCCGCAAAATACAAAACTGGTATTTAAAGTTAATGCTTACGTCCAGTAATGTCGACTAATTTTCTATTTGGCATTTCCCTGACCGCATCATTTATGGCCGGCGTGCTGGCCCTTTTCGCTCCCTGTTGTATTACTTTTTTATTTCCGTCGTACCTAGGTACGGTTTTCAAAGAGAATAAAAAGATTATCCTGTATACGATCATCTTCGCCCTAGGATTGTCGTCGATTCTTATCCCGGTCGCTTTGGGCTTCCGGGTGTTGGTCTTTTTTTTCGATACCTACCATCGCCAGGTATATTACGTCGGTGGTTTGTTCCTGATTTTTATGGGGATTATGACAATCCGTCCGTTTATCCACTTTCCGCAGTTATTCCATACAAAGCCTCAATTAGAAAAAAAAATCAATGCCGGTTCGGTTTTCGGACTGGGTGTTCTATCTGGCTTGACATCGTCCTGTTGTGCGCCGGTCCTTTTCGCCGCCGTGACCCTGACCACACTGGCGCCGACGCTTTTTCAGGCAGTCATCGTTGCCGCCGCCTATATTTTGGGAATAGTTTTTCCATTATTTCTTTTATCTTTGGGTTATGCCAAAATGACAACGATTATTTCCGGCAAAAGACGGCAAAACATCTATACGATATTTAAATATCTCGGCGCCGGCATTTTTATTTTGTCCGGAATAGTGATTATAATTCTGGCGGCGATGAATAAATTACAGATGGGGCAGATGGATGGCTACAGCATGGCATTAAGATTGACGGTTTTTAATATCGCCAAACATTTCCAGAATCCGGTCATTGACATAACCACATTTTTACTGATCGTTTTTATTTTCGCGTATCTTATCAGAAAAAATTATAAATTATAAAAAAACATGAAAGTTTTTTCCATCGCCTTATTGGTGACTGTGCTTTTGGTCATTGTCTATTTGATTCCGCGGCTTCCTTACAATGTTAAATCATTATTTACCGCCAGCAATATTTCCCAAAAAACAACCGTCGTCACCAAAGCTTCGTCTGCCGATCAAAAAGTTTTTGACGAAATCAATCCGGAGAAAGGCTATAAAATCAACGCTTCTTATGGTAACTTGGGTCCGCGAATGATTACGGACGGTGTCATTAACCTCGACAAATTTAAAAGCACATATCGGCAGAATAACCAGCCTTTGACTGCAGATGAGTTGAATATCCTGACAAAAGGATCGGACAATCAAATTACTTTCACCAGAGACGATTCATATTTTCTTCTGAACTTTTTCTGGGCAGTGGGATTGGCGAACAAATCACCGATTTTGACCAATGGTGATATTGTTAAGTATGGCCAAGGCCAGCTGGGCAATTTTGCCTCGACCGGCGGTTGGACTTTGGCCCAAGGCAACCCGATGGATCATTATGCGAAAAGTAATTTAATTCAATTGACGGTTGACCAGGAAAATTTGGTGCAAAAAGTGGCGTCCAATATTTACCGTCCCTGCTGCAACAATTCCACCGCCTTTCCCGATTGTAACCATGGTATGGCGCTTTTGGGAGTGTTACAGCTTATGGCCGGAAACGGGGCAACGGAAAACCAGATGTATGATGCTGCTAAATATATTAACGCCTACTGGTTCCCGTCGAATTATTATGATCTGGCTTTATATTTCCAGCATAAGGAGGGGAAGTCGTTTGCCGAGGTACCGGCACAAGTCATTTTAAGCAAAGACTATTCTTCGGCTTCGGGGTGGCAGAACGCAAAACAGTGGTTGACGGACAAAGGGATTGAGGAAAAACCGCCGACCGGCGGGGGTGGTTGCGGAGTATAATATCCATTACCAGTTAATAAAAACCAGTGAAAAAAAACTTTTTCTTCATAATCGCGGCGATTTTTTCCCCTCCGTTTTTATTGAAAGTTAACGCTCAAATGATGGGGAGGTCGGATGAAACGGTGGGAAGTGCGATCTGGGATAAACTGCAAAATAATCACACAACCTGCCGGAATTTGACCAATAGCGACTTTAACAAGTTAGGTGATTTTTTCATGGATAATATGATGGACGCCAATCATGATTATATGGAACAGCAAGGGGACACCCAAATGCATATCGCCATGGGAAAAAAGTATGGCCGTTATTTACCGACTTTGTCTGGTTGCTTGTTATTGTTTTCTTGATAATGGGAATTATTTATTTTTGGAAAGGGATTGATTGTAAATGATGAAAAAATATACCGGTGATTATTATACCTGCCCGATGCATCCGGAAATAAAATCGGATAAACCGGGGAAGTGCCCGAAATGCGGTGGAATGGATTTAGTCAAGAAAAGCGATATTGATTCCGGTCATGGTCAGCACGATCATGCTGCGATGATGGCCAGTCCGGAAGCGGCCGCCGATTTCCTCAGACGATTTTTTATCGTTACCGTTTTGTTGGTACCGCTGGCAATTTTTTCCACCCCCGCCGTGAAATATCTTGGCATACCGAATTTTCCTTTCCGTGACTATCTGGAGTTTGGTATCGCCACGGTTATTTTCTATTTTGGTTTGGTGTTTTTCCAGCATGCCAAGATGGAAATTGAGATGAAGCAGTATGGCATGATGACGCTGGTTTCGATGGGGGTTGGTGCCGGTTACTTGTTTTCCGCTGCCTCGACTTTTATCCCGGCGATTCATGTGGAATTCTATCTGGAAATTTCTACCCTGATTTGGGTGCTGCTGTTTGGACACTTTTTGGAAGCCAAATCATCAACCGCCGCCGGAGATGCACTGGCTGAAGTCGCCAAACTGTTACCGAAAGAAGCGCATCTGAAGACTAAAAATGATGTTAAAGAAGTAGAGATAACCTCGCTGAAAAAAAACGACGTTGTCATCGTTAAGCCGGGTGAGAAAGTGCCGGCAGACGGTGTGATCGTCAAAGGCAGCAGTAGTTTTAATGAAGCCCATATTACCGGCGAATCCAAACCGGTCGAAAAATCTACCGGAGCAGACGTTATTGCCGGGGCAATTAGCCTTGACGGATCGGTAGAAGTAAGACTGATGCGGGTGGGGGCATCATCGACGATCGGTCAAATCCAAAACCTGATTGCATCAGCCAGGAAGACCAAACCGTCAGCCCAGAAACTGGCCGACCGGGCAGCTAAATGGCTGACTTTTTCCGCCCTGTCCGTTTCCCTAATTGCCTTGTTTTTTTGGTCGCTTATTGCCGGTCAACCCTTTGTCTTTGCGGCGACTCTGGCGATTACCGTATTGGTCATCGCTTGTCCCCATGCTTTAGGATTGGCGATTCCGACCGTCTCTACCATTGCGACCAGGTTGGCGGTCAAGAACGGTATTTTTATCAAAGATATGGCGAAAATTGAAGTCGTCAAAGACGCGGATTACGTCGTTTTTGACAAGACGGGAACGCTGACCAAGGGTGAATTCGGCGTGACGGACATAAGGATAATTCAAAATTCAAAAATTAAAAGCCAAAAGGAATTATTGCAGTTGGCCGCCGGCGTCGAGGCCCATTCTTCGCACGTCATCGGTATGGCGATACTTAAACACCTAAAGGAGCAGAATATGAGAGCTCTGGAGGCGACGGAAGTAAAAAACCTGGCCGGTCGGGGAATGCAGGCAACCGTGAATCGGGAAACATACCTGGTTGGCAACCGGCGGCTGATGCAAGAGAAAAAGCGGTGGACGGAAACGGCCGGCGATATTCTGGATTCCTTATCGGCGGCAGGCAAGACCACGGTATTTGTGGCGGATAAGAACCGGATTTTGGGTGTCATCGCTTTAAGCGATACAATCAAACCGGAATCGCGCCGGGCGGTTGACGAACTGCATAAACTGGGTATCAGAGTCGCTATGCTTACCGGCGATACAAAAGCCGCCGCCATGCCTGTTGCCAAAGAACTCAATATCGATACTATATTTGCCGAGGTGTTGCCAGAAGATAAATACAAATATGTAAAAGAATTGCAAAATCAGGGAAATGTCGTTGTAATGGCCGGTGACGGAGTCAATGATGCGCCGGCCCTCACTCAAGCCAATGTCGGGGTGGCAATCGGCGCCGGTACCGACGTCGCTGTTGACGCCGGCGACATTGTCCTGACGCAAAGCAATCCGCAGCATATTGTCCGACTGATTGTCTTGTCTCGCAAAGTTTACCGGAAAATGCTGGAAAACTTGTTCTGGGCCGCCGGATATAATATCTTGGCGATTCCGGCCGCTGCCGGTTTATTCATCCCATTAGGTTTTCGTCTGACTCCGGCCGTTGGGGCGTTTATAATGAGTTTGTCGTCGGTCATTGTTGTGATTAATGCTATGAGTTTGAGGAACGCCAAATTAGCAGTTGGATCAACTTATAAGCTATGATTAATTTTCTGAAAAAACTTTTTTCCCAGGAAGGCAAAGCCAAAGATCTGGTGTGCGGAATGATGGTTGAGATTAAAACTGCCAAGGAGAAAAGCAATTATCGGGGTCGGCCGTATTATTTCTGTTCTGCGTCATGCAAGCAGCAATTTATTGCCGATCCGGGATCTTTCCTTTAATCCAAAAGTTTGAAAAAAGTCATGCTGCCAGGTATTTTTTGACGGTGCTTTTTTGAAGGTAATCGAGCAGTTTCGCAAGGGAAATGGTGGCGCCGCAGACGACTTTGTCCGCACCGCCGTAATACAGGTGGATGGTATCGCCGCGGACGACATAACCACAGGGAAAAACGACATTGTCGACCAAACCATGTTTTTCGAAATACGTTTCCGGCTCCAGTATCGGATACGGTGTCCAGCCGATGACCTTGGTCACGTCTTTCAAATCCAATAGCAGTGCTCCCACCCGGTAATGGCCGTCGATAAGGCTTATGCCGTGATAAAAGACGATCCAGCCGGCCGGCGTTTTTAGCGGCGGCGTGTTGATGCCGATTTTTTTTTCGTCCCACGTCCGGTTGTGCGGGGTAATGATACTTTGCGTTTTCAAAAAACCGTGGGCGAAATCGAGATTGTCGACGTAATCAATTGAGATATTCGGCTCGATCCGGTGAAAAATAACATATTTACCGTTAACTTTTTCCGGAAAAAGCATGCCGTCCTTATCCATGACATTTTCCGGCGAAATTACTTTCGGAAACGTCCATGCTGACCAATTTCTCTGGATAAAATCCTTGACGGCGATCGATGACAGGGCTAGGCGGGAGAGATTGCCGTCATATGCTGTGTAAAACATATAAAGCGTATCGTCAATCCGGGTGATACGCGGATCTTCGGTGCCGCCGGGTTTGTCGCCGCTAACCGGTTTTTCAAAGGTAGAGCGCAGCGGATAAACCGGTTCGGTTAGCCGCTCGTCGATTAATAATCCATCGTTGCTTATTGCCAGGCCAAACCGGGAAACGTTTTTATCGGACATAGCCCGGTAGAGGAGAAAAACTTTGCCGTCGATATCGAGCGCACTTGGATTAAAAACCGCTTTTGCTTCCCACGAATGTTCGGACAAAGGTTCAAGCAGCGGATTGTGGGGGAATTTCTGGCATTTGAGCGTACCCGGTTGGTTGATTTCGAATGAACGCCGGAATTCGTCAAACGGCGCTTCGGCAACAGCACCGCTGGTATCGGCCGCGCCGTAAAAAATCTTGATAATATTATTTTCGACGATTGCCCCTTCGGGAAAAACGATATCGTTGACATTACCGGATTTTTCGTAATCCGCCTCCGGCAAAAGCAAGGGGTTTTCAATGCGGCCGCGAATGATTTGGGGATTATAAGTATCCAGAAGGACCGCTTCGACTCGGAATTGCTTTTTGACGCCGGTGGAAAAATAGTGTTTGATGTATGAATAAATAAATATCCAGCCGTCGGCGGTTTTTATCGGGGTGGCACCGACTTCCATGTTGTCGCTATTGACCCGCCTGAGGGGAATGAGATGGTGTTGTAGATTTTTATACCAGTCGTCCCAAAAGTCCATATTCCACAAGGTCTCCAGTTTGGTAAACCGGGCCAAGGCAATAAACGAAGGCGGGTTATCGGTATTGACTGTCAATGCTACCGTGTACTGGCCGTTTATTTTTTCGGGAAACATCGTCATCGCTTTGGCGTTAAAAGGAGTGACGAGATGGCGGCCGGTGAATTTTTGCAAATCGGGAGAAACGGCGACGCCGACACGGATGCCGGTATAATTTGGCGGATAGCGGGACAGGGCGGTGTAAAAAAGCAGATACTTTCCGTCAATGAATGTAACCCGCGGATCTTCGCAGCCATATTTTTCCCAGACATCCTGCGGGATAACAAATGGCTGCCGGTGGCCGAAATGGACGCCGTCGGCGCTTTCGGCTTTGCCGATGATCGACAATCGCAATTTTTTGTCTTCGATCATTTGTTCAACACCCATTGCCCGATACAAAACGACATACGTCTCTTTCTGTTTTATGACTGTCGGGTTGAAGGTGGCATAGTTTTCCCAAGGATGATTTGGATCGGGCTTCAGAATCGGATTGTCTGCGAATCTGGTTAAAATCATCCGTAATCGATTTCCCTAACTTGTACCGGCTGCAGCTTGGGAGATTTATCGGCGGTTAAATCACGAATGAACTGATTAAGGTCGGCCTGAGCGACACAGACGGTCGAGTCGGCGGCGCCATAATAGACAAGAAGGTTGTTTTTGACGATGACCGCGCCGCAAGGATAGACGACTCCCGGCTTGAAACCGGTCATTTCATATTCTTCGACGGGGCTTAATATCGGCTCATCTGTTCGGTGGAGGACATGCGCCGGATTTTTCAAATCGAGAAGCATGACACCAATATGGTATTTGTTCGTGTCCCGATCATCAACGCCGTAATAAATAAGCAGCCAGCCAGCCTTTGTTTTTAAAGGTGGCGCGCCGACGCCGATTTTGCGGCTGTCCCATTTTTTCGGTCGTACCCTGATCCGGTATTGACCTTTGAGCCAATTTTTGTCGTCAAAATTTAGATCGTCGACATAGTCGATAAGGATATCGGGGAAAATCCGGTGGAAAAAAACATACTGGTTGTTTACTTTTTCCGGCAGCAGGCAGCCGCTTTTGTCGATCACTCCGGGCGGCGATACCAACACCGGTTTTGCCCAGTTCCACCGCTCGTGCAAAAAATCGTCAAGATCAATCGATGTCATGGCCAGCCGCAAATTCGTCCAGCCATCGAATGCGACATAAATCATATATAGCCGGCCGTCGAGGATAGTGATCCGCGGGTCTTCACAGCCGCCGTAGCCGCCGGCCGACATGAGTGCCGGGTTGACGGTACCGGTTTTATTAATTTCAAAAACAGCGGTTGGTCCGTATATCGGGTAATCCAACCGCCGGTCGATTGACACGCCGTCAATACTCGCGGCATAGCCGACGGTGGAAATGTAATCGAATCCCTGGGCACGGTAAAGGATATGGACTTTGCCGCCGACATAGGCGGCTGCCGGATTAAGGGTGGTAAACGCTTCCCAGTGATTTTCTTCGCGGGGGGAAAGAAGAGGATTATTGGCATGTTTTTTCAATTTCAGCGGCCGAATTTTAATTCGACGCGGGTCATAAGTAAAACCGGCGAGTGATACGGAATAGATTGTCTCATTATCCACTGACCAATACATCATGATTGTTTCTTTTACTTTGATTGCGCCGAGCGGAGTGAGTAGGCGATTTGGCCACTGGTTACGACTGTCCCAGACCGGCTCGTCCATTTTCCAGACAAGGGTATTAGGATGCCGTTTGTCGAATTCGGCCATGAATGCTCGGTAGTAAGCATTACCGTTTTCGACCTGTTTTTCGAAATAAAGAAGCACAATGCCGTGCGGAAAGTTAAAAGCGCCACCGGCCGCCGTCGGGAAAGGTGAGGCGATCAGGGCTTTTTTATCGTCCGGCGCCAGAAAAATTCGTCTTTCTCCCCTGTAGATGACCGGTTTTCCTTTGACTTTTAAATCGGGAACAGTCGTTTCCGACAGTTGCTTCCGGTCGAAATTCGCCCAGGCTGGCCGAGTTTCCATGACCGAAAAATCGACGCCGTCCAAACTCATGGCGATCAGCCAATTTTTCGGCCGGCGCTTGTCGGAAAATATCAGATAGTATCTACCTTTTTCTTCGACGATTTTCAACGGCTGGAAAAGAGACGGGTTAACCTTGTTATTGATAAACCGTTTCAAGCGGACACGAATTTGGTTAATTGCTTCCATAACATAATCATTCAAATAGTGCGCAAAAAAAGTACTAATTTTAAAGTAATACTTTTTCGGAAGAATTACAAGGAAAAATTAATATGGGACACGGTATAATGAATTATGTCCATTTTTTCGCTGGGTGACACGATCGGTGATCTTAAACGCTTTCGTGATATCGTGACCATCATTTCTGAAAACGGGTTTGCGTATGTGATCGACAAAACCGAACTGAAATGGGCAGTGCCGTTTCAATACCGCGTCAGAGCTTTTTTCAAAGCCCATTTGGGAATGGTCGACACCAGCCGTCAGGATACACTGCCGGTCCGGCTGCGGAAACTTTTTATCCGGCTCGGACCGACATTTGTCAAATTAGGGCAGGTATTGTCTGTCCGCTCCGATTTGCTCCCGCCGGAATTTACCGCGGAGCTATCCAAATTAACCGATGAAGTACCACCTTTTTCCTATCAGGAAGCCAAAAAAATCATCGAAGCGGAGTTTAAACAACCGGTAAATAAATTATTTAAACAATTTGATGAAAAGCCGCTTGCGGCCGCTTCACTTGCCCAAGTCCATAAAGCCGTTTTAAATAGCGGCGAAAAAGTGGCAATTAAAGTTCAGCGGCCCGGGATAAGATCGGTCGTCGAAAAAGACATTCACATCATGTTTTATCTGGCAAAAATTATTGAAGAACGGGTGCCGGAATTCCGGGTTTACCGGCCGGTAGCTATTGTCCGGGAGTTTGCCGATTCGATCATGCGGGAATTGGATTTCACCGCCGAAGCGGCCCACGCCAAACGGTTTGAGCGGATGTTTGCCGGCGATCCGACAGTAAAAGTTGCCCATATGTTTTCCGATTATTCCACTAAAAATGTATTAACAATGGAATTAATCCGCGGGGTCAAAGTGGACGATGTGACTAAATTAACAGAAAAAGGCATTGATCCTAAAATTCTCGCCGTAAACGGCGCAAACGCGTTTTTGTGCCAGGTGTTTCTTGAAGGTTTTTTTCACGCCGACCCTCACCCGGGTAATTATTTTGCCATGCCCAATAACATTTTTGCTTTTATCGATTATGGTATGGTCGGCCGGTTAAGTACCTACGACCGGCGCGAATTAGCATCGCTTTTTATCAGTTTTGTCAATCACGATTCGGAATCGGTAATCGAACACATCAAGCACTTGGTGGAAATTCCGGTGTCGGCCAATATTGAGGCTTTCGAACACGACGTGGATGATATTTTGGACCAGTGGTACGACGCCAAACTGCGTGAGATCAGCCTGGCGGAAGCATTTTTCAAGATAATCGACAGCGGCCGGAAAAACCGGATATATTTTCCGGCAAAATTCGTTTTTTTGGGTAAAACACTGTTTACAATCGAAGCGATGGGGCAGCGGCTCGATCCCGATTTTGACTTTTCGAAGCAGTTGGAGCCGTTTATCAAAAAAATTCTCCAGGCCGAATTAAATCCGCTGAGAATTAAAACGCAAATCGAAGACAAAGCGCTCGATTACGTTTCCTATCTGGAAACGCTGCCGCAGATGACAATCCGACTTTTGGAAAAAATCGACAGCGGCGAAATCGGCGTCAAGATAAATTCCGAGGAAATGAGAGAAATCGAAATCAAAATGAACAATGACAATTATAAACAGTTGGTTATCTTCGGCCTGATTTTTCTACTAATTTTTCTTCTCTGGGTCTTAAAAAGATAAATGTCGGATCAAAACAGGTCTTCGAAATCGGAAGAGTTTTTTTCCTTATCGGTGGTCCGTTTATCAGGACAGATAATAAAGTAGCCTATAACTACAGCAACTACCAGAATCAATAGAATAAGATAGAGCATAGCCGTTTATATATAATAAAATACCAAAAGAGAAGCGGCGATAAAAATAATTTGAAATATTTCGGCGGTATCCATAATTTTATGACCATATTTTAAATCAACCTATAATTTTCTACTTGACAAAATATCTGACGGAAAATTGTCATTGTGATATAATAGGCGCAATGAAATTTAAATACTTTGTTCCATCAATCTATCGTGATTTTGTGCGAAAATGCCGGCAAATTCTCCACAGTGACGAAGTCGGAATTTTCCTTTTTTTTCCGAAAACCGACAGAATCCGGCGGGCAGACCAATTTATACAGGATTACCGGGGAAAAGATAAGATCATCCAGGTGGATTTTGTTACCGATGAAGTGGATAATGTTGACGATATTATCTTTATTTTAAAAAAGAAATTAGGCAGAGCGTTAGAGAGAGATAATGTAGGAATTTTTGTCACTAATGCCGATTTACCGATCCGGCAAAAAAATTATCAGGTAATCGATGAATTTGTCAAAATTCAGGAAGAAAATCCCAATCTTCATTTTATATTGTTGATGGAAATTGATATTACCAACCCTGAAATTGCGCATTATTTTACCAGAACATCAGTGTTTACCAATATTAATTATTATCCTTTATACGAAACAAAGGACTCACTGGATTTCATTAATTATTTAGCAAAAAAATGGAATATTAATATCCGGAAAAATGTCAAAAAAACAATTGTTAATAATTGCGGAGGGCATTTTTGGTTATTGAAATATGTCGTCAGATCATTGCGCGACAACCCAAAGCTGGCTTTAAGAAATATTTTTAATTCAACGCAGATGCAATTTCGATTGGAGCAAATAAACAATTTATTACTTGACAGTGAAAAATCTGCATTAAAAAAGGTAATTGAAGGAGAAGCTATTAAAGCCGAAAACGAAAAACATGGTTATGCATACTTAAAAGAATTGAATCTTCTCGAAAATGACAAGCTTAACATACCAATTTTGACGGAATATATGCGTAAGAGTTTACCGGATCTAAACCTTGTTGTGACCGATAGGCATGTTTTTCTTAATAACGTCATAGTGGATGCCCAGTTTTCAAAAATGGAGAAGCGGGTTTTCAAATCTCTTTATAATTCAAGGAATCAAATTGTTAGTCGTGATCAGGTGGCGAAGGCAATCTGGCCGAGAGAAACCGAAGAAAAATATTCCGATTGGGCAATGGATAGATTAATAGCCCGGCTACGCAAAAAATTAATTGGATTGGGGATATCAAAAGAACGAATAAAAACCTTCCGCAAAAAAGGTTATATGTTGACAAGCCAATTATTATGACAGAAATTCAATTACCGGATAAACATGAAGTTCAACATACACCTGAAAGTTGGCAGCGGGTACCTTTGGAGATTTTATATCCGCATTTGGAAAGAGAGCTTGGTGAAAAATTAGAGTTTTTTGCTGCCAACGTTATTCAAGCCTCCGAGGAATACTGTGGAATTGTGGGTGATATTACCGGGAGTGCCGCCCGAATGATCGCCAAACCAATCAAGAGAGTCGATCAGGTTCATCAGGAATTAAAGGCAGCCTGTAGCGGTAGTCAGTTTGATCATGACAGAAAAGCAAGGATACTTAGAAACGGACCCGACGTCGATACAAAAATCAGGCCCAGCGATAATCCTGATGTTCTTTATGAAGCCTTACCCGGTTCTTCTCTCGAGGAGAGTTTCGAATATTTTCTGTTCTCATTGGCGGAGAAATACGCTAAAGAAACCGTCGAAGCAGGTGATGAAAGTCAAATAAAAATGCAGGTGGATGAAGCAAGTAAAAGAGAGGAGATTTATTGGCCGATAGGAAATAACCGATATATGAAAATTACCAAAGGTGAAGTAATAACTAATCCTGGTCGAAGATATTCAACAATTGAAATTGAAGAAAATATCGGGTCAACGGAGACTACCCTGGCAGAATTTCACATGGGTTATGACCCTCACAATGTACAGGAAGACAGTCGGGATAAAAGATCGGGGACTACTGTTTGTGAGAAAATGAAAATGAAGATCAGAGTCAGAGGGAAAGACGGTAAGTTATGGCTTGATTCGGAGGATATTAATGATGCGAAAGCACGTATCGAAGAACCGGACTCGGGAAGCGATTCTCCAATCGATATCAACGATCCGGCTGGTTGGTTGGAAAGATCATTACGAGAGCTTAGAGCGTGGAGTTTTTCGGGTGCAAATGACGTCGCCTCCCTCGAAGAATTATTATTAAATGCTGCTTTGCCTGATAGATGGGTACATAAAAAAATGATACAGGAAATTATTAGTAGAAATATCCCGCAATTAGTTGCTGACCTTAAGGCTAATCCACGGGAAGAAGCGCTTATTAGTGATGAATATATTGTGAGTAATGCTTCCGACTACTGGTGGTTTTGGATGTCGATGGCAAATACCGGTTTCCTGAATACGCTTCCTTTTTTTAAAGGCAGAATTGACGTTGATTTTTATCATGATATGTTAACAAGAGTGGCGGTAAATACTTCACTGGTCACGGATCCGAGCAGCCGTCACAACCGAATTCAGACACCACCGTATATGAGAACAATGAAATGGATAATTAATGAAAGACAAAAAAACCTTCAGGAATGGCAGCAGAGTGAAGACGATCAGCATGGAACATCTAATCTGATGCTATCTTTTCGGGCATTACAAGACGGAACACACCCGGCAGGATTATTGGTCAACGATGATGTGCTAGATTATATGATGCATACAGTTTTCAGTTATCTTCAAGAAAATAAAGGACAAAACTTTATCCGATCCCGGATAAAAACTTTAGGACAGAAAGAATTTCCTAACTATCATGCATTTTTTAACGATATTACTTTACAGATATTGGAAAATCTTTCTGATGCGAAAGATCAGAAGGATTTCCTCCGTGCTTTTTCAGTACTGGAAGATAATATCAGAAAAAAACAAGCAACCTTTAATATCGATACGCTTAAATTAAACGAAGAACAACTCGACAGATTATTTAATTCCGGTTTGATCACCTGGACCGGCGGGCATAGGGCAATCTTTACTTCTTCACGGATCGTATCATCCATTTGGGAAATGAAAGATACCGGTAATAGTTTAACCGCATATACTTCGGATTTATTAAAACAAAGGATAGAAACATCACATATTTCACTGGACAAAGATTCGGTTCAAGCCTTCGGTATTAAATTGATGGATTATTTATTACATAAACGTGGTTATCCATCGGCAGCCGCAATAATATATCACGAGCCTTCCGATGCTTTAATAGACTCTTTCATTGAAGCGGAAATAAAATCCGTTTAATCTGCAGGTTAATTCAATCTTGCCTCTACAAAATATTTCTTTTATAATTAAAAATCATCAACTATGGTTAAAATAAAAAAATGTACCCTCTATGTTAAGGGGATGCACTGCCCATCCTGCGAAATTTTAATTAGCGACAAATTTAAGGAGGAAGGGAATGTTCGTGAAGTCTGCCCGAACTTCAACAATCAGAAAGTCGAGGTAAAATATACCGGTTATCTCGATAAGGACCGGCTGAACCAAAAAATCCGGTCTTTCGGTTACCAGATCGTCGACGATAGGAAACTGGCCGAGGTAAAAGAACCGCTAACCAAAAGATTAATGGATGCCGGAGCGATTGCATTAATCCTTTTTATTCTATATTTTTTCGGCCAGGAATTTAATATTATTCCCAATATCAACGTGACCGGTAGTTTGAGTTTGCTGACGGTTTTTATTTTAGGTTTGGTGGCATCAACGTCAACATGTATGGCAACGTCAGGAGCACTGTTTTTGTTAACTGTCGGAAAAATGAAGCGGATGGCGCCGGCCATCTCGTTTATTGCCGGCCGGATAATTTCCTACGGGTTTTTCGGTTTCCTGGCCGGTTTGATCGGGAAGGTTGTCGTCAGCGATTTCAAATTCGGCACCGGTTTATCCTTGCTGGTGTCTTTATTCATGATTCTTTTGGGATTGGATATGGCAAAAATCATTTCCATCTCGTCCATTATCCCGACCGGCTTGAATAAAAAAATCTTCGAAGGGTTGGAACAACGATTGATTAAAAGTCCGCAAAAAACCGCCTTTTTACTGGGAGCAATTACTTATTTTCTGCCATGCGGATTTACCCAGACGGTTCAGGTATATGCTTTAGGTCTGGCCAATCCCATTCAAAGCATGCTTATTATGATCGTTTTTGTTTTGGGTACCGTCCCGATGCTATTGGCTATCGGCAAATTAAGCTCGCTGACGAAATCGCCTTATTATCCGTATTTCATGAAAGCGATGGGAGTGCTTGTCCTGATTATTGGTCTTTATACCGCCACCAATTTTCTTTCCCTTTACGGGATAAATATCAATCTGCTTCCGCAAGCGGCGGTATCGTCAGGGACAGTCGCCGGCGTCAGGGACGGTTTTCAGACGGTGAATATGGATGTTATTTCTTCCGGCTACAGTCCAAATGTTTTCACCGTCAAAAAAGGCGTACCGGTCAAATGGATAATAAACGGCAAGAATATTTTCGGCTGCCAGGGATATCTGGTGGCGCCTGCACTCGGCATCCAGAAAGCGATTGCCGAAGGGGAAAATATCATCGAGTTTACGCCGGATAAAACGGGAACCATCAATTTTTCCTGCGGAATGGGGATGTATCGCGGCCACTTTAACGTAACTTAAGGTTAAGCTTCAATGTTAGCTTGCTCACTAAATAGCCGATCAAAAAACCGCCAAGGACGTCGAGGACAAAATGACACTGCAGATATATCCGGGAAAAGGAAATGAAGATGGCGACGATATAATAAAACCACTTTCGTTTTTTATCAAAACCGGCCAGGATGGTGCTGACGGCAAAAGCAATTGAAGTATGGCCCGACGGAAAGGAGAAATCGCTGTCGCACTTTTTCAGGGAGGAAACGGTGATGACCGGCCGCGGCCGGCGGATGGTGTTTTTAAGGCCAAGAACAATAACGCTGGTGACAACCAGACTGATCAATAGATAGATAATGAATCTCTTGTCGATTTTTTCCTCGAAAAAAATAAGCAGGGCAACAATGACTATCCATATCGGCAGTGAACTGGCCTGAAGGGAAAAGAAACGGAAAAAAAGATTGGTGGCGGGATTATGGGGGATTAATGTGCTGATAAATAAAGACAGCCGAGCATCGAATTGCAGTAATGAATTCAACATTAATTTACATTATAACAAAAAACATCATGTTTCAAACCTTTAATAATTCTTTCGGTCTTTTTCAAACTTTTTACCGGGTACATATAAGATATGACAGCAAAATTTTTAATTTTTAATTCTAAATTTTTAATCACCCGTTCAAGATACCAGGGAGAGATGTATAGATAAAAAGTATAAAATATGGAATTTGGAGTATGGAGTTTGTCAAATTTAATTCGAAAAATGTCGTCGCGAACGATACGGATATTTTTCCTGTTTCGATGAAATAGCCGCCTAATATACATTATTAATATCAGCACCGGGTTGATGTCGACGGCGATAAACCCAACATTAAGTTTTTGTTTAAACGCTTTTTCCGCAGCGGCAAAAATAACTGCTCCATCACCAGCCCCCAGGTCAATGACGGTCTGGTTGTTTCTTAATTCCAAAGCGTTGACAATCAGTTTCATATCCCGGTTATTTGACGGAAAATAGGGGATCGGGGAAAAGCGGGGAAAGGCAAAAAGAACGATAATGATGAAAACGATGACCAGCAATATGAAAAACAGGAGCATGAATCATTGTAACTCCTGGTAATCGTATTTGGCAACAGATAAATAAGGCAGCAGGTCCAGATACATCGGGGGAGAGGCAACGACAAAAACCGACGGTTCGCTATTGGTATCGGTTCTCGCCCTGACAGTCGGATCAACGGCAGTCATGGAAATCAGGTTGCCCTTGATCTTAAGGGGAGTGCTGCTGCTGCCAAGATCCACGTTTTGGCCAACAAAAATGCCGCCGGCTTTGGCGGTTGAGGGGTCAAAAGACAACGTACCGGTTGACAAAATAGCGATTGATTTAACCGGCGTGTCATTGGCGCCGGTCAGATTGAAAGAGGCAGTGTCGATGGCGACATTGCCATCAACGATCAAAACGAAATTGGCCGCGGGATTGCCGGTAACTGTCAGTGTGCCTGACGGCTTGTAATAATAAAGGCCGTCAGTAGTAATTTCGCTTAAGTTGGCAGAAAGGCCCGGTCCATTAGGGGGAGTCAGGTCATTGTAGGATTTCCGGGACTTGATATAGCTTAGGAAGCCGGTGGGCGTCATTTTGATTGCTGGCGAATAATCGGCCGACCAGTTATCGGCCGAATATTTGGTGCCGGGATTAGATCCCAGGTTAAGAAGCGGTGCCACCGCTTCGCCCTGGTTAACAATCAGATAAGGATTGGCAGTATCATCGCCGCTTCCGTCAAAAAGGTTAACCGTTTGGGGGATGATATTGTTCCGGCCGGAAGTACGGTTGTTGAAGCCGGTATTTCCCAATTTAAACCACGAGCCGCTGGTTTTAAAGTAAATATTGCGGGAATAGGAAAGCGTCCCACCGGGAGTAACATTGACGCCGGTAACGGTTGGATTAGTATTGGTACCGCTGCAACTGGTATTGCCACTGGCGTCTACTCGCCAGCCGGTGGAATAACCGTTGTAGGCGAAATTGCTCAATTGAAAGGTTTCATTGGTGACGTTGGAATAGGTATAGCTTCCGGTATTAAAAGTGATGGTGCAATTGTAACTGTTGCCTGCCGGATAGGTACAATTGGTGATGACGGGATTGGTTTCCGTGGGAACGGTAATTGTTGGTCGGTAGCTACTATTTGGCGTAAAAGCGCCAAGGCAGGCGGGTGTGCTTACCCCGGTATCTTCCTGGTAATTACCGGAGATGGTAACCGTCGATAACGGCCGGACAGTGACGGTTGTCGATACCGGGGTGCTATTGCCGCCGGCACCGCTACAGTTGCAGGTATAGGTCTTAGTGGCAGTGAGAGCACCGGTACTATGGGAGCCGCTTGTCCCGGTCCAGTTGGGAGAAGAAATGGTACAGCTTGTCGCATTGGTGGAAGACCAGGAAATAGTTGCGGCACTGGCGTAATTGACGCTTGTTGGCGAGGCGGAGATTGTACAGGTGGGGATGGGGGGAGGCGGGTCGACTATCACCTGGACGTAATCGTTGGATTGGGGATTGGAGCAAACGTCAAAGCCGGAACTTGGCCAAGACGTGACAAAAGGATTACCACTGCACTGGGCGGAATTGGAATCAAAAAAATTGGCGGTCACATAATAATTACCAACAGCTGTCGGCGTCCAGGAACGGGTGGGATGGCAGGCGGAGCCGGTACAGGTGATATCAGCCGGACAACCGCCGCTGGCGCTACAATCGGTTGACGAATTGTTGGCATTGACTCGGTACCAATGTTGGGAAGTGGAATCAGAATACAAAAGCTCGGTAGAGCTTAGATCCGGCTCGTAATCGCTGCCGTTCAATGTAAAAATAATGCTTTGGCCCAGATAGATATGCAAGGGTGGGTTAGCGTTAATGTTGTAAGAAAGTATTCCTTGGGGCGGGGTGTTGCAGGCGCGGGTATTGGTGACGCCGCATAGATTCACCTGGCTTTGGGTACCGTTTTCGCATTGAGTCCAGTTGCCCCAGATACTCTGACCAGGAGCGCAACTAGCAGTGGGCCACTGTTGTGAATTACTATCCCAATAACTACACGTGCCACCGCACAAATTACTACAATAACCGGCTGCGGGATTAAACCAGTCAGGCGGTTCACTCCAGCAACCATCGCAGGTCGGATGGGATGCCAGATCGCAACAAGTGGAAATCCATTGTCCGCCGGAATTGATGCAGTCACTATGATCGGTGCAGCTTGGACAACTGCCGCCTTCGCAATGACCGGCGAGACAAGCAGTCCAGGTGTTGCCGCAGGAGCCGGGAGGACCAGCACATGTGCCGCCGGCCGGAGTACTGCCATAGGGATTGGAGGGGGCAACTGGATTAATTGGTCCTGTGTTCGGTGAGCTACAACATGCCAGGGAATATGAGGAATCGCAGGGACAGGCGGCGTTGACTTTAGTCGGCTTCAGTTTCCAGACAACAATAGAAAAAATTAGGGTAAAAAATAAATAAAATAGTTTTCTAAACGGGATCCTTCGCATTTATGACAATTATGAAGAAAATAATTAAAAAAAGCAATAAGGATAATAAATATTAAATGCAGTTATTGTACAATTTTATCTTTTAGAGCGAAACTGATTAATTCGTCAACGGTTCCCCCCGGCCAGGCAAGATTCGGATGCTGATTAATCATGAAAGCCAAAAATGCGAAGGAAAGATCTTCTCCAATGTATGATTGACCAATGGTTGATGGTGTTGATTTTCGCATACTAGCTCTAGCATGGACAATATCCACAACCTTGTCATTTATATGGTTAGCAATCGCCTCTTTTACCAGAGAAGAAATCAGATGAATATTAGCGGTTTTGGTATTTTGAAATTCGTAAACACCTAAGTGAATTCCATCATTTTGCCAGTATGTTACGTTGGATTTAGAATTTGGGGAAGGGCCAATATAAAAAATGCTTCCAAAAAGATCAGCTCGTGTGTGTAAATTGGCGGCTGCTATCATATCATCATACGTTATTCCATAGCGACTATATTGCGCATCAAATTCTTGGCGTATATCGCGACCAGTCCTCAATTTAATGAAATTGTTGATTTGGTTGGCTGTCGCCCCTATCGGAGCATTAACCACCGCCTGTTCAATGGCATCATGGATAATCTGTCTTCTGCCGGCATCAAGGTCAGCCGGGACAACGGCATTGGGGCCGGAAGTCAACTGGTCAGCAATCGTTTTGGCCTCTTTCCGGATTTCTTCCGGAGACTTAGTCGGAGCAACCGGGGCTTCATTAGTGGCAGTAGGAACGACCGATTTAGTCACGGTGACAGTTGGGTTAACCGTTTCCGTGACAGTTGCTGACGGAACGGCAAAGGGTGTTCCCGAGAGAGGTAATGGAGTGCCAACCGTCGGAGTAATAACCGGGACAGTGGTGGTAATCGTTTCCGTTGCTTTTGATGGGGGGAGAGGAGATACTTCCACGGTTATGGCAGGAGAGGCAGGAATAATTGATGGGGCATGAGCCGGAGTCATTGGGATGATGGCGGTTGCCGTATCGGTCGCTATCGGGGTTACCCCTTCCGGTAGTTTGGCTAAAGCCGGATTATTACTGCAGGCGGATAAAACACCGATAGTTAACGGGGTTAAGGCAAGAGCAGCCTTAGGCAGGGGGATTCCTTTTAGTCTCTCCGGATTAATACCTGTAGGCATATGAGAATATTATAGGATAGGGAAACAGGGATGTCAAGGGAAAACAGTCAATGGTTTATTCCAACAACCATCGGCGGAAATCTACTATCTGCCTGAATTGATGCAGTCACTATGATCGGTGCAGCTTGGACAACTGCCGCCTTCGCAATGACCGGCGAGACAAGCAGTCCAGGTGTTGCCGCAGGAGCCGGGAGGACCAGCACATGTGCCGCCGGCCGGAGTACTGCCATAGGGATTGGAGGGAGGAACAGGAGTGGGATAGGTAATACTACCACTAGAACAGCAACTTAAGGAAAAGGAATTATCACACGGGCAAGCAGCTTTAACTTTTTGTGTCAAAAGCAGCATGCCTAATAAACAAGCAAAGATGACAAATAAAAGTTTCTGCACTAATTTTATTATGAAGAATATTGCGGGAAATTACAAGAGAAAGATTGTTTAACAATTCATGGTCATTTGTTGTTGACGGTTTTATCGGAACAGCTCGGTAGAATAAATAACGGCGGTTTTTAAATACCCATCGAGTTCTGGTGAATGGCCAAATTTCTGTATAAGGTTGTAAATCGTAAGCGCTCCTACTGCAACAGGTATCCTATCTTCAATAACGGCTTTTTGTTGAAGAGTTGGGGCTTTCTTATGTTGATTTACTCGATCGGCCGTAGTCTGCTCAACCCAGTCATGTATCATGTTTGACATTGCCTCTTTAACTATGGCGAAGGAAAGATAATGCATATCGCCGTTGAAAAACCTTTTTGGTATATAAATCCCAGTGCCGTCAGATCTAATAGCGTCTTCTTTTCCATCTAGAGGGGGACCAATATATGATGTTGAGGTAAAAAGATCAGAGGGGGTTTCAATCTCAATATTTGACATTAGATCATCAAAAGTAAATCCACGGTCTTGGAATTTATTGTTAAAATCTGTTCTCAAATCTACTTCCTCTCCTAAATTATCCCTTGTGTAATTTGTGATAAAATTATTAACCTTTTTGGCATTTACCCCATATGGCGCATAGATTCCTGCCTGTTCAATGGCATCATGGATAATCTGTCTTCTGCCGGCATCAAGGTCAGCCGGGACAACGGCATTGGGGCCGGAAGTCAACTGGTCAGCAATCGTTTTGGCCTCTTTCCGGATTTCTTCCGGTGACCGGGTAGGAGTGGCAGTGGCTTCTTTAGTGGCAGTAGGAACGACTGTTTTAGTCACGGTGACAGTTGGGTTATTAGTCTCTGTTGCTGACGGAACGGCAAAGGGTGTTCCCGAGAGAGGTAATGGAGTGCCAACCGTCGGAGTAATAACCGGGACAGTGGCGGTAATCGTTTCCGTTGCTTTTGATGGGGGGAGAGGAGATACTTCCACGGTTATGGTAGGAGAGGCAGGAATAATTGATGGGGCATGAGCCGGAGTCATCGGGATAATGGCGGTTGCCGTATCGGTCGCTATCGGGGTTACCCCTTCCGGTGGTTTGGCCATTGCCGGATTATTACTGCAGGCGGATAAAACACCGATAGTTAACGGGGTTAAGGCAAGAGCAGCCTTAGACAGGGGGATTCCTTTTTGTCTTTCCGGATTAATACCTGTAGGCATATGAGAATATTATAGGATAGGGAGATGATGGTGTCAAGGGAAAACAGTGTTATTGCTTATTTCGTCTGGTCGCCAGGGCTTCACCGATCAAATTTCCCTGGTTATCCTTTTTAAGGCCGTAAGTCGTCCGGCCGTATTTGTTGGTAGTATTGTCCACCTGGGGGAGAATGATAATCGCATCTCCCGGTTGGATGGTTTTGTCGAAGAGCGACGGATTGGTCAGCGGATTGCCGTCCAGCAAATGGTGTTCTGCCGAATTGATTAGAATAATTCCCGGTTTATCCAAAAATTCCATCCCGAATTTGGTGGCAGCGGTAATCCGGATCGGGTCAAGGGCTTTATTGCTAACCAAAGGATTGGTCAGGAAGACGTAATAATCGTTTGTTCCGGCAATATTTTCCCGCTTGGCATACAGGCCGACGATATAAGGCATTTGGAGAATCTCCTGGTGCAGGCCGGCGCCGTTTAGGGTGTCTTTATTGTCCGAGGAATAAATTATCGTCCGGCCAAGACTGTCGTTTTTATTTCTGTATAATGTCACGAGTTTGGCGATAATTGTCGGAACCACCATTGCGGGTTTTGCCGTCGACAAAACCGGTAGTGAAGAAGTAGTTGGGGAAGGAGCCGGTTTCCGGCTGACTAAAAAAGTATAATATCCGCCTTCTAATGCAACTACCAGTATTAGAAGAACGAATATACCAAGAAGAATTTTTTGCATTTTATATAATTATGAAGAAATTTTTTGGGAATTACAAGAGGTAGTAGCAAAAATTCTTTTGACAAATTCCGTCGGGTTTGATAAAAATATAGACTGGTGGACATATTAGAAGCAATTACTCCCATCGACGGAAGAAATTATCAAAAGCTCACTTCCTTAGTACCATACTTTTCCGAATCGGCTTTAAACAAATACCGCGTCATCATCGAATTAAAATACCTCGAACAACTGGCCCGTTGCGGTGTCGTGCCGTCACTGACCAAAAAAGAGCTTGATGCAATTAAACATTTAATCAAATCATTTGGCCGGAAAGACCATCAGGAAATCAAAAAAATTGAAGACAAAATCAATCATGATGTAAAGGCGGTGGAATATTATTTGCGCGCCAAATTTAAGAAGAACGGATTGGAACGGTTGTTACCTTATATCCATATCGGTTTGACATCGGAAGACGTCAATAATTTATCTTATTCACTGATCCTTGCGGAATTCAAGGAAAACATTTTGGAAAAATCGCTGGACGGACTGTTGAAACAGATAAAAGAACTGGCGGTCAGTAATAAAAATGTGGCGATGCTCGGCCGGACGCATGGCCAGCCGGCCGTTCCAACGACTGTGGGCAAAGAAATGGCCAATTATTATCACCGGTTAAAAAAACAACAGTCAAAAATCAATTCCTACCGCTTCGAAGGGAAATGCAACGGCGCCGTCGGCAGTTTCAACGCGATGCAGTTTGTTTATCCGCAAATTGATTGGATCAAATTCAGCCAAGATTTTGTTTCTTCACTTGGCTTGGTAGCGAATTTGTACGTCACCCAAATTTTGTTTTATGATAACTGGCTGGAATTTTTTCAGATCATTAATTTGGTCAATGGAATTTTGCTGGACTTTAGTATTAATATTTGGCAATATATTATGCTGGAAGTTTTTGTCCAGAAAAAAGCGAAAGATGAAGTCGGTAGTTCGACGATGCCGCAAAAAATAAATCCGATTACTTTTGAACATGCCGAAGGAAGCTTGCAGCTGGCCAACAGTTATTTCGACCTTTTCCAGCGCAAACTGATTGTGTCCCGGCTGCAGCGGGATTTATCCGATTCGACGGTCCGGCGGACATTCGGCAACGCATTTGCTTATACTATTTTGGGCTGGCAAAGTATCGGCCGGGGAATGTCGAAAATTTCCGTTAACAAAGAGCATGTCCGGGAAGAATTAAATAATCACTGGGAAATATTGGCGGAGGCGATTCAGATATATTTGCGGTCGAAAAAAGACGACAAGGCGTACGAAAAATTGAAAACATTGACCCAGGGCAAAAAGATTACCAAAAAAGTTTACGGTGAAATCATAAAAGCGTTAGGGTTGGACAAAGAAAAAAAGTTTAGCAACTTGACGCCGGAGAAGTATGTGGGGTTGGCGGTAGAATTAGTCAAAAAGTTATAAAAAGCTTGATACCGTTCCTTAAGTGCTTAAAACAGGTATCTTCGCTTTTTTCAATAATTTTTATTATATGATCAATCTGGTCATCGGTGCACAATGGGGGGATGAGGGAAAGGGGAAAATTGTTGATTTATTGGGCGCGAACGCCGATTATGCCGTCCGCTTCCACGGCGGCAATAATGCCGGCCACACCGTCGTCGTCGCCGGCAAAAAATATCCCTTTCATCTTATGCCGTCGGCAATTTTGAATAAAGGGATTGTCGGTGTTATCGCCAACGGCGTCATTATTGATCCGGAAGTATTGATCGGGGAAATAAAGACGGTGGAAGCGGCGGGAATTTCCCTGAAAAACAAATTAGTGATTTCTCCACGATGCCATCTGATCATGCCCTACCACAAGGCGCTTGATGAGGCCTATGAAAACGCCCGCGGCGAAAACAAACTGGGGACGACGCGGCGGGGAATCGGGCCGACGCTGGCCGATAAGGTAAGTTACAACGGCCTCCGGGTTTACGAACTCATGCACTGGGATATTTTCGTCGAAAAATTCACTTTCCAGGCGGAAATGAAAAACAAAATCCTGAAATTATTCGGAGTTACGCCGATTAAAATCAACGGGGAGTTGAAAAAACTCAAACAATATCGGGAGATGTTGTCCCCGTTTGTCAAAGATGCTTATGCCTTGTTGCAGCAGGCGGCAGATAAGAAAAAAAATATTTTATTCGAAGGCGCCCACGGGGTAATGCTCGATACCGACTTTTCGCCGTATCCTTTCGCCACCGGCAGCAATGTCGTCGCCGGTGCCGTCAATACTGGAAGCGGCGTTTCCGTCAAAAATGTCGATAAAATCTGGGCTGTTGTTAAAGCTTACACTTCCCGCGTCGGCGGCGGTCCGTTGCCGACAGAATTATCCGGCAAGATGGCTGATGATATCCGCGAAAAAGGGCAGGAGTACGGGACGACGACCGGCCGGCCGCGCCGAGTCGGCTGGCTGGATCTGGCGGCGGTAAAATTTACGACCAAAGTGATTGATGCCAACTGTTTGGCGATTACCAAGTTGGATATTTTAACCGGCTTGCCGGAAATCAAAGTTTGTGTCGGCTATAAACTGAATGGGAAATTAGTTGACTATAGCGCATGCGGCTATGATGAACTGGCAAAATTGACACCGATTTACAAAACTTTTACCGGCTGGAAAGAAGATATTGACGGTGTGAAAAAGTTTGCCAAATTGCCGAAAAATTGCCAGAAGTACTTAAAATTTATTAGCGAGTTTTTGAAAATTCCGTTACGGATTATTTCGACCGGACCTGATAGGAAAAAGTATATAAAAATTTAAAATTTCAAATTGAAAATTAAATTTCCACTTATCATCGTTGGTTCCCAGTGGGGCGATGAAGGCAAGGGAAAAGTCGTTGATTTATTGGCAAAACAGGCGACTCATGTCGTCCGCTATAACGGCGGCAATAATGCCGGCCATACCGTCGTTGTCAACAGCGAAAAATTTCCGTTATCACTTTTGCCATCGGGTGTCCTGCACCAAAAAAAATTGCTGCTTGCCCAGGGAGTGGTCATCGACCCGGCAGTTCTTATCAGGGAAATCGAATTCTTCAAAAAAAGAGGTGTACGTGTTGACTTGGTGATTGACCCGCGCGTCAATATTGTCATGCCGTATCACAAGGCGCTCGACGCGGCGACCGAAGCCTGGAAAGGGAAAAAGGCGACCGGGAGTCTGCACTTGGGGATAGGATATTGCTATGAAGATAAAAACAACCGCTCCGGCGTCCGTTTCGAAGACCTGATTGACCCGAAAGCGTTAAAGGAAAAACTGGAAACTTTTATCCCTCTGAAAAAAAGACAGATCGAGGGGGTTTTCGGACAGAAAACAAACTTGGATATTAAAGAAATTTATCGGGATTATGTTGATTATGGCCGGAAGTTGAAAAGATATCTCGGCGATGTTTCCGCCATTGTCCAGAAAGCGTTAAAAAATCACCAGCCCCACTTCGCCGCGTCAAACGCGGCTACTTTAGGGGCGAAAAGGACTAACGTTCTTTTTGAAGGTGCGCACGGGACATTCCTCGACGGAATATTCGGTACTTATCCGTATACGACCGCCGTTTATACCATCGCCGGCGGCGTGTTTCCTTATGTCGGTATTGCACCGCAAAAAATTTACAGCATGGGAATCGTAAAAGCGTATACTACCCGCGTCGGCAACGGCCCGTTTCCGACGGAACTTTTCGACAACACCGGCGAAAAAATCCGGGCGGCCGGGGGCGAATTCGGTACCGTTTCCAAACGGCCCAGACGCTGCGGCTGGCTGGACCTGTCGATGCTTCGGACAGCGATCCGTCTGTCGGGATTCGACTATCTGTCGATTACCAAACTGGATGTTTTATCAGGACTGCCAAAATTAAAAGTCGCCGTGTATTATAATGTGGATGGCAAAAAAATCCGGGAAATTCCGGCCATCATGAATTCGTTTGCCCGCTGCCGGCCGGTTTATAAAGAATTCAAAGGTTGGACGGAAGATATTTCCCGGGTAAGGAAATTTTCCGATTTGCCGAAAGAAGCAAAGGCATATTTGAAATTTATTGAAAAAGAGTTAAAAGTTCCAATTAAAATTATTTCCGTTGGTGCGGAGAGGGAAGCAAACGTACTATTATAAAAATCTATGAAACTAACCGAAGGTTACACTTACGACGACGTATTACTGATTCCCCAGAAATCCTTTATCGATCACCGGTCGGATGTATCGACCAAGACCAAACTAACACGTCACATCGAATTAAATGTTCCTTTTGTTTCGGCCAACATGGATACCGTTACCGAAGGGGAAATGGCGATTGCTTTGGCGCGGGAAGGCGGCATCGGTATCATCCACCGTTTTATGACAGTTGATGAACAGGTCACGGAAGTTAATAAAGTAAAAAGAAATGTCGGCTATATCCTGGGTAATCCGTATACAGTCCGTGCCGATATGACCTTAAGCAAAGTTTGGACCAAAGCGAAAGCGCATAAAATCGATGGCTTTGTCGTCGTCGACGAAAAAAACCGCGTTGTTGGCATTTTAAGCAAACGGGATTTTGCTTTCGAAACGGATTTGAAAACGAAAGTTGCCAAATTAATGACACCTTTCAAAAAATTGATTGTCGGCAAACCGGGGACGACATTTTCCGAAGCGAAAAACGTTTTTCACAAATACAAAATCGAAAAATTGCCGCTTATTGATAAAGATAAAAAGCTGGTCGGTTTGATTACCGCCCGTTCGGTCACTAATTACGAAAAATATCCCTATTCGACTAAGGATAAATACGGCCGTTACCGCGTCGGCGCGGCGGTCGGCGTCGTCAACGATTATATGGAGCGGGCGGAGGCGCTTGTTAAAGCCGATGTCGATGTCCTGGTTGTTGATGTTGCTCACGGCCATAATGAAGTGGCGTTGAAAGCGCTGTCCCAGATAAGAAAAAAATTCAAAGACATCGATTTGATCGGCGGCAATGTGGCAACTCCGGAAGGAGCGGAAGATATTATTAAGCGGGGAGCGGATGCCGTTAAAGTCGGCATCGGGCCCGGGGGATTATGCACGACGCGGATTGTTGCCGGCGTCGGCGTACCGCAGTTTACCGCCGTATCCGAGTGCGCCGAAATCGGCCGGAAATACAACGTGCCGATTATCGCCGATGGCGGTACCAATTACCCGGGCGATATCACCAAGGCGCTGGCGGCCGGTGGGTCGACTTGTATGTTGGCCGGCTGGTTTGCCGGAACCGACGAAAGTCCGGGTGGCGTCATCATGAGAAAGGGCATGAAATTCAAAGTCCACCGCGGCTCCGCCTCTTTCTTAGCCACGGCGGACCGGAAAATCAAACTGGAAAACCATAGCGAAAAACAATTGAATACGATTGTTCCCGAAGGCGTCGAAGCACTGGTTCCTTATAAAGGCCATGTAGCCGATGTTATTTATCAGCTGTTGGGTGCTTTGCGATCGGGAATGAGTTATTGCAATGCTAAATCGATTCCCGAACTGTGGAAAAACGCCCGGTTTGTCAAAATCACCGATGCCGGTTTTCGCGAAAGCCGGTCGCATAATGTAGAGGAATTGTAAAATAGATTCATATCGATATATTTTGATCGCTTGATATTTTCTTCCGATTTGGGAAAATAATATATGGGTGTCCAACAAAAGATTGAACACTTTAAAAAATTACCCCGCCATTTGGCGGGTTTTTTTGTTGGGTAAGAATTGATCAATAAATAAATGGTAAAAGAAAATATTTTCCAAACAATAGAGAGATTAAGACAGGGAGATCCAAAGCAGATCGTATTAAATAAACTTTATACACAGGCGAAAGTGACTAATGAAAATCAAGGATGGATAGATTGGCAGCAATTAAATCATCGGTCAGAAAGAGAGTTGCTATTGGCCGGGGCAGTGGCGATCAATGATAACTTTTTATCAAAAATGGATTCCTCACAGCAGCCTTCAGTAATCATGAGTATCCCGGCTTCCGGAACCCATGTCGGAAGCTATATAAATTGTGTTTCCGGTATAGATCATTCAATCTCAAAAAAAGGTGATGACGTCGAAGGACATATGGATGGTGCGGCATTTATTGATAATAACGGAGAATTGGTTATTCCTCATGTGCCGTCGTATGATGGAAAATATTATGCACACCGTTTTAGAGCAGTTGATCCGGACAAAGATAAAGTTGTCGGTTTGGCGGAATCTTTTATCGCCACCGGGAAAACGTTGGAAACGTATTACACTGCCTTACAACCGTTAGGGATACAACCGGTTGTGATGTCAATCGTAGCTATGGATTTACCATACTTAAGAAATCCGCAGGTTGGTTATCAGCGATTGAAAGATATTATGCCGATATATTCCGTGTTACATGTAACCAGTTTAAGAGGCGGCCAAATACAAGCGACCGTGAATGGGAATGGTCATTTATAAACAACAACAATGATTATTATTGTCGATTTCGGATCGCAAACATTGCCACCAACGACAATGGAACGGGAATAATTATGGATAAACTTAAAGAGGAATGCGGAGTTTTCGGCATTTATTGTCCGGGCGAAGACGTGGCACGGATTAGTTTTTTCGGGCTTTACAGCCTGCAGCACCGTGGTCAGGAAGGGGCGGGAATCACCGTGTCCGACGGCAAAAAATTAAAGACAGTCAAAGGACTGGGATTGGTATCGTCGGTTTTTGACGAGGAAAAAATTGCTTCGCTAAAAGGCCATATCGCCATCGGTCATACCCGCTATTCGACGACCGGCGGCAATACCGCCAGCAACGTCCAGCCAATTGTTTTCAATTTACAAGCCGGAGAAGTGGCGATTGTCCATAATGGCAATATCGTTAACGCGGCCGAATTGGCCCAATCGTTGCCGGGTACCAGCTGGCAGTCGTCGACCGATACCGAAGTGATCGGCCGGGTAATTAATAATACACCGGGAAAAAACTGGGGTGAAAAAATTACAAATGCCATCCCGCAGCTAAAAGGGGCATTTAGCATGGTGTTACTTACCCGCCAACAATTATTCGCTTTCCGCGACCCGTATGGTATTCGGCCGTTGACTCTTGGTAAATTAAACGGCGGTTATGTCGTCGCTTCGGAAACTTGTGCTTTGGATACGGTTGGTGCCACTTATATCCGCGATATCAAACCCGGAGAAGTAATTTCCATCGGCCGCAATGGTTTGCAGGGGGAAGGCCAGATCAAATCGGCCAAAAAATCGTTTTGTTTATTTGAATATGTTTATCTCGGCCGGCCGGACAGTATTTTCAATAAAGAATTGGTTCATCAGGTAAGGCAGCGGTCAGGCGAAATTCTGGCATATGAAGCGCCAGTTAACGCCGATATGGTGGTGGCCATTCCCGATTCCGGCACATCGGCAGCGATCGGTTATTCCAAAGCATCGAGCATTCCCTTTGGCGAAATCCTCATCAAAAACCGCTATATCGGCCGGACATTTATCCAGCCGGAACAGCGGATACGGGAAATGGGAGTAAAGATTAAATTCAATCCGCTCAAAAAAATCGTCAAAGGCAAACGGATCGTCATTGTTGACGACTCGGTCGTCCGGGGGACGACAATTAAAAAAATTATCCAGGTGCTGCGAAACTGCGGGGCCAAAAAAATCCATATACGCGTTTGCTCTCCGCCCATTAAATATTCCTGTTATTTCGGCGTCGATACTCCCAAACGGCAAAACCTGATTGCTTCGAAAAAAGAAGTCACCGAAATTAAAAAGTTTATTGGCGCCGACTCGCTGGAGTATTTAAGCCTGCCCGGATTGGTCCGGGCGACTAGGCAGAAAAAAAACGATTTGTGCACCGGCTGCTTTACCGGCCAATACCCGTTGATAATTGACAATAAATTCACGAAAAATATTTTAGAACTGAAAAAAATCGCTGTCTCATTGGTCATACCTGAAGGAAAAATATCTCCGAAAAAAACGGTTACCGGTCGACGGTCCGGGGTTAAAAATTTTTAAAAAATCGATAGTATACTTGTTATGAGAATGCCTTATTTCAAGCGCAAATATGCGCCGGGGCCGCCGCACCAACTGGGAAAATACAACCTGTTATCATACAAAGAATCATTGCTGGCTATACAAATGGCTCTTCATGACGGCCGGATTTCATATGGTTTGCATGATCTGATGCGCGGTTTGCTCGCTCAGGGGTCGGTTGCCAATTTTCCGGCCGGGGAGGGGATCAATTATACATACCTTATTAAAAATACGCTTGATTCCAATACGGTTAAAAATTCCCTGATCGAACTCGGCAACCAGATTCCGGAAAAAGCGGACCTGATTTTCGGCATCCAGAATTCCGGAATTGTTCTCGCCAATGTTATCGGTTTTCATACGCGAAAACGGGTGGAAACGATTTTCAAAACAACGAAAGCCAATTACAAACATGATCCGGTTTTCGGCGTCGTCATTGATTCTTATACTCAAGGGGTAAAAAATGTCTTATCGCTTGATCCGGTTTTATTCCAACGTTGGAAGCCGGCAAGCAGCCGCCGGGCGGTGCGGATCGCTTTTGTCGACGATATTTGCGATACCGGGACACTGCTTTGCGCCGTTTCCGAATTGATGGAAAATATTTCCCGGCATCTTCATATCAATCTAAAAATCGTGAAGATGTTGACTCTTTTCGAAAAGACGCATACCAATTCACGGATGCGGCTGAAAAAAGAAATCGGGATGAACCTTGTCAGTGTCGTCAAAATAGAAGATATGGGGCAAGATCCGCATTCATGGATAAAAATCAAAGGTATTGATAAAGCATTATCTTTTGCCCGTTTATGAAAAAATACACTATTGCCACTTTGGGTAGCCATAGCGCTTTACAAATATTAAAAGGCGCAGCCGATGAAGGTTTTCGGACAAATGTTCTTAAAAGTTTTACGACTTCATCACGATCGTAGTCCAGTCGTTATGAGAAAAAAAAAGATCACTTACGAACAGGTAGGGGATAATTATGAAACAAAGGATCCGGTAAAAAAATTATTCCAGTCGGCGGCGAAAACAACGGCCGTTAATTTGAAAAAAAACGGATACGCCGAAATGGCCAATTCCCGGGGTGAGTCGGCATATGTTTGGAAACAGGGAAATGTATATATGGCTTCCGTCATTGAAGGATTGGGCACAAAAAATCTGATCGCCGATGCCACCAGAAAAATTACCGGCAAGACGTATTACGATATTATCGGTCATGATACGGTAGCGACGATTATTAACGATTTGTCGACGGTCGGGGCCCAACCACTGGTTATCCATGCCTATTGGGCGATTGAGGATAACGACTGGCTTTATGACCGTCGGCGGATGACCGATTTAATTAACGGTTGGAAAGGTGCCTGCGACCTGGCCGGTGTATCATGGGGCGGAGGAGAAACAGCGACAATGAAACAGGTGATGTGCCCCGGCACGGCCGAACTGGCCGGATCGGCAATCGGAATAATTTACAATAAAAACAGATTCCTCAATGACCGGAATTTAAAATCGGGAGACCGGATTATTTTACTCAAAAGCAACGGCGTCAACGCCAACGGTATTTCATTGACCCGGGCTATCGCCAAAAAATTGCCAAAAGGGTACGGTACCAAATTAGCCGACGGCCGGATATACGGCGAAGCCCTTTTGACCAAAACTAATATTTATGCCAAATTAATACAACAGTTACTAAATAACAATATAAATATACATTATATTAGTAATATTACCGGGCATGGTTTAAGGAAAATCATGCGGGCGAAACAAAATTTCCGTTATGTCATCGAAAAAATCCTTGATCCGCCGGAAATTTTTTTGTTTATCCAAAAACACGCCGGTCTTAATGATGAAGAAATGTACGGTACATACAACATGGGAATGGATTATGCAATTTTTCTGCCTGAAAAAGACATAAAAAAAATGCAGACGATTGTGAAACAAAACGGGTTTCAAAGTATTGACGCAGGGTATGTGGAGAAAGGAAATCGTCAGGTCATTATTCAGCCAAAAAATCTTACGTTTAAAGGAGAGGCTTTAGATCTTCGTTAATGTGGGTGAGGAGGGAGTCGAACCCTCACGGCCGTGAGGCCATTAGTTTTTGAGACTAACCTGTATGCCATTCCAGCACTCACCCAAACTTAACAGAAATTATATCAAAAACCAATCTGATATTGTTTTATATATTGACAATAAATAATTTTTTATTTAGTATTTTTAGCTAGGATGAAAATTAAGAAGTTTAAAAATTTAAATTAAAAATGGGGCAATGACCCCATTTTTTTTTGTCCAATTATCAATTTTTAGACATATATGAAAAAAAATATTCTGAAAGGTAATGATCTGATTTCCATCGACCAGTTGGATAAAAATATTATCCTGTCCATTTTCAAAACGGCTGATAAAATCAAAAAAATCAAGCCTAAAAAGGCACTGAACATTTTAAAAGGGAAAGTGGTAGCGTTATTATTTTTTGAACCGTCGACACGGACTTTTTCCTCCCATTGCGTTGCCGTAAAAAGACTGGGCGGACAGACCATCGAACATCAAAATCCAATGCAGACATCATCGGTGGTTAAGGGGGAAACGATTGAGGATATGATAAAAATTATGGAGCAGTATAGTGATGCAATTGTCATCCGTCATCCGGTCGCCGGGACGGCGCAAATATGCGCCAAAACCGCCGGAATTCCCATCGTTAATGCCGGTGACGGTATCGGGGAACATCCGACTCAAGCCCTTTTGGATATGTATACCATTTACGAAAAGTTTAAAACACTGGATGGCATAAAAGGATTAATGGTTGGTGATTTGTTAAATGGCCGGACTATTCATTCACTGCTTAAAGGGTTATCGTTTTTTAAGAACAGCATAATTTATCTTCTGTCACCCAAAGTTCTCCGATTATCCAAAAAAGAGTTAGACGAATTCTGCCGACGGGGAATTAAGTTAATTGAGATTAATAATCTCAACGACATTCCGCCGGATCTGCATTTTTGGTATTGGACTCGGGTGCAAAAGGAAAGATTTTCCGATAAAAACGAATACGAAAAATTAAAACTAAGCTTTATCCTTAGCAAGGATTTGGTCGACAGGAAAGCCGGTAAAAAAACGCTACTGATGCATCCGCTGCCGCGTGTCGGTGAAATTAAAACGGAAGTGGACAATGATCCGCGGGCGGTATACCTGACGACACAGGCGAAAAACGGAATGTATGTGAGAATGGCGTTGTTAAAGATGATACTGGAATAAATTCAAATCACAGTAATAAACTGTTTTGTGATTTATTATGCAAGGTAAACTAATCTTAAAAGACGGCAGTAAATTTACGGGCGAATCGTTCGGATATGAACGTTCAACAGCCGGCGAAGTCGTTTTTTCCACCGGCATGGTCGGCTATCCCGAATCCCTGACCGATCCGTCATATATTGGCCAGATACTGATCCTTACCTATCCGCTTATCGGCAACTACGGCGTTCCCGATAAAAAATATTGGGAATCAGCCGGCCTAAAAATACTTGGCTTGATTGTTTCCAGTTATATCGATACGCCGTCACACCACAATAGTCAAGGGAAATTGGCTGCCTGGTTGAAAAAAGAGAAAGTTCCCGCTCTGGAAATTAAAGATACCCGTTATTTGGTACAGAAAATCCGGGAACAGGGGGCGATGCTTGGAAAAATAGTTTTTGGTAAAGACATTTCTTTTTACGATCCCAACAAAGAAAATCTATTATTGAAATCATCACCGGAAAAAATCAAATATGAAGGCGTCGGTAAAAAAACAGTCCTCATCGTCGATTGCGGCGGAAAAAGAAACATTACACGAAATTTTCTGCAAAAGAATGTAAAAGTAATTACCGTCCCCTGGGATTACGACCCGTTTATCCATCCGCCGGCTGGCGGAAAATTTGATGCTTTGGTAATTTCCAATGGTCCGGGCGATCCAAAGTTTGCCGGTGAAACAATTAAGATCGCTAAAAAATCGCTTGCCAATAAAATTCCTACTTTCGGCGTTTGTCTCGGCCATCAGATTCTGGCCTTGGCCGCGGGCGGTGATACCTACAAGCTGAAATTCGGCCATCGGGGGCAAAACCAGCCGTGCGTTTTGGCCGACAGTCCGCGATGTTATTTGACGACCCAAAATCATGGCTTTGCCGTTGGTGAAATACCGCCGGGATTCCAAACATGGTTTGCCAATGCCAATGACGGTACCAACGAAGGAATAATTCATACGAAATATCCGTTTATGTCCGTTCAGTTCCATCCGGAAGTGACGCCGGGGCCGATGGATACGGAATGGGTGTTTGACTATTTTTTGGAAAGAATATGATATGAATGATGCTAATACTCATCACGAAGGCAGAATTAGCATATTCGCATTATTAGCATCTATTCGTAGATTCGTATCATATTTATGAGAAAATTTATGAGAAAAGTATTAATTCTCGGTTCCGGGGCATTGAAAATCGGCGAGGCCGGTGAGTTTGATTATTCCGGTTCGCAAGCGATCAAAGCTTTTAAGGAGGAGGGGATCAAGACCGTGCTTGTCAATCCCAACATCGCTACTTTCCAGACATCGGAATTTTTAGCCGACGAAATTTATTTCCTGCCGGTAAATCCGGACTTTGTCGAAAAAGTGATTGCCAAGGAAAAACCGGACGCCATCTCCATTTCCTTCGGCGGCCAGACGGCCTTAAATTGCGGTATGGAGCTGTATAGAAGAGGAATATTAAAAAAATACGGCATCCGGGTACTGGGAACGCCGATTGAATCGGTGATCTTATCGGAGGACCGGCAGGCGTTTGCCGACCATCTGAAAAAAATCGGGATTCCGGTACCCATAAGCCGGGCGACAACATCATTAAAAGAATCATTAACCATTGCCAAAGAGATCGGCTATCCGGTGATGGTCCGGGCCGGATACGCCCTTGGCGGCCAGAAGTCGGGGATTGCCCGTAACGAAAAGGAACTGGAGAGAATCGCGGCCGATGCATTATCTTTTTCCCGGCAGGTCCTGATCGAAAAATATCTCCATCATTATAAAGAGATCGAGTACGAAATCGTCCGGGATGCGGCGGATAATTGCGTGGCAATCTGCAACATGGAAAATATGGATCCGTTAGGCATCCATACCGGGGAGTCGATTGTTGTTGCTCCCAGCCAGACTTTGACCAATTACGAATATCACAGTTTAAGAAAAGTGGCAATTGATATTGTCCGCAGTTTGAAAGTGGTTGGCGAATGCAATGTCCAGTTTGCCCTTAATCCCCGACAATCCGAATATTATGTCATTGAAATGAATGCCCGGCTGTCCCGGTCATCCGCCCTGGCTTCCAAAGCCACCGGTTATCCGTTGGCATATGTTGCCGCCAAACTGGCTTTTGGCCGAAATCTGATGAATATTAAAAACCAGGTGACGAAGGTGACTCAATCTTTTTTTGAGCCGGCCCTCGATTATCTGGTTGTCAAAATTCCCCGTTGGGATCTGGAAAAATTCCAGGGTGTCGAGGAAAAAATCGGCAGCAGTATGAAATCGGTCGGTGAGGTGATGGCGATCGGGCGGACTTTTGAGGAAGCGATCCAGAAAGCCGTCCGGATGCTGGACATCGGCGTACAGGGAGTAACAGACAATAGCATGTTGGCAGGGGCAGGAGGTGACCTGTCCGTCCATTACATTAAAACGCCGACACCAAAACGGCTGTTTGCCATTGCCGAAGGTTTAAAAAAGGGGATGAGCGTCAAAAAAATATATAACGTTACCGGTATCGACCCTTGGTATTTATACCGGCTGAAAAATATTGTCAATGCGGAAAAATCAATTGTACGGGCGAATTTAAATTCATCCCTACTGTTACGTCTTAAACAATTGGGATTTTCCGACAAACGGATCGGCGAGTTAACCGGTAATCCGGAATTCATAATTCGTAATTTAAGAATTAAAAATAAAATCGTTCCTTCAATTTTTCAAATCGATACTCTGGCGGGCGAAGTGCCGGCAAAAACCAACTATTTATATACGACATATAACGGTAATCATCATGATGTCAAACCACTGGGAAAAAGGGCTGTAATTGTTTTGGGTTCGGGGACGTACCGCATCGGCAGTTCGGTCGAATTCGACTGGTCCTGCGTCAATTCCGCCATTAGTTTAAGAAAATACCGGCGGTTATCAATCATCATCAATTGTAACCCGGAAACCGTTTCCACCGATTATGACATTTCCGACCGTTTATATTTTGAAGAATTAAGTCTGGAGAAAGTACTCGATATTTATGAATTCGAAAATCCGGAAGGCGTCATCGTTGCGGTCGGCGGACAGACGCCGAATAATCTGGCTCTGCCACTCGACCGGCAAAATGTCAATATTTTAGGGACAACAACCATCGATATTGACCGGGCCGAGGACCGCAATAAATTCTCCCGGCTGCTTGACAGTCTGCAAATTCCCCAGCCGTCATGGAAGGCGTTTACCAATATCAAGGAAGCAGGGCAGTTTGCTGCCGCGGTTGGTTACCCGGTGCTTATCCGGCCGTCATATGTTCTTTCCGGCCGGGCGATGACTGTTTGTTACAACCGGGAGGAATTAAAGCGCTACATCAATGCCGCCGTTGTCATTAATAAAAACCATCCGGTGACTATTTCCAAATTTATCGCCGAAGCCAAAGAAATCGAATTTGACGCGGTCGCCCAAAAAGGCGATATAAAAGTTTATGCCATTTCCGAGCATATCGAACACGCCGGTGTCCATTCCGGCGACGCTTCCATTGTTTACCCGCCGCAAAAGGTCTATATTCTGACAGAAAAAAGGATTATCAAAATTGCCGAAAAACTGGCGGAAGCATTGCATATTACCGGGCCGTTCAATATCCAATTCTTAGCCAAGGAAAATGATGTTTATGTCATCGAAATCAATTTGCGCGCTTCCCGAACACTGCCTTTTATTTCCAAAGCGACCGGTGTCAATTTTGCCCAGCTTTTCATCGATTGTCTGTATCGGCCGGTTAAGGCAATCAATCTGGAATATCCCGATTATTCTTTGGTAAAAGTGCCGCAATTTTCTTTTGCACGGTTAAACGGTGCCGATCCGATCATGCGGGTGGAAATGGCTTCGACCGGCGAGGTAGCCTGCCTCGGAAATTATTTTGAAGGGGCATTTTTAAAAGCGATTTATGCCACCGGAATAAAAATCAATAAAAAAAGCGCACTGTTGTCAATTGGCGGCATTGTCAATAAGAAAAAATTCCTCGAATCGGCCCGGCTTCTCACCCTTATGAATTATCAATTATATGCGACCGGCAGAACCTGTCAGTTTTTGCGCGAAAACGGAATTGATGCCTGTTTTGTTTACAAAGAATACGAAAAGAAAAACCCGACCGTCACCAAGCTTATTAGCGACAAAATTGTTTCGCTGGTTATTAATTTAAGCGAAATTGAAGAGGGTGAGGGAAGAAGTTTTACCAAACAACTGACCGATGGTTATGCTATCCGCCGGGCGGCCACCGACAATAATATTCCGCTTTTTACCGATCTGAACAAAGCAGTTTTTTTCATCCATGCCCTAAACGAGTACCAGATTAAAGAATTAAAAGTTCGCTCATGGAAAGAATATCTCAATGATTAGATTACCCGGGCTAATCGATCCCCATGTCCATTTGCGCGATCCGGGACAGACACAGAAAGAAGATTTTTTAACGGGGACGACGGCAGCTATATTCGGCGGTTTTACGACCGTTCTTGATATGCCAAATAATAAAATACCGGTGACGACCGCCAGTCGGTTAAACAAGAAAATTAAAATCGCCAGGAAAAAAATCTTTTGCGACGTCGGTTTCTATTTTGGCTCGCTTGGAGATAATTTGGATCAATTTCCGCTAATTTACGATAGAGTGCACGGTTTGAAACTGTATTTGAATCAAACAACCGGCGATTATCTGATCAGGGACAAAGAGCTGCTGGCGATTTACGAGCATTGGCAATCGGATAAGCCGATTCTTATTCATGCCGAAGAATCAGTGCTTGAAAAAGTACTGACTGTCGTCAAAAAAAACGGAAAAAGGACCCACATCTGCCACGTCAGCAGCAAGAATGAATTACGGCAAATAATAAGCGCCAAAAAAAATAATTTGCCGGTGACATGCGGCGTTACACCACACCATTTATTTTTGACAGAAAAAGATAATCAGTTAATGAAACCAACGCTAAAAACTGCTCAAGACCAGAAATATTTATGGAAAAATATAAGCGCTATCGACATTGTCGAATCCGATCATGCACCGCATACGGTTGAAGAAAAATCTTCAGCCAAGCCGCCTTTTGGCGTTCCCAATCTGGAAACAACTTTGCCATTATTATTAACCAGATTACCGATTAAAGAAATAATCCGTTTATGTTTTACCAACCCGGCACGAATATTTAAGATCGTTTTTGATACAAAAACATATATTGCAGTGGACGAAAAATTTACTTATACTTTAGAGAACCGAAATTTAAAAACCAAATGCGGTTGGAGTCCGTTTGCCGGCCGGCGGTTGCGAGGCAGGATTATAAAAGTTGTCGTCCGTGGAATAACAGTGATGGAGAACTGCCGTCTGCAAATCACCCCCGGTTCCGGCAAAATTATATGAGTATTAACCTGAAAACTTCTTTTTGCGGCGTCGAATTTTCCACTCCTTTCGTTTCTGTTTCCGGTATTGTAGTTGATCTTCCTCAGAACATCAGGCTGGCGCAAATAAGAGGCGTCGGCGGCATTACGCCAAAATCAATCAGCATCCTTCCGCGGGAAGGTAACCCGATTCCGCGAATCGCCAGTTTCGGCATCGGCTTTCTCAATTCCGTCGGGTTGCGCAACTCCGGAGTCGATAAAGGAGTAGAAGATTTAATTGCCCTGAAAAAAACCACGAAAAAACCAATAATTGCTTCGATTGTCGGTTTCCAACTGAAAGAACTGCCGTATCTGGCCAAACGGGTGGCGTCGGCCAAACCGGCATTTATCGAGTTAAATTTATCCTGCCCGAACGTGGATGATGAAGTCGGCCGGCCATTTGCCACCGATCCGTTACTCGCCGCAATCATCGTCCATGAGGTAAAAAAGGTAGTCAAGGATATTCCGATTATCGCAAAATTGACTCCCAATACTCTTGATTTGAAGAAAGTCGCCTATGAGGTTGAAGAAGCCGGTGCCGACGCCATTTCCGCCATCAACGCCGCCGGGCCGGGAATGCTTATTGACCATAAAAGACGAAAACCTGTCCTCGGTAACCGGGTTGGTGGTATGTCCGGCGCGGCCATTTTTCCTCTGGCGTTAAGGTGTGTCAACGATATTGCCAAAACTGTCAAAATTCCGATTATCGGTCTCGGGGGAGTCAGTAATGGAAAAGATGCTTTGGAAATGATTATGGCCGGAGCAACTCTGGTCGGGGTCGGATCGGTCATTTTTCAAAAAGGACAAAAAATTTTTGACGAAATTGACTGTGAGATGAAGGATATCTGCCGGGCCGAAAGGATCCGGTCGTTAAAAAAAATTAGGGGAATAATTTAATATGCCTTACAACCAGATTCTTAAGGAAATTAAAAAAGTGACCAATAAAATTTCCGAAAAGGATGCGAGAACATTTGTTGAAGAAGTGAGAGAGGCCGGAAGAATTTTTGTCGTCGGTGTCGGCCGGTCGGGATTAGTAGCTAAAAATTTGGCGATGCGCCTGGTCCGGTTGGAAAAAGAAACTTATGTCGTTCACGAAACCGTCAATCCAAAAATGCGAGAAGGGGATTTGCTGATCGCTATTTCCGGCTCGGGTGAGACGACGGACATTCTCGATACGGTGAAGATTTCCCGAATGATGGGCGCCCGTATTTTGACACTGACCGCGGTTAAACACTCGTCGATCATTAAAATTTCCCATAATACGATTATTATTCCGGCGGCAATCCCGGTCAGGCTGGGCGATCGTTATCACCTGCGTGAACTTATCGGCGTACCCGAGCGGTCGGCAACGAAATCATTATTTGAACTGTGCGCGTTGATATTTCTCGAAGTCGGCGTCAGCCGGCTAAACGGTAACGGTAAATGAAAATCAAAATCGGCATTTTCGGTTTATCGTCAATAATATCCAATAACAGATATGAGATTTAAAGACAAATTCGACAATATCGTTAAAAAAAACAATTCTCTTCTGTGTATCGGTCTTGACCCGGAAATGGAAAAATTGCCCCGGTGTCTGACTGAATTAAAAAACTGCGTTTTTGATTTCAATAAGAATATTATCGATTTGACTCATGATTTGGTATGCGCTTATAAGCCCAACATCGCTTTTTATGAAGCAATGGGATTGACCGGTTTGGAACAGCTGAAAAAAACCATCGATTATTTACACGAAAAATATCCGGAAATCCCGATCATCCTTGATGCCAAAAGAGGAGACATCGGTCATACGAGCGCCGCCTATGCCCGATATGTTTTCGATTACCTCAAAGCGGATGCGGTGACCCTCCATCCCTATCTGGGAAAAGACGCTTTGCAGCCGTTTCTTGACCGGAAAGACAAGGGCTGTATTATTTTATGCCGGACATCCAATCCGGGAGCGGGCGAATTTCAGGATTTAAAATTCAGGAATGTACCGTTATACGAAATAATTGCCCGAAAAGTAGCCGCTAACTGGAACAAGAATAAAAACTGTCTGTTGGTCGTTGGTGCGACTTACCCGCAAGAATTGGCAAAAGTCCGCCGGATTGCCGGTGACATGACTTTTTTAGTGCCCGGGATTGGGGCGCAGGGTGGAGATATAAAAAAAACAGTGATAGCCGGTATGAATTCGAAAAAAGCCGGGATGATCATCAATTCATCACGGGCGATTATTTTTGCTGAAAATCCCCGCGAGGAAACAAGAAAATTGCGGGATCAAATTAATAATTTTAGAAAATAATATGAAAAAGAAAAAAGATCCGGTGATATCGATATTAAAAAAAACCAGCGCCATTATTACCGATGATCACATCGTGGGAACATCCGGCCGTCACATGAGTGTATATATCAATCCCGACCAGTTATTGCCGCATACAAAGGAATTGTCAAAACTGGGCAAATTATTTGCCGAAAAGTTCAAGAACAGAAAAATCGATGTTGTTGTCGGGCCGGCAATCGGCGGTATTGTTATTTCGCAATGGACCGCGCATCATTTATCCCGGATTAAGAAAAAAAACATTCTTGGTTTGTTTACCGAAAAAGATACGGATAAAAACCAAATATTCGAACGCGGCTTCGATAAATTAGTGAAAGACAAAAATGTCCTGGTGGTCGAGGATATAACGACGACCGGCGGGTCTGTAAAAAAAGCGGCCGACAGCGTTAGAAAAGCCGGCGGTAATGTCGTCGCCGTCAGCGTCATTGTCAACCGTGACCCGAAAAAAGTCAATTCGCAAACGGTCGGTTATGATTTTTTACCGTTGACTGTTGTTGAAGCCTCATCTTATACGGAATCGGATTGTCCGATGTGTCAAGAGAATAAACCGGTCAATCCGGATATCGGCCACGGCCGGGAATTTTTAGCGGCAAAAAAAAGGAAAAGGTAATCATTGTAACTCCTTGTAATCATATTTGGCAATAGATAAATAAGGGAGTAAATTCAGATAAAGATTAGGTTGAAAATAAATAAAGACCGACGGCCTGGAAGTATCGCTCCATTGGCGGGAGTTGGTCAAGCTTGTTTGGGCGATTAGATTACCATTGATCTTTAACCCCTGGTTGTTGGTACTGCCGGTATTAACCGTATCGGCAATAAAGAGACCGGTGGCATCCTGCAAGGGGACAGTATCGTCAAAGTCAATCTCGTGAGCGATAATGGCGACACTGCCGGTTGGGGCAAAATGGCCGCTGGAATTACTGATAGTAATAACCGTTGATAACCCATCGGCGATTAAAACCACATTATGGCTGCCAAACTCCGTCCCGTCAATTGTTTTGTTACCCCCCGTCCAGACATAAATGCCATCAGCGGTAATTTGGGATAAGTTACTGATTGATTGATATGATTTTCGTGCTTTGACATAGCTTTCAAACTGGAGGGGGTGAAGATTGATTGCCGGTGAATAATTGTGGGAGATGTCGGCCCAGTCGTGGGGAGTGGAGTAGGGAGTGTTGATGGAGGAATTGACGTCTAATTTGAGAACGGTACCCCCTTCATTACCATTGGGAGCAGTCGAGACAATAAACGATTTTTGGGCTAAATCATCGCCGTCATACAAATTCATGCTGGCGGGAATGGTGACGGAACCGATATCGATATCGTTGTAGGAGGCGTTTCTTAACTTGATCCAATTGGGGTTAGTGAGAGATAGTGTCAGCGGTTGATTGGTGTTATTGGTTGGCGCCTGAATACCCGTAATGCCGCCGTAAACCGTTTGGGTATTATTGGGCAAAGAGCAGCTCGAGTTAGTCCACCCGACAAAAGTGTAGCCGGGGGAATTGGCGCCGGTTAGAGACAAGGTAGTTGATGACGGCCAGCTGGTTGGTAAACAGTTGTTACTCCTAAATTGAGTGGTGCACGAATAAGTGTAGGCTTGAGAGTTATTGTTGACTCCGCAGGTGGTGGTGACGCAAGGGGGGCCGGGGTTAGCGGTAAAGGTGAAATTGGGATTGGTAAACTGGAAATAATTATTATTACTTGAGGCCTGGGTACAGCCGGTACCGGATTTTTGGTATAAAGGACCGCTAATTGTCGCTGGTGACGGATTGGTTGGTAACGGGCAGGACTGGCAGTATTCGGCCGAATAGGTGATGCCGTCAGCCGACACTTTAGCGCAGGTAGTGCGGCCGCCTGGATTATCGGGAATATTGCCGATTGTCTGCTGGGGGGAAATGGCCGGATTATATGTCTTGGTGGCATCGCTGACATCGGTTCCTTGCGTCATTTGGTTGAACTGGCCGTATTTGACGGCCAGGTAGCTGCCGCCGGCAAAAGTCCATGTCACCGGCGTATGCATAAATGTCGGACTGCTAGGATTGCTGTCAAATGTACCGCAGACGGCGCTGGAGGGAGGTTGGGGAACCGACGTCAGGGTGTATGGCGTTTTGCACTGATAAAAATTATCAAAATCATCATAGACATTGGCGGCAATATCGTGAGTACCGGCCGTATGGCTGGCATTACTGGTCGTCCAACTGAAATTGCCCTGCCAGTCATTGCTATAAATATTAGTGTTCAAGCCCAAGCTTTCCCAGCTGTTATTATTATTGTTATAGGCATAAGTTTGCACGCTTTTGACAGCGATATTATCGGTGGCATGGACGGGTGATGGTGACATTGTTATTAACATTGGTGGGCGAGGCCGGACTGAAAGAAAGCGTGCAGGAGGGGTTAATCTGGTCACCAACAAAGAGGAGGCCGGGGGTACACATCTGACTCTGACAGGTGTAATTGTCTGACTGGTTAATCATGTATAGTTCATAACTGTAGTTGTCGTTAATCTGGCTGGGCAGCGGTTGCATGACATTCCAGCTTTGGGTACAGCTATTGGGGCTGTTGTCCGTGCAAGTATAAACGTACATATTGCCGAATCCTGTCTTACCGTTGGGCGCCGCCTCCCTAATTAATCCATAACCTGAGTTTGTTAGGGAACAGGAAATAGTGGTGCCAACAGGGCAAAAAGCAAGCGGATAATTAAATGTCCGCTCGACCAGATTTTGGGATGAATCAACACCCACGGCCTCAACGACCGGATGGCCAAACTCGTTGCCACAGGTCCCCGGCGATATTTGAGCGTTAAAAAGCTGCCGTGTAACATCATATTGGAAATTGGCACAGCTTAATGTCGCTGTGGTTCCCGGAACGGTGCATGGTCCGCAGCCGCCGTTACCGGACGTACAACACTGGCCTGAGGGACAGGCTTGCTGGGCACAGTTGAAGAGGGGGGGAGGTGGATTTGTTTGTTGAGAGCAAGGATTTGTGGTGCAACCGCCGCAGGCGCCATTCTTGCAGCAAGAGCCGCAGGAGCAATCGGAATCACTAGAGCAAGTGTAGGCTGCCTGGGCCGGTCGAAAATAGGCGATCTTGAGAAAAAGAGCCAAGACAATAAAAATCCCCAAACTTAATTTTTTCGCATAATTCGCCATAGATTAATAATACCAGAATTAGTACTGTTTTGCGACGCCAGCCATTCCAACAGATAGATGCGGCCCGGCTCCATGACATACAGCTTTTTTTCCACCGTATCAATTGGCAGGCTGCCGGGCTTTTGATTACGGGTATAGTATTGGGTACCGGTATCAGTTTTAAAATTAAGCGCGGTACCATTGGCTGTTAACGCTTTAAAGTTATTTTCATTCATAACTGTCTGGATAGCCGCCTGAACGGAAAAAATGACGCCAAAAGTATTATTGTGGCGTTGGTCAACATCGGTTTTAAGCCATGAATCATCGATCGGTTGGGTAGGAATGGCAGGAAGAGTGGGAGTGGGCAAGTTTTTTGCCGCGAGTGAAACAGCTTGTTTTTGGGTTTGCTTTGGCAATGTTAACCAAAAAGCTATTTCGCCACCAAGAATGATAAATAGCAAGATTAAAATAACCGTAAGAATTTTATTCACTATTTTTAGTATGAGGATTGCTTGCGGTTTTGTCAAGTAAGAAGGTTGGGAAAAAGACTAATTCGGGAATCTCTTTCTCGCGTCGTCAATGTTTAAATCAAACCATCCTTTTAAACCAGCATATTCCGCTTCTTTTGGGTTGACATGTTGGTTTAGCCAAACCATCTTGGTTTTATAGCTTTGCTCCTCAACTTTTAATGGTGTGGCTTTTGATCCCAAAGAACTCGTCGCTCTTGTATTATCTATTTCACCTAACAGTCTTCCTATCGCTTCAATTCTCATATCCATACCGTGATTAAATGCTGCAGGAGTAATATCTATCGCCACGATAGCTCCATTAACAGAATGATTTGGTACCAACAATACCCCTTCCGTATAACTTCCCCAATCTGGATGCGCAGTACCAGTTATGATAGTCTTTACTTTCAGGGCCGCCATCGAATAAATACTGCCGGCGGCAGCGCTTTTGATGTAATCCGGGTCATGCTTATTGATCCAATCAGCCGCTTGGACAAAATATTGCGGTACATCCGGCCGAAGCGCCCGTGGGCCTTTGGCGACGCAAAACATTGCCGGATTACCTTGGGCATCGGGTAAAGTGACGATCCAGCCGGATTTTTCCAACTGCTGGTAATAATCGGGAGCGTTTTTGTCAATTTGATTATCCGGGTCAATCCCCAATACCGGCGCAAATCTGACGACAACAGTGTTAAATTCCTGTCTGGCTTGAGCGGCAGCATCCGGTGTTGCCGCTGCTTCTTTAGTAGCCGCCGCTGTCGGGTTAACCGTTTCCGTGACAGTTGCTGACGGAACGGCAAAGGGTGTTCCCGAGAGAGGTAATGGAGTGCCAACCGTCGGAGTAATAACCGGGACAGTGGTGGTAATCGTTTCCGTTGCTTTTGATGGGGGGAGAGGAGATACTTCCACGGTTATGGTAGGAGAGGCAGGAATAATTGATGGGGCATGAGCCGGAGTCATCGGGATAATGGCGGTTGCCGTATCGGTCGCTATCGGGGTTACCCCTTCCGGTGGTTTGGCCATTGCCGGATTATTACTGCAGGCGGATAAAACACCGATAGTTAACGGGGTTAAGGCAAGAGCAGCCTTAGACAGGGGGATTCCTTTTTGTCTTTCCGGATTAATACCTGTAGGCATATGAGAATATTATAGGATAGGGAAACAGGGATGTCAAGGGAAAGATGGAGTGATTTGCAATTTTTATAACCGTTTTGGGAAAAGATGTATATAATATGCATATGACTGGTAGAATAAACATTCAAAAACTTGGCTTTCCCGCTCGGGGAGAAACATTTATTCATATTGCTTTTGAAGGAACAGACCACGGTTTGTCACTGCCTTTCGATGAAAAAACCAATCAAAGAATTTCTGCCAAACTGAAACAGCGGGAATTTTCCGGCAAGGAGGGGGAGCTGGTCAGCGTTGACGTCGATACTCCTTATAAAACCGCCGTTGTCGTTGGCGCCGGAAAGGAAAAAGAATTCAATTTGATTAAATGGCGTAATCTTTTAGCCGATACCTTCCGTTACTGCCGCGCCCACAAACTGACGAGCGTTACTGTTTCTTATTTCGATATTTTGGGAAAGAATTATTTTGCCGTCGGTCAGAATTTGGCGGTTGCTTTGTATCTTGCTAATTACGACTTCGATTTTTACAAAAGCGAAGAAGCGAAAAAAAAGTCCAAAAGAATTATAAATTTGGCCTTTAGTGGTGGACCGCTTTTAACCTCGCAGGTTAAAGTGGTGCAAGAGGGGATAGAGTATGGAAAATTGTTGGCGGAGGGGATTTACCTGACTCGTGATCTCGTTAACCAACCGGCGTCGCATGTCCATCCGGATACGCTCGAAGAACAGGCCATCACAATCGCCAAGGAATCAAAAGGGAAGATTAAAGTGGAAGTCCTGGATGAAAACGAATGCCGGAAACTCGGAATGGGCGCGTATTTGGGTGTCGCCCAGGGGAGCGAACAGCCGCCGAAATTTATCGTTCTTCATTATGCAGGAGTCGGTAAAAAAATTTGCCTCATCGGCAAATCCATCACGTTTGATTCGGGAGGATTGTCGCTGAAGCCGCCCGAGCATATGGAAACAATGAAAATGGATATGGCAGGAGGAGCTACTGTACTCGGAATTTTTAAAATATTATCCCGTTATGACGTGCCGGCTGAGGTTTATGGCATTTTACCGGCTTGCGAGAATATGCCTTCCGGCCACGCGATGAAGCCGGGTGATATCGTCACTGCTTTAAATGGCAAATCAATCGAAGTCCTCAATACCGATGCCGAAGGCCGGCTGACGCTGGCCGATACCTTGTCTTACGCGGAGAAATATCTCAAGCCCGAGATGATGATCGACTTGGCGACATTGACCGGCGCCTGTATCGTCGCTTTGGGCAAGAATATCACCGGTATGTTTGGCAACGACCAAAAAACGCTTGATAGTTTGGAAAAAGCAGCCAATACGGAGGGGGAAGATCTCTGGCCACTGCCTTTATATAAATATTACGCCAAAAGCCTGAAAAGTCCGGTCGCCGATCTCAAAAATATCGGCGGCGGCAAATACAGCGGGGGAGCGATCACCGCCGCTTTATTCCTGTCCGATTTCGTCGACAAGACGAAATGGATCCACCTCGATATCGCCGGCCCGGCTTTTAACGAAAACGAGCCGTACGGCGTCGTTAACCACGGTGGCACCGGATGGGGAGTATTGATGATCCTTAGTTTTTTATCGCGCCTTAAATAAAAAAGTGACGATAGATTATGGAGCAAAAAATATTAAAAAGCGCACGGGACAATAATAAACTGGCGATAATTCGGGTACGATTATCACGAAATACCGGGCGAATTTTTGAAGGAAGGTTGCCACAACCGGAATGGGCGGAGAAAAATTTGGGTGAAACATACGACAAGACAGTCTTAGCTTCAAAAGGAGTAGAACAACTTGGCAAGAATAAAAACTCCGTTTATACGGTACTGGGTGGATGGTGCGCAATCAGAACAAAATGCCTTCGAGAAATCGGTGAGGGTATTTTAACCGATCCGGTAACAGGAAAGAAGAAGCAAATCAAAACAGTCAGCCAGGTTGCCCAATGGATACAAAATGCCGTATCTCTGGATCAGATAGTGGAAACGATCGGAATCTATAACGGGACAAATTATGTAGCGATTTCCGAAGAAAAATTATGGACAAAAAAAGTAATTAATACACTGGAATTGTATTTTAACCGGGAATTGACCGATAACGAAAAACAGAATATTTTTATCGTGATAAAAACCGCCGAGGAAATCAGGTATAAAATAACAAAAAAATATATTGAATATGTATCAGGACATGGAATTTCCTTGACTAGAGTATTTGATTCCGATATATATGACGACTTAATCCAAGGAAGAAATATTTTATTTGAAAAAGTCGGTATATCAATCAATGATCTTGTTGAACCGATGATTTTGCGGATCTTGAAGCGATCGGATTCGGAGCTGCAGGTTGGGACGAAAACCCGTAACGACTTGTTAAATTATATCGATAATTCCACATTAGTTTGGTACATGTATACCGGTGACTATTTGGAACTTCTCAAAAAGAAAAATTACGTTAATACTCCAAATGGAATTATCATCGAACCCTGGTCGCATGCAGTAAGTAATGAATCTGAAGCAAAATTCAATACTCTTATTTTTACCGGTAAGAATAGTTATCTGCATCCCGGAGGAGTCAACGAAAATCTTGCCTATATCGCCATTGATGAAGCAAGTAACTACAACTGGAAAAGTTATAAGAGTCAGTTGTCAATTGCGGAGATACCCAATATACAAAACTACAAAATATTTTTTGAAAAAAATACCTATACAAATACTTTTAGTAATCTTGAATTGGCAAAGAACCTGCCCTTTATGTACGGAGTCAATTTTTTACCGTATGGGAAATGCAGGAAGTTATTATTGGAAATAATCAGCGTTAACGACGAATATCGGTTGAAGCTTAAAGAAAATAAGAATAAATATAATGATTACAATAATGGCAGAAAGAATAAAATCCAGCAACTAAAAAAAACCTATTCAGCTAAAATGGTTAAGTTGTCGAAACAGATAGATTTAGAAATTCGAAAAATGATAAATTCTATTTTCAGCTAATTAATTTCCACATTGCTTGATGCAACGACCGCATACTTAAAAACAGGAATTGGGAAGAAATAATCAGGCCGATTGTATTATCAACCTCAAGCTGGTTAATGGCTACTTTGTTATTGTAAATTAAAATATCAAAGCCGGAAAAAAACTTGGAATTCTTGATTAATTTACAGTAATAGTGCTTATGGCCTTTGGCAATCCGGCGCGCAAGCGGTGAGTCCATGGCAATATCCCATACTCGGCGTTTAGGATTGTTATTGAAAGCATCCCAAAACATATTTTCGGTATTAGGGAATACATCGTAGTATTTGTCCAAATTGATGAATGAATGCACCTCACTGGCTTTTACCATTTCTTCGTAAATAGATTGGACTCCTTTTTTTCCTTCATAATATTTTATGACAACATCTTCCAGCGACTTTGAATCAGATGAATTTTGTTGAATGACCTGTAAAACATCATTGAATTTATTTTTCAGTCGGTTAACCTGCTCGACTTTTTTTTCGATTAAATATTCAAGTCTTTCGGGTGGTTCGGCGATAATTTGTCTCCGAGCACCATGAATTGTTTGGGCGACCAAACCCTTTTCGATAAGATTGTTTATGTTAAAGTGTGTAGTAATTCTTTTTATACTGGTATGTTCCGATAACTCCATTACTGTAGTTGGTCCGGTTTCCAATAAACCTTGATAGAGAACAGCCTCAATTTCCGACAATCCAAGCTCCTCCAGATAATCGGTAATTTTTTTCATATTGACATTAATTAAAATATATTATACAGTATATGTTATCTTAATATAACTGTTAATAATATATGACATAATTTATATTTAATATAGATTTATATTATAATATATATAAACGATATTAATCTAATATGTTGTTGTTAATTAACATGTTGTTAAAATCAAACAACAATTCAGCTTGACATTTATTGATTGATGTTATTAAATATAACTTAGGTAATTGTAATTTGCCGATATTGCCTATGTCTTTGCAGGACATAATCAAAACCAACAATATCATCCGGATTCTACCTTCCGAGAATTTGTCTTCAGCTTTAAACAAGCTATCTACTTCTCATGATGCCGCTTTTGTTTTTACACCGGAAAATAAATTTTTGGGAGTAATCAATCCTTATTATTGCTTAATAAAGTCGTCATACCCGGGAAATGCCAAAGCCGAACATTGCTTATATCACGCACCCAAAGTATACGTCAATTATCCCTTAACCAAAGTTGCCGGTTTATTTATGCAGTCGAAAATCCATTACCTGCCGGTTTTTGACGCCGAGGACAGGTTTCTGGGTATTATTTCCGCCCGGCATATTCTTTCGCAGTTCCGTTCACGACCGATATATAAAACATCTATCGCCCAGGCGCTTAAATATAAAAATCATCCAATGATGGTTGTCTATGAAGATGATACGGTGGCGGCGGCGATAAACATTTTCAAGCAAAGTAAGGTTTCCAAACTGATCGTTGTCAGCAAGGATTTCAAGCTGAGAGGGATTCTCAGCCATTACGATTTAATTGCTTATCTGGTCGCGCCCAAAAACTCGCCGGAAAAAGCCAGTTTTTACCATCAGCCGATAAAGCTTTTTGCCAAAACTTATGTTTTAACATTGTCGCCGGAGCATACTTTAGCCGACGTTGTCAGATTAATACTGGAAAAAAGGATCGGTAGCGTCGTCGTCGTTGACAAAACCCGTCATCCAATAGGCATTATTACCACCAAAGACCTGCTTCGCTTTTTTGTCAGCGAACAGCAAGAAAAAAACCGCCGCATTTTCGGCGGTTTTTTTAATGCCTTAAAGCCTTTAGGGATGTTTGCTTAAATAAAGAATAGCTTCTTCCAGGCTGCTAAACTTGTAATGATAAGGGATATGCCAATCAAGTGAATTGGATATCCAGAAAATTTTTGTTTTCGGTACGGAATTATTCAGCCGTTGGATGACCCCCCAATTATCTTCCACAAAAACGTCCAGTTTCAATTCACTAATCATTTTTTCCTTGAAGGCATTGGGCTGAATGTCATCTTTGTTGTAATGGTAATAACGGAAATAAGGCTGGTTATTCAGCCTTTTTATCCAATAGTAAAAATCGTCTTTCAGAAAACTATATCGGGCCGTAATAATATACGGTTCGATTACGCCCTGTTGTGCCAATGTTTTAATATCGGTCACGCCGTCGGCGACCCGGAAACTGGTTTTATGGAGCAATTTCCAGACGGATTTTTCCAGTGGACTGTTGGGAAAATAAAAAGCATTGGCTTTTTCGTGGAATAAAACCGGCTTGATAAATTTGAAAAAACTGGCGACCGGCCGGAGCGTGCGCAGGGGATTATACAGGATGACCCCGTCGAGATCAAAACCGACCTTGAGTTTTTTAGCCATATGGATTGTTTTAATATGTTATCATATCCCTTATGGAAATTCTAATCACCGGCGGCGCCGGTTTTTTTGGACTGCACATGGCGAAGCGGTTATCCAAATCGATAAAAGGTTGCCGCATACTGCTTCTTGACGTCATTGATTCGAATAAAAAAGAATATCCGTCCGGCTGCCGTTTTATCAGAGGCGATGTCCGCGATAAAAAACTGATGATGAAAATTACTAAGCATACCAATATTATTATCCATGCTGCTGCTGCCTTGCCTTTACGATCGAGGGAGGAAATTCTTGAGGTCAATATTAATGGCACAAGGAATTTACTTGAGGCGGCAGTAAGAAATAAAATCAGACAATTTGTTTATATCTCTTCAACGGCAGTTTACGGCGTGCCGAAAGTCCATCCGATCGATGAAAAAGCGGCGCTTGTCGGTGTCGGTCCATATGGAGAGAGCAAAATTTATGCGGAAAAACTGTGCGGCAAATACCGGAAAAAAGGTCTGACCGTGACTGTTATCCGGCCAAAAACTTTCGTCGGCACTCACCGTCTGGGGGTTTTCGAAATCCTTTTCGACTGGATTAAAGACGGAAAAAAGATACCGGTGATTGGCGATGGCACAAACCGCTATCAACTTTTGGATGTTGACGACTTGACGGAAGCCATTTATTTGATTATTTCCGCGAAAAACAAGGCGAAAGTAAATGGTATTTTTAACATTGGTGCGGAAAAATATGACACGGTCGGGAAAGATTTGCAGACGGTATTTGATTATGCCCGCTCCGGTTCGGAAATAATGCCGACGCCGGCCTTTTTGGTAAAAAAAGCCTTATGGTTTTTCGAAAAAATGAAACTGTCGCCGTTGTACCAATGGGTGTATGATACGGCCGACAAGGATTCGTATGTTTCCGTCAATAAGTTAATGAAAACCCTCAAGTGGCATCCCCGGTATTCCAATTCCCAGGCCTTGATCAAATCCTACCGGTGGTATCTGAATAATTATGACGAAATCAAGTCCCGGCCGGCGGGGACGACGCATACGGTAGGATGGAAACAGGGGATATTGGGGTTATTCAAGAAGTTTTTTTAAAGATCATCACTTTTGGGTGGTCATAGACGGTAAACGATTCATCGGCCGATTGATCATTGATGATTGGTTCATCGGTAAACTCTGCCACTTTTTTAAATCCCAGCTTGCCATTAAATAGTTGTTTATAATATTGGTTGGTTTTGGGAAAACATTCCTTGAATCGTGAACAATCGGCCAGTTTTTGCAACGGGACATAAACTCGATTGGAAGCAATGATGATATAATCGGCCCGACGGATTTTGTCGTTCAATACCGACCATTTATATTGGTTATCGGGTTGTCCATAAAGGTCGATGGGGATAATGTTGTAGTTTTGCCCGCCAGACAGGGGTAACTGGTCGTCCCAATATTCGACAAGAATCGTTTTTTCAGCAGGAATGTTTTTCAGAATCCAGTCAGTGGCGGTTACCCGGGTATTTGGCTGGGTATATATTTTCATGAACATAAGAGTCCACAGAAAAGGTAAAAGTAAAAAAGTAAAAGTCAAGATTCGTTGTTTTCGCATTTGGTACAATCCATACCCCGCCATTATTGTCAAAAACGGATATATCGGCAGCATATAACGCATAAATTTTACGGCTGAGTGGCCGATGATTATGAAATAAAATAAATTAAACGCAAGTAAGATTGCTAAATTGCTGTGTTGTCGTATCGTTTCATGTTTCTTGCGTATAACAATATAGCAATTTAGCAATACAGCCATTAATCCGGTAAAGCTCAATATAGAAATTATTGGTCCTAACCCCCATAAAAATATATTTTTCAAATAATACCAATAGGGGAGAGTGCCGACGTATTGCAGGGTATAGGGAAAGACGTAAGGGTCGCCATTCATTTTTATTTGCTGCAGAGTCTGACTTAAAAATTCCCGGTTATCGATAAAAGCATAAGGCATGAAAAAGAAGAAAAATAGCACGGAAGAAAGTATGAAGTATAGAGTATCGAGTATGGATCGTTTGCGGAAAAATAAAACCAGCACAACCACCGGAAGAAAAATAATGGCGGTGATTTTGGTCGCGAGCATGGCCGCAAAAATTATTCCGACGATAAATGGAGAACGTGGTTTGAGTAAGGCATATATAAGAACGGTTGTCAGGCAGGTTAAGATTATATCGACCGTAAAAAAATGAGAGTTTTGGATGGAAAAAAACGTCAGACAGTACAAAAAAGCGGCGGCCAGGGAGATATTTTTATTCCTGAAAAGAAGAGTGGTGATTTTATAAATGAAAATTACTGTCAGCAGATCGAAAAGGACCGACAGTCTTCTTCCGGTCAAAAGCATATTGTCATAACCGGTACTGCCAATTAGTTGCGAAACCCCCTTTAATATATAAATTGGAAGTGAACCGTAATTGAAAAAATGGGGATTCAACTGGCTGGGAAAACGGATGTTGTCGGCGACCATGATCAGCATCCGTTCATCAGGATGAAGATGGAAACCCTGGTCCCAATTTATACCATATATCCGGAGGATTAAGGCTAAAACAATAATGGCTATTATTTTTTTTGGCATTCTATATAATAATATAATATGCTACCGGTTTTATTGGATTTAAAGGTCGTCAAAATCTATACCTTCGGTATATTTCTGGTGCTGGCTTTTTTCTGGAGCTCATACCTGTTATGGCGTAACATCCGATTGACCGCATATAAAGAAGAAGATATTTTTGACGGTCTGTTTACCGCTTTGGCCGGTAGCTTATTTATGGGCCGGCTCGTCTACGTTATCCTGAATTTCAACGATTTCGGATTCGATCTACTGAAATTTGCCCTAATCAACGGTTATCCGGGAATATCCCTTTTCGGAGCCTTGCTTGGTGGTTTTATTACTCTTTATCTTTTTTTTGCCGTCAAAAAAATCAAATTCAGTGAAGCGGTCGATTATTTTGTCAGTCCGCTTTTTTTGGCCATCGCTTTTGGTAAACTGGGGGATTTTTTTGCCGGTGGGGAAGGGGGAGGGCGGTTTTCCAGTTGGCTGCATGCGACATCTCTGTATGAATCGGTACTTTTTTTCCTGGCATCCTTCCTTGCCAATAAGCTGCTTTTCCAAATCCGGCGGGAAAAACACTCGCCGGGAATACTGTTTTATTTCTTTTGGTGGTACACGGGGGCCGTTTATTTTATATTTGACAAATTGAAACTTAATCATCTATACTTTCTTGGTCAAAGTTTCAACGGCAGGATTGCTTTACTGATACTGTTGACAACGACGGTTTATTTTCTGTATTATTTTAAAAGTCCGATCGGCAAGAAGCTGATTTTCGTTACTAATTTTTTTAAACACAATGGACAAAAAGCTTTCCAAAAAATTCGTTTCCGAACTAAAAGGCCGGCTAGAGACCGAAAGAAGACAGATACTCAGCCAGATTGATGAATTGAAAAAAAGTGACCCTTTCGCCGATCCCGACCACGCCTCCGATAATGCCGCCGTCGACACCGATGTTCGGGAGCAAGTCGGGCATGATACGATCGAAGCGGAGATAAAAGACCTGGAAAAACGATTAAATGATATTGATATTGCCCTGAAAAAAATCTATAAAAATACTTACGGTCATTGCGAACGCTGTCAGTCCAACATTGCCCAGGCCCGGCTGGAGCTGATTCCCGAAGCGCGTTTCTGTGTCGAATGCGAGAAAAAACTGCGGAAATGATATACTGATTTTATGGCCGATATTCCCGCACCGCAAGTATTCAGCTTTTTTTTATTTCTGCTTTGTCCGTTTGCCTTTGCCCTCATCGCCAAGCGGCTGAAGATTTCGCCGATTGTCGGCTATATTATCGGCGGTTTAGTGCTCGGCAACCTGTTTGGTCAATTCATTAATTTGAATGCAATCCAAAGCTTTGCCTATTTCGGTATTATCATGCTTCTTTTTACCGTCGGTTTGGAAGCCAATTTTAGCCGAATTATGATGGCGAAAAAAATCATCATCGTTGGTGGTTTATTGCAATTAATATTTTCGATAGTACTGGTCGGAATCACCAGTCTGTTCTTCGGTTTTTCACTGTTACAATCTTTTCTGATCGGGATCGCGATCTCTTCTTCCTCGACGACATTAATTGCTAAAATCATCCAGGATCGGGGAGAGGAGAATTCATTTATTGGTGAGATTGCCATGGGGATTTTAATTTTCCAGGACATTGCCTTTATCCCGTTTCTGATTATTTTTACCTCGATTACCAGCGCTACCGTTTCCTTATGGATTCCGTTGTTAGGGGGAATAGTGGTTGGAATAGTGAAATCGACAGTAATAATTGGTTCATTATTCTATCTGGGGAAGCGGACCATTCCCCGTGTTTTTAACCGGATCGCCCGCAGTTCACGGGAGCTTTTTAACCTGTTTATTATCCTGTTTATTTTCCTGGTGACGGCCCTGTGTCTTTTTTTGCAAGTGCCCATATTGATCGGTGTTTTTGTCGCCGGCGTCCTGGTCGGACAGACGGTCGAGCATTATCATATTTTTTCCGAAGTCCGGCCACTTCGTGATCTTCTGGCGGTCATTTTTTTTGTTTATATCGGCACCAATATCAAACTGGGATTTATTACTAATCTTATTCCCCAGATTCTTCTTTTTACGGCGATCGTCATTTTCATTAAAGCAGTGGTTTTGCTTTGCATCTTCCTTTTCATGAAGTTTCATTCGCGGACATCATTTGATTTATCAATGTATCTTTTCCAGATCGACGAAGACGCTTTTATTCTCATGTCGGCAGCCCTGGCTAATGCCGTTTTTTCTTTCAGCGAATATCTTTTTGTCATTAGCAGCGTTCTTATCACTTTGCTGCTGACGCCGATAATGATCAAATATAAAGACTGGTTTTATCTGAAAATTAAATCGGGCATAAAAAGATTTTTGCCTTTTGTCGGCAATTTTATTACCCACCGGATCGACCGGGATATGTCGCCAATTGACGTTTTGCAAATTAAAAACCACGTTGTAATCTGCGGTTACGGCCGGATTGGCAGTTATATCGGCCGATCCATGCTAATGGCTAATATTCCTTTTGTGGCCATTGATTATAATTTTCGTACGGTAGAGGCGGCTCGGAGAGAAGGAATTAACATCATTTATGGCGATCCATGCGATATTGACATTCTCGATTATGCTCAGGTGGAGGAGGCAGCAATACTGATTTTGGCTTTGCCGGAAAAATACGCCCAGGAAACAATAATTATGAATGCAAAAAAACTGAACCCTAATATCTATATCATCGGCCGCGTCCACCGGGAAATTGACCAGCGGCGGTTAAAGGATCTGGGTGTCCATCTGATCGTCCAGCCGGAATTTGAGGCTTCATTATCCATTATTAAAAAGATCTATCTCTGGCGGAATTTATCCCGGGAGGATGTCATTAATAAAATCCGGCGGTTGAAGTTGGAACACGGGCTATCATGACAAGTTCAAAGTCCAAAATTAAAAGTTCAGAGTTGTTGCTGGTTTTTATTATTTTATTGCTTCTTTATGTTGTTTATCGGAATATTACGTCTTCAGTTGTTTTAACCAAAAAAGACAGATTGAATATCGTTTTTTATTCGGCGAAGACGGTATATTATTCATTGGGTAAAAATGACGTCAGCTATGCCATTCCGTTTCCTGCCAATATGGAGATCGCGGTCCCCGGCGGTTATGGCAACTACCGTGTAGGGGCGATCGGAAAACTGGCATCTTTAGAAAAAAAACCCGATATTTTCCGAAAGGCGTTTTCGGCGGCAACCGGTTCATTTGTCGACCTGTACTTCTATCCCCGGCAGATAAATATATATTACAGCGATCAAAGTCCGCCGGCGGTCCTGCCCGGCTGGTCGGATATTTTTTTGAACAGTTCGAACGCCAATTTTGTCGATCGGTTGCTTACCTTCTGGCAAATTATCCATGCCGATACCAACGATCTCCAACAAATAACCGATTTACCGACAAAATCGGCCGGGCAGGAAACGGTTTTCGATCAGGATACGTTCTATAAAAAATACCAGGGTTTCTTCTATAAAAAGACCTATAGGAATTTAAAAGATAATGTCCAAATTTTGTATACAAAAAGTTACCGGACGGCGTTATTATTAAGTAATATCATAGAAGGGGAGGGGATTAGGGTAGTGGATATCAGTCAAGTTCCAAGTACAATCCGCCAGCCGGCGGACAAAGTTCAAAGTTGTTTGATCACTTATAATAAAAATGCATTGTCGGTAGCGGATGATCTCCAGAAATTTTTCGGATGTAAGAAAAAAGAAGGAAAGCCGGATACATCTGATATAATCATTAAATTAGGTATTTTGGAAAACGAATGGCAATAACTCTGATCATAATATTGTTAATTTCTTTTTTTCTGGCCTTGCGGTCAATGAAAGATTTACAGGTACCTTCCCAAATCAAGCACTTATTGGCGGCCAATAAAATCAAGGGGACAATCGTTTTCCTGAAGGACAAAATTGTTCATTATCATTGATTTATTCTTCCGGTTCCTCATCCTGTTCTTCCGGCTCATAGGGGAGATAATCCTTGTCTTCGGTTGTCAGAATTTCCGCCAGGCGGTCGAGGTCGCTATCTGACAGTTCTTCCGTTTCTTCTTCATGGCCTTCTTCTTCCTGCGATATTTCGCCCAAACGGGCCTGGATATTGGCTGGGAAAGAGGTATATCTCTGGACTTTTTTGCCTTTTTTTTCCTCCTTGATAAAGATAATGACGTTATTGAGATTGGCTGATTTGATATGGGTTGAGAAGACGCTGCCGGCTTTCATGAGGATCGTCAGCCGTTTGGAAATATCGTCGGGCAGCGAGCCGACATATTCCTTATCTTTTGTCCTAATCTCGATTTTCCGTTTCTTCGGCAAAAGCAATATTTCCTGACCGATTGTCAGTTGCGCCAAAACGTTTTTCTGGCCAAGATTGACGAGGGAAATAGTTTTAGTTTTGCCGGGCGTCTCCAGAAATAAATACGGATCCAAACTGACGGTTTTGCCGGCAGTAGTGGTTGGTTTTCCCGTTTCCAGAATCTGTATCCTTTCCAGATTTTCCTTGATGATATAATTGCTTGGTTGAAGCTTCTGGGCTTTTTTATACCATTTTTTAGCATCGGCAATATTGCCAAGCTGCATCTGGGCAAACCCCAGGCGAAGATAGGCGTCGACGATGTTTTTATCCTGTTTGATAATCTGTTCGTTCAGTCTTACTGCTTCCTGCCAGTTGTTTTTAATTGCGGCATTTATGGCTTGTTGCTCGAGTATTTGCAAATTGTCCATAGTTTTATATTTACGTATCAGTATATTTTAATTTCGCAATTTGTCAAGTATAATAACAACATGTCAGGACATTCGAAATGGGCAAACATTAAAAGGCAAAAAGAAGTCAATGACAAGGCCCGCGGTAACGTTTTCGCCAAACTGTCCCGGATAATAACCTTGGCAGTTCTTGAAGGCGGCGGGATTACCAATCCGGACAACAATGTCAAACTCCGCTTGGCGATAGAAAAAGCCCACCAGGCCAATATGCCTAAAGACAATATCAAACGGGCAATCGAAAAGGGGGTCGGCCCGGACAAGGCGATTTTGAAAGAAGCAATTGTCGAAGGTTTTGCTCCCGGTGGAGTTGCCATGATAATACTGGCAACGACAGATAATCTGAACCGGACGATATCGGAAATCCGCAATGTCCTGGAGCGGCATCAAGGCAAAATGGCCGGCGGGGCGTCTGTTTCTTACTTATTCCAGAAATGCGCTTCCATATCGTTTAATAAAACCGAAAAAACGGAAGATCAGGTTTTTGAACTGGCCGAGCAGCTGAACGCTTTTGATATAATTTCCGACGATACCCATTTTACCGTTTACTTTCCGTATGAAAATTTGGGCCGAGTCAAAGGGGCGGAAGTGGATTACCGGCCGTTTACGCCTGTGATCTTAAATGATGTCGATATGAGGAAATTGTCCCTTCTTGTTGATGATTTGGAAAATTTAGACGATGTCCACAAAGTGTTTGTTAACTTACAATGATAAATATCCGCGACATCAGTAATCAAATCGAAAAGAAAATTCGCCGGGTAGAGAAGAGATTCAGACTCATCATAAGCGTCCTTATTTTGGGGGCGGTCATGTTTGCGTCGACATTTTACTTTTTCGACAAAGCGATCATTTTTATTCCCTTGCTTTTTATCTTGAGTTACATTCTCACGTATTTTGCCCTGCTGCCCGGAATTGAAAAAGTCGGTTGGTTCACGCTTTTTTTCATGCCGGTGATTATTACACTGTCTTTTTACCTGTTTTATTTCCTTTTCCCCTCCCGCTGGATAACGAGAATGCCGTTTATCATCATTTACGGCATTTCGATGTATGCCGTCCTGCTTTGTTCCAATATTTTTAACGTCGGGGTAGAAAAGAACCTGCAGCTTTACCGGGCGGCTTTTTCCATCAATTTCTTTTACCAGGCAGTGATCCTTTTTATGATTTATAATCTTTTGTTTTCCGCCAAACAAGGTTTTTTGATCAATATGGTTGTTGGGGGAGGAATCGGTTTTATCGCCGCTATCAATTTGTTTTGGACAATCAGATTGAAAAAACAGATTGAACGGGAAACGGTGGTTTTCGGGCTGCTAGTCGGTTTGGTAGTCGCCGAGTTAGCGCTGTTAGTGTCATTTGTTCCCTTAAAAGAAGCGATAATCTCTCTTTTTCTGACTGCTTCCTATTACAGTCTTGGCGGATTAATCTATAATTTTATCGATCAGCGGCTTTTTAAGGAAACGATCAGGGAGTATATTATTGTTTGGGTGTTTGTCCTGGGGATTACGCTATTGTCGATAAGCTGGTAACTCTCTTTACAAACAGTTTGAAGACTGGTAATAGATAATTAATTAAAAATCATAAATTAAAAACTGAAAATTTGTCGGGGGCCAAGGTAGAGGAGAGGGTAGTGGTGTTTTTTGGAATGTGTACGGACGTGAAGGATATATCCTATAGTATTTTTATCCTATAGTTTTTTTATATTTTAGGCTATATTTATAACATTAGAAAGCTATAACAATCCAAATATCATTATCACTCCGTGTGGATAACTGCTATAGTTTGAAGCTAATTTAATTGATTTAGCATGTAGTGACGTGCTAAATTAAAACACACTAAAGCGGTTCACGGAGAATGGAGACAGCCTCAAAAACGATTAATTGGCATGATATTACGCTCTAAACCACATTTATTCCCGCAACCGCCGGTACACCAATCCCATATATTTAGCCTCAAAAGCGCTAAATTAGAGCGATAATACAAGCTAAATAAATAATTCCGGATTTTGCCAAAGGAGAAGAGTTTCTTACCTTATTATTCGTCGAATAAAGCATATCGATTACTATACAAGAAAGGAAATAAAGTTGCCGATAATGCTGACGATACATGAAAGGGGTACGGGTCAGTATTCCCTCCGACATATTTATTATAAAAATGACCGCCCGGCCGCCGCCGGATAATTGGCGGTAAAGGAACCGGGAGAAGAAAGATATAAAACGTCGTAAATTATATCTTTTACGACGTTAAGTAAGGCTGATACCGGAGAAGACCTTATGTATAGTGATAATTAATCCGTAATTAATTAACGAATAATTATTTCTTAATTCGCCTATCGTTATTTAATCCTGTTTTTATTCCTCCGGTTTGTCTCGGTCCAAAAAAGCGTTTTTGTCCGTTTCTTTCATGCCTGATTGGAGAGTTTAGACTGTCTATATAATCTGTACTCCCCTCTTCTCCTTTTTTTTCACTGGCGGGGAGACTGTCAGTTTGGTAAAATTAGAAGTTATGGCACATTTTTTAAAAAAGAAAAACCGTTACCTGTTGACCGGTTTCACCATTGGCAGTATAATCGTCAGCATCGTCTGGCTGATTGTCGGATTTTCACTCCTCATTCGACCGAAAGTAAAAGTAGCCAACAATAATATTATCGCTCCTTATTACGATCCGAAAGTTTTTCAGCCGCCAAAGCTAAGACCGGTCAGAGAAGCCAGCACCTCGGCTAAAATCCCGATCATCATGTATCACTACGTGGAATATGTTCAGGACGTCAATGATCTTATTCGTAAGCGGTTGGATATTACACCCAATATATTTTCCGCGGAATTAAAGGCGCTCCATGATAATAATTTTGACACTTATTTCGTCCGCGACATTCCGGATATTCTTGGTGGCCGGATAGATTATAATGCTAGCCGCAGCGCCGTATTGACGTTTGATGATGGTTATGAAGATTTTTATTATGACGTTTTTCCGATCCTTAAAAAATACCAGATGAAAGCAACGATTTTCGTTATTTATGATTACGTCGGCCGACGCGGCTTTATGAACGAGAAGGAAATCCGGGAAGTTCTTGACAGCGGACTGGTAGAATTGGGGTCACATACTTTCGATCATTATTACTTGAAGAAAGCGCCGCTGGCCGCCGCACGCCATCAGATAATAGATAGTAAAAAAGCATTCGAGGACCGTTTCGGCGTCAAAATAAAAACATTTGCCTACCCGTATGGAGCATTTGATCAGTCGGTCATCGACACGGTCAAGGAAGCGACATACAGCGCGGCTGTCTCGGTCATTCCCGGCACCATACAGTCCGACACCAATCTGTTCTATCTTTACCGCATTCGGCCGGGTAATTTTACGCCGGCAACGATTGTCAGCTTCCTGGAGAACTACAATAAATAAAGACAGGTATTGTATAATCGCATTATGAATATCCTTTCTGTCAGTCATCTGACGAAAAAATTCAATCTGCCGACCGGCGGATTTACTGCCGTCAATAACATTTCCTTCGAATTAAAGGAGGGGGAAATATTGGGGCTTTTGGGGCCAAACGGCGCCGGTAAAACGACGACGATCCAGATGCTTTTGGGAATCATTATCCCGACGGCCGGTTCTATCCATTATTTTGCCAAGGATTTTTTCCGGCACCGTCAATATTGTTTGGGAAAAATCAATTATGCTTCGGCATTCAATACTTTGCAGGGTCGGACAACGGTAATGGAAAATCTGCTGGTTTTTTCCGAATTATACGCCGTCGCCGATCCAAAAAAGAAAATATTGGAGCTACTGGAGTATTTTGAAATGACCGCTTTGGCTAATGAACGGTATTGGGATTTGTCGTCGGGAGAACGGACCCGAATAAATCTGATAAAATCACTTCTTAACGATCCACAATTAATATTAATGGATGAGCCGACCGCTTCACTGGATCCGGATATCGCCGATAAAACCATGAGTTTAATCGAAAAATTAAAAAAAGATAAAAGGATGTCAATTTTGTTTACCAGCCACAATATGGCAGAGGTGACCCGTATCTGCGACCGGGTGATATTTTTGGATCGGGGCGATATTGTAGCCCAAGATACCCCTCTGGGGCTGACTAAAAGTATAAAAAAGACTGAACTGCAGCTCACATTCGACACCGGAAAAGACTTGATTCAGCAATATGTCACGGAACACAGCCTTAAACACAATTTTATTAACGGTCATGTCGTCGTTATCCAGACGGCCGAAAAACAAATCCCGAAAGTTATTTTCGGCATCAGCAAAAAAGGCGTCTGGATGACCGATATTGAAGTCCGCAAGCCGACGCTGGAAGACGTTTTTTTACAAATTGCTCGGGGCAAACCGCATGAATTTACGAAGGATTAAAGCCATTTTGATGCACGAAGCGTTCATCACCCGCCATTCGTATGAGGTGATAAACGACATCGTCATTTATCCATTGTGGTCGATTATCGTTTTTGGTTTTTTGACGATCTATCTAGCCGGGGTAGCCGGGGCGGCCGTCGCCCACTATGTCCTTATCGGAATGATTTTGTGGCAAATCATCAACATTACCCAGTATTCGATTGCCGTCGGTTGCCTGTGGGATGTCTGGGCCAGGAACCTGACCAATATCTTCATCACCCCGATTTCGATCGGCGAGTATTTGATAGCCTATACGATATCGGGCGCGGTCAAGGCACTGGTCGTCATTATTTTGGGTGGCATTTTATCGTTTTTGGTTTTCCGTTTCAACATCCTGCAAGTTGGATTGGTTAATTTCTGGCTGTATTTTATCAATCTGGTGTTGTTCGCATTTACTTTCGGTATCATTATTTTATCGCTGGTTTTTCGTTTCGGTACCCGGATTCAGGCGTTTGCCTGGGGTTTAATCACCTTTTTTCAGCCACTCATGGCTGTCATCTACCCGGTTTCCATCCTGCCGGAGCCGTTAAAGACGATCGCGTATATTTTTCCGCCGACTTATGTTTTCGAAGCGGCCAGAACAAGTTTGGGTACGCCGCAAATCCAGTGGTTGCCCAGCCTGATGGCTCTTTTTCTCAATATGGTCTGGTTTTTATTAGCGGTTGTCTTTTTTAATTTAATGTTTCGTCAGTCCCGGGAAATCGGCCAATTCGCCAAACTGGAAGGCTGAATCAGACTCCCCGGCGCCAAGCAAGATATTTTTCGTAGCAATAAGTAAGGTAATATTTTGGCGACAAGATATAATCCTGCGTTGGAATGTATCGCGCTTCTGAGCCGCCGAAGCCGGTTTTAAAAAGAGTTAATCCATTCCAGTTCTTAGGCGTCCGGCCGGGAATTTTTATCCCCCAGAAATTATAAAAGCGACAGCCTCGTTTTTTTGCTTCTCTGATAGCTTCCCATTGCAAAAGGTACGGTGCCGGGATTTTGCTGTGGATGGAGGCGCCTTGGTGGTAAAAAGCAGTCGAGTCGCTAAATAAAATTATGGCTGAAGCAAGGATTTCATTGTTATATCTGGCGGTAAATATTGATACATTACCGACGTCGTTAAATGTTTTAAATTCGTCCCGGATATATTGATCGGAGAAAGCGACAAAATCTTCCCGTTCGACTGTTTCCTTATAAACCTTCAGGAAACCGGCGATATCTTTTTCGTCATCCGATCGGGTGACCACTACCCTATCGCGGGCCGCCTTACGGATCAGATAGCGAGTAGTTTTTCTCATATCGACTAATAACTCGTCCTCGGATTTATCAAGCGGCAGGATCCACGAATCCTCGGCATTCATATAAATTGGGGCAATTTTAAATTTAATCTTCCGGAATAATTGCCGGTGACTGTCATTATCTTCCAATAACGGCGAAATCCGGATAAACGAATAGTTTTCATTTTTACTCAAAGCAATCAGGTATTTAAGTAATTGGGTAATTAATGGTTTGGTAATCTTGCCGATTGGTCCATGAGGAACAAATAGGAATTTTCCCCGTCTGGAATCGATCCTGATGACAAGAGCAATCGCAGCCAATTTATTTCCGTCATAAACGCCCAGCCGGATAATATCGTAATGCAGTTTTTTTTGGAATTCACCCCATTCCCATGATTGGAGGAAAGACGGTGAGTTGTTATCATCAAAAAACTTTTGCCATATTGACCGTTGGTTGATGTTTTTGATTTTCATATCAACATACTTCAATATTTTAAAACATTGAAGTGACGTCGTTTAATGTTTCGACTTCTCTCAGAACTTTAGCTACTTTTTTAGCATCCGTTAGTGAAATATTTGTTGGTAAGTTTATTATTTGTTTGCAGGCTTTTTCCGCGGTCGGGCAACTACCTGGCTTATACCCTACCCGGCTTAAGTCCAGACTATTGGGGGCGACTACCTGGTCATACCACTTCCCTAAAAATATGTTACAGGCGGCAGCTGTCTCTAAAGCCTTACCGCGATTCTTTACCAATAGCGGGAATCGGATCAGAGGCTGTTTTTTCACTTCACAATTTTCAATTTTCAAATTTTTTTGATAGAAAAAGCATATTTGAGCCCTACTCTCATTGATATGTACAATATTCTTCAGTTGATAAAGCAATAGAATGGATAGCACATTGGGATAGGTTTTATCCAATAATGGATCATAGTCTCCCCCTTTTTCTTTTTTAGTGATTTCTTGGCTTAGGAGACCGGTCAAATTAAAGAGCCGGTGCAGGATCTTTCCCAGGCCGATGTCATAGGTGGATCTAATCAACATTATCAGGGGTTTATATAAAAGAAGCTTAGTAATAAAAGAGATTGTTACATTATTACATTGCTTCATTGATAAATTGCTGGAGGAAACTATTGCTCCCCCAAATACTGAGGATATGGCTTTAGACCGTCCAAACGATAATAAAAAGTAGTGATTTGGCATTTTTGTTATGAGTTTCGACATTTCCGAACGGTGTGCTATATCTTCAATTAGCAATAACTTTTTCTTTTTGATAATAGACAGTATTTTTTCTCTCTGGACAGGTGTCATGCCAAAAGTGTGCTGGAGGATGACTGCTTTTGTGCTATCGGACAGCTTCTTTTCCAAATCTATAGGATCCATGGAAAACGTTTGCGTTTCGATGTCAACGTAAACGGGTTTGAGCTTTAGGGCCATGACAGGCAACACGACGGCCTCACAGGTAAAGGCTTGGACGGCAATTTCCGAGCCTGATGGTAATTTGAAACTTTTGAGAAGATGATAGAGTGCTGCTCGCCCGGTGAGAAAGGTAGAAATTGAAAGCTGAGAATTGAAAATTGAAAATTCGGAAAGAATCCGCCGTTTAACTTCATCGGATTCTTTTCCGGTATACCAACGCCAGGGTTGAAACAAGAGCTTCAGCGACAACCAGGCGTCGGACCAGGATTCGTTGGGGGCAAAGTCGGTGGAAATCATATAAAAATCGGTTTCTGTAACAGATCTATTTTATATGTTTTGTTTTTCAGTTTGATGTTGAAATCATGGCCGTAAGAAACAACAAGGCGGTCGGCGGGGATAAAACCGAAGCCGCCGGCCCGCGTGGTCAATCCATGCAGCCTTCGCCATTCGACCGCCGGATCCATGGGGAACCAGGATTTATCAGGTAATTGAGCCTCAAGCCAGGCATGCATGAATAAGAGTTCAAAGTTCCAGGTTCCAAGTTCAAAGCCGGACAGCAACTTTGTATATAAGTTATCTTTAATAATAAATCCGGAAACGAGACGGGTGGGAATGCCGGCGGATTGGAGAAGCGACATGAGAAAAGTGGAATATCCGCCGCAGTCGGTGATCCTCTCCTCCATTGCCTGTTTGAAGGTGTATAAACCGTCATTTGGTTTTCCGTACGTTAAATATTCCAAAGTGAAATCGTAAAGCGAACGAATAATTTTTTCCAGACGTTTTTGTTTACCCGCAATTTTTTGCGTCAGGGTTTTAATTTTTTTATCGCCGCCGTTTACAATGTTGTTATCACAAATAATTGGATTATTGTAATCGGAAAGAGCAAATGATGGATCGACGTGAGATTTGTAAGTATTGAGGCGGGCGGAAAATTTTATTTCGGCTTTATCAACGACGTCGTTTAAGGTAAAGACAGCAACGCGATTGCCTACAATATTTTTTATTGTTGAACTAGTGGATTGTTTTATTGCCAGGCCAGTAATTGTTTGATAGGAATTTGTTTGCGGTAGGGAGAAAATAGCGTATTCTCCCCTATCTTTGGGAATCGTCAGACAAAACCGATATGTGTGGTTCAGAGGTTGATTAACAAACTTCTGAATTGGTTAAACGATTGGATATTGTCGAGTTTTTGGCCGTTGAGGAAAAAGGTTGGCGTTCTGTCGACGCCGGCCTCATTGCCGGAAGCGATATCGGCGTTGACTTTATCCTTGACCGCCTGGGAATTCATATCGGTCTTGAACTGGTCGATGTTGAGATTTAGCTGTTTGGCCAAGCCGATAAAATAATCGGTCGGGTTTGCTAAATTAGCCCAGTTATCCTGATTGTCAAATAGCAAATTACCCATTTCGAAAAACTTTCCCTGTTTTCCCGCGGCTTCGGCAGCATAAGCGGCGGTCATGGAGTTTGGATGAATCTGGTACAGCGGAAAATCACGCATGACAAAAGTGACCTTGTTTTTAATTTTTATATCGGCACTGCCGGAAGCGACCATTTGGTTAATAAGCGTGTGAAAATTGCGGCAAGCCGGGCATTCGAAATCGGTATATTCGACGAGGATATTTTTTTTTGCTGTTGACCATGTAACATGATCGGCGGCACTGATTTTATTGATTTTTGGATAGGTGGCCGGCTGGGAATTGTTGGTGAGCATATAGGCTCCGAAAATGAAAACGAGTATGGCGATGACGGAGGCGATAATGGCGATGAGGGTTTTGGTGTTCATAAGTTAATATTATACCGCATCTTCAAAGCTCCTCATGCGTTTTTTATCGCCTCTCGATATGAAATGCCTTAAAGTAGACAACATGTATTTTACGAGTACAAGTGATCAGCGACAAAAATGTGCTTATTTAACCAACAATCAACAATCCCAACATTAATATAATTCCGACAACGAAGGTCGCCGTTTGCAGCAATCCCACCCGGACTTCGGATTCCTTATGAAGCTCGGGGATTAGGTCACTGCCGGCGATATAAATCAGGTTGGCGGCGGCAAAAGGAATAAGGAAAATATTGATGTTTTTAATATAGTTGTACAGTACAAGGGCGATAATTGTGCCGGCGATCGCTGTCAGCCCGGAAAGGAAATTATAAATAAGCGCCTCTTTTTTGGTGAATCCGCCATGGACCAGGGCACCAAAATCACCGATTTCATGGGGAATTTCGTGGAGGATGACGGCGATGGTTGTCGCCAGTCCGATCGGGAAACCGGCCAGATAACTGGCCCCAATCGCCAAGCCATCGATAAAGTTGTGGACGGCATCGCCGAAAAGGACCATGTAGACGAAATTATGGACTTTTCTTTCGGCTGCGTGAAAATGGTTATGGTTCCAGCAGATGATTTTTTCAATGAGAAATGAAACAATTATCCCCGACAGAAAATATATGGAGACGGAAAGTGGAAAACCGGTTTCGCGAGTGATTGCCGGCAGAAGATGAATAAAAACATCGCCAAAAAGGGCACCGGCGGAAAAACTAACAAAATAAATGAGAATTTTTTTCAACTGGACATCTTTCAAAACCAAAGTTGCCGCTCCCAATAATGACAGCAGACTGACGATGACGACGCTTACAAGCGAATAGATCCATACCGTTAACATAAGGAGATTATACTATAATAAATATATGTTTTATCGTTGGATTGTGATTGAAAATTCGCTGAAAGATAAAAGCATTTTAAATAAATATAAAGTTTTATCGGAAACAAAGTTTGCGGCCGGTACGCCGCGGGAATCGCGGATGCTGAAAATCCAGGTTCCCGAAAAAGAAATCGATCGATTGACCAATCGATTAATCGATTGGATTATTTATCCTTATTACACCCATTTTTACCATGAAGATCCGAAAAATAATACTTTAATTGTTGTTTTTTCCGGAAAGAAAATAGTAACGAAGAAAAATAATTATCAGGATGCCATTAGTTACGGAGTAATTCACGGTGTCAGTCGGAAAGAAATGGATATCTATCCCCGGGATATGTCTCAAGAAGAATGGTAGTATATTCCAATCCAGTCGTGTATCGATACGTTATAGCGCTTTTCGTTTTGTAATTCGGTTAAGATGATATAATCGTAGTCCATGGCAGAAAAACTGAAAGGTTTGGAGATTAAAGAATTGCTTTCGGGAGTGTGTATTCATGCCGAACAGCATTCTCCGAATGGAAAAAAATCCGGTCCGCTATGTTCGTCTATACATGCAGTTACCATATCAAAAACTCCTGAAGGAATAGTCGCCGTATGTGAAGGTTTATGCAATACCGGATTCACGCGAATCAGTCAGAAAAAAGGTCGGCGAATTGCTAGAGGCCCGGTTTATTGTCCGATCAAACCGAATCGTTTATTTTCTCCATAAAGTATTCGTCGAATTTTCCCCGCTTAATTATCAATAAAATAAACCTGGACTGTTCGCCAAATAAATCATCTTGCATTCGTCCCAAAAAAGTACTATTCTTTTTACGCTTTTTAAAATTTGTACTTGGGTAACGGGAACGCCGTGCGAGTCGGCGCCTGTGCCGCAACGGTAAGTTCCGCCTTCTCCCGATAAAATCGGGATTCGGCGGACAAGGCCGGAACCGTCCAAGTCGACAACCCCGCGCAGGGAATTTTATGCCGATACAGGAAACCCGTGCTGCCTATCGCACACAACCAAACGAAGCCTTTCCCCAAAATTATGAACGAAAAATCAATCCCCTCGCCCTCCGCGATGACGTGGAATCGTATTTGAAGGAATACCGCCTGCAAACGCAAATCAATAAATACGAATTGAACTACTCTTTTGGAAAAGGAGAGAATCGCCATTTGCGCGATACTTATGACGGGGAAACAATGATCGAAAAAGGAAAAAAAGCGATTGAAAGAAGGATCAGGGAAGGAAAAAGCGTCATACGGGAGGAAGCGGAACTGGAAGGACTGCAGTTATTGGAAGACCAGCTCCAGTCGGCCAGGCCGGGAGATGTGCTTGTCTGGGCTAGTCCGCCCGGATCGAAAAACGAGGGTTACGGCGATTATGGTTTTTTCTATACGGGCACATTATCTCCCGGTAAACAAGCCGGCGACGTCCGTATGGATATGGAAGCAATCCGCGTCGACCGGCCGACGATTGATCAGTTTAATAAATCAATCCAGGCTATCGGCGGATACGATTTTCATTTTGACAAGGCGGAAGATTTTTTATCCCACCCGCTGATACTGCCGGAATTAAAAGGAGAAATATTGCCGGTACTGCATGATATTTTTGGCTTTTCACCTGATCCGTCGAAAATGGAAAGGGATCAGAGAATACTAAAAATCATGCAATCAAAAATTCAGAATTTCATCCAGGCGGTCAAAGCCGGCATGCCGAAAATCGAATTGCTGCAGCAATTCCATATTTTGGAAAACTTGACGGACGATTTGAAAGTGAATATCGACAAGATCGATTTGACGCAGTGGTTAACCATGTCTCCGGAACAAATGATAGTCCGATATAACTACCAGCCGGCATTCGTCGGCGGCAGCTGCGGTGGCAGTGCGCGGGGAAATTCCGATACGCCTTGGGATCACGGCAACGATCTCTTTAATTCATTCTCGGCACTGAAAGAATTATTTGAGGACAGATATCCGGATTATCAGTGCAACAGTTGTGGTATCACGATCCATGGTGAATTAAAGAACGACCGGAGTTCCTGGACGCCAAAATGCCCGAATTGCGGCCAGGTATTTAATAAATGTTAGGATAAATCCGGTACTCGACATTTTTGTAAATCTATCTTTTCAAGACGGTCATCGCTTTCAGGCCGTAATTTTTTCCCTTGGGCGTTTTTTTTCAGCCAAATGCCCAACGCCAGGATTTTTTTGTACTTATCGTCGGCGTATATTCCATCCCGATCAGCAACAGTTTTAATCTTCCCGTCACGATCCCGCTCGTAGATCCGGCCTTTTCATGATAAAATTATAACAATATTTAGTATGGAGAAGTCGCATAGTGGACGAGTGCGTACGCCTGGAAAGCGTATAAGACCGAAAGGTCTTCGCGGGTTCGAATCCCGCCTTCTCCGCTTTTTAAATCACTGAAATTTCGAAAAAACTTCTTGCGTAAAAAGGTTCCTCAACGCTAATCATAACCTGTTAATTCCCGTTAAAAATAGATTTTTATTGACTATTATATGATTGTTCGTAGGGATTGTTACCAAGCTTGACGTAGCCGTTAAATTCGGTAGCGGGTGTAGACTGGCCCTCTATTTGGTCGCCTTTGGTAAATTGCTCTCCGTTACATTGATAGTTTTTCGCGTCTGCCTGGGTACGGCTTAAAATAAAATCACTTGGCTTAAAACCTTTGGCGGCATAAGGCGCAAAGGCTTGCGGTGTCATATAGTCAAAAATTGAAAGAAAAACTTCTTTGCCGGGAAATAACTGAGCTTCGTAAGAAACATCCATGCCGTCTTTTGGGCCAATCGTCCCGACCAACCGACCGGATTTTACTCTACTACCGACGTGCAGGGTAGGCAAAAGGTCGATATGGAACAACCGGACAAAGTAAGCAGGATTTTTGGCTGAAGCAATATGGATCTGCCTACCAAGCTGATGGCTTGTTTCGGGTTCATCCGCAATAATTGTGCCGTCAAAAGGAGCATAAACGTTTATGGTAGGGTGACCTGGTGAAGGTTGCGAACGAACAGGCCGGTTATTGTTATTAATTTGGCTCCAGTTGAAGTAGTGTTTCATACTCCGGCAGGTTTCGCCGTCCCAGGAATTAAACGAGTAATCATGGCCAATACCGGACCGAAATAGAGAGATGGCAAAAATCTGATCAAGCTGAACCGGGTTGGCAGTAATCGGAGGGACGCCTAAGGGGTCAAATGTAAGCAGCATGGATGGGGCGAAAACAAAGAAACTAATGACCATGCCGGCAATTAAGACTAAAATAGCGAGGCCGATGATTTTTAAAGCTTTGTGAGTTTTCAGCATTACTTTAATTCTAATATTTTTTAGTAAAATATTACACATCTAAAAATTCTGATTTCAAGTTGGCAAAAAGTTTTCGTAAAGTTAGCCAAAGCCCGTCTTTTGTAAGATATTTTCCCAACTGTGGAGCGATTGGATGATATTGACGCCATTTCTTAAAATATTCTGTTATAATAAATTCTCACCTTTTAATTATAAAGTTGTTACCAATCCCCAATGGCATATAAGGCAGTAATCTCGGATTTTGACGGCACGCTCGTCGGCGAACAAGTCGCCGTTACAAAACATTTAAAAGAAAAAATCGTTCGCTTACGGAAAAAAGGCTTGATTTTCTCCATCGCTACCGGCCGCGGTTTGCAGGACGATATATTTACGGCTGCTACCCGTTATCTGGAATTGACCGCCCCGCAGATAATCCACGGCGGCGCCCGGATCGTCGAACCAATTTCCAACAAAATACTCTGGCAGGAAAATATTTCTGACGACGAGGCGTTAGAACTGATAAAACTTTTAACCGATTACTCCATTCCTTTTATTGTCAAAAAAGACGAATTTTTCTATACGCTCGACGGCCTGCGCGATTTTTCGTACGATTACACTTATGATTTCCGGAAACTGAAAATCAACGATGTCGCCGATATTCCGAAAATCGATATTAATGCCCGTTCGGCGAAACTGGACCTGCCGACAGCGATGAATCTCGGTCATTTTCTCGCCAAGCGGTTCGAAAATACGTTATTTACCATGGTTAAAGACGACAACGGTCGGTATGGATTTGACATTACCTCTAAAAAAGCATCAAAAAAAACTGCCTTTATAAAGTTTTGCGAAATGCTGGATTTATATCCGGATGAAGTCGTCGTTATCGGCGATAATTATAATGACCTGCCGATCCTGAAAGAAGCTGGATTGAAAATCGCCATGGGCAATGCGCCGGCTGAACTGAAAAAAATCGCCGATTATATCACCCATATCCAGGAAGAAAACGGCGTCGGCCACGTCCTCGATAAATTTTTCTTCACTTAACGTATAATAGATAAATGAAATTCAAAATCCATCCGGATAATATTTCACCTCTTTACGTCGTTATTGCTGGATTATTTATTTGTTTTCTGATGCTGTCCAACATCATTGTTGGCCGCCTCGTTAGCGTCGGCGGTATCGTTATTAATGGCGATTTCTTTCTTTTCCCCATCACTTATATTTTTGGCGATATTCTGACGGAAGTCTACGGATTCGAACGTACGCGGCTTATCATCTGGCTGGGATTTTTGGTCAACATCATTATGGCGACTTATTTTTTTATCGTCCTTCGCCTGCCCTACCCGAAAGAATTTGTTGACAATAACGCATACATGACTGTGTTGGGGTCAACACCACTAATCGTTTTTGCCTCAATCACTGCTTATTTTTCCGGCGAATTCACCAACTCCATCACTTTATCGGTCATGAAAAAAATCACCAAGGGCCGATGGTTATGGACGCGGACAATCGGTTCGACGATTGCCGGTGAAGCGGTGGATACGACTCTGTTTATGGGAATAGTTTTTTTCCGGGCGTTACCCTTTCAGGTTTGGCTGCAGATCGCCGTCGTCCAGTATCTTTTCAAAGTAGGATACGAAGTGGTGGCGACACCCGTTACCTATCTGATAACCAACAAAATCAAAAGATACGAACGACTGAACGCCTTTGATTACGGTGTAGTTTATAATCCGTTCAAAATATGATTACCTGTATTTTCGAAAACGGGCCAAAGACTTCATTAAGGCATGTAACTGTCAACTCGATAATCGTTAAAGACGGTCAAGTACTTTTGGGAAAAAGAGGAACATATAAGGGAAAAAAAATTCCGGAAGCGGGAAAATGGGGGTTGATCGGTGGATTTTTCGACCGTGACGAAAATCTTATGCAGGCGGCGAAACGGGAAGCCATGGAAGAATCCGGCTGGGAAATCGGTGATCTTCAGTTATTCCGAATCAACGATAACCCCGACCGGCCGCATGAAGATCGACAGAATGTCGATATTATTTTTATCGCCAGCGCCGTCCGGAAAGTCAAAAATACCGACGAAGAAGTGAAAGAATTGAAATGGTTTAATTTGGATAACTTGCCGTTAAAAAATTTAATTGCCTTCGATCACACCGATGATCTGGACTTGTATAAAAAATATTTAAAGCAACATTTTCTTCTGCCTTTGCTTGGGTGATACTCTTGGAGTATCACGAATCGGATGCCGTCCCCTTGTCTCGAAAAAGATGTGAATCTTTTCCATAAATATAATGTAGGAGCTGAAAATGAAGGGAAGCTGTAATTTGTGTAAGAATCCTCCCGGTCTTTCGGAAGTGAAAAACCGCTTTGATTAGGAATATATCAGATAAATTGTATAATCATTGGTACATGAGAAGTATTCTGTTATTAGTTGTATCGATTATAATCGGCGGGATAATTACCGTCGGCTATTTTCGTTTTGCCGTCGATAAAAATCCTGTTCTCTCCCCGATTTCGCAAAATAAAGCGGCTGAATTTTCCGTCGCTGATCCGCCGAAAGAGTCCGTTACAGGCAACATTACTGCCATGACCGGTGATGTCCTCTGGGAATCGCGGGTGGCAACAGCGCCGGCAACAATTGACCGGCCGGTACCGGTAAAACAGGGCGAAAATTTAGTGACGAAAGATAACGGCAACGCTACTGTTGTTTTTTCCGGTATCGGCTCGGTGAAATTATCGCCGAAAACGGAAACCGATTTTATCCAGACTCTGCCAGCCGATTTTGTCGTCGACCAAAAAAAGGGAATGGCCGGCTATACCAAAAACGGTACTGTTCCTTTCTCGATCCGCAGCCTTCATCTGCTGACGGCCATTAGCGGCGAAATTTCCCTGGCGATTGATGAGGATCAACCAATTGTGACGATAACGGTGAAAAAAGGGATGGCGACCGTTGCTTATAATGATGCGCAGATGGTCAGTCAGCGGCAGACGGTCGATGAAGGACAGAAATTGATTTTCGATGATGACTCAAGAACTTTACTCATCAAATAAGAACCCTCGATATTAAATTTTATCTCGACTTAACCTCTGTATGGCGTATAATCGGGAATGACTACGAAAGTCCCGACAAAATTTAACATCTTCGGGTTCTTTTGAAAAATAATTAAGGATGAAGATAATTTTTCAGCGGTTGCAGGATTTTATCGTCTTCATACCCGAGCGCCCATAAGGCCATGCCCTCGATCCGGTAATCGTTTACCAGTTTGACTTTGGCGGCAGTGGCCATGACATCGGGATAGAAAATTTGGTGATAGGTGCCGGTACTTTCATCTTTATAGATTAAATAATGTTCTTGGGCATAACTGGCCAATTTGACACTACAGGTGGCGCATTTATCGATAAAATCGCTTACTCGGCGTGAGCTGGCCGTCAGGCCGGTGCCAGGAATGATGGCCGCCCGGCCGGTATCGCCGATCGTTTCCCACTCATAACCGTAAAGGGGTACGCCGAGAATAATTTTGTCCGGTGGCATGATTTTAAGGGCCTCGGCGACAGCTGTTTGGCTGTCATACTCCGCATTGATGCCGGCGCCGCCGACCGGAGCGACCGGGCCGGTGACATACGAACCGGGATAGTGATAATCATATGTCATCAATACAATCCGATCAGCGATTTTTCCAATATCGCTCAAATTAATTAAATAGGGTTTGATAAGGACAATCGGACTGGCATCGACGGTCAGTGTTCCCAACCCTCTGGTTTCCAGATTTTTTTTAATTTCTTTGGCAAATGTCGTGAAATTCATTCTCGCTTCCGCTGATGCTTGCATGGTGCTTTCGATATCCAGGTTGAGATCGGTAAAGCCATACTGTTTCATTAACGGGGCAATATCGTAAATAAGATTATCGGCATGGGCGGTTGGGTCGGCAATAAGCTGGCCGATATCATCTTCATTGCTGCTGAAAACCAATAGCGACAACTGGAGGCCGTTTTTCTTCGCGTCACTAAAAAAACGATCGGCCTTGCCCGTCCGCAACGTATACCAGCCGGGATCTTCCTCCGTCGGGTTGGTCAACTTGACGATTCTGCCATCGGCTCCGACCGTCAGTCCAAAATAAGTGAGGTTGGTCAGGTATCGATCATAATTTTTGTCGGCTTTATCAAGCAGCCAGTAAGGAAGGAAACCGATGACTTCACGTCCGGTAATCCCCAAAGACGGATAAATCGGCAAATTGGGCGCTTTTTTTACCGTGAAATAAACAGCGGAAAAGCCGATCGCCAAACCGCAAAGAATAATCAGGATGTTTTTAATCACACTTTCGATTATAGCATTATTTTCCTAACAGACTTCTTACAATCGGTGTGTATGATAAGCCCATGTTTCCTATTCGTGATCTAATCCATCGCCGGCATTTCCCGGTTATTAACTGGTTGATTATTGTTGCTAATTTTATTGTTTTTTTCCATGAATTGGCGGTTCCCAACTTCAACGTTTTTGTTGATGAATATGCTTTAATTCCTGCCCATTTTCACTGGTTGAGTCTGGATTCTTATAAATACATAATTTACTCGATGTTTATCCACGGTGGATGGTTCCATATCGGAAGCAATATGTGGTTTCTCCACGTTTTTGGCGACAGCGTTGAAGACAGGCTGGGCCATATTTTTTACCTGCTTTTTTATTTAATCGCCGGTTTTGCCGCCGCTTTTTTTCAACTGCTGTTTTCTTTGGGAAGTACGATCCCGATGATCGGCGCTTCCGGGGCCATTGCCGGAGTGCTCGGAGCCTATATTGTTCTTTTTCGCCAAAGCCGGATCCAAACACTGATTTTTTTTATCATTATTTTAGATATTATTTACCTGCCGGCATGGCTTTTCATCGGCTACTGGTTCTTGATCCAGGCTTTTTCCGGCCTGGGAACACTGGCGACTTTTGACGTTAATCAAGGCGGGGTGGCCTACTTCGCCCATATTGGCGGTTTTATCTTTGGATATCTCCTGGTAGGACGTCTTTAAATGTTATAATTATTATGTCCAAGCCAGAGTGGTGGAATTGGCATACCTGCCTACCGGCAGGCAGGCACGCAGGATTGAACTCTATTTTACAATTTAGTCGGGGTGGCGGAACTGGCAGACGCGCAGGGCTTAGGACCCTGTGTCCCCAAAGGACTTGGAGGTTCAACTCCTCTCCCCGACACTATGACCATCAAGGAAGCCGTCCTAAGGTTTTTGGAGTACTGTGAGCTGGATAAGAATCTTTCGATCAAGTCGGTGCGGATGTACGGCTACTACCTGAATTTCTTCCAGGATTACTTAAGCAAAATCCACGGTAATACGGATATCGGCGTCGAAAAAATCAGCGAAGAAGATATCCGTAACTTCCGTCTTTTTTTATCACATCAATACAAAAATCCCCACAAAGGCAGCCTGAAGCGGCAGACGCAAAATTATTTTCTGGTAGCGTTAAGATCATTTTTCCGTTATTTGATAAGGCAGAAAATTACTGTAATTGCTCCGGAAATGATTGAATTGGGCAAGGCCCGGGACCGGAATATAAAATTTTTACAGCCGGAAGATCTGGCCAAATTATTTCAGTCGGTAGAAACAAAAGACATAATCGGTTTGCGGGATCGAGCGATTTTGGAAGTGCTTTTTTCCACCGGATTGCGGGTATCGGAACTGGTTTCCCTTAACCGCGACCAGGTCAATATGGATGCCGGTGAATTCGGTGTCATCGGCAAAGGCGGTAAGGCGCGGGTGGTTTTTTTGTCGAAACATGCCAAAGAATGGTTGACACGGTATTTCCAGCATCGTAAAGACCCCTACCGACCATTGTTCATTCGTTATTCAGGACCTCGCCCACAGGGCGATGAACACGGATTGACTGATGAAAAACTGCGTTTATCGGCCCGTTCAGTGGAGCGTCTGATCGACAAATACCGGAAGAAAGCCGGCATTTTATTCCGGATCGGCCCGCATGTCCTGCGCCATTCATATGCGACTGATTTATTGAGCCATGGCGCCGATTTGCGTTCAGTTCAGGAAATGCTCGGCCACAAGAATATTTCCACCACCCAAATTTATACTCATATCACCAATTTTCGTTTGCGGGAAGTGCATGAAAAATATCATTCAGGAAATAAATAGGTTTGTTAACATATAATTATTCTAAATGATCACTGTCATTATTCCTTTTTATAACGAGGCAGAAAGCCTATTGGTGTTAATCAACCGGCTAATTAAAACTGCCGATAAAATGGGTGAACCTTACGAAATTGTTATGGTTGACGACGGTTCGACGGACAATCCTCAAGAGCAGATAAGGCAGTTACCGTCCAATATATATATTAAATTCGTTTGTCACCAGAGGCGGATGGGAAAAGGCAAGGCGCTGCAAACAGGTATCGGCAATGCGGCGGGCGAGATAATCGCTCTTATGGATGCCGATTTGCAGGATGATCCCGCCGACCTGCCGAAGTTTTTCCGGAAGATAAGTGACGGATATGATTTAGTTAACGGTATCCGGACGAAACGGCAGGACAGCTGGCTTATTAAAATCTATTCCCGCACCGCTAAAAAATTTCTCCAACTTTTTCTCCACTCCCCCTTCACCGATATTAATTGCGGTTACAAGATGTTCCGGAAGAAAGTATTGGACAAGGTTCCTTTGTACGGCAACAATTTCCGCTTTTTACCGCTGGCAGCATATTATCAGGGATTTAAAGTAACGGAGATACCGATCGTTAATCACCCGCGTATCTATGGCCGGTCGAAATTCGGGCCGGGCAAGCTGGCCGGCGGCGTCTTCGATACTTTCACCGCCTATTTCATTTATAAATTTGCCGAGCAGCCACTGCACTTTTTCGGTCCGGTCGGTAGCATCTTATTTATTGCCGGTTTCTTGCTGACCGGATACCTGGCGATAGAAAGGCTTTTTTTCGGCGTCATGCTTTACCGCCGGCCAGCATTATTACTGGGAATTTTACTGATTATCGTCGGTTTGCAGGTCATTATGACGGGAGTGATCGGCGAACTGATCGTTTATCTCAATAAAAGAGATAAATAAAGTTTTATGAATCCCATTCTTGCTTTGATAATTACCAATGTAATTTGGGGAGCAGCGTCCCCGATTTTTAAGCTGGCTCTAACCGATATTCCTCCTTTTACGCTCGCGTTCATCCGTTTCTTTTTTGCGGCACTGATTTTTATTCCGTTCATAATTCCCCGCTGGCAAAAACTGTCGGTCAAAGACTGGTTTTCGGTGATCGTTTCCGGTTTTTTCGGCATTACGATCAATATCGCCTTCTATTTCCTGGGTTTGGAGAAAACACAAAGTATCAATGCGCCGATTATCGCTTCCTCGGCGCCGGTATTTATCTATTTTACGTCAATCGTTTTCCTGAAGGAATCGGCCAGCCGGCGGATGTTTTGGGGAATGATCGTTTCTTTCATCGGCGTACTTGTAATAATACTTTCTCCGGTGATAATAAGCGGTGATTGGTTGGCGGGATCAGTCGTCGGCAACGCTTTTTTTCTGCTGGCGACTTTGGGTTATGTGGTTCAAACGGTTATGAATAAAGATTTGGTGCAACGTGTTGATATTTATCAGCTGACGGCAATTCAGTTTTTGGCGGGGGCGATCACATTTTTTCCGTTTATGCTAACAGAGATAAGTCACTGGTCGTTTTCCCAATTAAACTTGGCCGGTTGGAGCGGAATTATTTTTGGGGTGTTTTTTTCTTCGGCACTGGCTTATTTTCTTTTTAATTATTCAATGGAAAAATTACGGGCACAGGAAGCGGGTATTTTTACCTACATCGATCCGGTTGCCGCTATTATTTTAGCGGCGCCGCTCGTTGGCGAGTATCCTAACCGGTATTTTTTTCTCGGCTCCCTTCTTGTTTTCGGCGGAATATTTCTGGCCGAAAAAAGAATCCACTGGCACCCGCTTCATCGGCTAAAAATGTTGACTAATAATCCAATACTGCCAATAAATAATTAAACATATCAATGTTTTAATGCATTAAATCATTCCGGTATAATATACATATTATGAAGAAAATTTTGGTGACTGGCGCTGGCGGGTATATCGGCTCGGTCGCTACATATTTATTGCTGCAAAACGGTTATCAGGTGGTGGCCGTCGACAATTTTTCCACCGGTTACCGCCAGCCCCTGGAGTTTTTGCAGGATAAATTCGGGAAAAACAAATTAATCAATTACGAATTCGACCTGCGACACGACTTGACTCCCCTATTCGAGGAAGAAAAAAATATCGATGCCGTCTTCCATTACGCCGCTTCCTGTCTGGTCGACGAATCGATGAAAGATCCCGCCAAATATTTTTCCAATAATGTCTGCGGTTCGCAAAACTTGTTAAACACGCTGCTGAAATATGGTATCAATAAAGTCATTTTTTCTTCCACTTGTGCCGTATACGGAGAAGCGGCTTATTTCCCGATTGATGAAAAGCACCCGACCGACCCGACCGGGCCATACGGCGAATCAAAACTGATGACCGAGAAAATTATTAAATGGTACGGTAAGTTAAAAAATCTGCATTATATCGTTTTACGTTACTTCAATGTTTGCGGTGCCTCCGACGATGGTGCCATCGGCGATTCCAAAAAACCGTCCACGCTCCTTGTCCAAAATGCCGTCCGCGGCGCTTTGGGTATTGAACCTTTTTTTCTGACCTGTCCGGAAGTGCCGACGCCGGATAAAACGCCGGTCCGAGATTATGTCAATGTTGTCGATCTTAATTTAGCTCATATTAAGGCATTGGAGTATTTGTTTAACGGTAGCCAAAGCGAGATTATTAATTTGGGAACGGGCAACGGCGATTCGGTCTTAGAAATTATTGGCAAAGTTCGGGAAGTGACCGGCGTGAAATTCGGTCTGAAAAAAACCACGCCACGTGAAGGCGACGACGCCAAAAAAATTGCCTCAATCGAAAAAGCGGAAAAAGTATTGGGCTGGCGGCCGGAAAGAACCATTAAAGATAGCATCGAATCGTTGATGAAGTGGTATAAGGGACACCCGACGGGTTGGGACAAGTAAATTTTCAATGATCAAACGTTTGGAAACTGAAAATTGATCACTGATTTAAAATTGTAAATTAAAAACTGGAAATCAATTATGATCGCAGGAATAATATTGGCTGCCGGTCGCGGAACACGGATCAAATCGACGATCAACAATAAAGTCACTATTCCCTTTTTAAATAAGCCGATGATTTTATACGGAGTGGAGCTTCTGTCACAAGTATCCTCGCCGGTCGTCGTCGTCGTCGGTGCCTTTGCCGATAGCGTCCGGGAAGTCCTGAAAAATTACGACGTCATTTTTGCCCATCAGATTGATCAGTTAGGGACAGCCCACGCCGTCGCTGCCGGTTTGGCGGAATTGGACGGAATCGCCAACGGCGATTCGCTGGTGTTGGTCGGTTACGGCGACCACATGATGTTTTATTCGGTAAACAATGCCAACGATTTGATTGCCTATCATAAAAAGGAAGGGGCGGTGATGACGCTCGTGACAGCCAACATGGTGGATCCTCATGCTTATGGCCGGATTATCCGCGATAAACAGGGAAGTGTCGAAGCGATCATCGAGGAAAAAGATGCCACTCTCGAGCAAAAGCAAATCAAGGAAATCAATGCTGGTCTTTATTGCTTCAATTATTCATTCCTTAAAGATAATATCAATAAAATCGGGAAATCGTCGGTAACCGGAGAATATTATCTGACCGATCTGGTGGCGCTTGCCAATAACCAGGACAAAAAAGTGGCCGGATTTGAAGTAGAATTCAAAAATGTCGGTATCGGTATCAACAAACCGGAAGAATTGGAAGAAAGCCAAAAAATCTACCTACAGACAAAAAGTAATTCTTCGTGAGCGGTACCGTCCATAAATTGGCACCTGACAACGATACTTCCACTTGTAATAATAGCATAAACTGGTAAAAGATGGGGTATATGAAAAAATATTCCTGCCCCGATTGTTTATCTACCAGTTTCGTCATTCGTAAAACTAAAAGAGGCCGCTCAATCCGTTATCTGTGCAAAACCTGCATGAAGTATTTTTCCGTAAACACCTGCTGGATTAACCGTCAGGAGATACTGTCTGACCACCTGGATGGGTTATCGTTTCGCAAGATTGCCGTGAAATACAATATTTCCAAATCTCAGGCGTGGGATATTTGCCATGAAGAACTAGTTAAGTTGCCCAACAACAACCAGTTTACCTTTAGCTACTGCAATCGTTTTTCCCAGATATTTTTGTTTGACGGGAAGTATTTTAATGTCGCTTCGGAAAAGTATGGCTACTGTTTGCTGTGGGGAGTCGATTACCTTCGCCATGATATTCCTCTTTTTACGATCGCTCCATCGGAATCTTACCAATCGTGGAGTAAGCTGTTTTCGTATTTTCGGATCATCGGCAGTTACCCGCAGCTTGTTGTTTGCGACGATAACGTCAACATTAAACTGGCGGCCAGGAGTCGTTTTCCCGGCGTTCGTATCCAAACCTGTTACAACCACTTCAAAGAAAACATTAGACGCGATCTTCGCGTGCGGAGTCCTGACGGCGCTAAGTACAAACCATTCATGCGGCGAATCGAGAAAATCCTTGATTCTTCCACTAAATTATCTGACGATAATTTCAATGCCTGGCTTTGGAAACTTTACCGGGAGGTAGGTGATGACCTTTTGGCAAAAAGCATTCTTGTCAACATTGAACGGTACAAGGAAGAACTTTTAGCTTACCGGGGAATCCCTCAAGCGCCATTAACCACCAACCTGATTGAAGGCTTAAACGGCCATCTGGAGGCAAGATTGCAAGCGTTGAGATCATTTCAGACGGTTAATCATGCCCGGCTGTGGTTAAACGGGTATGTGCTTAAAAGAAGATTTACCAAATTTACCGATTGTCGCGGCCGGTTCCGTTTTCTTCGGGGAAAAACCGGGGTCCAGATGACAAAAAAAGACGGGGTTGATTTACCGCGTTATTTTTAACGGTCAGGTGCCGTTTTGTGGACGCTTCTTCGTGAGCGGGATACGGGAATTGAACCCGTTTCTTCAGCTTGGAAAGCTGACATTGAGCCAATCAACTAATCCCGCGCTATAATATATTATACTAAAATTACACGATTATGAACCGAAAATTGATCATTATTTTAGTTGCTGCTTTCCTTATCCGCCTCATTGCTTTGAATCAATCGCTGTGGCTGGATGAAGGGACGACGGCAAAAGTTATTCGCGATTTCAGTTACTCAGCAATTATTACCCGCTTCTCGCCGACCGACTTCCACCCCCCGCTGTTTTATCTGACGGAAAAATTCTGGGCGTCTTTCTTCGGGACGTCGGAAATCGCACTGCGAATGCCGTCGGTTTTATACAGTTTGTTGGCCGGATGGTTGTTGTATCTAATGGGAGGAATTTGGGCCGCCGTTTTTTTCCTGTTTAACCCTCTGATTGTTTATTACTCCCAAGAAGCAAGGATGTATATGATGGTTACATTTTTGCTTACGGCAGCAGTTTATTATTTCATTAAAATATTGCGGATTAACGGATTAACGAATTTACTATTATTCACCTTATTTTCTGTTCTTTCTTTTTACATGTTTTACGGTTCCATATTTCTGATTATTCCACTGTATGTATATTTACTTTATCGGAAAAAGCATCACGCATTCATTATTTCCGCTTCAATATTCGGTGTTTCGTTATTAATCATTTCTCCTCTTCTCTATCGTCAGCTGATGAACTCCCGCGAAGCCTTAAAAATCGTCGCCAACTGGAAACAGGCGCTGGGAACAGCCAATTTAAAAAATCTATTGCTCATTCCCCTGAAGTTTGCCTTCGGCCGGATCAGTTTTTATCCGAAATGGCTATACTGGGGATTAGCGGGAATTTGGACGGTTTTTATATGGTTTCTCGTTATCAAAAACGGTTTGAAACAAAAATTTTATCTTTATTTGCTCGGCGGTTCACTGGTGATCGGTTTATTATTCTCGGTCTTCTCTCCCCTGCTGCAATATTTCCGTTTTCTGTTTTTAGTCCCGCTGATGGCAATGCTTCTTGGCAATAAGAAACTTTCTCCAGTGTATTGTTACATAGTAGCAGCCGGGTTTCTGGTTTTATCATTCGCTTACTTATTAAATCCGCAGTTCCACCGGGAGGATTGGAAAAGCCTGGCGAAAAGCTTGCCGGCCAACGCGCCGATCTATGCCATACCGTCCTCAATGGATGCCTTAACTTATTATAAAAATATTCACATCGATGATTTGAGGAAAATCAACCAAGCAGTTAACGGGAAATTAGTTGTTATTCCATATACGGCGGATATATATGGGTTGGATTACAAAAAAAGTTTAGTTGATGAGGGGTATAAACCGGATAAAACAGTGAATTTCCGGGGAGTGCAAATGGAAGAGTGGAGTAAGTTGTAATATCTTCAAATCTCATCTTGCGTCTTTTTATCGCCTCTCAGTGTGAGAGGTGCACAACACGTAATTTACGAACACAAGTGATCGCAATCGTATAACTGCGCTTTAATATTTAGTTTCTGTGTAATCAGCGTTATTATCTGTGCGGTCTGCGTGTTTAGCGGGGAAGTTTCCGGTACTCCGGAATAGCAACAGCAATCAGGACGAGGGTGGAAATAAGGAAAGCGGCAGCGATGGCATATGGCGGCCCGAAAACTCCGAAAAGCGGAATCAGATAAAAACAGCCGACCGTCAGGATAACAAAAAAAATTATGTTGGTAATCAAAATATATCGCGGTTTCTTGATGGTATACAAAATAAAAAGCTGCGGCAGGCTGCTTAATGTATAAATGATAAACGGCAGACTCAATGCCCGGGTAATGGCCGGCGTCAGGGGGAATTTCCTGGTAAAAACGATAGTATAAAGTTCTTTGGGCAGGAAAAGCAGGATGATAAAGGAAGCGATCGGCAAAATCAGATACAGCAGTCCGGTTTTGAAATTGGCGATAAGTTCTTTGCGCCGCTCAATCTTGGCGAATGCCGGGGAAAGCACCTGGGTGATCGAGACGATCGTGGCAATTATTGTCAAAATGATTTTCTGGGATATAGCATAGTCGCCGACCTGAGCCTGTGGTACGACCCAGCGGTAAAAGGATAGAAGAAATAAATCCATACGCGATCCGAGGTTGAAAAACTGCGAGGCGGCAAAATAAGTCAATGTATATCCGAAACGGAATTCTTCCCGTCTGATCTCCGCCCGGATAAAATGGACCATCACGTGCTTTTTTTCCCAATAGACAAGAAGAAAAAAAATTACCGGTCCCAAGATGCCGAAATCGAAAATGACGGCACCGACGGTTATTTTATGAATAAAAAACAGAATAAACAGAACCGCCGTTTTTATCAGATTGGCGACGTTAAGATAGATATTGGTGGAAACGAATTTTTTGGCCGCATAAAGGACGTTTTGCAGGAAATTTTGCCAGATCAGAAAAAGGACTGAAATGGCGGTTAGATACAATTCCCACCAGGGGGCGTAAGTTTTAAAAAACACTTTATCCAAAAACGGGAAAAAGATAAAAAGGATTAATAAGATAATGAAGGAAAAAAAAGATTGGTAAAAAAAAGTGCTTTTGACAAAGACATAAAGGCGGTGTTGCCTTTTTTCGTACATCATCGGAAAATACGAATAGATGGTCGCCGTCGTACCGAAATCCAGGATGTTGGCCAGGACATAGGCGATCCCAAGCAAGACACCCAGGACAGCGTATTCGGAACGGCTTAAGATGCGGACAAGAATAAGGACAAAGAGGGCGGAAAAGAAAATATTGAGGTAAGTCCCCAGGGTATTTATAAATACGTCGCGGCTGGTCGGATGCTTCAGGAAATTAAAAAAGCGGGCAAGCATTCGTATATTGTATCACTTTTGGACCACCGTCTGTTATAATTTTAGGATATGGCAAAAACAGCTCTGGTGACGGGAATCCTTGGTCAGGATGGACCTTATCTTGCCAAATTTCTGCTTGGCAAGGGATACAAGGTGTATGGGATGGTTCGGCGCTATTCCAATCCGAATTTCGATAACCTTGATTTTTTGGGTATCACCAAAAAGGTGGAATATGTCGAAGGCGATATGACCGACGAATCGTCGCTGATTACTAATATCAAAAATATCCAGCCGGATGAAGTATACAATTTGGCCGCCCAATCTTTCGTCGGCGGCAGCTGGCACCAGGCGAAGCTGACGACGGAGATCAATGCTCTTGGCGTTTTATACCTTCTTAATGCCATCAAATTATTCAGTCCGACGACCAAATTTTATCAAGCATCGACATCAGAAATGTTCGGTTTGGGCAATACCAACGGCTATCAGGATGAAAATACCTGTTTCCATCCGCGCAGCCCTTACGGCATTTCCAAAGTTTATGCCTATTGGACGACGGTCAATTTCCGCGAATCATACGGGCTTTTTACCTGCAATGGTATTTTATTCAACCACGAGTCCCCGATCCGCGGCATCCAGTTTGTTACCCGTAAAATAACCGACGGAGTCGCCAAAATAAAAAAAGGACTGGCTGATAAACTTTATCTTGGCAATCTGGAGGCTAAAAGGGATTGGGGGTTTGCCGGCGATTATGTCGAAGCAATGCACCTCATGTTGCAGCAGGAAAAACCCGGCGATTATGTCGTGGGTACGGGTGAGAGCCATTCGGTGCAGGAATTTGTCGAACTGGCGTTTAAATATGTCGGTCTTGATAACTGGCGTAATTATGTGGTGACCGACCCGCGTTATAAACGGCCGGCGGAAATTCACGAACTGAAAGCAAAAACGGATAAAGTAAAAAAAATTTTGGGTTGGCAACCGAAAATGCCGTTTGAAGAACTGGTCAAGACGATGGTCGAGGCGGATCTAAAGCGTTATGAGCATTAAATTACCCGGCAAATATATCCTGATTTTTCTCCTTTTTACCCTAATGTACTTATTATCATTCCATACGCCGATTTTTCGCAGCCAAAAAGTCATTTTTTACCGGGGAATATACTTGCTCGTTACAGTGACGCTTCTTACCGCCATCCTTACGGCCGCCGTCAGGAAAAGAATCGGCCTGGGTTGGGAAACATTGATTGCCGCGATCGTGATGAGCAGCTGCATCAATTTGGCCGCCTTCATCGTTTTACCGGTGACACTCGACCGGTCGGTAACGATTTTTTTGCTCAATACTTTAGATCAACCTCCGGCCGATAACGTCTGCCAGGGATATACGGAAGCGCAATTACAGAATAAATTAATTTCCGATTATATCGAAAACGATAAAGCATTGGCCAAAAGGTTAAACGAGCAGGAAATAATAAATTTCGTCGTTGATCATGACCGTTGCGTCAGCCTGACAAAAAAAGGGGCGGCCTTTATCCGTTTGTCAAAGATTGTCGATAAAATTTACGGTATCGATCACTGATGAAAAAAACTCCGTTTTTTCTGTTTGCTGTTATCGCCTTTTTCTATATTATTTTTTCATATCTGGCCGTCAAGGGCAATTTCCAGAAAACCGGCACCGCTTATTATAATTACGCTATTTTGATGCTCAAGCGCGGTCGATGGGATCTAAACTCGCCGATCACCTACGATTTATCCCTTTACAAAAACAAATGGTATATGTACTGGGGGCCGGCGCCAATTCTCTTTATTTTACCTTTTTATCTTTTCGGAAAACTGAACATCAGCGATGTTTTTTATACTCTGGCGGGAGGAATATTGAATCCGCTTATTTTTTATCTGACGATCAATGAATTAATTAAGTATTTCCGTCTCAAACTATCCGCGATTAAAATTATTCTATTGATTTCGATGTTTGCCTTCGTTTCTCCCAATCTGGTGCTATCTCTAGCCGGTAGCATCTGGGCGACCGAGCAGATTGTGGCCATTTTTTATTTGCTGGCGGCCTTTTTTCTTTATTTTCGTTATCTCAATGAGAAAAAAATTTCCCGGCTGATTGCGTCATATGTTTTATTCATGCTAGCGGTTTTTTCCCGTTATACCTTAATTGTTCAGGGAATAATCTATTTTTTTCCCTTATGGCTAATGCTTAAAAACAATTCCTGGCGTTTATTAGTTAAAACAACTATATTATTGGCAGCCGTCACCCTTGCTTTTGCCGTCATGATCGGCGGTTATAATTATGCCCGGTTCGGAAATCCGTTGGAAGTGGGAATGAGATATCAACGCGGAGTCAAACGTTACGATGCGTACCTGAAACAGAATAAATTGCTGTCCCTGGATTTTGTTCCCCATAATGTCGATATTTACTTTTTCCACCACCTGATTCCTCGCCTGCAACCGCCTTATGTTCCTTATGATAAGGAAGGTAATAGTATGATTTCCGTTTATCCTACTCTTATTTTATTAATTGCGCTATTCAGAAAAAAAACCTGGACGAAGAAAAGTCGTTTTTTCTTAGCCTCCAGCTTAGCGGCAATAATTATTGGTACCATAATTCTCCTTTTGAATATCGGTACCGGCTGGGTGCAATTTGGGCTGCGCTATTTATTTGATGTCATTCCGCTCGCCTATATTTTAATTACGGTGGTGTCCGGATCAGTGCCTTCGTTGGCAATATTATTATTAACGGTGTATGGCATGATGATTAATGTCATCGGCACATTAGCGTATTATCAAGTCATTAAATAGTTTTCCTGCCGAGGTATTTTTTATATAAGATGAATTCGTACCAGCCCCGGAGTGTACCGGCGACGATCCCCCGGACTCCGTCGCGGTAACCGCGATGCCAGATCATCCAGCGCAAAAAAACATAGGGCGGTTGGGTAAGCATTTTAAAAACGGCGGCTGCTAAGCTGTCGTGTATATCATTGATCTGGACATCGGTATAAGAGTTGAATTTCCGAAAAACGTCGTTGAGTGTCGGGTGCGAATAGTGAAGCAGGGCGTTTTGCAGGTAACCGGTCTTTCCGTCAACCTTAAACTGCTCATGGACAGCGACGAGCGGTTCGTAACGAGCGCATTGCGGCCGGAATAATCTTACCAAACGGTCATAGGCCCAATCCCCGCCCCGCAGAAAATCACCTAAAAAATATTGTTTACGCGGTATTCCGTACGCAACAAAAGTTTGAAAAGTTTCAACGTTTGAAGATTTCAAGGTTTGAACGTTCGAACTTTTTAAACTTTTAAACGTTAAAACCTGCTTTATTTCATCACGTAATTCTTCCGTGCAGACTTCATCCGCATCAATGCGCAATACCCAGTCGGTTTTGCAATGATCTATTGCCCAGTTGATATTTTTCTGGACGGCGATAAAATCATCCTTGGCACTTTTATTCATGGCGACCACTTCCGTCCCCAGTTTTTCGGCAATCTCCCCGGTTTTGTCATCCCCCATCCACATCACCAGCATCCGGTCGCACCAGCGGACACTTTCGAGGCAACGGGCGATATTTTTCTCCTCGTTTTTAGCCGGAATGACGGCGGTAATAGTCTCCATAATTTATTTATACCACTGCGGCATGATCCAAAATGCCTTTACTATTAGTAAAGAATACACAAACAAATAGATAATCACCACAGAATAATATTTTTTAAATTTTTTCATTCCTATCACCGTAAAATAAGCAAAAGGGATGATGGCACTGGCTATATATGACGACTTTGTCGCAAAGTAGTTTGATATTTTAAACACAAAAAAAACATAGGCGGTAAAAATTATAATCAGGTAAATCATCATAATAAAACCGGTTCGGGAAAGACGCTTGAACTTACTTACCAATCCGTAAATAAATACCAGAAATATCGGTAACGACAGAATGATCAATAAAATACCGATTTTGGAAAACGGCTGGACGGGAAACACAACATTGTTACCGTCGAAAAACCAGGAAAAATATGTCCCGGCCAAAAAGGAATAATGATGAGCGTTAAAGAGATCTAGTTTGAGAAAACCATTGAGGTTAAAAAAATAGGCCAGCGTTCTGATCGCCGGCGAATGGGTGATGGCAAACTGCGGAAAATCAGTATTGACGACAAACGGATTCCGGTAAAGAAGGAAGTCGCGGACATAAAACCAGCCACCGACAAGGATCATCAGGAGCAAGGGAAGGAAAATTTTGCGCCGGTCGTTTTTTAACAAATCGATGAAAATGACGATCGCCAAAGCAAAGGCGGTTAATTTTGACAAAATGCACAAACCCAAAAGAATTCCTAAAGTAATCAATTTAGTGGTGGTTAATTTCCGGTAATTTTTTACATAATAGACTAAGGTCAGGCCGACCATAGCGGCGGTAAAAAATTCATTGCCGATCGGCGGGGTCAGATAAATGCTGATCGGAAGGATGGCCACCAACATTGCTCCGGGAAATTTGGCGAGCCAGTAGGCCGCCAGAACGATTAAGAAATAGGCAAGGATATTGATGATTCTGGCGGCCGACAATGAGGGTATAAGACTGGCCAAAAAATAGTACAGCGGTGGCTGGTACATTTCATACCCTTGGGTAGCCTTCGGGAGCGCATGGGCGGTTTTCAAATAATTGATATAGCCCAGATGGCCTTCGATGTCGAAGCCACGATGGACGGGAAAACTCAGGACGTTATGCACCTGCAGAATCAGCAAAAGGGTTAGTACCAATACCGGTAAAGCGTATTTAATCATTGTTGATGATGGTTGCGCGGTACTGGCCGCCGTTTTCGGAAATAATTACTTTCAGTTTCGGTTTTTTCTTGCTAATTTCTTCCGGGTAAATCCAGCCAAAGAGCTGATCGGCCTGGCTCTGGGCCGGTGTTTTGCCGTAAATCTTGAAAAGATACCGCCAACCGCCGAAATACAAATAGTTCTGGTTGGTTGACAAATAAAAACTGTTGTTCCCGATCTGCCGGCTGGTTGTTTCGATGAATTGTTTTTTGGCGGCCAATCCCCCGTTTTCCGGCCAGCGGATTATCATAAAAAATGACGCGATCGCGTATGAAAAAATGATTAGACCTAATAAGACGTTATTTAACCTGCGAAAAAACAGACCGACAATGATGGCAAAAAACGGAAAGAAACCAAGGTAATAATAATCAAGCATCGGGCCGGGATAGAAAAGGAATAAAAACAGGTAGAAACCGACGACGGTTTTTAATACGGTATGCTTTTTGCCTTCTTCCGATAAGAAAAACCAGACAAGGACAATGATAGCAGCAATTGTTATCCACGCCGGAAAAACTGTCAGGTGTTGAAGAATGGAAAAATGGCCGCTCCCCTTCCCGATTTGCGAGAGCATCCGGAAAGGTGTTTTTAAATTATCGAAATTATGGACCAGGTCGTAGACCAATAGAGGTGAAGTAATAATTAAATATATAATTACCGAGGCAGCGATTGTTAATTTGTCAAACCGTTTGGTAATTATGATGTATCGATACATCATAAGAATGATAATCGGGATAAAGATGAATAAAGAGGCGTGGATGTGGAAAGCGACGGCGATAAGAAATGTTGAAAAGATAAACCAGCGGGAATTTTTTTTGGCGCGGACCAGGCTGTAAAAAAGCAAAATTGCCGTTATCGGCACAAAAGTGGAATTCCAGAAACGCCGGTCGTAATAGACGACAAACGGGGAAAAACCGGATAATATCGTCGCAATCAGGGCAGTCCGCTGATCGAAAAGTTTCCTGACGACGAAGTAAAGAATGATCAAAGTAGCAAAGCCTACCAGCGAAGCGAAATAACCGAAAATAAGCGGATCGCCGCCGGATAATTTTAATAATAACGCATGAAGATAAACCAGTCCCGGACCGATATAGTAGCCGGTATTGGCGGCCGACAGGCCGATCCAGATTTTGTGAAAATGTTTCACCTGCTCCCAGGCGAGAAGCGTCTGGTATTCCTCATCGATGCCAAAGAAGAAAAGTTGCGGCACTTTCCAGAAACGTAAGAAAGCGGCAATGGCGAAAATAAATAAAACCAGCCAGTACGATCTTTTCATCTTAATTACGGAACCAATTTTTATTAACGGTATACAAAAACAAATTATAGATAATTTCTAAACCATATATTACCGAACGCCGGAAATTGATCGAAGAGCTTTCTTTGGTATAAAGACAGGGCGTAAACACTTCGCCGATCCGAAAATTTTGCGTATGGGCTGCGATTAAAATTTGCTGGTCGAAAATGAAATCATTGGAAAATTTGGGTAAATTGAGACCGGTCAAAACTTTTTTGTTAAAAGCGCGAAAACCGGTATGATATTCCGACAAGTTCAGGTCAAGTATTACGTTTTCTGCCAAAGTCAAAAACCGGTTGGCGATATATTTATATAATGGCATGCCGTTTTTCAAGGTTTCCGCGCGGGAACGGATACGCGTTCCGAGCATCAGATCGGCCGTCCCGTCGACAATTGGTGCCACCAGGTATTTCAGATATTTTGGCGGATACTGGTAATCGGGATGGATCATGACGACGATATCGGGGTCGAATTTCAACGCTTCCCAATAGCAGGTTTTTTGGTTGGCGCCATAACCGGCATTTCTGTGGTGCCGGAAATAAGTCAATTTTAATTTTTTGGCGACCGCTGCTGTTTGATCGTTGCTGCCGTCATCAACCAAAATAATTTTAAAAACCAGTTTTTTATCGATATCGTTAACGGTTTTGACCAGAGTTTTTTCGGCGTTGTAGGCCGGCAGAACGACGATGATTTTATTATTCATTATGCTTAATTATTTTTAACGACATATCCGTAATACACTCCTTCTCTAAACTGTACAATGACCGGTTGTTTTACCGTTGTCGGGTATTCCGATACGATGACGCGCATTTTCGGTTTCGTTTTTGATATCTCCTCCGGAAAAATCCAGCCGAAGAATTGGTCGGCATTGCTTTGGGCCGGTGTCCGGCCGTAGGCTTTGAAAATATAGCGCCATCCCCCCGCCGAATGATACGGGCGTTTATCGATTGTTACCGTTTCCAGATAAAAGCTTTTGTTGCCGACAACCGGCATGATATCCTGCACCAGTTTTTTCCGGGTCGCCAAACCGAATTGTTCCTGTTGCAATGTTAACAGCGAGTACATGTTAATGGCGATAAATACGATCATGATGGAAATAGCTAACAATTTTGGGAGGCGGGAAAAAAACAATCCCGTGGCAATCGCAAATAAACCGAAAAAACCCAGGAGAAAATAAGCCACTACCCCGCCCGGATAATACAGATAAACGGCGATAAAACTAATCATTGATAATACCAAAATCCGGTATTCCTTATGCCGGATGGTCTGAATGATTATCCAGGCCAAAATCAGCAGCGAAAAAAGTGACAGCCAGATTATGGTCGGAGTAATATTACCGTGGACACCAAGCTGGATTTCATCCTGGACGTTGGAATATGGCCGGATAAACCACAAGCGCGAGAGCGAATTGAGAAATTGCGACCAGCCGGAGAAGAAATTACCGTCATGATGGGACGAGAAAAATATTTTGACGTAACGGACCGGCATCAGCAGGTTGTCGAAATTGTGGACGAAATCGAATACCAGAAGCGGAAAAGTAATCAATACAAAGGAAATAACAGATAATAGATAATAGCTAAAGGGGATGCGTTGGCGGTTGATAAATATTACCAATATGATTACCGGCCAAAAGGCTAAAAGAGACAAATGAACATGGAGCGCCACCCCCATCAGGAAAATGATGAAGATCAACCAGCGGGTATCTTTTTTCAACTGCATTAATCCGTAAAAAAGCCAGAGGGAAATAAAAATTATCGGCGTGTCGTTCCAGAAGCGGCGGTCGAAAAAGTTCAAAAACAAGCTGCCGGTATAGAAAGCGGCGGCAAAAAGGGCGGCGTTGCGGTTGAAAACACGTTTGGTGACGAAATAAAGGCTTAAGAGAGTGACGATACCGAAGGCGGAGCCGAAAATGCCCAGAATCACCGGGTCCTTGTCTATCCGGAAAAGTAAAGCGTTAAGATAGGTAATGCCCGGTCCGAGGTAATAGTTGACCGTCGAGGCGCTGACGCCGATCCAGATTTTGTGGAGATGCTTCACCTGCTCCCAGGCCAGCGACGCCTGGTATTCTTCGTCGAAATTGAAAGTGAAAAACTGCGCCAGTTTGAAAAAGCGGGAAAAAACGGCGAGAGCAATTATTATAATCAAAATAAAATTGTTTATATTAAGAAAGCTTGATATCGCGTTTCTTAGCTCCGGTGGGAACCCTCCCCCGCCTTTGGCGTGGGTATCCCAAGTCGCACGAAACGGATATCTTCGCTTTTTAACATTTTTCATTACTATTTATTTAGACCTGCCTGCCGGCAGGCAGGAATTAGACCAATTAGGTTAATTAGAAATTTTAATTTTTAAAAATATAAGCCCGATATACTCCCGACCGGACAACGGCTAACGGATGCTGTTTGTAATGCGGCGTTATCGTGTCAACAACGATTACTTTAAGCGGCGGTTTGTCATGGCTTATTTCATCCGGGTAAATCCAGCCGAAGACGGCATCAATACTGCTTGCCGTCGGTGTCCGACCGTAGGCTTTGAAGAGGTATCGCCAGCCGGCATATGGGAAATATTTTTTATCGGTGGCGATCGGACCATCGACATCGAGGGCAAAACTACGGTTGCCGATCGCTGCCATCGCTTCCTGCACAAGCTGTTTTCTGACCATCAACCCGTAGCGGCCGGACGCGGTCACGACCGTCAGAAAGTTGGCGAAAATAAAAAGCGAAACGATCGTTATGGAAACAAAATTAGGCAAAGATCGCAGCCAATAGGCAATAACGATTGTCATTAAGGCAATGAAACCCAAAAGGTAGTATTCCGGATTATAGCTAGGATAAAGAATATATGAAAGTGGAATAATGACCAGGGTGATAAAAAAAATCATATAGCCGGGCCGGCGGTTTTTGAGGAAAAACCAAAAGAGAGTGAAAAGGGACAAAAGCGATAACAGCAAATTGCCGGGCGTTTTATTGAAATGCGATTCCAGAATTACTTCGTCGTGAAGAGTGGTATGCAATTTCAAAAACCAAATCCGGCCCAGCGTGGAAAAAGTTTCCTTGGTATGGCTGACGGTACTGGCTAATGTGAAAGAATTCAATTCGGTGTGCTGCTTACCCAAAAGAGTCCGGACAGGCATCAGTAAATTGTCATAATTATGGACGATGTCAAAGATGATCAAGGGTGAAGTAAGAACCAGATAACTGGCAATCATGACCGCCCAAGTGGAAATTTTAATTTTCCGGATATTATGCAGAAGACTGTAGGCGGCCGGAAATAACAGTAAAAGCAGCTGCAAATGAATATGAAAAGACAGGCCGATCAATATGGCGGTCAGGATATACCAACGGGTATCTTTGTATGCTTTTATCAAACTGTAGATCATCCAGACCGTAATTATTGGCACGGGCGACGGCGTCCAGAAACGCCGGTCGTGGAAATTAATCAATGTGGAACAGCCGTAAATCGCCATGGCGAAAATGGCGGTTTTTTTGTCGAACAAATTTTTTGTGATGTAATAAACGCTCAAAATGGTGATCATTGACAGAAGAAAACAAAAATAGCCGAGAATTACCGGATCCTTGGTGATACGGAAAAGCAAAGCATTAAGATAGACAAAGCCGGGGCCGTAATAATATTTGACATAGGCGGCGCTCACCCCGATCCAGACTTTGTGAAGGTGTTTTACCTGTTCCCAGGACATAAAAGCCTGCATTTCCTCGGCCAGGGTGAAATTAAAAAACTGGGGAATTTTCCAGAAACGGAGGAAAGCGGCAATGGCGAAAATTACTAAAGGAATAAAATTACATATGTTTAAAATTCTCGATACCCGGTTTGCTGGCCTCCGTGGGAGCCCTCCGGCCAAGGCCGGATTCCCAAGTCGGCGCAAACGGGTATCTTCGGATTTTTTATTTTTGGAATTTGAAAATTGAAAATTCATTGAAAATTAGGAATTGAAAATTGAAAATTTTCCGTTGATAAATCCTTTTAGGATGTTAATGGTTTGTCCCGGTTCCCTAATTAATTGGTACGGTAATCGTCTTATCCAGAACAAGATATTTTGCCACCAGCAAAAATTTTTGGCGATGAAATAGCCGTAATTGAAATTAGTGTTTTTAATGATTTCCGCCGGCGAATAGTGGCGCGTTCCCCCACTCGGATAACGGTGATGATAAACCAGCGCTTCCGGTTCAAAAACGATTGACCGGGGATATTTTTTGCTTATCCGGTAACCGAGATCGACTTCATTGTAGGCATAAATAGGTCCATGCAGCTTTTCGTCGAAGCCCCCGGTTTTCTGAAGAATGCTTTTCCGGAACGACATATTGCAACCGTAGGGAAAATCGATAAAAGATTTATTGGTAGAAGCAAAATTTTTGTCAATGACGGCACCGAATGATTTTATCCGGCTGGTATCCCGATTATGATGTATCGATACATCATAATCATCATTGTTGTTTATCACCCGGCCGGCAACGCCCAATATTTGCGGATTCCGATAAGCGTTTAAATGGCTGTCGATTGTCGATTTCGTCAATTCGACATCGTCATCAAGATAAAGGACGATCGGCGAGGCCGCTTTTTGCCAGCCGAGATTGAGATAGTGGCAAGTATTCGGCTCATTCAGATGAATTAGCTTGCCCTGAGCGGAGTCGAAGGGTTGAAATTCGTGTTTAAGAAGCCGGTAATTTTTGCTGTCGGATTGGTCGAAGACGAGGATTTCCCAATTGGTGGAGCGCGGATCGGCCGCTATTTGTTTCAGCAGCTTGGCGGCGACAGCCGGCCGGTTCAGCGTGCCGATAACAATCGTGATTTCTCTTTTTGCCATAAAATCTCACTTCCTATTATGCCAGTAAAAAGGAGAATTATCAACCCGACCGGGATAGCGGCCAGCGGTCCGTAATAGGCTTTAATGACTGTCGCTCCGGTCCAGGCCAATATCAGCGCGACGACGTTCAGCGTGCCGACCGCCAGTTGTTTTTTCAAGGCAATAAGCGGCTGGAGGAAAACGCTATTTACTCCCCATCCCAAAGCCGGCAGCAGAAAAATCGGAATTAGGGAATTAGTAATATTGGCATCATGCCGGGTAAACTTTCCGCCGACAAAAAGGAGGTTGATGAAAAACGGCGCGAGCAGGTAAGCGGCGACGGTGACAGCTACCGAGAGGGCAACGGCCGTCATTTTCGATTTGTTAACCACGGTTATCGCCTGCATATATCGTTTACCGCTGAAATACTCGACCAGATGTGGCAGCTGCAATATCTGGATGCCGATCGTCATCATGCCGGTTGCCAGGATAAAAATTTTGGATATCAAATTAAGATAAACCAGGTAGCCGGTCGGCAGGTCGGCGCCGAATGAGCGGATAATAAGCGTATCGCTTCTTAAGGCGAGTGAGCCGATGATAAGTGGAACCCAACAAGCGATCAAGTTAAAAAAGTTTAAAAAGTTTGAAAAGTTCAAACGTTTGAACGTTAAAACCTTAAAACTTTTAAACATTTTTAGCGGTGGAATGACAAAAAAGATCTGAAAAATTATGTTGATAATAAAGGCAAAAACAAGAGCAAAAATACCCAGTATCGGCACCAATAAAATTATCAAAAGCAAATTTGTGACGCTGCCGATCGCTTGGGCAAAGGGAAAACGGCTGAATTGTTTATGAAGATAATAATAGGCGCCGCAGATTGTCGCAATGACGGAAACAGGAATACTGTAAAACATATAAGTCATTTGGAAGGAAACGGCATTGATGAAATCCCCTCCCCGTCCGGCATACAAGAAACCGCTGATCGGCCGGGCAAAAAAACCGAGGATAAAGGCGGCCAAAAAGCCGATGACCGTCAAAACGAAAAGATGGCTGACAAAATAGGCGTCGGCCTTGTCGACGTTTTTGGCTTTCTGTTCGCCGTAAAGCGGCAGGAACGCGTCGTTTAAAGTGCCGTAAATGACCGTGACAATAATCGTCGGCAAAGCGACGGCTGCGAGGAAAATATCGAGGTCCAGTTTGGCGCCGAAAAGCCGGGTGACGACGATCTGGCTGACAAGCTGGATGAAATTGGAGATAATGAAAATGGCGGTAATGGCAATCCCCTTTTTAAACATTGATTTTAATTATACTCTAAAAGAACTATTTCCGGACCGTGTTATACTGATAATATGAAGATAATTTATACAAAGCACGCGTTGATAAAGTTTAATGATCTGAAGCTTCTTGGAATTAAGACCACAAAGAAAACGATCAAAGAAATTATTAAAAATCCGGATAATTTAGATGAAGATACCGATCCACCAAAGATTATCGCGTCAGGTAGTTACTCTCACAATCTCATTTTACGGATTGTTTATCGTCAGGAAGGTGATATAATAATTATTATAACTTTTTATCCGGCAAAGAAAGGAAGATATTACATATGAAAATGCGCTATGATAAAGAAGATGATGTCTTGATGGTCTGGTTTTCAAACCGGAAGGTTGATTATGCCGAACAGGAAAAAAACATTATCATTCATTTTTCCAGAGAGAATAAACCGGTCTTAATGGAAATTCTCGATGCCTCTCTCTTTATTAAGGAGACCGAAAAATACATTCCTTGCCCAAGTTTGTAAAGAAAGCCTTTTACTCATAGATGAAATTGGCGGATCGGGGATCTTTGGTCCAATCGGTTAAGGCAAAGCCTTTTTGGTCCTTATCACTTATCAGGTATTGGCTCGAGCCGGTTAATGATTGAAATTGTTCGCGGAGGCGGTTGTCGCAAAGCGACCAGTCGATATCAGTGGCCAACGGATAAATCCCCGCTTCGCTTTTCGGATTGTACTCGCCGGTGCAGAAATATTCGATCGTCGTTTCCGCCGGGTAAAAATTACCGTGGGCGAAACCGGGCGGGATCCAGATCCACTCGGCGTATTCGTTATCTTCCGACTGCGGCATGTCATAGGCGATGATTTTACCGAACGTCGGCGAATTTTTACGGATATCGAGTACCAGATCCACCATGTGCCCGTAAACGGTCCGTACCAGTTTGCCGACATACGGATCCCACTGGAAATGGAGGCCGCGGATGACGTTTTTCTGCGAGTGGCTTTCGTTGGTCTGGACAAACGGCGGGAAGCCGGCCATATCGCTTTTGCGGAAGACTTCGGTGAAGTATCCCCGCTTGTCCGGAAAACGCTTATAACGAACAACCTTAACATCCGGTAAGGCCAAGCTTACTGTTTCAATTATCTGCATAGTACTATTATAATCGTTAAAGTTTGAAAAGTTTTAATGTTTTAAAAGTTTTAAAGATTTTATGAGATTCATTATCATGCCGGATATTTTTCTACACTGGTTTGATATTAATATGTAATCCGCGTTTTTAATATAATTCAACTTATACGCAATTAATAATTGAGTTCTCAATTCTCCGCAGGAACCTTTGGCGATATATAAAAAACGAGCAAATTCCTGATTGCTTTCTCTTTCATAACCTTCAGCGATGTTGGAAGGAATAGAGATTGCCGATCTTTGTATTTGGTCCCGTAAAGCGAAATCGCGCAAAAATTTACGGTTATCGTTTATTAATTTATATACAAACTCCAGTAATCTAATGGATTCTTGCCAAACAGTTATTTCTTCAATCGAATTGAATTTTCCCAGATGTTTTTCAGGACTTTTAAAACTTTTTGAACTTTTTCAACTTTTAAACTTTATTTACATTCCCCATGAATATACTTCAAGCGGCCATGGATCATTTTTGGCATCGGGAAGGCTGTTCACCTTGATCTGTAGCTTCAGGCGCGATTTTACGTATTCCTTAATATCTTCGGGTAAAAAACTCTGCCAATCTTCGACGATTACGATTCCTGTCGGATATTTTGCCTGTTCTTTCAAAAAATCCGCAAGAGTACCATAGATCATGCCGCCTTCAACCGGGTGTTTTTGCGGTTTAGTTATACCTTTCGTGAAATACGCGTCGATCTTTTTTTCCGGCATGTACCAGCGCTGTGTATCAATGACATCATTGAACACGGCAATGTGCTTGTAGTCAGGTATTTTCTTACGTATCTGTGCATACATGTCTTTGTAATCGGCAATCTGCACATCGCCATAAAAATCGGCATTGGGCGAGTAATATGCCAGAGGTTTTCTGACAATTTTGTAACCGGAAATATACAGGATAATAATGATTGCGATCGGTAATAACTTTAAACTTTTCACCTTAAATGTTTCACTCGCATACTCCCCTACTTTTCCCCAAAACACGCCAAACATTACAAAAATGACGCCGAATAACGGTACAAGATAACGGAGATTATGGCTGTAATATTGAAAATTCCAGACAAATAGCAGGAGAAAAATCCAAATAGCGATACTTATTACATATGCTTTTTTATGTTTTAAGATAAGTAATAATCCGATAATCGCAGGAATAAAATATACGCCATACTGTCTGATGAAAAGATTTTTAAGGTAAACGGAATAGTTGAAAAAAAACAGGAACTTACCGTTGTGTGAAGTAAGAAGATAACTTAGGAAAGAAATGCCTTTGGTAAGGTACAGAGCTAGATAGACTACGGCCATAAACGCTACCATTATAAATGGTTTATACGGTATGGATTGAATAATGTCGGAATACTGAAGTACCAAATATACGCCGCATATAAGAAGAAACGAAGCGCCGATCAAATGATACAATGCGGCGACACAGGAAATTAAGATAGCGCCAAAAGTCAGCAATCCCGTTGTTTTCAACAACTGTTTAGATGTATGTTTTTGTTTTAATTGAGGTAGTTCCAATAATAGATACATAATTATTAACAGTAATGTTTCGAGAATCGCATATTGTTTTGCTTGGGTAGAATTAGCTAAATTAAGTTGTGAAAACGCATATAAAAAAGCAGCAAGCAATCCTCCGTTTTTATTTGACAGTTTTTTTGCAAGCAAATACACAAAAAGGATTCCGACCGTATTAAACATTACTGATGGTAAGCGGGCGGCAAAAATCGATATTCCGAATATCTTAAAGAAAACTGCGGTAATTCCAATTTGAAGAGGCTCGTATGGTATTTTTATTATTCCATTTACGAATGACGATTTATTTAGGGCAATATCTTTAGCAAAACTTGAAATATACGCCTCATCGGACCAAAACGAGTGATTATCCACAATCCCTCTTAAGCGAAACCAGAAACCTAAACTAATAATTAAACCCAGAATGAATAAAGTAAGAATTTGTTCTCTATCCATTATTTTGATATTATAAACTTTTCGCTTATTTATATCCATTTATTTTCAATGTTTCTTTATTCAAATGTTTCAGTTGTTGAAAATATGCATCATCATCCGGTGTAAAGGAGTTAGTTACTGATATAAGCTTAATCTTAGCAATATTACTTTGCACATCTATATTTTTATCATCCCAATTAAGAATAGTTTTTTCCCAAACTTCTATATTACCGGGTTTCCATTGGAGTGGGACAGTAAATATTATCTTGCTATTCGTCCATAGATCAATATTTAATTCTCCTTGCTGGGTATAAAATTTAGTAGATTGAGTAGGTACTTTCCAGCCAAAGTTTTTTCCTAAAACAACTACTTTCGTTCCATGATATACAAGACGCGGTTCAACTGAATATATTTGTGGCATACGGGATATAAATATCTGATTATGAGTATATGTACGGATTTGTCCATCTAGAGCTATGACGGATGCATGAATAAACAGTAGAACTATCAGGGAAAAAAATATATTTCCGATTATCATAGGTGTAAATTTTTGTTGGGGCGGAGCGATTAAAAGTTTTAGTTTATTAAAATTTAATGAGTCTAAATACATAGTTGCTAAAGGAAGATATAGGAGGAAAAACATAAATAAGATAATTAATCCAAGATAGCTAAGTTTATTTAAAACAGAAAAAAACCGCCATAAAACGAGAGATAAGAAAAGAGAGAAGAAGGTGATTTTAATTTTTCCCTGTTTATCTAGCTGCCAAAAATAAACAATTTTTATTTTCTTTCTTAAAACACTTAGAAATACTCCAATTGCAGGAAGAATTATTGCAATAATTATTAGCGTCGGTAATTCAGGGATTTTTCTGACAAATTTCATAATAAAATCAGGCTCTGTAGATGATAGTTGCATTAAATTAAGAATGAGGAAAGGAGGCAAAGCAATAACGATATAAACCCAGATAAAAAGGATTACATTATCAATTTTTTTTACCATAAAATTAAGTATATAATTTTTTTATTTTTCTTTCTCAGTATTAGAATCAATTTTGCTTCATTATTCGATTGATTAAGATCAACAGAATTTGCTTAAATATGTAAATCTCTTTCTAGAAGAGATGATTTTACTAAATTAGTGCATGTTAAAATAATAAAAGAAAGAATTAAAAAATTATTTTAATAGCTATTTTACATTTAATAAAATTTAGTGCACTGTTTTTTTTGCGATCAATTCTCTTAAATAATCAATAAAATCCCAGATAATCCCAATTACAAAAAAATAATACGTTAATATTGCAATACCTTCGGCAGTTTTAGTATTTCCAACTGCTGATATCATTGCGGTTATAAACAAAAGCATGAATGCTATGAAGAAACATATACGGCTGTCTGATTTAGTTAGAAGTAAAAAAATAATAAAAGAAGTGAATAATGCTCCATCGAAACCAATAAATTTTTCTAAAATAACAAAGATAATCAAGCAGGTAGTTATAATAATATATTGATCTTTTGTGAAATTAATATCAGTTATTTTGTAGCTATTGATAGTTGTCTTTTTTGGCTGCAAGAAAAAAAGAATCGCGAAAAGAGAAAAAGCGCTTAAAATCAATGGAATGTAGATGTTATTTGTGAAAAAGAAACTGACCAAAAAAATCCCGTTAACAATAAAAAATATTAAAAAAGAGTCCATTTCTTCATTATATAATACATAATGTTATTGTTTGAATTTGGAGTATATTGTATGAATAATTCCCACAACGAGTAGTTTTGTTAATAAAATGGCCGATTTTTCTGCTACCCAAATCATGTTTGCAGATAATAAAAATGGGCAAAATATCAAAAACATCAGGGCAATAAGAAAAGAATGTCTTGGTTCCAATTTATAAGTAATAATTCCAAAGATCCAAAAACATATCAATATAACATCAATTATGCCAGAGTACTGACGAATAATAAATACATTCACCAACATTCCCAGAATTGCAATTATTGTTAGAGGTTTAAAAATGGGTTTAAAAAGATCTGCTAAATGGTTTTCTGTTTTTTTCGGGATAAGATGACGAAAAAAAAGCAAAAACAATATGTATCCGATTAGAGGAAGTTCGTAAACAATAAAAACTGGTAATGAGGAAAAATCTTTAATAAAATACAGCTCTTTTTTTATTACAAAATCAATCAGGATGACTGCATTTGAAAACAACAATTTCCTGGGATAAACATATTTAGAAATCATCACCGGTTCTATGCTGTATAGACTTGGGGATTTAATTTCAAATTGATATGTTCTTCCTTTTGAGTCTGTTATAACAGGTATACCAAATTCATATTCCGATATCCCATTATATTGTAACTCCTCAATAGTAGCGGTATGATACCAATCCTGATGATTCTCTTTTATTCGAACAGTAATTTGTCCATATGACGGACTAGTATTGATAAATCGGATTACCAGTATGCCTAAATAATTATTGGATGAGGTGAATTCTCCTGTCATAAGATTATGTTTGATACGGATGTTTCTTATTTTTTCATTACTGGATAAAATATTCAAATTAAAATCAGAATTAAGAAAATATATTAAAGAAAGACTGATTCCCAACATAAACAAAAAAATCCCAATTAATATATGAATATAGGGTATTTTAGATATCTTCATGGTAGTTTATAATGTACCATTATTTTTGTATAATTGGAACTATGAAAGTGATCATTCTCTGCGGTGGCATCGGTACGCGACTAAAAGAAGAAACAGAATATAAGCCTAAACCGATGGTTTACGTCGGCAACAAACCGATCCTTTGGCACATTATGAAAATCTACGCTTCCTACGGCTTTAACGAATTCATTCTTGCTTTAGGATATAAAGCGGATTATATCAAGGACTTTTTCCTTAATCAGAAAGCGTTTACTTCCGACTTTACTCTGCGGACGCGTGATCACCACAGCGAATTTTACTTAGAAAAGCGAATAGACATTGACGATTTCGTCATTACTTTCGTTGATACTGGTATTGATACTCAACCGGGTGAGCGAATTCTCCGCTGCCAGCAGTATATTCCCAAAAATGATAACTATTTTATGGTGACCTACGGCGATGGGGTCACTAATTTAAATATTTACGATGTAATGAAATTCCATAAACGGCAAGATACTATCGGTACAATCACTGGTGTTCATCCCCGATCCAAATTCGGACTAGTAAAAATTGGCGACAGACATTTAGTCTATGGTTTTACGGAAAAGCCGGTTTTATCCGATTGGGTAAACGGAGGTTATATGGTTTTTAAAAAAGAATTTTTTCAATATATTAAACCGGGGGAAATGGAGCATGCTGCCCTTCGCCGTTTAGCAGAAAAACAGCAGCTTTCGTTGTATCAACATAACGGTTTTTGGATGGCAGTTGATACTTATAAGGAACTGAATGATCTAAATAAAATTTGGAATAGCAAAACGCCTCCCTGGAAAGTATGGAAATAAAAGGTATGAATATATTGGTTACCGGCGGAGCTGGATTCGTCGGATCTCATCTTATCGAAGAATTGGTTAAACTTAAAGCCAATGTCGTTGTGGCTGATATCTGTTACGACAAGCGTTCATACTTCATGACTGCAGAATTAAATAAAAAGACCAAAGCACTCAAACTAAATGTTTGTGATTATAACGAGCTATTAAGGGTAGTTAACAAACATAAAATTGAATTCATTTTTCATTTGGCAGCGCAAGCGCTGGTTGAGGTTGGTTATAAGGATCCAAAAGGAACCTTAGATAATAATATTGTAAGCACGGTAAACTTGTTGGAAATTTCCAGGTTAAATAAAAATATAAAAGGGATTATTGTTGCTTCTTCCGATAAGGCTTATGGAAAATTATATAAGGGAAAATATGTCGAGACCGATCCCTTGTCGGGTGACCATCCATATGATACGTCAAAATCGGTCACCGATTTAATCAGCTCTACCTATTACAAAACCTACAAAATTCCGGTTACTATCACGCGGTTTGGTAATATTTACGGCGAAGGCGACTTGAATTTCTCTCGCATAATTCCAGGAATTATGAAATCCTTAGCCGAAAATAAAACACTATTTATTCGAAGTAATGGTAAATATGTCCGCGATTATTTATATGTTAAAGATGTTGTGAGAGGTTATGTAATGTTGGCAGAAAATATTGATAAAATTTCCGGTGAAGCGTTCAATTTCGGTTCAACCGAAACACTTTCGGTTATCGAATTAATAAATCTGGTGGGAAAAGTATTGAGAAAGCAAATCAGATATAAAATCCAGAATACGGCAAAAAACGAAATCCCCTATCAATCACTTGATTATTCAAAAATAGCTAAAACGATTAGCTGGAAGTCAACCTACCGGCTAAAAAATAAAATAAACAAAATATATGCCTGGTATAAACATAATACAATATGAGAAAAATTCTTATTACAGGCGGGACAGGTTTTATCGGTGCCAATTTAACTCATAGTTTGGTTGGATTAGGTTATAAACCGACATTGCTTATACGTAATCAATCAAATTTATGGCGATTAAAAACGATAAAAGACAAGATTAAATTTATAGAAGGAGATTTGACGGATAATAAAATACTGGAAAAGCTGATAATAAAAACAAAGCCGACTCATATTTTTCATATGGCATCATACGGTTCGAATCAGGGAAAACAAAATAATATTAGCCTCACTTATTATAACAACGTTATTGGGACAATGAATCTGTTTAATATTTGTTGCCAGTGTGGTTTTGAATACTTTATAAATACCGGTTCTTCATCAGAATACGGAATTAAGAAAAAATCTATGAAGGAAACGGATTTATTGGAACCGATTAACTACTATGGAGTCACAAAAGCGATAAATACATTAACAGCCACAATGTTATCAAAAAAACATCAACTACCAATGGTGACACTGCGTTTATTTTCTCCATACGGTTGTTGGGAAGACAAATTAAGATTAATTCCCCATATTATTATTAACGCTTTACATAATCGACCGGTAAATTTATCGAATCCTCGTTTTGCAAGAGACTTTATTTTTATCAGTGATGTTATCAACGCTTATTTATATTTTCTTAATGGAGAAAAATATTATGGCGAGGTTTTTAATATCGGTTTCGGACAACAACATACAATTGGGAAAATCGTAGAAATAGTTAGTAATCGGTTAGGAAAAAAATTGGATGTTGTATGGCAAACACACTTATCCAACCAGCTTGAGCCAAAAAAATGGTTAGCAAACATCGATAAGACCGGAAAAATGCTTAAGTGGAAACCGAAATTAGATATTGAACAGGGTTTGGTGAAATCTATTAATTGGTTTAAAAACAATATAATCAGTTACATTTAAATATGATAAATTTGGTCACTGAAGCTAAAGTAATCCGCTTAATGATGCTCGAAGCATTGGTGCCTGACGAAAGTCACCACATAGGTTGTTCTTTATCAATAGTTGAAATTTTGACTTTCTTATATTTTAATCACTTAAATGTTTATCCTCATGATCCAAAAAACGTAAGAAGAGATATTTTTATTTTAAGCAAAGGTCACGGATCATTGGCGCTATATGCGACATTGTGCCGAAGAGGTTTCTTCTCGAAAAAACTGTTGATGACATACGACAAAAACGGCAGCAAATTACCGGAACACGCCAGCAGCAATGTTCCCGGAGTTGAATTATCCACCGGATCTTTGGGTCATGGTTTGTCGGTCGGAATCGGATTGTCAACGGCATTCAAGAATGATAATAAAAATAACAAGGTATTCGTGCTTTTATCTGACGGCGAATTGGATGAAGGTTCAAATTGGGAAGCAATTATGTATGCTGGCTATCATCACTTAGACAATTTAATCGCAATCGTTGATAAAAATGATTTTCAAGGATATGCAGCCACTAGTAAAGTATTGGATTTGTCCCCACTTTGCAAAAAAATTACACCTTTTCAGTGGAATGTCTATGAAACCGACGGTCACGATTTTTTAATTTTAAAAAAAACTTTTGACCAAATTAATAAGTCGAAAAATGGTCGGCCGCACTTTATTATCGCTCAAACGATAAAAGGAAGAGGTGTTCCCTATTTCGAAGGAAAGTTCGAATCACATTATAAATCCGTTGACAAAGCGACAAAACAAAAAATTATTGGTTATTTTAAAACCACCTTATGAGAAACGGCGTTATCAACGAAATCCACGACTACATGAAAAAAAACAAGCAGTCGTATTTTTTGACTGGTGATCTTGGGTACAATTTGCTTGAGGGAATCGAAAAAGATTTTCCAGACCGATTCATTAATGTTGGTGTGGCCGAACAGAACATGATTGGTATTGCTTCCGGCTTGGCTTTGTCAGGTAAGAAAGTGTTCGTTTATTCAATTATCCCATTCTTAATTATGAGAGATTACGAACAGATAAGAAATGATATCTGCTATCACAAACTCGACATTACACTACTAGGAATTGGTTCGGGTATATCTTACGGAATTCTAAGCAATACCCACTTTGCCTTAGAAGATGTGGCAATACTTCGGCCCTTGCCTAATATGGTAATTTTTTCACCATCCGACGAAATTGAAGCCGTTCATGGAATACGTTATTTTAATAATCACCGGCAGCCGTTATATATAAGAATAGGATTGCGTAGCGAACCGATAATTAATAAGGAACCGTATGATTTTCTGTTTAGTAGGGGTAATATTTTGCAAAAAGGGGAAGATATTGTTATTTTTGTCACTGGTACATTAATGGAAGAAACTATTAATGCTGCTGTATTATTAAAAAAAGAAATCGGAACGGAATCGACTATAGTTAATATTCATGTTTTAAAACCGATTGATAAAGACATTATTATTAAAACGTCAATTAATAAAAAGTTAGTCGTTACCGTCGAAGAACATGGCTTAATCGGCGGCTTGGGAGCGATAGTTTCTGAAACATTAGCCCAATGCGGTATCAGGGTAAAAGTATTGTCTATTGGCATTAAAGATAAATTAATAAAACAAACCGGCACCCGCGTGTATTTACGGAAACTTCTAAAGCTGGATTATCTAGGTATTTACTCGCAAATTTGGCAAGCTTTAAGAAAATAAACATGACTAATTTATACATTCCGGTATCGGGAAAAGTCTATGATCATGAAGAGATAAATAATGCCATTGCAGCGGCCAAAGATTGCTGGTGGACTGAGGGAAGATTTGCAAAACAATTTGAAACTGACTTTAAAAAATATCTGGGCGTAAACTATGTCTCCTTGGTAAATTCAGGTTCATCGGCAAATCTACTAGCGCTTTATTCTTTGACATCTTCAGTATTCGGAAAACGACAACTTAAACCAGGAGATGAATTTATTACGACTTCGGTTGCCTTTCCAACTACAGTCAATCCAGGGATCATGTATGGTTTAAAGCCAGTGTTTGTGGATGTAGAACTCGATACACTCAATATTAATGTAAAACAAATAGAAAAAGCAATTACCGAAAAAACCAGATTAATAATGATTGCTCACACATTAGGTAGACCATTTAATTTGGATATAATAATGAAAATTTGTAGAAAATATAACTTGTGGCTAATTGAAGATTGTTGTGATGCTTTAGGATCAAAGTATAATAGAAAATATTTAGGAACATTTGGCGACATCGCTACCTTCAGTTTTTATCCAGCGCACCAAATAACGATGGGTGAAGGCGGTGCTGTAATTACAAATAATCCTTTAATTCATCGTTCCATTCGTCAGTTTAGGGATTGGGGGCGCGATTGCTGGTGCGATACGGGAAAAGACAATTCGTGTAGAAAACGATTCGGCTGGAAATTTGGAGATTTGCCGTTAGGCTATGATCACAAATATATTTATTCACAAGTGGGATTTAATCTTAAACTGACAGATTTTCAAGCAGCCATTGGTGTTGCGCAACTTAAAAAACTTCCCTACTTTATTAGGAAAAGGCAAGAAAATTACAATATTCTTTATGAATTCTTTAAAGAATATAAAAAATATTTTATTTTAATGGAACAAGATAAAAGAAAGGTGGTCAGTTATTTTGGTTTCCCTATTATTGTTAGATCAGATTCCCCTTTTACTAGAAATCAATTAACAGAATATTTAGAAAAAAACAATATAGGAACAAGAAATATATTTTCAGGTAATTTACTAAAACATCCTGCTTATCTTTATCGAAAAAAGAGTTTTAAGATAATTGGAGATATGAAAAATGCAGACTTAATTATGAATAATGCATTTTGGTTAGGCGTTTGGCCGGGAATAGGTCATGATCAAATGGATTACATAATACATACAATTAAAAGATTTCTAAATGAATTATGATAGACTTAATGATACTTGGAAAAAACGGACAACTTGGAGCAGAATTGGTATCTGCCTCTGAAAAATCTAGAGTGAGCTATGTAGCTTATAGTAAAGAAGAATTAAATGTAACAAATTATAATAAAATACATATAACTATACTGAAAATAAAGCCTAGAGTTATAATAAATACTGCAGCATTTCACGTTGTTCCTGATTGTGAGATAAATCCGTTAAACGCGTTTGAAGTCAACTGTGTGTCTGTAAGCAATTTAGCAAATATATGTAAAAAATATCGGATACGTTTTGTAACATATAGCACTGACTATGTTTTTGATGGGAAAAAGCATAAACCATACATAGAAGTTGATTTGCCTAATCCTTTACAGATGTATGGGCTAAGTAAACTTTCAGGAGAGTATGCTGCTTTTAATAATTATCCTGCGGGTACTTTTATCATTAGAACATGTGGAGTCTATGGTGGCAAAAAAGGGAGTAGAAGTAAAAAAGGAAATTTTGTACTCAATATTTTAAAGAAGGGAAAAGAAAAAGGCGATTTGGAAGTAAACAATATGCAAATTGTTAACCCAACCTATGCAAAGGATTTAGCAAAGGCAACTTTGAGTTTGTTAGATCTAAAGCCTGATCCGGGAATTTACCATATAGTAAGTGAAGGATATACTAGTTGGTATAATTTTGCAAAGAAAATATTTGAATATGCAAATATAAATAAGAAGGTAATACCTGTAAATAAAGATACAGAAACTGAAAAAATACGAAGACCTGTATTTTCTGCCCTTTTAAACACAAAAGCTAAGAAATTAGGAATTAGGTTACCGTTTTGGGCGGATGCATTGAAAAATTATATAGCTGAAACAACCAAATAAAGTTATTCCTGAAATAAGTAGGCCAATATAAAACAAGTACTGCGGCCAGAATTCGACAATAAACTGCATATCATAGCTACCGTTGTTATTTTTTTTACAATAATCAATATTATTGCATATTTTTTGCGGATCTATTTGCCAGCTGTTAGCATACCTATTTATCAACATATGTTTTGTATTTTGGATACTGTTGGCAAAAAAAATATCATAGAACGTACCGTTAGGTAAATTATCATTCTGGATAGTTCCGTTAAAATTTTTTGATATGAAATCGACATATTTTAAATCGCCTAGCGATGAAACCCAACCATTATTGATATAATCACGTAGCTCAGATAAATTTGCCTGATCGTCCCGGTTTCCATTAAGAATTTTATAGTTATATGTATTTAAATTTCGAATTTTGATTTTCGAATTTCGAAATTTTGTTACATATATTTTCCATCCGTCATTAAACGTTTCAGAAAACACCAAGGGGAATTTTTCACTTGATCCATGGATAAAAACTATATACTTAAAAGGATTGATTTTCTTATATTCGATAGTTGGAGAATGAATAGATACTGGGGTATAAAGATGTGCTAGAAAGGATTTTTTATTGAGCTTATATAAATCTAATTTCCCAAAACTTCTATCAAATTTAATATCCTCTTGTTTACTAAGATTATCCTTAAACTGTTTTTGAGAGGTTATGGACCACCAGGAATTATCATTAAGGAATTGCCAATTTGCATCATTATGAAGCAGAATATATTTTGTATTAAGAAGAGAAAGTTGACGGCTTAAATCTTTTGTTTGACCATTTATAATTGATTGGTTAGCGGCAAGACCGACAGGATTTATTCCATATAAAATATTGCCGAGAAATTGATACGATATATCCGGTCCATTAAATCCCATATCCCATGTATAAACACCGTATCCCGATCTTGAGTATGGGAGGGAGTATATTTTATAATCTAACCGTTGGTTTTTTAAAAAATTACTCATTTGATAATAATAAGAAGGAATAGCATAACGGTTTGAGGCAATGATGGGTTTTTGTGGACGAAAAATATTTCCGGTCCACACAGGCCATGGATATATGCCAATATAGACGACGAATACTAAGAAAATAAACAGTATTTGAAAAATTCTGAATGGACGAAGTAATTGATAGAGGTATTTTATTCCGTAAGAAAATAAAAAAACATATGCAAGTGCAGCGAATATACCAAAATGTACATACGGAATAGAAAATATATCAGTATATAAAGGAACAATTTTTGCTAATTTCAGATTTATTGTATTAAAACCTGGCGCACTTCCACTCATACCGATAACTGAAAGTATCAATATACATAAGAAAAAAAGTTCAAACCTATGTTTAAGTTTATCAAGAACAAAGGGGATTAATATGACTACGGAAGCGAGGTAACCAATTATTATATATAGAGGTGTATCATACAGCGAGGTCCAAAAAAAATAAGGCTCTCCCTTATATCCGCTTTTTATGGCCCACAATCCCCATAGACGTAATGAATCTAAAACATTTTTTGCGCTGTTAAGGATATAGTCAGACATTCTGTCACGTTGACCTAACTGCTGGTATGCGGCAGCAACATCCTTAAAATTTTGCTTGATGCCGAAAAAAGCAGGAATTAGCCAGTAAGAATATAGAAGTAACAGTAAAACTAAAAGTTTGATGGAGAAATACACTGATTGTTTTTTTTTCGTTGTATCCTTTGACAATATGAAAAAATAATATAAAAAAAATAAAAAGAGCGGTAATAAGTCAAAAATTAAATATTTAGGATTAATATATTGATTTGTTGTACTGATAAGCCAAATTAAACAGTAAACAAAAATATATTTAAATCCTTTATTTTCCGTTACCCCTTTCACGTATAAGGCCAATAGAAGAGGAAGTGTAATATATGGTTGCCACATAAATGGAAAGGAAGTAATCATGATAGCGAGAAACGGATTAAACATATACATGAGGCCGCCAATAAGTGGTTGGATGAAGGAAGAATTTTTTTTTGTCAACTGGGAAATAGTATATATTAAATAAAACATGGATAGACCGGAGCCTGCTAACTGAATATACATGATTATTTTCTGGGTATTAATTAAAGAAATATGAAAGAGATCGGTTATGGCCAAATATAAACCAAAAGGGATAGATCCAGCTAACATTCTGAAATTATTACTACCAAAAGATCTTGGATCCCAGGAGGAAAGCGTTAATTTAAAAAAATAGAGTCTATTAATGGGAAAAAAAAGATCGGTGGCAGTTATGAGGTATTTTCCTCTGAACCAGAATATCGACACTAGTCCGGCTAAAAGAATTATGAGGATAGGTAACATAAGGCGAGTTTTATATCTCATGTGTGTTTTTTCGTTTACTAAAACCATAAAGTAAATATATCGTACTTCCAAACAATGTTAATAAAGATATGCCCAATCCCAGGTAGTAAAGGCGCTGGGGCCAAAATTCAACAATTACTTCAAAGTCGTAACTTCCGTCGGAGTTCTTAGTACATTTTATGCTATTACTGCAGATCTTATTTGTATCTATTAGCCAACTATTAGCATAGCCGTTCACCATAAGGTGATTTTTATTATTTTCAATGGGTTTCTTGAACCATGTTTCCCAAAACATCCCATCGGGCAAATTATTATTTTGAATAGTGCCTTGAAAATTCTTTGAAATAAAATCGATAGTATATTTCTCTACATGGTCCGAAACTTCTTTTCCAAGCCAGATATTTCTTGAAGAATCCCATTTTAAGTGGTTGATAGTTTTTTCCTTACCATTTCCTAATGTGGAAATAAAACCATGATTGATAAACTGCTGGAGTTCTTCTGGACTCACCTGGTCTTCTCCATTTCCACTCAATATATTATAATTTGGAACTTGATTATTAAAATTTGATTTGTGATTACTTAGGGTAGATAGGTATATCTTCCAGCCCTCGTGATAACTTTGACTAAAAACTAAAGGTATTAGACCTTTGGCATGGTGGACGATAACCCGATATTTAGTGGGATTGATATTTTTGAATTCCACCGTTGGGTCACTAATAAGTGTTCTATTTAGTGAATGAAAATTATAGTTTTTGTTTTGTTGATTAAAGAAAAAAGCTACTCGAGATAGGTGGCCGCTTTCAGATGCTATCCTTCCCAATTTTTCTACTCTTTCATTGGTAATAATATTTTGTTTTGGTATATAAAAACGCGGTAGATAATCACTTCTATTAAAAATAGAAATAGAGCCAAAAGTTTGTATTTTACTAATTTTTGAGAAAATATTTACCAATTTTTGGACATTCTCTTTTTCTCTAAATCCGAATGCGGGATATATATTCCTATTAATAACAATCTTTTTAATACCATATATGTCTAATAAGATATCTTCAACTTGAATATTTGAAAAATTATAAAAAATAGAATTTAAATTAGATGAAGAGTCAGAATTAGAATATGCAGCTATAAAAGGCTTATTTACCGAATATACAAACGGATCCATTCCCCTATAATATTTATTATGGTCATGATTTAGCTCGGTTACTTGATAATTTAGTGAGCCTGGAAGACTAAGATATGTATAATCAAGTTTATCATTATTTAATGATTCTCCTGCTTTAAAATAGTTTTCTTTATATAAATAATGCCTTGAAATATATTTACCATTCTCAAATTTAAAGTCAGGAATAAAATTCAAAGTAATATAAGGGATACTACAAACAATTAGGTATATTATAAATAAATAATACAGTAATCCATTCTTATAATTTCTAAAAACAAAGATAAGTGAGATTGTTATCAAAAAAACTAATAAGATACTAAACTTTTCGAACGGACTTTTAAAAATGATAAAAAAAGGAATATTTTGCATTAACCATAAATAAATATTTTCAAAAGGTTTGTTTATGCCTTTATTGAGAAAAAAAATCAGTAAGAGAAAAAAAACCGTAATTTTATTTACCTTATTATTTTTATTCTTTTGGTCGATTTTTCCTGTGAATAAGCCCCAGATAATCAGGAGGAATGGTATGAACAGAATGAGAGTTATAAAGCCATTGTTATAATAATCAGAGAAGAAATATCCTTTATCAAATGGTGACATCATTTTTAAAGTGAATATCCTTTCGATGATTGTATTTGTACCTATAGTGTTAGAGGCCCAATCTATTGCAGATTCTTTTGTATAGAAACTGCCAATATCCTGCATCCAAACCCGCAAAAGATTTATAAACCACCAAGCATTAAACAGAATAAAAGCGATTTCAAGAAGAATTAAATTTTTAATAATAATCCAATAATGTGACCAATTAAATTTATCTGACTGTAGATAATAGATAAGTATAATCGATATTACTAAAAAAATATGAAATAAACCAAGGTACGGAATATTTGCAAACGAGTATGCAAAAAAAGCGGTAAATATTCCAAAAACAAAAAAAAGTTTAAAGCTTTTAAAATAGTACTTGTATAGTATTCCGAATACCGCAGGAAATACAAATAATGGTGCAGTATTCCAAAACATCATACCTTGAAGATGGTATGTAGAAAATGGATTAATAACATAAAATAATGAGAGAAGAAAGGCAATTCTGAAGTTGACTTTTAATATCCTACTTAAAAGCAAAAACATTGAAGTGAATGGTAATGCGTAAATTAAAAAAATACTGAAGGTATTTATAATTTTCAATGAAATTCCAACAGATTGAAACCAATAAAATATATCAAGAATGGGAAAAGTAAAATTAAGAATAGGATTAGACCATCCAGTCCCTATGGCATTAGGGATCCATGAGAAATCGTAAAGATTCTTTGTTCTTAGCGTATTGATAAAATAGTCCCCTTCTCCTCCTAGCAGGATATAGTTCTTCGAATAGGCAATTATTATTAGCAATAAAAAAAGATAAAATCCTAATATAGATATTATTTTTTTATTAATTCTCATGTTTACCAAATAAAAATATTTCTAGAGCTATAGTTTTTTTACTAAAATTATAAATATATGTTGAGCGTATTCAGACAATATTTTTTGTTTTAATATCCCCGTGAAGCCGATTGCCCCAATAAATGTATATAAACCAAAAAATCCTGATATAACCTCAACTTTCTTAATATTTGAAACATTTTCTACTAATTGCAGCAATTCATCCTTCGTATATTCCCTAAGATGAACGATATCACCACCGCTTGAATAATGATAACCCAAATTTCTTGGATAATGTATTTGTCCTTTTATGAGTATTCTAATTTTGTTGCTAAGTCGGTTCTTATTAGGAGTTCCAATAATAATTATTCCTCCTTTTTTAGTAATTCTAATAAGTTCTTTCAAGAACGAATGATCATTTTCAACATGTTCAATGACATCAAATGCGGTGACAATATCAAACTCGTTCTCCTTTCCGAAACTATCAATTTCTATCTTCCTAAAAGGTATGTTGAATTCTTTTCTGGTCCTATTATCGAGATCGCCACCGATTACATTTTTAGAATATTTTTTAAGTATAGAGGTATGAACCCCATCGCCACATCCGCAATCAAAAACTTTTAGATTCTTCTTTATATATTTTTGGCAAAGTTTTGATATAAGTTTTGAATAAAGATCATTTGGCATTCAGTTTTCTGTCTAGGAATGTTTAATTACGTATGTATTAATTTCTGCTGCTCTTGGATAAAATAAGGAGAGTATAAGTCTGATCAACAAAGTTATGGGCACAATTATTATAAATAATATAAAATCAATAAATAAATTATTTTGTTTAGGCATATTATATAAACTAAATGACAAATCATGAAAATATGAAAGCGGATCACTGGAATAATTAATTATCCGTAAATGATTTTTTCTCAATAATTCTTTCAGACATATATAATTATAAAAAAATAAGTGTCTAGGTGTATCGAGATGGAACCATGAGCTTCTAGCAATATTTAGTCCAAGACTATCTCTGTTTGGAATTTCAATTATTAAAACTCCGTTTTTATTTAATATTTTTCTTATAGACTTAAAAAAAATATTTGGATTATCCACGTGCTCTAATACGTGCCACATAACAATGATATCAAAGCGAATGTTGTTTTTAAACTTTGTACTATCAATTTTTTGATTATATACAGTTATATCAGGATAATTTTTCTTTATATACAAATAGGCGTCTGTGTTTACTTCTACTCCATATCTTTCAAAATTGGCTGGTAGTTGATTTAGAAATTCACCGTTGGCACAACCAATATCAAGTACGTTTTTACCAGTAGGTTTGAATCTATTAATAATTGCCATTCGTCTCGCAAACCCCAAATTATTAAACCAAGATAGAACTAACTGTGCCAGGCCGTTGTTGGGAATAGTTTCGTAATAGTTTTTAGGATAATATTTTCTATAGTATTGATAATTAGGTATTACATCGGTAAATAGGACGTGGCAATGATAACATTCATAAATGTCAAATTTTTCGTTGCCAAGTAAATGGCGTCCATGAACATTTAACGAAGTAAACAATTTTCGATTATCTGAAGAACCGCAAATTCTGCACTGATTCTTGCTCATTATATAGCTTATTATATGATTTCAACTTTTGGTATAGGAATAATAATTTTTCCACCTTGTTTTCTGTAGTCGTTTAACTTATTCAATATTTCTTTTTTAAAGTTCCATGCGAGAAGAAGTAAATAATCGGGCCTCTGTTCATATATTGTCTCTTGAGGAAATACTTGCAAATGTGTGCCCGGTGAGTATAGCCCATGTTTGTAAGGGATATTGTCTGTTAAGTGATCAATAAGACTATTGTCGATACCACAGTAATTAAGAAGGATGTTGCCTTTTGCAGGGGCACCATATCCAACCACTGTTTTATTTTGTTTTTTTAGTTTAACGAGGAGCTGTTTTAGATCTTTTCTTACTATTTTTACTTTATCTGCAAATGATTTTAATGTCTTTATATTGTGTATATTCAGTCTTTTTTCCAAAGTCAATAATTGGAGTAGATTTTTAGATACCGATGTTTTTAACCCTTTTTTTTTAACATAGATAATTATGGAACCGCCATGTATCTCTGTTCTTTCAGCATCAAAAAGCTCGAGATTAAACCGTTTAAATAAATTTACTAAAGGTAGTAAGGAAAAATAGCTAAGATGTTCATGGTAGATCGTATCAAACTCCATTCCCTGTATAAGATCGACTAAATAAGGAAATTCAGCTACAAAAATACCCTGATCTCCAAGTATTAAATTTAATCCTTCAAGTATGTTTTTAAGATTATCTATGTGCGCAAAAACATTAGTTCCTATTACGAGAGATGCGGTATGACGTTTTTCTTTAAGAATTTGTTTTGAAATTTTTTTATTAAAAAAAGTGTTCCAAGTTTCAATACCTTGTTGGTTAGCAATCTTTGCCAAGTTTTTTGCAGGGTCAACGCCCAAAACATCTACGCCTATTTTTTTAAATAATTTTAGCAGGGTACCGTCATTGCTACCAATTTCAACCACGAAAGAACGAGAAGTTAAATGAAAACGAGAAGTTAGAGAGTGAACCAAATATTGGAAATGATCTTCCATTGTTTTTGAAAAAGAAGAAATATAAACATAATTTTTGTATAAAATTTCCGGATCAACAACCTCGCGGGTTTGCACCAATCCGCAGTTTGCGCAAAAACACACTGTTAATGGAAATTTTGGTTCATGGTCACTCAATTGATATGAGGTAAGAAAATTGTTTACCAAGGGCATTTCACCAAAATGGAGGAAGTTTGTTAACTGTGATGTATTGCATATGCGACATTTTTTAATTTTCTTAATTGTTGATTTAAGCATGTTGCATTTTTCTTAAAATAAAAGAGGCCCTTTTATTCCAATCCCATTCTCTTGTTACCAATTCTTTGGCCTCTTTTCTCATTGTAACATATTTTTTGTTATCTATCATTAACTCTAAAATTGCTTGAGCAAATTTATGATGATCCCCAATGGGAGAAACACCTAAAAGCCCTTGGGGGTAGCAATATTTATAACCTTCTTGATTAAAAGCCACTACGGGTAAGCCACACGCCATTCCTTCAGCAGCAGCCATTCCCCCGGTTTCATAAATTGCAGGGTGAATAAAGATTTTTGAGGATTTCAATACTTTATATTTTTTGTGCTTATCCATAAATCCAAGCAAGCTGACATTTTTTGTTAAATTCATTTTCTTGATATAATGAATAATTTTTGCTTCTTCTGAACCATTACCAATCATGGCTAGTTTTGCATGAGGAAATGTCTTGATTACTTCGCTCCATGATTTTACGGCAAAAATCGGCCCTTTTTGTGAATGGAAACGTGCCATAAAAACAGCATCATATATTTGTTTTTTTGGCGTTGGCACACTATTGATAAAGTCCAAATCCACGCCTCCATAGATAGCAATGATATTTTCTTCAGGAAATCCATCCCGTATAAAGATTTTACGATCGATTTCATTACAGGCAATTACTAAGTTAGCCCATTTTCTAATCAATATATAAGCCAGTAATTGGGTTAACCAATAAAATATTCCTATTATTCTTCTTATGAGAGAGGAAGCGTACGGGTTTATGCGCTGCCATGGTTTTGGGGCAAAAAAATAAAATGCCGTTACCCATTTAACTTTTGGGTTTCTCCATTTTATAAGCAATGCAGGTATTATATCCGGCCAAAAATCAGATGCAGAATAAATATAATCAACCTTATCGAAAATATCTGAATTTTTATAGATAGATTGTATGCCTTTCAATAATCTTCGAACAGAATGGTAAAAAATACCAAATATTGAGTAAAGGTTAGAACTGTCATTATTATCAGACTCAATATATGTAATATTTTTAATTTTTTCTTGTTTTAGTTTTTTTATTGTCCCGTGAGAACCCAAAAAAAACAACTGGAAAGAATCATAAAATCTTTTTAATAATTCAAAATATATTGTGCTACCCCCACTCATACCTGTACCGCAATCAACATTGGCAATAAAAACCACTTTTTCCATATTTTATTTTTCTATATCAAAATATTTTTTTCGAGATGATTTGGTTTTAATAAGTTGCCAAAAGCTGAAAAATAATCCATGATATTTTATTGGTATAATGCTTCTAAGATAAGAGATAGATTTATCAAGAGCAGATCTATTAAAATCTTCCTTTACCGCATTTGGATTCCGGATAAGCATTTTATAAAAATACTGATCAGGTAAAACAATTTTTTTTACATCACTCTTTTTTCGAACAAGGAAGCAATTAACTAAACGGCTGCCGGAATTAAAAAATACTCCCGTATAATCTTTTTTCTGATTATAATAGTAAAATCTATCCTTATTTCCTCTTACTTCTACGATATATGATTCAATGATTTCAAATCCATTACTTGTATAAAAATCGTAAAAAAGTGTCGGTGAAAATTGATAAAATCCGTGATTTAAAAAATTTTGAGCAGGAATAAACTGCAAAACAAATCCACCGCGTTTTGTAATCCTGACAATATTTTCCATGACTGACCGAATGTCAAAAATGTGTTCCAATGTTCCGCTATCTATGACGAGATTAAAAAAATTATGGAATTTTGAATCGATTGGATATTGTAGGTCATGAATAATACGCGGTTTATCAAAAGGAAATTTATCGATATCGTAATAATTATTTTTATTTATCCCAATAAATTCGAAAAATGTTTTCGCATGAATGTATTTTTTTGCCTCTTTATTTATCTTTGAAACATCACCACTTGTGGAATACAAAATTACCCTTGGCGATTTTAAAAATATGTTCTCATTTTTTGCCCATTTTTTAATATCATCTTCATACGCATAAATATCCTGATTTCCAAATGTCATAACCGGTCCCTTAAACTTATATTTTTTACTTTTTTTAAGGATAAATTTTAAATTAGCTGAAGTTAAGCCCATAATTACATTATTTACAACTTATATTGTATTTAAAATATATTTTTTTTATAATTCGACTGTTTATCTTGTCTTTATAAAAGTCTGTTATCCTTGGTAAAATTGATTTTGGAACCAATATACAACCTAAAGAATAAAAGTAAAAATTCAGATTAAATATGTTTAGCCAATTATACTTTAACAAATACCAAATTTCTCGGAAAAGATAACTTAATTTTGAATAACTTCTAATTTGGATTAATCCTAAGTAATTAGTTGCGATAATATTCTTTATAAAATAATTTTTAAATTCTTGAAATTGTTTTTCAGTAAGTATTTCATTAAGCATGTTGATCCATCTTATTATAGGTGATATTCTATAGCTTTCTCCCCCTTTTTGTCTAATAATGTTATTGCCTATTCTGATTGCAACTTGATATCTTTTTAAAAAAACTACCGGGTATTTTTTAAAAATATGGATAAAAGGATACCCGTGAGCAATCCAGTCATTATTTCTAGAAAAAAATATTTTTTTCAGGAATTTTATTCGGAAGGCCAGCCCCGATAGCTGGCCTAGTATTTCATTGTGTATCACAATGCTTGCTTTTTTTAAATCATGCATATAAACTATTTCATCCTTTTTCTTATTTAAAATACAAGTTAATCTGACGGGGATATGAATATCGTCTTTAAACCAATAATATGGTCTTGTTACTGCTCCTATTTTCTTGTCTTTTAGAAATGCTCTGCATGTCTCCAATAGAGCGTTTTTAGATATAATATCATCAGCACCTACAAAATAAAGAATGTCACCATTACAGTTTTTATATCCTTCAATTAAATTTCTGGCATAACCAATATTTGTATGATTTTTATAATATTTAATACGCGAATCAGAAAACGATTCAATTATTGATTTTGTGTTGTCTCGGGAATTATTATCCTGAATTATAATTTCAAAATTCTCGTATGATTGATTTATAATGCTATTTATTGTTTGTCTGATGGTATTGCCCATATTATAAGTTGGAATTACTACGCTGAATTTAAATTGTTTTTCCTTCTTACTCATATTTTTCTAAAAACTAGTTCCCAATTATAATATCCTAAGATTGGTAATTTTATTTTCCTTACTATTTTCATGATAATATGTTCATATAATTTCCTATTTTTTAGAGCAATTCTTTTTATAAAAAAATCACATATGGGAAACCACTGAAGTCTTTTTCTCTGTTCTAATAACTTGAATTTATTTTTACCAAATAGGTTTAGGAGTTGCTTATCAGAAGAATATTCTCTAATATGAGTTGGATCCAAAACCCATTTATTTTTATTTCGATAAAAATACCATCCATACCATTTTTTAAAAACGGTAGATATATAAACGATTCCTCCATTTCTAACCTTTTTTTTGATTTGTTTTATCATTCGTTTATCATCAACGTGTTCTATGACTTGCGTTGAAATGAAAAAATCAATACTATTATTTTTAATAGATATTAATTTTTCTGCATTATCAATAACTGCTACAATATTAGGGTTGATCTCTTTAACCATTTTTATTCGATTTTTCGATAAATCTATTGCGAATATTTTTTTATTGTTTAAATAATTAAGTTTATTTAGAGCATGTAATAAGGAACCATCTCCACATCCGCAATCCAGGATGTTATTATAATTGGAACAATCTAAATATTTTCTAAGGAGTGAGGAAATATTATCATTGTAATACTGAGGTGCAATTATTGAATATTCTTCTATGTCCATATTTTTAAATAGTTACATTAGCTGTTGTCAAATCTTAGCACTTTTTTGTTTAAAAATACTCTTTATAATCAATAATCTTTTGACATATATATTTTATTCCCACGAGCTTTTTTAAATAATACATTCCTAAAGTTAAAACAGGATATTTTATAAGTTTTTTCCATTTTTTATCTTCTACAAATACCCTAAAATATCTATACCAAAAACCAAACTGCTTTTTAATGTCTGGATCGTTTTTTCCCCATTTCTTAATATATTTGTTAAAACTTTTGGCATAATAGCTTTTCTTTTGAAGATATTTATGCAAATTAAATTCCGACTCATTATGGTAAAGCGGCGACTGGATAAGGTCGGTTTTGCCGCGTTGGCGGATTTTCTTGTCCAAATCCCAGTCTTCGGGGCCGGACATGGTTTCATCGAAGCCACCGACCGACAAGAAATCTTTCAGTCTGATGAAGCGCACGGCATCAATCACTGTTCCGTCATAAAAGCTTCGTTCAAATCGCCTGACTTTGGACCAGTAACTATCGCCCATTATTATTTCCGGAATATAGAGACCGACGATTTTTTCATCTTTAGACATTGTTTCAACCGCTTCGGCAATGATGCCGGGACTCAAAATCATATCGGCATCTAAATAGAGGAAATATTGACCTGTGCTTTTTTTGGCGCCGAAATTCCGTTGCGCCGACCGTTCCGGACTACAATCATAAATTTTTTCGGTATATTTTTTGGCGAATATCTTGGTTTTATCAATTGAATGATTGTCGACGACGATAATTTCGATTTTATCGACTGGATAAGTCTGTTTTTTTATCGACTGTAGACAATCTGTAATATGTTTTTCTTCGTTTTTGGTGGTGATGACAACCGAGACAACAGGTAACTTTTTTTTCATGACGGTTTATAATTCTTTAATGAATCGGCTAAAGTGGAATATGTTTTTGTCGGTTTTAATGCTTTAGACATAATAAGGAAAATACCGGTTGAACGGATAGCGGACATAAGGATTATAAAAATAAAGGTAATAGGCAATTGATTGATTAGGATACCGATAAATAAGGGATAACTAATGGTAAAACAGAATTTGGTCACGGAGTTGTGGTGGACGTACAATAAGTTATATAAAAGCAAATCGCCGGTACCGGCATGGTGATTGGATGCGCGCATTTTTTTTTCGATTTCCGGATAGCGCTCAAAATCAAGATGAAAAGTTTTGTCGAACTCGTATTGCAATACCGTTTGGAAAAAGTAAACGGAATAAAAGAAAATGGCCAGGGGTAGATTTTTAATTGCATAAAATATACTACCAAGAACAATTAGCATTAGAATGCGGTCGAGGTTATAATCAACTAGCCGGCCAAAGGGTTTGGTACCGGCCGGTAGATTATATAATTGGGCCAATGCGCCGTCTACCCAGTCCAAAATGGCAAGACTCATATACAACAAAAGGCCAATGACATTATATAAATATTTACCCCGGCTGAAGAAATAAATGCTGACCGGGGCAGCGACAAGAAAACGGAAAACCGTTACCGGGAGCGGTTTTATTTTTAATTTATAAAAAATCCGGGCGATCCCCATAGCCGAATTTTCGCCCAGATTTTCTAAGTAATTAATCATTTTTTACAAATAACGTAAAACAGCCGGACAAAACGCGTCGGGCCAAAAATTAATTTCAGTATTTTTTCGCTGGCGAACAAAACATCGGCTGCCAACCGATTATCACTCCAATCATAAAACGTATCCAATAACCGCGAACAGCCGACAATCCGGCATTCGGAAAAACCGGCATCTCTGACTATTTTCACTAAATCATTATAATGGATTTCATTACCTAGCCATCCTTTATTGTTAATTAATTTAGGTACGGCAACCATTGAATCGATATTCGGATAAGTGAATATCAAAATGCCGCCGTCATTCATCGAGCAGCGGATATTTTTCAAAATTGTTGTTAATTGTGGGTAATACGACAGGACGCGGTAGGCCGTGACCAAATCGAACTTATCCCAATTTTTCGGCAGAGGTTTGAGGATGTCGTGAACTTTAAGGAGCTTGACGCGTTTGTTGTTTTTATATTTGTTCCGGCAGTAATCGATCATCGTTCGCGAAATATCAGTGGCATAATGTGTGACCTGGTGGCGGATTATTTCGTCGCTCACCCGCCCGGTGCCGATACCGATATCCAGCGTTTTTATCGCTTTCTTTTTATTATTAAATGCCTGTTTAACCAAATCCAATTCCCAGTTACTCAAACGTCTTTTGGCAACCGACCGCCAGGAGCGGCCGTAAGTCTCACCCCGCTTATTCCAAAAGTCAGCGACGATTGAGGAATGACCATTTGAATCCGTCATACATTCCTTTATAGAAATTGATAAGTGCGGTACTATCGCGATAGCGGATTGCCTGATAAGTATAAATCAAAAACCAGGCAGGATAAAGTGCGACGAATAACGGAAAATACGGTGAATTCTTTCGCATAAAAATAATTTTATTGCGGGCAGTAAAATAACTGCGTGACAGCCAGCGCCGCTTGCCGGTTTCCTTATCCATTAACGGAAATTTATGATAACAGACGGCTTTTGGCGTATACATTATTGTATAACCGGCCTGTCTGACGCGATAAGAAAAATCAGCATCTTCGTATGACGTGATATATGTGTCATCGTATAATCCGATTTTATCAATCACTTCTTTTTTGACCAAAAAATTAGCCGGGGCGATATCCACTTCTTCAACTTTGTCATACTGTCCCTGGTCCAGGCCTTCCCGAGAAAAGTTTTGGCCGGTTATCATGTTGATACCGGTACCGGCGGACCAGACTGTTTTTTTATTTTCCCAATAATAAATTTTCGGGGTGACGACGCCGATCGCCGAATCCGATTCAGCCAGCTTTACCATCTGTGAAAGCATGTTGCGGTCGAGAATGTTGTCGTGATCGACCAGCCAGACAAAATCGCCATGGGCGTATTTTATCCCGCGGTTGGCGCCGCCGGTGACGCCTAAATTTTTGGCGTTACAGATCAGTTTTGCCCCGGGAAATTTCCTCTTTATCAGTTTTGCCGTCCCGTCGGTCGAACCGTTGTCGACGACGATGATTTCCAGATTGCGGTATGTTTGATTGATTAACGACTGCAGGCATTCAGCAAGGATCAGTTTCAAATTATAAGTCGGAACGATGACGGAAACAAGGGGGGATTTTGCCATATATCAAAACGATGCCAAGATATCGGCGATTTTTTTAACTGCTTCCTTATCTACCCAATAGCCGATAGGGATGCATAATTTTTCGTCATTAAATTTCCTGACTCCCGGGAGCGGTCCACGGTTATACTTTCTGAAAAGCGGGTAGATATCGTTTCTGATATGGGCTTCGCCGCTGTCAATGCCTGCTTCTTTAAGCTTTTTCCACAGTTTCAATCGGTTATCTTTATTGCCGCATAAGACGGTAAACATCCACCAGGAATTGACGGCGCCGGGATAAACGGAGACCGGTTTTAATGATTTGCTTTGTTCCAATGCTTTCAAATATACTGCTGCCTGTTGCTGCCTCTGCTGCAAAAGCTGGGTAAGATGCGGCAATTGTCCCAAACCGATGGACGCCGTGACATCGTTCATATGGAATTTATAACCGGCTTCCTTAATCGGGTAATCCCAGTATGTTTCTTTGACAATCCGTCTGTCCCGATCGATGCCGTACCAGCGCAGTGTTTTCGCCCGATGCCAGTCGCGGCGGGTTTTTGTCGTTAGTATACCGCCGTCAACCGTATTGATGATTTTGATTGCCTGCAAACTGATGATGACATAATCGGAATGGGAGCCGATCGGTTTATCATTATAGCAGGCTCCTAACGCTTGTGCGGCGTCTTCAATTACTTTCACCCGATGTGTTTTGGCGATACGATTTATTTTTTTTAGATCAACCGGATTACCACCCCAGTGAACTACCATGATTGCTCTGGTTTTTTTGGTAATTTTTCTTTCAATGTCGTCCGGATCAATACTGCCATTGGCCGGATCGATATCCGCCCAGACAATATCCGCGCCTTCGTTGATGATCGGTTCGTTGGTAGCGGTACAGGTCATGGGGGTGGTGATCACTTCCCCGCCGCGAACATTAGCCAGTCGTAGAGCAAGGTGAATGGCGGCAGTGGCATTGTTGACGGTCAGAACATTATCCGTCCCTAACCGGGGAGACAAGGCTTTTTCGAACTCTTTGACTTTCGGTCCTTCGCCGATCCATGATGTCTTAAGGACGTTTGTCGCATTGGCAATCGCTTCTTTCGACATAAACGGCAGAAATAACGGAATCATGGTGAATGAAGTATACCGGATTGCTTGGTAAAAATAAATACCTGGGTCGATCCGGGGATCCCCAGCAATTTGCAAATATTATCCAGGTTTTCCAAAAGTTTGCGCCCTTTCCTATCTCCCAGTATTTTGATAAACGAGTCGTAAATTTTGTTGATGCAATAAAAATAGTTGGATTGGCCGGTAGACAGAAGCTTGAAAGGTTTCATCAATGCTATCAACTGCCTGCCCGGGATAAAATCCCGGTCCCGCCGGGCAATTAGGCGGGAAAGCCAGAATAAAGACGGTTTTTCCATATTAAGGATAATGACAATGCCTTGTGGCTTCAGGATTCTTTTTATTTCGGAAAGCAGCAACGGTTGTGATGAAGAATCAAGCATATGTAGGACATTAATCAGGCTGATGGCGTCATAACTATTGGCGGGAATTTTTTTCAAGCGGGTATTTTTTTCGTCGTCAATTACCATCTCAATATTCATCTTCAGCCGTTTTGCCTGTTTATATACATAAGAACGGCCGTTTTTATCGATATCCAAACCAACGACTTTTCTTATCCCCCATTGCTTGTAAAGCGGCATTGCCCGCCCCCGTCCGATTCCGATATCCAACAGGGTTTTATTTTTAAAATTGAAATTCAAGCGTGCAACCGTATCGTTGACCAACATCATATAATTCCTTATCCATAAATATAAATAGCCGTTCCTGGCATTGACATCAAAATCGAAATCCACATTGTTTACCATATTTTTTTCAGCTTATCGACAAGAAACGCTAATAACCGGCGGGGTATGATAAGAGTTCCTAAGCTGTAAAACCAGAATTTAGGATTAATGAGGTTGGCCGGATGAAGTCTGATTAAAATAATTATTTCCCGCAATAAATTTTCATAAGTGCTGTAATTTTTTATCTGCACCAGCCCGACGAAATGGGTGGCGATCTGGTCAATTCCCCACTGTCTGACCGGGGCGAATTTTTTTTCCGGGTAAACGGTATTAAACATTTTTACCCAACTAATGGTTGGAGAAACGTCATACACGCGGGGATTGGAACGGGTCTGGCTGGAAACTACCCGGACAGCGACAGTGTAATCTTTGAGAAACATGATTTTGTGTTTTTTGGTAATGGCGGCAAAGGGATAAATGTGGCTGGGGAAAATTTCTTCATGGAAACCGGTGTTTAAATATTTTCTCCGGTAGGCCAGACCGGAAAGCTGGCCCAGGGATTCGAAAATTTTTTGCGTTTCCTTTTTACCGTCGAGGACTGAAATCTTCCGGTCGTGTTTTGCGTCGAAAGACAGCACTCGCCTGACCGGCATTTTGTAATTGTTATCGAACCAATAGTAGGGACGGGTGACGGCGCCGATTGTTTCATCGGCGAACGCTTTGACCGTTCTTTCCAATGCGCCTGGTAATAAGATATCATCCTGTCCCATCAGAAACAATATTTCTCCGCCGGCTTTTTTTGTTAAATGTTGCAGATTTCTACCATAGCCGAGATTTTTTTTGTTTTGATATATGCAAATCCGTTGATCACGAAAAGCGCTTATAATTTTTACGGTGTCGTCGGTTGAATGGTCATCGCCAATTAACATCCGCCAATCCTTAAAATTCTGCTTAAGAATACTCTCAATAGTTTCACTGATCCATAGCGAGCCGTTATAAGTCGGCATGCAAATTGTTACTTTTGGTTTTTGCATAATAACGTTGTCATGCTGGAGCCCCGATTTAATCGGGACGATAGCATCTTAAAGATTCTATCAGCCCCGCCACGGCGGGGCTTCCAGAATGACATCAAAATTCTACTTTCGTTTTTTGCTGTTTTATCCCAACTGAAACGACGGGCATTTTCTGCCGCCTCTTTTGATAATTGATGACAATAATCATGGTCGTTTAACAGCCGGATAATCGCATCGGCAAATCGTTTCGTATCCCCCATTGGGATTTTTATCATGCCTTTCGGAAAAATCTCCGCAAAAACCGGCAAGTCCCAGGCGACGACCGGTAATCCCATGGTTTGTGCTTCTAAGGGGGCGAGGCCGAATCCTTCCTCATGACTTGGACACAGGAATATCTTGGACGTTTTGATTGTGTCTGCCGCTTTTTTATCGGGCAAAAAGCCCAACAGTTCGATTTTATTCATTTTCTTGAGTATATTTTTATTCCCTTTGCCGATGACCGCCAATTTGGCTGACGGGATTTTCCGGTTGACGATATTCCATATCGTTTCCAGGTCTAAAATACCTTTATGTGGTTTGAGCTGAGCCATATATACGGCATCGTACTTGATTTTGCCGTTTGCCGGAAAAGTTGATAAATAGTCATTATCAATTCCCAGATGGTTAATGTTAATCCTGTCGGGAGCGAAACCCAGCGCCGACAATTCACGTTTGAGCAGGCGATTATCGACGATGATCATATCTGCCGCTCGCTTGATGAAAAAAAAGCTGAATCGTTGCAAAAGATGAGGAAAAAACCGTTTCGCGGGAATGACGTGAAAGATGTGCTGCACCCAGCGGATTGGTCGATATTTCATTTTCAGGAAGGCGATCGGCAGGACGTCGGGGAAATAATCGGAGGTTCCAAGTATGGTACTGTATTTATTTATTCTTAAATCGAGAAAAAAAGCACGAAACATGCGTTTTAAGTAAGTGATCATCACGTGGCCGAATCTATTTTCCGTGGAGGTTAGGTGATATTCAGCTTTAATACCGTATTCCGTCATCAATCTTTGTCCTAATCGGGAAGTGACTATTTGCCAACGAATATTCGGCAGTCTTTTGGCGATTTCCAGGAAAACGGTGTCGCCGCCGTTTTTACCGTAAGAATAAGCGTTCATGAAAGCGATGACTTTATTATTCGTTTTCATTTTTGAAAATAAATTGGCGAAGATGGTTCAGGCCGACTATCGAACGTATAAAATATAGGCCGATGGTTAGCTGCAAAGCGCTGATAAAATACCGCCATTTCCCGTTTTCGACATAAACAGTGAAATAGCGATAAACAAGTCCGAATTGTTTCTTTATATCGGGATCGTCGGTCCCCCATTTGGCGATATATTCCTTGAAAGATTGGGAATAATTTGATTTTTTGGAAAAATAAGTAGCCATTTTCAGATTTTCTTCATGATGGTACAGTTTGTTTTTGGTGATCGAAATCCGATCGGTTACCCGTTTTATTCTTTTAGTAAAATCCCAATCATCCGGCCCGAAACGGATATTTTTATCGTCAAACCCGCCGACTTTTTGGTACAGTTTTTTGGTAACGATTCGGACGGCGTCGATGCAAGTCGCGTTGTAGAAACTGCGCTCGAAATTGCGGATTTTGCCGAAAAATCCTTTGCCTTTTATCACTTCGGGAATATACAAAGCGTCGATTTTTTTACTATCAATAAGATTGAAAGCTTCTTCCAGCAGTTTTTTGTCGAAAGTCATATCGGCATCGGGGAAAAAAATTATCTCCCCATGGCTCTTGGCGACGCCGAAATTCAGCTGGGCGCCGCGGGGATTTTTTATCCGTTTTCCGCGGGGAAGAAAATAAGCATTATCGGCCGTTTTTTTGGCGGCGGCAGCAGTTTTGTCAGTCGAATGGTTATCGACGACGATAATTTCCATTTCATTTGCCGGTAATGTTTGCTGACGGAGACTTTTTAAGCAGTGATTGATATTTTTTTGTTCATTAAAGGTGGCAATAATAACTGTAATTTTCGGCCTTTTCATTTGAAAGAAAGAAATAGATTTGTTATTTTGAAGTATATCACATATGTTCAAGAAGAGCTATTCGACGCTTATGGTTTTGGCGGGATTAGTATTATTGGTTTACTTTAATTCTCTGAATGGTGCTTTTGTCTCCGATGACAAACTGACACTGCCTTTTATTCTCGCTAACGGGTTGGGGAAATCTCTTATTTCCCGGCCATATTCGGTATTTCAGACGGTGATAATGTATTTCTCATATAAAATCGGTGGCGGCAGTCCAATACCGTTTCATCTGATCAATATCATTTCCCACATTGCCGTCGTATGGATGGTGTTTTTCGTTATTGACGAGATCGGGCGATTGAATAATCGCCCCTACACAAACATCGCATTTTTTACTGCTACTTTATTTGCCGTCCATCCTATCCTGACAGAATCGGTGACTTGGATCTCCGGCGGCCCCTATGTCCGGTATGCACTATTTGTTTTGCTGACTTTCCTATTTTATGTAAAATCAAAAAACAAAAAATGGTATTGGCTTTCATTTGTTACATTTGTGACGGCACTTTTATTTTCGGAAGATGCGCTTGTCTTGCCGTTAATATTGGCAGTTTATGAACTGTCATTCGGCTCGATAAAAAAGAATTGGAAAAAATTAGTACCGTATTTTGCTATCAGCGCTTTATGGTCATTGTTATATATTACGCAAATCGGCACCCGAATGGCGGCTGTATCCGGGCAAAGCTATCAGCCATCATCAACTTTGAATCCGTTGGTCCAGATTCCGGTGGCCATTACTTCTTATCTGCAACTGATATTTTGGCCGGATAAGTTGACACTTTACCATTCGGACTTGAGTTTAGGACTGGTGGATTATTGGATAAGAGTAATTGCAACGTTCGGGGTAATCGGGATAATAATTTGGGGTTGGAAAAAAAATAAATATATCTTTTTTTGGTTATCTTTTTTCATTATTAGCTTGCTGCCGATGCTGACGCCGCTTGGCATCTCCTGGATCGTGGCGGAAAGATATGTTTATCTGGGGAGTATCGGGATAATCGGGCTGATCGGATACATGCTAAACGGTTTGACAAAAAACAAAAAGACGGAAACCGTCGGGTATTTGATTTTTGTGATGGTTATATTGGGATTGATGATCAGGACATTCGTCCGTAATATCGACTGGCAAACGGAAGATAATCTGTGGATCGCGACCGGCAATACTTCCCCGTCATACTGGGTGACGCATAACAATCTGGGCGATGTTTACGGCCGTCATGGTGATTTGAAGCGGTCGGCGGAAGAATTCGAATTGGCGATCAAACTGAATCGCCGCTATGCCGACGCTTACCATAATTTGGGTAATACCCTCCGCCAAATGGGCGATACTGCCAATGCTTTAAAAAATTTCCAATTGGCATTGAAATACAATCCCGGTCTGTGGCAGTCGGACGAAAATATCGCCGCCATTTATTTTTCCCAGGGCAATTTTTCGTCGGCGGCCGATTTTATGCAACGGGCAATAAAAATCAGCCCAAACGATACTAACTTATATGCCGGTTTGGGAGAGATTTACTTGAAAGCCAATGATAAAAATAAGGCAAAGCAGGCGTTTCTTAAAGCATTATCAATCGACAGCGGTAATGCTAATGCTAAGGCTGGGTTGGCCGCGGCGGAGTGAGCCACAATTATTGTTTTGGCGAAAAATCCAGCAGATGGCCGAAGAGCTTTTTTCCCATGTAAAAAAGATAGAAAAAATCATGAAGATTGCGGACTGACAATATTTTTCTGGCCACATACTGGGGAGAGGCAAAGGACGTATACAGTTCCTGCTCCAGTGCCAATAATTTTTTCTTGGGGAAGGGAGTTTTCATCACCGGTTCACGCATATCATAGTGGTCATAATCTTCGGTTAGCAACCACCCGTTTTTTTTGCATTCCTTCCAGAGCGGCGTTCCGGGATAGGGAATGGTGATTGTTGCCTGCATCGTATTGAAGTAGCCTTTTTTGAAACAATCCTTAGCCAGGGTAATCGTTTTTTTGGCGTCGGCGTAAGATTCCCACGGAAAACCAAGCATGATGGTGGCGTGCGGTTCCAGCCCGGCTTTGGCCGCCATCCGGCTGCCGTCAATGATATCCTTCACTTTAATGCCTTTATTTAATTTATCTAATGTTTTCTGATTCCCCGACTCCATGCCGTAAAGGATAAAACGGAAATTGGCTTTTTTCATTAGGTAATAAAGATCCTGATCAATGGCGTTGAACCGCATGTTGCAGCCGTAAACGACTTTTTTATTGTAACCGTTTTCGATCAAAAGTTCGCAGAACCGTTTCATTTTATTGCCGGCAAACATCGTGCCGGCATCGTCGAAAATTTCCTTGACACCGTATCTATCGACGACGTGTTTGACTTCGGCAAATAACCGCTCGGGCGAGAAACTGCGGTATGATCCTAAAGGATTAATGGTATGGTCCCAGACGCAGAAAGTGCAGCGGTTCCACCAGCAGTCGCGGCCGCTGTACATATAGGTGCCGGGCGTATATTTGTAATTGCCGTTTTCGAAAGCATAAAGCCGCCATTTGGTCAGGTCGCGGTCGATAAAAGGGAGGGTGTCGAGGACGTGGCGGAGGGAAGCGGGACCGGAGTCGTAAATAATTGGTGACAGATTCTGTCGCCCATGAAACATGGAATTTTTTTTCCTTTCATGTGCACCACCTATCACCAATTTTATGTTTATTGCTTTGTCCCCTTTTCTCCAATAGACTCCCCCTTCCAGCTTTGCTCCTTTGTGGATATGGTTTAAAAGACTGACGACGATAAAATCGTAATCGCCGCCGGCGATAATATAATCGACTTTGCTGTTTTGGAAAGATTCGAGCGGTAGGTAGGTAACGTGGTCGCCGACCAAAATAATTTTCATCCGCCAGCCGGCGGATTTAATTTTTAATGACTTTAACTCGTTAATGATTTTCCAATGGGTTTTGATGACTGGCGCTTTGGTTTCCAAAAGCAGGTAATCGGGCTTTATCTTTTTCAGTTTCTTTAACCACTCGTCATACGTTTGTTTTTCGGCAATGCCGTCCATCCAATAGACTTTGTAACCGTTTTTTTTCAAAAAAGTAGCGGCATAAGCCGGTACCATAGGGTAGATGTAAGTCGGCGAATTGAAATACTGGAACTGCCGGTTTTGCGACAGCAAGGGTATGCCTTTTTTGGAAACGATCGGCGGATAGCCGACGACGATTTTAACCATAAATTTTATCTTTTTTAATCAGGCCGGTGAAGGCGCCTTTGACAAACATTATACCATAGACGACATGGGTTAAAAAAAGGACAAACGGCGTCGTCAGGGAGATAATAAAATTTCGGGTATCAATAAATGCATGCAGGAAAAGATAAAAAATAAAGAGAAAATAAATGATCAGGGGTGAATAGAAAATAGACGGTGGAAGATTGAAAATAGAAGTAGGAAATAGAAGATAGAAGATAGAGATAAATAAATATAAAACAAAAAAAGTGGGTACCAAATAAGAAAAACGGCGGGAGTTTTCGTCGCCGTGGGCAAAAAAAGCGCCGCGGTGAAAACCGTAATTGGCGTGTTGTTTCAGGAAACTTATCAGCTGATCGCGCCGGTGATGATAAACGGTTACCGACGGGTCATAAATGATCGTTTGTTTTTTTTTGTAGACAAGATCGCGGCAAAGCTTGCTGTCTTCACCGGGCCAGTAATCGTTATTGAATCCGCCAAGCTCGGTGAATAAGGATTTTTTAATCAGGAAATTCATTGACGGATAATCATCGACTAGGCGTTTAGTTTTCTGAACAAAACGGTAACTATATCCCCCGCTGCCGATAAAAGTCTTTAACACTTCGTCAAAAACTTTTTCCCAAAAAGTGGCGTTTGGTGGTAATATTCCCGGGCCGCAAACGGCCGCCGGATTATCTTTGTCAAAAATTTTAACGGCGTTGGACAGCCAGTTTGGCGCCGGATAAGCATCGTCGTCGATAAAAGCGAGGATATCCCCTCTTGCCTTTTTGGCGCCGATATCGCGTTTTTCCGCCGGCCGGGTAATTTTGTCCGTCGGAATTATTTTCAGCCAGGAATATTTTACCAGCAGTTTTTTGTCTTGAGGGGAACCGTCATTCGGCAGTACAATCACTTCGAAGTGCCGGTATTTTTGGCGGTCCATGGCCGGTAGATTTTCCCCGATCAAAAAATCAGTTAATTTTTTTACCGGGATGATGACTGATATCATAGTATCGTAAAATATTTTTCCGGTACCAGATGGCCAGGGTATCGATAAATATATAGGAAATCGAATGCAGGGTGGCAGCGGAGGTGATATCGCTTAATTGGTAATTCAATTTAATCGGCGCTTCGTAGATGCGTTTGAAACCGAGATTATTTGATACGACAAGCATTTCCAGATCGCCGGCAAATTTTTTTTCGACCAGACGCGGCAATATTTTTTCAAGGACTTTTTTACGGAAAATTTTTATACCTGCCTGGGTATCGTGGACCCGGATACCAAAAAGCATTTTGACGAACCAGTAATAGCCGTAGCTTAATATTTTTCTGATGAAAGGATAATTAACCTGGGAAGCCAAATGTCTTTTTGAGCCAACGATAATATCGGCATCATACCATTCCATATGTTCCAGAAGCATCGAGATGCCGTTCGGGTCGATTTCCATGCCCGAGTCCATGAACATGACGTAATCGCCTATAGCCGACTTCATTCCGATCTGGATGGCATGCGATTTTCCCTGATTTTTGAAATAGGCAATCGTTTTTACTTTATCGAGGTGGGCGTTTTTGATTTTTTGGTATGAATTGTCCACCAAACCGTCAATCACAACGATTATTTCGTGATCATAGCGGATTTTATCGAGGACTTCCTTGATTTGTCTGATGTTGTGAACGATCGTTTTTTCCTGCCGGTAGACAGGGATAATCAAACTTAAGAAATGGGCAGTATTTTTCGTCTCCATTAATACGATATCATATCATAAAAAACGGCGCCGGTGAAAAAGGAAAGCAATCAGATAAAAAAAAGCGGTAACGGCGGCAAAGAAAATATCGACTGACATAATGGAAATCAACCGCTTTTGGACAAACAGCAAGGCGATAACGTAAAACGGCAGGATAATCGTCAAAACAAGCGCCGGTCGGCCTTTCTTGGCGATGAAATAAGTATTGAAAAAATTGATGGCGGCGTAAAAGGTGCCGAAAACCGCGGCGTATCCTAAATAAGGGACAACCGAGATGAACTTACTGCCGAAAAGAATTCCGACGATCATTTTTCCCAAAGAGGAGTAGCCGATAAAACTTAATACGCCGACAATTACTAAAAAAACCAGTGATAAAAGAAGGATTCTGTCCTGCAGCCTTTTTTGGCGGTTGTCGGAAAAATAGACCAAAAATACCTGCGTCACCGGCCCGACGACGTAAAGGATGATCTTGGAAAAGATCGACCATGAGCCGAAGATTCCGGCATCGGCCGCCGGCAAATATTTTTTGGCGACAATGATATCGGCATTACTGAAGACGGTGATCGATAAGACGGCAAATGCCGTTAAAAAGAATTGATGGCTCATGAGGAATCGGCGGAATGAAAACGGATGGATTTTTTCCGTCGTCGCCGGTGGCCGGATGATTTTCCGGGCAATAAAAAAATAGATAATTGCCGCCAGTGCTAATATATTGGTTACCAGGAGAAAGGCTACCATCGCTCCGGTACCGCCTAATTTTAACACCGGCAGGCCGACGCTTCCTAATTTAAAGATGGTTACCGACAGGCTAAAGACAGCGTAAATGGCAAATAATTTTAATCCCTGCATAAGCGACTGATAAAAAGAAGTGAGGATGCTTAAAAGTATCATCGGAATAATAAAGTAAGCGACCCCGGCCGATAAATTGGTGATCGCCGGCGTGAAAGGAATAAGAAGCAGCATCAGCAGAAAAAAAGGCAGGAACCGCCGCATGAGCCGCCAGTAATGATAATAGACAGACGAAGCGTATGAATACGGCTCTTTATCGCGTGAGCTTATCCTTTGGATGATGATCATGGAAAAAATGGTCATCGGGATGGAAAAAATGGCGATATAGGAAAAAAAAGCGACGATATCACCGTAGTCGGATGGGCCAAGCACCCGGGCAGCGAAAAAGTGGAAAAAATAATTAAGCAGATTGCCGATAAAAGAGGCGGCGGTCAACAAAAAACCTCCCTGGACATATTCGTTTCCCCAGAGGGCAATAATTTTTTGACGCATGTGAAGATTATACCGAAACTTGCTATAATTTGCTTCATGGCAAAAAAATATTCATCGGTTATCGTCACCGGTTCCGTCGCCTATGACGAAATCATGGATTTTCCCGGCCGATTCGCCGATCATTTCCATCCCGAGAAACTACACCAGATAAACGTATCATTCGTCGTCGACAAATTGAATAAACAGCTTGGCGGAATCGCCACCAATATTGCCTACAATCTTTCATTGGCGACCAAAGCGCCGGTCAAAGTTTTGGCGGCGGTCGGACACGACGGCCAAACATTTCTCGATTTTTTCCAAAAAAACGGTATTACAACCGACGGAATAGTCACCGACAAAGATTTGTTTACCGCCAGCGGTAAAGTGATGACCGATACGAGGGATAATCAGATCTGGGCGTATTATTATGGCGCATCGGCTAAAGGAAAAGATATTGATTTAAAAAAATATTCCGATAAGAAAAGTCTGGTTATCATTTCTGCCGTCCATGCCGACTCGTTTCTCCATTTTCAAAAGCAGGTAATCGAATTGCATCTCCCCTACCTTTATGACCCGGGAATGAGTTTGACATGGATCAGTGATAAGGATTTACAGCAAGGCGTTATGAATTGCCGCTGGCTGGTGGGTAACGATTATGAAATTGCCCAAATCATCAAAAGAATTGGAAAAACAATTAACGAATTAACGGATTACGGATTACGGATTATAACGACTTTGGGAGAAGGAGGGGTTGCTTATCAATCAAAAAATGAAAGTTACCGGGTTGCCGGTTATAAAGTGCGGGACGTTGTCGATCCGACCGGCGCCGGCGATGCCTGGCGCGGCGGTTTTATCGCCGGAATCGTCAATGGTTTGTCAATTGTTGATTCGCTGAAGTTGGGCAATGCTTTGGCCAGTTTCGCCGTCGAACAGTATGGTACTGTCAATCATCGGCCGACGATGAAACAAATCCGGGAAAGAGCGCATGTGTTATAATCTTTTATTAAAAAAATGAAATACGATATTAAAGATATAAAACTGGCGGGTGAGGGAAAAAATCTGATCGAATGGGCGGGTAGAAATATGCCTGTTCTCCAGCTGATCAAAGAACGATTTAAAAAACAAAAACCGTTAAAGGGGGCGAAAATTGCTGCCTGTCTGCATGTTACCGCCGAAACCGCCAATCTGATGCTCGCTTTATGCGCCGGTGGTGCCGAGGTATATTTATGTGCGTCCAATCCCCTATCGACTAATGATGCCGTCGCCGCATCTCTAGTCAAAGATTACAAAATTCCGGTTTTTGCCATCAAGGGCGAAAATAATCAAATTTATTATAAGCATTTGAATATGGTCCTCGATTTCCGGCCGAATTTCACGATGGATGACGGTGCCGATCTGTTTAGTCTGGTCCATAGCAAAAGAACGGAACTTTTGAAAACGGTTGTCGGCTCAAACGAAGAGACAACGACCGGTGTCATCAGATTACGGGCAATGGAAAAAGACAAGGCGCTCAAAATCCCGGTTCTGGCTGTCAACGACAATCTGACAAAACATTTGTTTGATAACCGTTACGGCACCGGCCAGTCAACAATCGACGGTATCATCCGGGCGACCAACATGCTTTTGGCCGGAAAAAAATTCGTCGTTTGCGGCTACGGCTGGTGTGGGCGGGGTCTTGCTATGCGCGCCCGCGGCATGGGTGCCAACGTCACTATATGCGAAACCGATCCGGTCAAAGCGCTGGAAGCAAAAATGGATGGCTATACCGTTACCACTTTAAAAAAAGCAATCGCTGTTGCTGATTTCGTCGTTTCCGTCACCGGTGACAAGCACGTCATCGACAAAAATCATTTCAAAGCGGCCAAAGACGGCGTCGTCCTCGCCAATTCCGGTCATTTCGACGTGGAGATAAATAAGGAAGCATTGAAAAAAATGGCCAAGTCCGTCAGAAAAGTCCGCCAGATGGTGGAAGAATACGATTTGGGCAACAAAAAAATTTATCTGCTGGCCGAAGGACGACTGGTGAACCTGTCGGCGGCCGACGGCCACCCGGCCGCGGTCATGGATATGAGTTTCGCCGGCCAGGCGTTAGCGGCGGAATATATGTGGAATAAGCGCGGACAATTGAAAAATAAAGTCTATTCCTTACCGGAAAAGCTTGATAGGCAAATCGCCGCATTGAAATTGAAATCGGAGGGAGTAACGATTGACCGGTTAACAAAAGAGCAAAAAAAATACTTGTCCTCATGGACAGAAGGGACATGATTTTCCCTTGACAATTTTTGTTTATCCCGTTATAGTATATTTCGAATATCAAGAGTGATGGAGAGAGACTTAGCTCGCCAGTATCCATCCAACAACCCTTCACTCGCTTCGCTCGTTCAGGGCAAGCCCAGTGCATCGGGTGCTAAAACTAAGTTGATATGCTTGCCATCAAGGTAAGAAATTAAAAGTTTTATATCCCGCGATGGTGCGGGTTTTTTTATGGGTATGAATAAAGAAAAATTTTTCGGTGAAAACGTTTATGTTAAAAAAAAAGTGGTGGTTGGCAAAGATAAGATTCATGCCGGTGATACGGTTGAGCAACAACCATTACCTTCGAAAACGCTTTTTAGTTTAATACAGACAATTGGTAAATACGGCGATTTATTTCCATATAAATCACCATTATCACCGGCCGTTATTCCGGTTGGGACAGAGCTGGACGCGGTTTATTGCCCACATGACGATTAATTATGCACAATATTAAAATTTATTCCAATTTATGAGCAATACTTTCACTTCCGAATCGGTCTGCGCCGGGCATCCGGATAAAATTTGCGACCAGATAAGCGATGCTATCGTCGATGAAGCTTTAAGGCAGGATAAATACTCCCGCGTTGCGGTCGAGACAATGGTTACCAAAAATTTCGTTGCTCTCGCCGGCGAATTGACGACCAAAGGCAAAATTTCATATAAGTCGGTAGCTAAAAAAGTCATAAAAAAATTAGGGTACACCATTCCCAAATTAAATTTTTCCGACAAATCACCCGTTGTCGTCAAAATCCATACCCAATCGCCGGAAATCGCTGTCGGCGTTGATGATGACGGTGCCGGCGACCAGGGAATGATGTTCGGGTATGCCACCAGCGAAACGGAATCGCTCATGCCGATGCCGATCGAACTGGCCCACAAATTGGCAATGGAAATCGATCTCGTCCGGGAAAACAAGATTCTTCCCTACCTGCGGCCGGATGGCAAAACACAGGTAACGGTCCGCTATGAAAACGGCAAGCCGGCGGGAATCGAGACAGTCGTCATTGCCGTTCCTCATGAGGAAAAAATAACATTGGAGAAGGTAAAAGAGGATTTATATAAAGTGGTCGTTTCCAATATTTTTGACGAAATGGGTTTTACCGTCAAAAAAGAAAATTTGGTAGTCAACGGAACCGGGGTATGGCATATCGGCGGACCGGCCTCCGATACCGGAGTGACCGGCCGGAAAATTATTGTTGATACCTACGGCGGGATGGCCCGTGTCGGTGGCGGCGCTTTTTCCGGCAAGGACCCGACCAAGGTCGACCGCTCCGGCGCTTATGCGGCCAGATTTCTGGCAAAAAATATTGTGGCGAACGGTTTGGCCAGCCGCTGTGAAGTCCGGTTGGCATATTTCATCGGGGCCAAAAAACCGGTGATGCAGGTGGCGGAAACTTTCGGTACGGCCAAAAAATCGGACAAAGTTATCTGTGACTTTATGGACAAGATTTTAGATACTTCTCTGAAAGGAATACTGACCGGCCTGAATTTGCGCCGGCCGATTTATTTCAAGACAGCCGCCTATGGCCATTTTGGCCGGGAAGAATTTCCGTGGGAACGGATCGTAAAAATTTGACTAATTGTTAATTTTTTATTAGAATAAAAGCAGTCCTTCGGGGTAAGGTGCAAATCCTAATCGGTGGTATAGCCCACGAGCTGCGGCGAAAGCCAAAGCACGATCTAGTCAAATTCTAGAGCCGACCGTACAGTCGGGATGAAAGAGGGAATATGAAAAAACTGTTTAATTACGGGCCATTGTTGATTATTATCGCCGCTTCTTTATGGGCATTTGATGGCATTATTCGCCGTAGTCTCTACGTCCTGCCGTCGATTACCATTGTTTTTTACGAGCATTTGGTCGGAGCAGCCATACTTTTTCCTTATTTGGTGATAACGATTTTCAAGGAAAAATTAACCTGGCGGGAATTTTTTCTGCTGATATTTATTGCCGCCTTTTCCGGGGTGCTCGGTGGTTTGTGGTTTACGACGGCGTTATTAAAAGTCAATTTCATTTCCTTCAGCGTTGTTTACCTTTTGCAGAAGTTGCAGCCGGTATTTACCATTACGACGGCCCGGATGGTACTGAAAGAAAAAGTCAACCGGCAATTTTTCAAATGGGCATTACTGGCGCTTGTCGCCGCTTATTTTGTCACTTTTAAAAACGGCATTATCAATTTTGCGACCGGCGGAGGGACGATTATTGCCGCTTTGTATGCTCTGGGTGCCGCTTTTGCCTGGGGATCGTCGACGGCTTTTTCCAAATTGGCGCTCAAGAATAAACCGAGTACGTACATTACCGCCCTCCGGTTTTTCTTTACGGCTGTTCTGGCTTTTGGAATGGTATTTGCTTTGGGTCAATCAAAAAGTTTGCCGACAATTACGTTTTCCGAATTGGCGCGATTCCTGCTGATTGCCGTTTCGACGGGAATGGTGTCAGTCATCATTTATTACAAAGGATTGAAAAAAGTCCCGGCCAGCGTTTCTACCATTCTGGAATTGGTTTATCCAATGCTGGCGGTGTTAATCGATGCCACATTGTACAAAACATTCCTTGCTCCGTCACAGTATTTAGCGGCGGTCATTTTGCTTTTCGCCATTTATCAAATTTCCAAAGTCCAGCGCTATGCGATGGAAGAGCTTTCCGACAAAGGGTAAGGGCCGGGGAAAAAAGCTCGGTTTCCCGACGATCAATCTGACTTTTCCCGATCAATTTCCGTTGGAAAACGGTATTTATGCGGTATGGGTAACAATTGATAATCATAAATATAGAGGGGCGTTGCATTTTGGCCCGGTACCGACATTCGGCGAAAAAAAGCGCAGCCTGGAAGTTTTCCTGATTGACGATCGGGATTTTTCGTTGGACATTTCGATCAAAAATCCAGTCGAAGTGGAAACAGTAAAAAAAATCCGTGACGTAAATAACTTTTCATCACCGCAGGCGCTTACTGACCGGATGAAAAAAGACGTCGCGGAAGCTATAATATTGCTACATGAATAAATTGACGAAGATTGTCGCGACCATTGGGCCGGCGAGCGACAGTCTGGAAATAATCGAAAAATTAATTCTGGCCGGAGTCGATATCTTCCGTTTCAATTTCAAGCACAACACGGTCGAATGGCATAACGAACGGATCGGCCGCGTTAATCTGGTGGCAAAGAAATTGGGACGGACGGTTGCGACACTTATCGATTTGCAGGGGCCGGAAATAAGGATCAATATGCCGGTAGAAGAATTAAAAATTGAGAACGGAGAGTTGATAATTTTTGGGCCGGAAGCATTCAATACAAAAGAGAAAGCTTTTTCCATTTCCCATCCGCAAATCATTCCCCATTTAAAGGCCGGACAAAAAATTGTCGCCGATAACGGTGCCTTTTTATTCGGAGTAATAAAAAAAAGAGGACGCACTTACTTGCAATCCCAGGTAAACGGCGTATTAAAAAACCATAAATCGGTCAATGTTCCCGGAGCGGACTTTCCGTTTCCGGTACTCGTCGACCGCGATTTTGAAGGGCTGAAATTGGCCCAAAGGAATCAGATTGATTTCGTAGCCCTGTCATTTGTCCGGACCGCCGGCGATATCGGTATCCTCAAAAAAGAAATGGGAAAATACAAAGTGACAGCCAAAGTGATAGCCAAAATCGAAACAAAAAAAGCGCTGGCAAATCTGGAAACAATCATTGATGTCAGCGACGGTATTATGGTGGCCCGGGGCGATTTGGGGGTGGAGTTGCCGATTGAAGAAGTCCCATATTACCAAAAAATCATTATTAAGGAATCGATTAAACGGAGTGTGCCGGTGATTACCGCTACCCAGATGCTGGAGTCAATGGTGGAAAAAATCTATCCGACTCGGGCGGAAGTGTCGGATATTGCCAATGCCACCTACGATTTGACCGATGCAGTGATGCTTTCGGCCGAAACGGCCATCGGCCATTACCCGGAGAAAACGGTGGCAGTGATGGCGAAAACCGCGGCTTTCAATGAAAATAAGAACCCGGTGGATAACCGCGTCCGGTTCAATTTCCGCCTGAAAGATACGGAAAGCGTCTTGTGCGACAATGCCTACGGGTTATATCTGAAATTGCGGCAGCTTGGGCAAAGCCCGGCCGGTTTTCTGGTTTTTACCCGTTCCGGCCGGACGGCCAGACTGATTTCCCGCTATCGGCCGCTGATTCCTATTTTCGCCTTTTCCGCCAACGAAAAATCGGCGTGTACCCTGACGGTTAATTTTGGCGTTGTGCCGCTTTTTGAATCCGTCATCGCCGGTAAGGAAGTGGATAAAAAAGAAATTGCGGCGGCGATCAATTTATTGAAAAAACGGCAGTTAATCAAAACAGGTCAGTCGTTAATTGTTGTACAAAGCAAACGCCTGGCAGTCTATGAATAATATCCGCAATTTTGCCATTATTGCCCATGTCGATCACGGCAAGTCCACTCTTGCCGACCGTCTATTGGAATTAACCGGTGTTGTCAAACCGGGGAAACATGAAGAACAAATGCTTGACCGGAACCCGATTTCGCGGGAAAGGGGAATTACGATCAAGCTGGCGCCGGTCCGGATGGCTTATAAAGATTATGTGCTGAATTTGATTGATACACCGGGCCATGTTGATTTCTCTTACGAAGTCGACCGGACTTTAGCCTGTGTTGAGGGCGTGATTCTTTTGGTTGACGCGACCCAAGGAATCCAGGCCCAGACGATCGCCAATGCCTATAAGGCAATCGAAAAAAACCTGGTAATTATTCCGGTAATCAATAAGATTGATTTGCCGAGTGCCGATGTCGCCAAAGCAAAACGGCAGTTCATTGATTTCCTGGGTGTCGCCGAAAGCGAAATTTACGAAGTGTCCGCCAAGACCGGTCAGAATGTCGATCAGTTGTTAAAGACGATTGTCGAAAAAATTCCTTCTCCCAGCAATGGAGCAATGGGACAATCGAGCAATACTACGCAATCGCTGATTTTCGATTCTTATTACGATTCCCATCGCGGTGTTATCGCTTTTGTTCGCGTCTTCGGTGGTGAATTAAAAAAAGGAATGAAAGTGAAACTGTTCGCGGGCCGCCGGTCGTTTGAAATTATGGAAGTCGGTTACTTCTCTCCGGACTTAATTCCAAATGAAAAATTAACTACCGGCGACATCGGCTATATCGTTACCAACCTAAAAGATATTCATGACGTGCAAGTTGGTGATACGATTGCCGATGCAGGTAATAAGAATGCCGGTTCGTTGCCCGGTTATCGCCATGTCAAACCGATGGTTTACGCCTCGATTTTCCCGACCGATACTAATGATTACCTTAACCTTAAAAAAGCCCTGGAAAAATTATATTTAAATGATTCATCATTGACATTTACATCCATCCACAGTCAGGCGCTGGGCGCCGGTTTCCGCGTCGGATTTTTGGGCTTGCTTCATGCCGATGTCGTCCGGGAACGGTTGGAACGGGAATTTAATTTGAGCTTAGTCCTCACCCCGCCGCAAGTGGAATACCAGTTTAGTCACGATCGTGATCAACTTGGTATTGCCGAGCCGATCGTCAAAATTTTTATCGTCACGCCGCAGCAATATTCCGGGCCGGTGATGCAATTGTGCGAGCATTACCGGGCGCGGTTTATCACCATGAATAATATAAACCAAATTACGTTAACATACGAAATACCGATGAGCGAAATGATTTCCGGCTTCTTCGATAATCTGAAAAGCGTCAGCTCCGGTTACGCATCTCTTGATTGGGAATTTTTGCGGTACGAACCGGTCAAAGCCGACAAGTTGAAAATCCTTTTAAACGGCGATCCGGTCGAGGAATTTTCGGAGATTGTCGTTGAGGAAAGAGCTTATGAAAAAGCCAATTCATTAGTCGGTCAGCTCAAGGAAGTCATCCCCCGTCAGCAGTATGAAGTCAAAATCCAGGGACAATACAAAGGAAAAATCATTGTCTCTTCGCGGATTGCGCCTTTCAGAAAAGATGTCATGATCAAAAGCGGCAAAGTCCTTGGTACCGGCGATGTCGGCCGGAAAAAAATGCTTTTGGAGCGCCAGCGGGAAGGAAAAAAGAAAATGAAAATGGTCGGCAAAGTGGAAATTCCCAAAGAGGCATTTCTCAAATTGTTTTCCAAACGAGATTAGGATCTTTTTTCATGAAAGTATACTGTCTTTTGGAATATTGAAGCTCCTTATATATCCATTGCTCGATCGCCTGTTCCTTCGTCCATTCCCCTTTCAGGTATTTAATTAGTTGCTGATAGCCGATCGTTTTTAGTCCCGGATCGTTTTCGGTATAACCGGCGACCAGTAATTTTTTTACTTCATCAATCGCGCCTTTTTTTAATCGGTCCTCCACTCTGGCAATAATTTTCGCTTTCAAGCTTTCTTTATCATTAAAACGAAGGCCAATGAATTCGATTTGAAGATTTTTTATGTTTAATTTTTCTGATAGTGTCATGCTGGAGCGAAGATCGTGAAAGACGGGACTCCTCCGGGATGACATAATATCGGATTTTAGAATCTCAATTTTGCGGATTAATCGTTGCGGATTATTACGTTCACTGTTATTCAATTCATTAATGAATCGTGGTGCAATGTCATTTAATATTCTCTGCAATTCGGGTACGGCTTTATTTTCCAGATCTTTTCTCAATTTCCAATCGGGCGGAATATTTTCCGTTTCGATATCATAAAGCAAATGTTTCAGGTAAAGATAAGAGCCGCCAACGATAATCGGTGTTTTACCCCGCTTCAGTAATTGTTCAATTAACGGTAATGCTTTTTGGGCATAATCGAAAGAGGAAAAATATTCTACCGGGTCGACGATATCGTAAAGATGGATTTTGACGCCGGACGGGAAATCCTTGCCGGTAATGATGTTTAATTCTTTGTAAACCTGGCGCGAATCAGCGTTCAACAACTCACCGTTATAGTGTTTGGCCAGCTTGGCGGCGTAGGCGGTTTTACCGGTAGCGGTTTGACCGGTGACGACGAATATTTTCATTACTTTTGCAGTTTCGCGGCATCAACAAGATTCTTATAAAGATATATAACATCGATTGGGCCGATACCGCCGGGAGTCGGCGTATAGAAACCGGCGACACTTTTTATTTCCTTATCGTCATAATCGCCTTTAAAATGACCGTTTTCCCGACGCAGGCCAACGTTTATCACAACAGCTCCCGGTTTCAGCGCTTCGGAAGTAAGTACTTTCTGGCCAACAGCGGTAATAATGACATCGGCATCACGGCAATAACTGGCCGGATCCGGAGTTTGAGAATTGAGGCTGATATAATTGATTTTGGCTTCCGTCAACGTTTTGCCGACCGGTTTACCGCCGGTTATTCCCCGGCCGATAAGGACGACTTTTTTATTACGGAAGATCCGCTTGAAAAATTTCCGATCCCTGTCAATATTGATTATAAGCTCCGGTGACAGCTTCTTTTTGCCATAAATGTATTTAAAAACGGTTAGAATAGCCAGACCGATCGGTGGCAGAAAAGGCGTTTTTCGTTTATGGCCTTCGATTTCCTTATTATCGGGGATATAATCGTAAATACTGTCTGTTGACAGCTGCGAAGGCAATGGTTGCTGGATGATTATTCCCGTGGTTTTGGGATCGGCGGCGGCTTCTTTAATCGCATGGGCAAACGATTCGAATGAAGGTGTATCCTTAAAATGGATAAACTGAAAATCGATACCCAGTTTTTTGGCGGTTTGCGACTTGATGCGGACGAAGCCGGTCTGATCTGAAGAATTGCCGACTAAAAAAGTGACGAGACGAATCTTTTTGACTTTTTTCTTAATCAACCCGCTGATGTAATCAGCAATACTTTTTCCGTTGATTTCCATCGATGCCCCAATTATATCACACCAAGGTGGCGCTCACAACCCGTTCCTGTTTATCGCCGAAACGCATGAGGATGACGCCTTTGGCGGTACGGGAACGGGATGGAATCGAGGGAATGGGAATTTTGACGACCTGTCCGGAATTACTGGTGATAATGACGGTGCTATCCTCCGGTTCGATTATCGAGGCATAGGCAACGGTGCCGAATTTCTCGTCGAGCGACGCAATTTTTACCCCTTTGCCACCCCGGTGCTGGCCGCGGAAACTACTTAACTGGGTTTTTTTGCCGATACCGCGGTCAGAAATGACCAGAATATCTTTTTTGAATTCGTTATCACCAAAAACATTGGCGGCGATTACCTGGTCGGCTTTTTCGATATCCATGCCACGGACGCCGATCGATGCCCGGCCGGTCGGCCGGATTTCCGGTTCCTTAAAGACGATCGCTTTACCGTTTTTAGCGACGAGTATGACGTTTTTTTTGCCATCAGTCAGCTTGACCCACAAAAGTTCGTCGCCCGCTTCCAGCCGGATGGCAATAATGCCATTGCTGCGGATATTGGCGTAATCCTTGAACGGCGTTTTTTTGACCGTACCGCATTTGGTAGACATGACAACAAAGAGTTTGTCGGCGTTTTCCACCGTTTCATTGTCATAAGTCAGGATTGAGGTAATGGTTTCTTCCGGTCGCAGCGAAACGAGATTGACGATGGCTTTGCCTTTGGAAATCCGTGAACCAACCGGCACATCCCAGACGCGTGTCTGGAAGACGCGGCCCTGATTGGTGAAAAAGAGCATGTAATCATGGGTCATCGCAGTTGTTATATAATAAACATTATCGGTATCTTTTGTTTCGATGCCCGAGACGCCTTTGCCGCCCCGGTTTTGCACCCGGAAGGTTTCCCGCGGTACTTGCTTGATATAGCCCTCTTTGGTAAGAACGACAATCACTTCTTTATTTTCGATCAGTTGTTCATCGGTGATTTCGCCCGGCTTGCTTTTGTAGACGGTCGTTTTTCGGGCGTCGCCGTATTTATCCTTCAAATAGGTTAGTTCATCCCTGACGACTTTTAATTTTTTGAAAATGTCTTTAAGTAATGCTTCGAGATATTCAATCGTTTCCTTGAGCATGGCCAGTTCATCTTCGATCTTATTCCTTTCCAATCCGGTCAACCTTTTCAATTGCATGTCAAGGATGGCCTGTGCCTGAATCTCCGACAGTTTGAATTTGCGGATCAAGCTCGCTTTAGCTGTCGGCTCGTCCTTGGATTTTTTGATTGTCTCGACGACGGCATCAATGTTGTCAAGGGCGATCAGATAGCCTTCAAGGATGTGGGCGCGGGCCTTGGCCTGTCTTAATTCATATTCCGACCGTTTGGTGATAATTTCCACCCGGTGTTTGATATAAATTTCGAGGATTGATTTCAAAGATAAAGTTTGCGGCACGCCGTCGACCAGACAAACAATGTTGACTGGAAATGATGTTTGCAGTTCAGTATATTTAAAAAGGTTGTTCAGGACTTTTTTATAAGAAGCATCCCGTTTTAATTCAATAACAATCCTGATTCCCTCGCGGTTTGATTCATCGCGCAAATCGGAAATACCGACAATCTTTTTATCGGTTACTAGGCGAGCGATCTTTTCTACCAGGGTCGCTTTATTGACTTGATACGGCAGGTCCTTGACGATAATCGCCATTTTTCCCTTGCCCAAATCCTCGTCTTCGACTTTTGCTCGGATCAGTATCGATCCGCGGCCGGTCGCATACATCTCCCTGATATCGGTCGCTCCGTAGATGATGCCGGCGGTCGGAAAATCCGGGCCTTTGACGTGCTGCAAAAGATCTTCCAGTTCCACGTTGAATAGCAATGCTTCCGGGCCCTTCGTTCCTACAGCGTTGATTTTAGCCTTGTCGATCATCGCCAAAATGGCATTAACAATCTCCGTCAGATTGTGCGGCGGGATTTTGGTTGCCATGCCGACAGCGATTCCCTCGGCCCCCATCAGAAGTAAATTGGGCAGTTTGGCCGGCAGATAAAGCGGTTCTTTGAGCGAGCCGTCGAAATTGTCGATCATCGGAACGGTTTCTTTTTCGATATCGGCCAGCATTTCATCAGCGATTTTGGCCAGTTTAACTTCGGTATAACGCATGGCCGCCGGCGGGTCGCCATCGACTGAACCGAAATTGCCCTGGCCTTTGACCAACGGATAGCGCATGGAAAAATCCTGGGCCATCCGGGCAAGCGCTTCGTAAACCGGGGCGTCACCATGAGGATGATATTTACCGAGGACGTCGCCGACCACCTTGGCTGATTTGGCAAAATGGGCACCTGACGTCAGACCCAGTTTATACATGTCGTATAGGATTTTGCGGTGGACAGGCTTCAGGCCGTCACGGACATCGGGCAGGGCACGGCTGACGATGACGCTCATCGCGTAATCAAGGTATGCCCGCTTCATTTCGGCAGTAATTTCGGTATTAAGATTATTAGCCATATTATTTCATTGCTTTTTTGATCGCTTCCATTGCTTTTTCCTTGGGCAAAAAGTTTTTGGTTTTTACCCATTTATTCGGCTCCAGCTCTTTGTAATGATTGAAAAAGTGCTGAATTTTTTTCTTGGTTGTTTCGTCCAAATCGTTAATATCATTGATATCGGCATAAAAAGGATCGACTTTTTTTGTCGGCACGGCAATTATCTTAGTATCAATCCCTTCTTCATCTTCCATTTCCAGCATACCGACGGGCCGGCTGGGAATGACGGTTCCCGGTGCCACCGCATACGTGGAAATGACAAGAACATCCACCGGATCGCCGTCTTCGGCAGACGTCTGCGGCACAAAGCCGTAATTGAACGGATAAAACATGGCTGTGTAGGCAAAACGGTCGACCATGACGATACCGGTTTCCTTATCCAATTCATACTTAATTGACGATCCCTGGGGAATTTCCACAAACACATTGATTTCCTCGGGCGGATTTTTGCCGGCGGACAGTTTTTTAAAGTCCATATAATTAAAATTTAATAATTAATAAATTTTATACGTCAAGATTGGCTAATTTGGCGTGAGTAACGATGAATTTTTTGCGCGGCGGCACTTCATCGCCCATGAGCATCGAAAAAACGTAATCCGTTTCCTGGGCGTCAACGATCATTACCTGTTTCAAAATCCGGTTTTGCGGATTCATGGTTGTTTCCCATAATTGTTCCGGATTCATTTCCCCCAGACCTTTATAGCGCTGAATTGTCGGAATGTGACTGTTGAACGATTTCATGATTTTATCTTTTTCTTCATCGGAATAAGCGTATTTAATCGTTTTTCCCGACTGGATTTTATATAAAGGCGGCTGGGCGATATACAGATGGCCTTTGTGGATGACGTCCGGCAGATGACGGTAAAAGAATGTCAACAGTAACGTGCGAATGTGTTCGCCGTCGACATCGGCATCGGTCATGATGACGATTTTATGGTAGCGGAGCTTGGCATAATCGATACTTTCCCCAATTCCCATGCCGAGGGCGATGACCAGATCCTTCAATTCCTTGAAAGCAAGAACTTTATCCAGATAAGCCCGTTCCGTATTGAGAACTTTTCCTCTCAAAGGCAAAATCGCCTGGAATTTCCGGTCACGACCTTGCTTGGCGGTGCCGCCGGCCGAATTCCCCTCGACCATAAAAAGTTCGGACAAAGCCGGATCCTTTTCCTGGCAGTCGGCCAGTTTTCCCGGAAGAGAAGCGCCTTCCAATGCTCCTTTTCTCAATACTGCTTCCTTGGCGGCTTTGGCGGCCAACCGGGCTTTTTGCGCCAGGTAAATTTTACCCAATATGTCTTTGGCGACGCGGGGATTTTCCTCAAAATAAGTTTCCAAAAATTCAAAAACCGTTTGCTGGACGATCGTTTGTACTTCCGAATTGCCCAACTTGGTTTTGGTCTGGCCTTCGAATTGCAGATTGGTCGAAGGCATTTTGATATAAACGATAGCGGTCAGACCTTCCTTGACATCGTCGCCGGTAAAGGTTTCGTCGCCGTTTTTGGCGCCGAATTCCTTTTTGGCGTAATTGTTTATCGCTTTTGTCAGGGCTGTCCGGAAACCGGTCAAGTGTGTTCCCCCTTCCTGGGTGTTAATTACATTGACGAAAGAATGAACATTTTCATTAATCGAGTCATTATATTGGATAGTGACATCAATTTCTTTGTCATCCACCTGTTTGATAATGGAAATCGGTTCATGAAGGACTTTTTTGCCGCGGTTCAGGTCGCGGATCAGCGACCGGATGCCGCCGTCAAAAAAATAAGCGAACTTTTCCTTGTTTTTCCGGTTAAAAATTCTGAAGTAAACATTATTAATCAAATAGGCCCGTTCCTTGATCTGTTTTTTGAAAATACCATAATTTATTTCGGTTGTTTCCTTGAAAATTTCCGGATCCGGCAGGAAAGAAACGGCTGTTCCGTTGGCAAAATCAAATCCCAGCATCGATTCCTTGACCGGTTTAACCGGAGCTTGGGGAATACCTTTTTTGTATTCCTGGCGGTAAAGTTTACCGTCACGGCGCACCTCAACGATAAAATGGGACGATAATGCGTTGACGACGGAAGCGCCAACTCCATGCAAACCGCCGGATATTTTATAGGCACCCACGTTGAATTTGCCGCCGGCGTGGAGTTTGGTCATGACCAGCTCCAAGGCAGAAGTATGGTATTTGGCGGATTTCTCGACCGGAATGCCACGACCGTCGTCGAAAACCGTCAGGTAGCCGTTGTCGCCGATAGTGATTCTGACATTGTGGCAGAAGCCGGCCAACGCTTCATCAATGGCATTATCGACGATTTCGTTCAGACAATGGTTTACGCCATATTGGGAAGTAGTACCGATATACATCGCCGGCCGTTTTCGTACCGGCTCCAGACCTTCAAGGACAACAATGGATTCGGCTCCGTAAGAAGATTTATTAGTCGTATTTGCCATACATTATTTTACCTCAAAACGTACCAAAAATCATCTCGATTTGTGCCTAAAAATCACTATCGGTAGATAGTAGTTAGTAGTTAGGAAAAAAATCTCAAACTACTAACTACTTTTACTTCAATTCCACTTTTCCACCAGCAGCTTCGATTTTTTTCTTCGCTTCTTCAGCGGCATCCTTTTTCGCGTCGGTCAATAAATCTTTTGGTGCCGATTCGACCAATTTCTTAGCCTCCATCAGACCCAAATTCGGCAAAATTTCCCGGACGGCTTTGATGACGCCCAGTTTATTGTCACCGGCAGCAGTCAAAACAACGTTAAAAGTCGTTTTTTCTTCCTTGTCCGCCGCAGCATTTGCGGAGGCGGAAGCGGGAGCGGCCGCCGCAGCCATAGGCATTGCCGAGACGCCGAATTTTTCTTCGAGATATTTCGATAAATCCGCCATTTCGACGACGGTCAAACCCTCGATCTCGGTGGCGATTTTTTGTAATTTTTCGTTTAATGTTACTTCAGTCATGTATTTTCACCTGCCTTTCTTAATTTTTTATTTCTCGATTACGGATTGCGAATTACGGATTAAATTCATAATTCGTAATACGTAATAAATAATTGATAATTATGCTGTTTTCGACTTCTGTTGTAATATATAAACGAATTTTGTCATATTGAATTTGAGCCCGTTGGTTAAGTGGGAAGCCGGACTTTTCAGGCTGCCGATCAGATTACCTAGCAATACTTTTTTGGATGGTAATTTGGCGATGCGGACGACATCAGTCATTTCATAAATTTGGTTGTCCAGTATCCCCATTTTGAAATTCAGCGATTTTTCTTTTTGCATGAATTCGGCAACGGCATGCAATCCTTCACTCCAGTCGCCGGTAAAAGTAAGGATAGCCGATGTATCTTTCAATGGCAGGAATTTTTTATGGAAATCGGTAAAAAGTTTGTTAGACGTTGACAATTTGTTGATTGCCTTTTCAAATAAAGTATTCTTAAGTACTTTCAGGAAAGAATTTGTTTTTTTTAAATCACGCCGAAGTGATTCCAGTGACTGGTGGGTGGTTTTGTCGAATTTCAGCAGGATGAAGTTGCTGTCCCTGTTTAATTTGTCCGTTAATAAATTGACTTGTGTCTGTTTTTGTTGAGTGACCATATTTTTGTCATCTCCCGTCTTAACGGGAAGTTTGCCAGGTGAATTTTTAGTTCTTAATTTAAGCCTGGGTCTTAGACTTTAGATATTATATCATATCTCTCCCAAGAGTTCACGTAAAGATTTTGCTTGTTTTTCTTCTTTTCCTTTTTTATTTGTCTTACTGGCATTGGTCGCTTTGTATTGTTTAGCGAATTGTTGTTTCTTCTGGAAGGTGTCGACGCGGCCTTTGACATCAAGGAAGCGGTGCTCGCCGGTATAAAGCGGGTGGCATTTATAACATACTTCGACCGTCAGGGACGGTTTGGTCGATCCCGTGGTGAACGTACTGCCGCATGATTGGCAAACGACCTGCGCCTGCGGAAAATATTGTGGATGGATTTTTGCTTTCATGCCACTTCGTTATATAAATTTATTAACTTCGTTAGGCATGATCCCTAATGTAGCCCGGAGGGCGAAATGGGATCATAGGTTTAAATTATAGCAGAAAAATTTAAAAAAAACAGGTTTTTTTACCAAATCCTTACATGCTTCTCATCGGCTTATTAATTTCTGCAGTTATTATGGTTCACATGGTAAAAAATATCGCGATCGTCATTCTGATAATTATCGTTATTCTCCAAGGATACCGGATATACCAGATACGCTATCAGAAATCACCAGTTATTCCGTTGAAACTGACGACCGGGCCGCCGGTTTTGACCAAGGGTATGAAACTGTCCGACTCTCCTCTGGCGGAATCCGCCTACAAGGTGTATCCGGGGACGATGTCGGCCGAGACAAAAAAAGTTCTGTCCAATTTCAACGTCATCATGCAAAAATCTGTTAACGGCGCAGAAATCATTCTTCTGACCCCCAAGAATTCACCGGAAACCGGTCAGGTTTATATCGTCAAGTCAGGCAATTCTCTCTACTTTATTGAACAAAATCCGGTTGATGACAAATCAGCCTCTGCAGATGCCAACCTGCGCGACGATTACGGAGTGATTGTCGATAATAATGGAGTGGTGCAGTAAATTATGAAGTAAATACTTTATCCCACTTCCCTTCCTCAATAATATCTTCCAGGTTATGAAAGCTTTTGTTGATCCGGTGATCCGTCAAGCGGTTTTGCGGGAAGTTGTAAGTGCGGATTTTGTCGGCCCGCTCGCCGGTGCCCACGTTTTTAACCATAGAATACATTGCCCCTTTTTTCTTTTCTTCCTCGAGCTGGTAAAGTTTGCCGGCTAAAAGCTCCATGGCGATTTTGCGGTTGGCTTCCTGGTAGCGCTCACGGCTGGCAGTGACGACGATACCGGTCGGCTTATGAGTCAACCGGACAGCTGTTGATACCTTATTGACATTTTGGCCGCCGTGGCCGCCACTGCGATAAAACTGCCATTCGAGATCGGCCGGATTGATCCGGACATCCGACTGGATTATCTGCGGCAGAACGACGATGATACAGGTCGAGGTATGAATTCTTCCTTTTCGTTCCGTTTCCGGAATTCGCTGGACACGGTGGACGCCGGTTTCCCGCTGAAAAAGCTGAAAAGCGTTTTCTCCGGAAATTCTTATCACATTATCTTCCAGATAGGTATATTTAAATCCCCGTTTTTGGGCAAAGCGCAGATAAGACAATAAAAGTTCCCGCATCCAAAGTTTCGATTCATCGCCACCCACTCCGGGCAGGGCCTCGATGACAGCGATATTTGGGTTAATGATCACAGTTAGCCGTTTAGCAATTTGACAATTTCTGTAATTGTAGTTTCTTTCTGTTCTCCCGTCTTCATGTTTTTTACTTTAACGACATTTGTCTTTATTTCTTCCGGCCCGACGATGACGACATAGGGTACTCTGATTTTATCGGCGTATTTCAGTTGTTTATCCAGTTTATCGATTGCCGGATAAAGTTCGGTTTTGATCTTTGCCTGACGCAGTTTTTCGGCTACAGTCAAAGAATTATAAATCAAGTTCGGATCGAAAATTGTCACCAGGACCTGAGTGCCGATATTTTCCGTGGGAATTATATTCAACTCTTCTGCCGCATCGACCATCCGGTCAAAGCCGAAAGCGATGCCGACAGCCGGAATATCAACGCCGCCCAACTGATTGATCAGTTTGTCATAACGGCCGCCGCCGCCGCAGCTGCCCGTCGCGTATTCCGGTAAATTAACTTCAAAAATCATACCGGTGTAATAGTCGAGGCCGCGGGCTAATCGTGGAGTAAATTTTAAAGATTTTTCAGAAACTCCGAGCTTCACTGCATAGTCGATTATTTCTTTTAAATTTGCTGATGGTTGAGCCTCACTGATTGTTCTAAAAGCATCGTTTGCTTGGCTTGAAGGTAGGCCCTTATCTAACAACTCCTGTAATACGTTTCCTTTTCCAATTTTATCCAATTTGTCAATGGTTTGGATGATTGAAAATACATTGACTTTTTCTGTCGCAAACGGTTCTAATGCTTTAAATAAAGTTTGTCTATCATTTATTGCTAAGTCAACCTGTTTAAAACCGACATTTTTAAAAGCGAAATAAGTGGTTGCTAGTATTTCCGCGTCGGCGACCGGCGAAGTCGAGCCGAAAATATCAATATCGCACTGGGTGAATTCGCGGTATCTTCCTTTTTGGGTATTGTCGGCCCGGAAGACATTCTGGATCTGGTAGCGCCGGAAATATTTCGGCAAAACATTTTGATACTGGGCGAGGACACGGGCTGACGGCACTGTTTGATCGTAACGCAGGGCCACTTCCCGCTCTCCCCGATCTTTGAATGAATAAATCAGTTTATCCGCTTCCTGGCCGTATTTACCTAAAAGAAGCGACGCATATTCCAAAGTCGGCGTTTCCAGCGGTTCGAAGCCGAAAATTTCGAAAATTTCCCGGACTTTTTGGGCCACAAAATCCCGTTTCCTCTTTTGACGGGGTAAAAAATCACGAAAACCCTTTAATGTTTGCGGTTGATTTGTCGCCATATAATGGAATTATAGCAGATTATTCCCTCAGGTATCTCTCCGCCTGAAAGGTATACAATTTGGCATACTGGTTGGGGTTTTTCATGAGTGATTCATGATTGCCGTCTTCAACTATCCGGCCTTTATCGATGACGACAATCCTTTCCGCATCTTTGATGGTGGAAAACCGGTGGGAAATAAAAATGATCGTATTTTTTTTAGTTTCCCGGTGCAGCCGGTCGAAGATTTCCATTTCCGACTTGGCATCGATCGCTGATGTCGGCTCGTCAAGGATCAGTACCGGTGCTTTTTTCACATACGCTCGGGCAATTGCCAGCTGCTGCCACTGACCGCCGGACAAATCAACGCCGCCTTTATATTGCGGCCCCAATTGCTGGTCAAGTGTTTGCGGATAATCTTTAGTGAAATTCCAGGCATTGGACAGTTTCAGGGCTTTCAGAAATTCGTCATCGTCATTTTTGCCGCCGCTTGCCATTTCCAGATTATCACGTATCGATAAATAAAATTTGCCAAACGACTGGAAAAGCGTCGAATACATAAGGAATAAAACATCCTCGGGGATTTCCTTCAGGTCGATGCCGTTAATGGTAATTCTTCCAACAGTCGGATCATACATGCGCATCAATAGTTTGACCATGGTTGATTTACCGGCACCATTCTCGCCGATAATGGCGATGTTTTGGCCGTAAGGAATAGTCAGATTAAGGTTTTTTAACACCAGTTTATCGGTGCCTGGATATGCAAAAGAAACATTGTCAAATGTGATCGTCGGTTCTCCCAGTTTTTCCGCGAGGGCCAGTTTTTTGTCCTTCGCCAGTTTCAGAAAAGGAATGATACTTTTTAAGTCATAAAAATTGATGGCGTCGGCAATAAAAGGCGAATCGGAAACAAGCTGGCCAAATGTTGTCATAAGTTGCAATAAATTGCCGGAAAACCAGAAAACGTTGATGTAAAGAAGGACGAATATGCCGGCGGAAATTTTATGGCTGGTTAATTGCGAGGCGGTATAGATCAAAAAAATAAAAATCGATAGGGTCGGTAGCAGTTCCACAAAAGATAATGTAATCCAAACCCGTTTGAACAGCCGGAGCTGTTTTTCGGTGAACTGCCGGTATATGGTCATTAATTTATGTCTTAAAAAATCGAAAGCGTTGAATAGTTTTATCTCCGGTAAATTATCCCGGCCGCATATAATGCTTTGCAGGTATTCGAACCGCTTGCGCAAATCGGAATCGGCCCGGTAAATGGTAAAGGTATATTCACCAAATTTTGCCCTTATAATAAGTGGAATCAGGTGGGCAATTAAAACGATAAAGGCGATTAGCGGTGAACCGAAAGCGAATATCGCCAGAATAAGAGAAAACATAATTATTCGTTGGAGAAAATCGACCAGGTATTGGGCATACCATTTGAACTGCATCTGGAAGCGGTTGAATGTGCGCCAGATCATGTCGTTTTTGGCCGGATCCTCATAGGTCGGCAGGTCGAGCGTCGCCAGTTTACGGACGAAATCCTGGTTATTGTAAATTGCCTGTTTGATATCGATCAAATTCCAGACATACTCCCGGAATTTATCGAGGAAATTCCACACAACTTCATATAAAAGACGGATGATGATTATTTGAAAAATATTCAGGCCGAAAAAAGCCCGTTTGCCTATCGCCAGATCGATAATCAGGCTGTAAAAAAATATTGTTCCGATACTCATAAAACCGATAATTACCTGAATAAAAATATAAAGCAGAAAGAGCCATTTGGCGGCTTTAAAAGTCCGTGTCAAGACGAAACGGGCGGCGTGAATTATTTTCACAAAATCATTCTAACATAAAGCCGGAGAAGAGAAGGCGCTGGATGGCATAAGTCGGAAAATGTTCGGATAAAAGATAAAGAAGCTCGGAAAATTCGGGGTATTTTTGCGACAGGCGAATGACAACATTTACCGGGGAAAAAATCAGGTTGGGAATCATAGATAGTGACTGCAAAATTATTTTCTCCGTTCCCAACCGTATCATCAGGCATTGCTCGGTTTTCATATGTTGCCAAAATTCATTGCGGCAGCGTGTCATGTATTCCGGCAGGAAATCCGGCTCAATGGCGCCCGGCGACGATTTGATCAGACCGGATGGCCGGTTTCCAACCTGGCGATTATTAACGCTGGCTAATATCAACGTGTCATCAATGATAAACTGTCCGGGGTCAATTCCGGTTTCCGTTTCCTGTGCCGCTGGATTTTTATTGACAGTATTTGGCAATTTCTTGGCCGCGATCGCCCAGCCTTTGACTGCTTCGCGTAAAGCAATAAAAACGTATGCCAATTTAATATTGATAAAAAATATTTTGAAGAGATCTTTTTGAAAATAATAAAAAGCCGGAGTTTGTCGGTAACGGGATAACCAATCGTGCAAATCGTCCGACTTGGGTAAACCGGAATGGATTAAGGGCAATATATTTGTTTCCGTCTCTGCCACCAAATCGGCAAACTTCCGGTCTTTTAAATTAATGATCAGCTGGTTGGCAATATAATCGAAGTATTCGGGAAAAGCACCAAGGTACTGAAAAAAAATCGGGACAGCATCGACATCCAGCGCTTCTTTTAATGAATCAAAATGCTTATTTTCGGAAACGGGCTTGATATGTATCATTAGGGGGCGGTACCAAGGGTAACAGTGACGGTTTTAACCTCCTTGTTGCGGACGATTTTCAACTGTACCCGGTCGCCAACTTTCTTTTTGTTAATAAGTTGAGTCAATATCTGATCATTACTGCCGTTGATTTTTTGGCCGTCGAACTCGGTAATTACATCCTCGGTCTGGATACCTGCCGAATCGGCAGGTGAACCCTGGACGACTTCGACGACGTAGGCTCCCTGAACCATGTCATTTAAAACAGCCGTTTGTTTATCAATCATTTTGTAACGGACGCCGATATATGGCTGTTCAAAAGTGTTGCCGTTTTTATTGAAATTATCAATCAAATTTTTGACGACGTTGACGGGAATGGCAAAGCCAATATTCTGTCCTCCCGAAGCAATGGCGGTGTTGATGCCGATAACCTGGCCGGCGGAATTAAGAAGCGGGCCGCCGGAATTGCCGGGAGAAATCGGCGCATCCGTTTGAATGACATTATCCAATTTTTCGACATAGCCTTCATAAGGCGACCCGGCGGTGATACCCCGACCCAGACCGGAAATGATTCCTTTAGTGACGGTATTGGTAAACTCGCCAAGCGGCGTACCGATGGCAATCGCCAGCTGCCCCAGTTCAAGATGGGAGGAGTCGCCGAGTTTGAGCGGCTTAAGACCACTGGCATTGATTTTCAAAATCGCCAAATCGTTCAGCGGATCACGGTAAATTTTATCCACTGTATATTTTTTTCCGTCATTCGTCAATACTTGATAAGCGGCTGACGTATCGGAAACGACGTGCTTATTGGTGATAATCAACCCATCGGCGGATACGATAAAACCGCTGCCGATATTTTGTTCGATATTTTGCGTCTGGCCGGGTACCTGCTGGAATGGCGAAAACGGGTTAAACGGATCGAACTGCAAAGAATTACCGGTAGTTGATGTTGTCTTTATTCCGACCGTGACAACCGACGGAATCGCTTCCTTGACGACATTGGTGATAACCGATTCCTCATAGACAACTGTTTGTTTCACGGTTGGCGTGGATACGGTTGATGATAACGACGGCAAATTAATATTAGTAGACAAAAGATGGGTCGCTTGTCCGACATAAACAATCGCAATCAAAAGCACCACCAAGATGATTAGTTTTTTCATTTATTTTTATTTAAAACAACTTCTATTGCTTTGTCAAGCTGGGCATCTTCCGCTCGGTTAAGGGTATTGCCTTCGGGAACTTTATTTTCGATACTGATATCGGGCGTAATTCCTTTACCGTTGATCCAATCGCCATTCGGCAAAACCCATTTGGCGACGGTGACGTGCAATCCGGCACCGTTTTTCAGATCAAGCGCTTCCTGGACAGAACCTTTACCGAAACTTTTCTCGCCGACTAATTTTGCCCGATTATAATCTCTCAAAGCTCCGGCCAGGATCTCCGACGCCGACGCCGACCCTTTATTAATTAATATTGATAACGGAATATTCTGAAGATTACCTGAACGCTCGGAGTAATAATCGTGGTTTCCGGTCGTTGTAGATTCCTGTTTGACAATTAATTTGCCCTGCGGTAAAAACTCGGAAGCGAGGTAAACCGCACTGTCCAAAAAGCCGCCCGGATTATCACGCAAGTCAAGGACCATTCCCTTGATTTGTTTTTTATCCCATTTGTTTTTGATATCGGTGACCGCTTTATCCCATTCGGCGTTGGTATTGTCGCCGAACTGGTTCAATTTGAGAATGGCAACATTATTTTCATAAGACAAATCAACCGAGGAAACATTGATTTGATCGCGGACGATGGGGACAGTGATTTCCTTGCCGTTTCGGTCAAGAGTCAATACCACCTTTTCCCCTTTTTTGCCGCGGATCTTCAATACTGCCTGCGTCAGTGTCCAGGATTGAGTTGATTGGCCGTCGACTTTAGTGATGAAGTCGCCAGCTTTTACCCCTGCTTTTTCGGCGGGCGAGTTTTTTAACGGCGCGATAATGATGATCCGGTTGTCCTTTAATCCCAGCTGCGCACCGATACCCTCGAATTGGCCGCCCAGATCCTCTTTGGTTTGTTTATTTTCATCAGGCGTCAAGAAGAAGGTATACGGGTCGTCGACAGAAGAGACCATCCCTTTCAAAGCGCCGTAAAACATTTTTTTGGGATCGATTTTTTTCTTGTCGACATATTTTTGCTGAAGATCATTCCATGTCTGCCAAAACAGCCCGGAATCGAAACCGGCCGGCGCACCATTTAAGACCGGATAATTAACCGATCCGGGGAAATTAAAGCTTTTATACTCTCCCAACTTGTAGCCGATGCCGAATAAAAAAACGCCAATCGACAAAAAAAGAAGAATACTGGTGATTTTATTGCTCATTCGTAAAAGTATATTGTACTATGTTCCCTATTGATTAAGCAATAGGGAAGTTGAAGGTCGAGAATCTTTTTGCTGTCGGCAATATTTTTTAATTGGGCAAAGGGCAGATTCGTTTGTTCATTTAAATGGGTCAGGGTAACAAAACCGGTAGCGCCGATCGCCTCGGCTTTTTGCTGCAGGTAACCAGTGATGGTTTCAGAAAAAAATATTTTTCCGTCCAGCCCGTCTTCGGTATATAATACTTTACCGCCAAAGTCGGCGGTCGATTTCTGCAGCGGAAATTCCCGGCTTTTTTTTAGTTCAACAGTAATTGTTTGCTTATTAACAGCGGAGATTTCTCCCCGGAAAAATGTTTTCTGGACCATGTTGGCGCTTCCGGCGGTAACAATAATAATATTTCCGGTAGTGTGGTCAATTTCCTTAATTATGCCGGAAAATTTGCTTTTCATTTTTTTTGTCGACAAAAGCCCTTTATTAATGCCGATCAAATCACCGATATTAACGGCATCGCCAACGAATTTACGCAGATGGTTGAATATTTTGGATGGAGCAATGCCTAAATAGCTTGCGGCTTCGAGGGTAACGGTTATCGTCTCCTTTTTTTCCAGAAACGGCATGCCGATATCGACGGTTTGGCCGGCTTTCAGCAAACATTTTGCGTCATCAGGGATGGTAAGTGTTACCTGCATGAATTAGATTATAGCACGTTAACGTAGACCCTGATAGGAGACGTAAGGAAGCATGGCCAGATAACGGGCATATTTGATTTCTTTGGTCAGTTTTCGCTGATGTTTGGCACACAAATTTGACTTTTCCCGGTTGACGATTTTCTTCCGGGGTGACAAAAATTTTTCCAAGTTATCCAAGTCTTTAAAACTCGGCTCTGTTTTATATTGGCAAAAAAAACACTTCATTCTTTAAAATCTGAAAATTAATAATTAAAACTTTAAAACGGTATGTCGTCGGGACTGATGTTTTCGTCGGCTTTCACCGGTTCTTCTTCGACAGTTTCTTGCGGTGTTTTCGGTTCGTTTGCGACCGCCGTCGGTTCAGCGGCAGTTGTCTCTTCGTTGGCAACCGGGCTTTTTTCCGCTGTCATTTCCGTTGCTTTTCGGCCATCACCAAAAACGATAAAATCATCAAGAACAATTTCGGTGATCGACCGCTGCTGGCCGTCACGGCCGGTAAACGACCGGTAAGTGATCCGGCCTTCCAAAAAGACTTTCTTGCCTTTGGTCAACAGTTTACCGCAAAGTTCGGCCAGTTTTTGCCAGGCGACAAGCCGATGATATTGTGTTTCTTCTTTGGTTTGACCATCGTTAGTGGTCCAACTGCGATTGGTGGCAACTCCGAAAGTACAGACAGCAGTACCGGCCGGGGTGTATTTCAACTCCGGATCACGCGTCAGGTTACCGATTAAAATTACCCGATTCAAAGAACGGCTGGCCATGTTATTTTGTTAGCAATAAATATCTTAACAGCTTCTCATGGAAATTTAACCGGCGTTTCAATTCGGCCACTTTCGTTTGATCGACGTCCAATGTCCAGTTATAAAAATAGGCCGTATGATTCTTTTTTACCCGGTAAGCCAGGGTTTTTTGACCCCAATTTTCTTCCGAGTCAACTTTCACCGCTAACGATTCCAGCAATTCCTTAATTTTTTTTGACTCCGCTTCTTCAGACAGAAGGAAGGTTAATTCGTACTTAGCCATAATTAGTTTTCTGCTAAGCTATATAATAATATTTGGCATGCGAAAAATCAACTGGAAAAGAATATTGTCTTATTGCTGCATTGCTATATTATTGATATCTACCAGATTCGTCAATTTGGGTTGGGGACTGCCGTATCCGATGCACCCGGATGAAAGAAATATGGCCGTTGCCATCCTGTCGCTCGCCAATTCGTTCAATCCCCATTTTTTCGCTTATGGGCAATTTCCGTTGTATTTGGCATATTTCCTGCTGCAGCTGTCGCATCAGCCGCTAAATTTTGTTAGCGCCACCCTCGCCCTAAGAATTATTTCTGCCGTTGCATCAATAATTAATGTATTTATATTATTGGAAATCCTGAACTTCCTGAATCATAAAGCCAAAATATTAAATCTGCTGGCGGTTACCCTGTTTATTTTCTCCCCTGCTTTCATCCAGCTTTCCCATTTCGGCACGACGGAATCATTGCTAATGCTTTTTTACTCGCTAATTATTTATGAATCCTTAAAACACAAACAGGATATTCTTTTTCTGGCTTTATGGTCGGGTTTGGCGGCCGCCACAAAAGTATCCGCTCTTATTTTTTGGATAGTGCCGTTGACGGTGATCACATGTCGATTCATTAATGAATCGGGGCGTCGGAAGGTTTTTGCTCAAATGATTAAATATCTTGAACTGTCAATGCTATTCGGAATAATATTTGCGCCTTACAATTTGCTCGCTTTTGACGAATTTCGCAATTCAATCAGTTACGAATCGGCGGTGGCCACCGGCAGCATCCTCGTCTTTTATACCCGGCAGTTTGTCGGAACAATTCCGGTTTTATTTCAATTTACTAAAATATTTCCTTATGCTTTAGGTTGGCCGGTAACGATACTGGCTATTTTAGGATTACTGGGTTTATCGTGGAAGTCAAAAGAATTTAATCTGCTGCGGCTGGCGTTTTTTGTTTACTTTATTCCCAACGCGTTTCTTTTTACCAAATGGACGAGATTTATGGCGCCGGTATTTCCGTTAATGATTTTGTTTGCTATCTTATTTCTTTTTTCTTTGTCATTTCGAGCAGCGTCGCCCTTATTAAAACGTTTTAAGGGATCCTTCGCTTCGCTCGGGATGATAGGAATGATAATTATTGTGATTATGGCGGTAATTCCCGGTATTTTATATCTGCGCGTTTATCTCTACCCCAATGTCCGGTTCCAGGCGACGGAATGGATTGATAAGAATGTCCCGAAAAATTCCGTCATTCTTTCGGAGACGGCCAATGTAGTCGACGTGCCTTTCGATACCCAAAACTACCGTTATATTTCCTTTGATTTTTATGACCTGGACCAGAATTACGAGTTGCAGCAGGAATTAATGCGGGACATTAAAGCAGCCGATTATATAATTGTTCCCTCAAGAAGAGTATTTATGAACCATCCGGCAAACGAATATCCGAAATTAAATAATTATTACCGTCAATTATTTTCCGGGCGGTTGGGTTTTAAGAAGGTGGCGGAATTCGGAGTAAATAAATCCGACGAGCAGGCGGAAGAAACGTTTTCCGTGTTTGACCACCCGGTGATTAGAATATACAAAAGGATATAATGTGTTATCATTAAATTATGAATAAGGAAAATTTCAAATATTTCTTCCTGTCCGTAATAGTTGTTTTAGCCGGTTTATATTTAATTAAGGCACTCGATATCTCCTATCCGCTGACCGTCACTTCCACTACAAAATCTTCGGAATTATCTGTCGTCGGCGAAGGAAAAGTTAATATCGTGCCGGATACGGCCTACGTCGATGCCGGCGTCACTGTCAACAATGCGCCGACAGTCGATGCCGTCCAGCAGCAGATTGATGCCGTCAATAATAAAATCGTTGATGCCCTGAAAAACCTGGGAATAAAAAAGGAAGATATCAAGACATCCAATTATTCCGTTACTCCCAATTATAATTATGAGCGACAGACCGATACGATCTCCGGTTATAACGGCAACGTAACCGTTACGATTAAATTAACCAAGACTGATTTATCGGCTAAAGTGATTGAGGCGGTGACGCAAGCCGGTGCCAACCAGGTGGGCGGCGTCCGTTTTGCCGTTGACAATCCCGACAAATTCCGGGAACTGGCCCGCGACGCGGCGATCAGTAATGCCAAGGAGCAGGCGCAGAAACTTGCCAAACAGCTGGGAATCACCTTGGGAAAAATAACCAATATTGTCGAAGAAAGTCCGAGCCAGCTATCGCCGATTTACGGAGCACTGTCGGCCAAAGGGATGGGCGGCGGTGTGGCTGCACCCCAGATCGAGCCCGGCAGCCAGACGATTACTTCGGTCGTGACTCTTTATTTTGAGAAGAAGTAAAAATCTTTTTAATCACTTCCTCGATCGGTTCATCTTCGATTGTCACATCATTAAATTCGATTTCTTTTAGAAGATATGCGAGAATGCTGGCGATGTCTTCCTTTCTGACATTCAGTTTCAGAGTGGGAAAATCGTACTGGCATTTTATATCGTCGGGCAAATGGAACTTTTCCGGTAACAGATGATTGAGTATGATATTGACTGTTTTTTCCTGGGAATATTTACTGATCAGCCTGGTCAGCTGGCCATCAAAAATGATCCGGCCATGATTGATGATGATGACCCGTTTGGCCAGGCGTTGGACATCCTGCATATAGTGCGATGTTAGAATAATTGTCGACTGATATCGCTCTTGATATTCCTTTATAAAATTAATGATTGTCGTTTGGGCAAAAATATCGAGACCGATTGTCGGCTCGTCGAGGAATAAAATTTTTGGGCGGTGGATAAGCGAATTTATCAACTCCACCCGCATCCGCTGGCCGAGCGACAGTGTTTTGACAGGCTGGTTGATGAATGAGGAACAGTTCAAAAGCTCACATAGGTTGTCGACAGTCTGCCGGAAATGTTTTTTGTCAATGCCGTATACGGTGCGGGTCAGTTCAAAAGCGTCAGTCGCCGGTAATTCCCAGACCAGCTGGTTTTTTTGTCCCATGACAAAAGCGATCTGGCGCAAAAATTCCGGTTTTTTGTCGGAAGGCGTATAACCGAGGACTTTGATATCGCCGCCGGTCGGATACAGGATGCCGGATAAAATTTTCATCGTCGTTGTTTTGCCGGCGCCGTTAGGGCCGATAAGCCCTACCAGCTCGTTTTCCCCGATTTTAAACGAAATGTTATCGAGGGCAATGCTTTGTTTATACTGGCGGGCAAAGAAATCCCTTAACGGATTCCCCGATTTTATCGGCGTTCTATAAATTTTAGTTAAGTTCTGAACTTTAATCATTTTAGTCATCCTCCCCAACTTTGATATTTTTTCAGCGCATAATTCCATAACCACAGAGAAAAGACGATAAAAATAACCGATACCGCCAGACTGTTGACAAATACCGGAACCGTCAGCAGACCAAAAAGCGCCCGGACCGGCACATACATCATGATACCGACCGGAATGACAAAAAGCAAAAATGATCGCAGCGGCTCGCGATAGATATCAAGAGGCATCGAGACCATCCGGGTAAAATCGCGGTAAATCATCAGCGCATGATCGACCTCCGTCGTCAGTATTGCCAGGGCAAGGATAAGAATATGGAAGCTGGTGGCGATCAGCATGGCATTGATGATCAAACCGGAATAAATAAGAATTTTGCCCAATGAAAGACCGGGTAATTTACCGATAAAATAAATCAACAAAAAAAGATAAGGAAAAATCAGGACTGCATCCAAAATATCCACGCCGCCGACAAGGATGCGCAGGAAAGGATGATACGGTTTTAAAAGTACCGAATCGAATTCCGCCGACACCACCAGCTGCCGGAAGCGATAGACTTCCCGGAAAAGGAGTTGGGCCAGGCTATCGATAAGATTGAATGTCAGAAAAAAAACGATTGTTTGGTCAAGATTATAGCCGGCCAACAGTTTGGTTCCTTTGACAAGATAATAAATAAATAAAAAATAAATAACGAAACGGATAATTTTTCCGATCAGAAAAAAAATGACACCCGTTGGCTGTTGGAACGTGGTTTTTATGCTAAACAGGGTTAATAACCAAAAAATATTCAGGCTGCGTTTCATATTATCTTCCGTACGCCGAATAATTTCTAATGCCATTTTTCCAGACAATCAGCATAATCCGGTATAAAAGGATACACCAGATTAAGCTTATAATAATCGGCCAGATGAGTGACGAAGAAACGCCGCTGATGAAAATTTTACTGGGAAAATAGACAAGATAGGGAAACGGAGTCAGCAGCAGAAAATTATAGACCGGTTTCGGCAAAACGTCGAGGGGAAAAAATGTGCCGGCAACAAGTGATACCAAAGTCATATAGATAAAGCGCGGCGCCCAAGTTTCGGCCGACCAGAAAGAGATAAATGAAAGCGAAAGGGAAATAAAAAAAGAGATAGCGATACCGATTATCAGAGTAAGAATAAATAACGGATAAGCGGCAAAATCGGGTTGCAAAAATACTTTCGGATGAAAAACGGTCAGCAAGACCAAAACTTCGACCAGCGAAAACAGGAAGTTAATAATCTTGTCGGCCGATTCCCGGGAAATTATCACTTTGAAAAAAGACATGGGTTTCAATAAATCGTTGGCGATATTGCCGCTTAAAATATCTTCGGTGACATCGGTCGTGCGCGTCCCAAGGACGATCGCCGTCATGATGTTGATTAATATAATGTAAGTAATTAATTTGTCGATAGTGTAATTAAATACGATTTTTTGATTATGAAAAACACTGGTCCATAAGAAATAAAGGAAAATCAGATTGAAAAAATTGCGGGCACGCCATAGGATAAACGACAGCCGGTATACAAAATACTGAGCAAAGGTAATCTGGAAAATTTTCAGGTACTTTTCCATGAAGATATTATATCGATTATTCTCCAGAGACCCTTATACAAAGAACCTTTCAGATAAATCAAGTCGCCGGGGCATATTAATTTTTTTAAAATATCTGCCGCACTGTTCACGTCCTTAACCCAAAAAACGTTTTGTTTTGCCATCCCCGATTTCACCGCTTCTTCAACGGTATATTTTTGATACGGCCCGATACTAATAAGAAAGTCAATTTTTAACCGGCCGATCAGTCGGCCGATTTTACGATGTTCCCTTTCCGGATCGGCCAGTTCACCCATTTCGGCGAGAACGGCGATTTTTCTTCCGTTCTTATATTCAATTTCGCTTAACGTTTGCAATCCGGATGCGGTTGACGATGGATTGGCGCGGAGGGAATCATTTAAAACTGTCGTTTCCAACGGCCCGGCCTCGACATTCATCCGGCCGGAAAGAGGTTTGATTCCCTGAATTAAATCGGAGAAATTAGGGAGATTGGGGTGATTGGAGCTGATGAGGGTAAAAACGGAATACGCAGCCATAATAGTGTAAATATGATGTTTTCCTATTAACCGGGTTTGGATCTTTGTTCCGTTAAGGCTGAATTCCGTTCCTTCAAGCGACACCCGGATCTGGTCCGCCCAGGCGTCACAATGTTTCTTATCCGTACCGTACCACAAGATTTTTGCTTTTGTATACGGCGCCATTTGGCGGACGTTTTCGTCGTCATAATTTAATACTGCATAACCGTTTTTCGGCAAAGCTTCGATTAATTTCCGTTTTTCTTTAATCAGATTTTCCAGTGAACCGAGATGTTCCTTGTCGGTATGGACCGGGGAAATGCCGGTAACGACGGCGATTTGCGGTTTGACGACTTCGAGATGCTTATCCATTTCACCGGAATGGTCTATGCCCAATTCAAAAATGGCGAATTTTGTTGAGGGTCTTACTTTGAGTGCGGTTATCGGTACATTATAAATCGTATCCAGATTGATATCGGTTACGACCGTTGGGCCAATCTGTTTCAAGATTTCATAAATTGTTCGTGTCGTATTGGTTTTTCCCTGGCTGCCGGTGACGGCGATCTGGAGAGCGGGCATTAGCGACAACCATTGTTTAGCCAGTATTCGGCGGGTAGAGTGAAAAATCCGTTTATGATAAGGCGGTTTATACATAATACTTGCTTTATGAATCGACGGTCGGCGCTTGTTATGACAATCTTTTTATTTTCGGACCTTCGGGACTATCTTCGATAAGGTATCCTTTTGCTTGAATTTCCTGTCTTAACCTGTCCGATTCGGCGAAATTTTTGGCCTTTCTCGCTTCTTCTCTCTTATTCGCCAATATGGTTATTTCCGGTGGAACGGATAATGGCGTAACTTCATTTAGTTTTAATCCGAAAATGTGGTCAAATTCCAGTAGCAAATCGAGTTTGTCTTCCGACGGAATATTGGATTTTAGCATGTCCCAAGTAATTGCCAGTGCCTGGGGGATTTGGAAATCGGTAGAAACGAATTCGTTAAATTGTTGTCGGTAATGTTCGATCGTTTTCAGCTTTTCTTCCGACAAAGCCGTTCGCCGGGTTTGTCGGCGCAAATTACGGACGGTATTTTGTAAGTTGCGGTATGATGTTTGTGCCGCTTGCAAAGCGTCGAAGGTGAAATTTTGCTTGGAACGGTAATGGGCATTAAGATAGAAATAACGCAGCGATAATGGGTCGAAACCCTTGTCGACTATTTCTTGCAAGGTAAAGCCGGTGCCGGTCGATTTGGCCATTTTTTGTTCATTGACATTCAAATGTTCGTTATGCAGCCAGTAATCGACAAACTTGGCGCCGTTCGCCGCTTCGCTTTGGGCAATTTCGTTGGTATGGTGGACGGCAATGTGTTCGACGCCGCCCATATGGATGTCGATCGTTGGTCCGAGCAATTCCTTGGACATGACCGAACATTCGATATGCCAGCCGGGAAAACCCTCGCCCCAGGGAGATGGCCACGTCTGCAGCGCGTCTTTGTGGACGCCTTTTTTGAAAACCCATAAGTTGAAATCGGCAAAATGTTTTTTTTCCGGATCTTCGATCTGGCCTTTTCCCATCCCCTTTTTCATTTCCTCAATATTCTGCCGATTTAACTGGTTGTAATTTTTGAATTTACTAGTGTCGTACACGATGGCAGATGACGTAATGTAGGCATAGCCTTTATCGAGGAGAGTTTTAATCATGTCGATCATTTGGGAAATATATTCCGTCGCTCGGGGCGTAAAATCAGGAGGTAATATATTCAAATCGGCCGTATCTTTTTCAAAGATAGCAATGTATTTATCGGCGATTTGTTGCGGAGACAGATGTTCCCTTTTCGCTCCTTTTTCCATTTTATCCTCGCCGACATCCTGGTCGCTTGTCAGGTGGCCGACATCGGTGTAATTGCGGACGAATTTGACGTCATAATCGAGATAGATTAAGGTTCGTCTTATTAAATCAGCCCAAACCATTGCTCTTAAATTGCCTATATGTTGTACCCAATAAACTGTTGGTCCGCAGTGGTAAAAAAGGACTTTTTTACCGGCAAGCGGATGGAATTCTTCAAGCTGACGGGTTAAAGTATTGTAGACTTTCATGAATATTAGTATAGCACAACATCCGAGGCTAAATTTCTTACGAATTTCTTACAGACTTATTCCCAATTTATGATACGATAATTTTTACCGATGTTCATTTCCAAGATGACTGTCCATGATTGGTTGTTTGTCGTTACCTATTTCATGTTCCTGATCCCGGTAGCTCTATTTTTTGATGTATTCCTGAATCTCATCCGGGGACAGTACATATTAATATCGGGCATATTTATCTGCGGCTATCTTGTTTATAACCGTATCGACCTGCGCGAGAAGGCGGTGTGATTTGTCGGGATGGCCGGACTTGAACCGGCGACCTCACGGTCCCGAACCGTGTGTTCTAGCCATCTGAACTACATCCCGTTCATTTCTATTATATCATTGTTTCCCCGTTGCCGGGCGGACTTCGGCCTGTTCGCGTTTGGCGACTTTTTTCGGCGAGAAAATGCTGCGGCGGATTTTACCCTGAGGAATTGATGACGCTTGTTCCTGCTTTTTCTTTTCTGCTTCTTTCCGCCTTTTTTCCTGTTCATCGTACAGTTCCTTTTGCTTCTTTTCCATCTCTTCCCGGTGTTTTTTCATGACGCTTTTCTCTTCTTCATTTTTGACCAATTGGAATAGATGCCGGCGCAGGGTATCGGTTTTCTGCTTGTCCTGATCAGCGAATTTTTTTTGTAGTTTCTGGAAATTTAGCGGCGTTGATTTCTTGGTGTTTTGGCCTTTTTCAATCTCCTCCATTCCCTGCTCCACCGGCTGGAGATTAAAAATGCTTTCCATCATTTTTCCCGGCGTTTCCGAGAGCGGTTTAACCGCTTTCTTAGCTCCTTCACCGAGATCAAGCCTCTCGAATGTATCCGAAATAAAGCTCCCCTTCTTCATAAATTTAAATCAATTTAAATCCCCAACATTGCCTTTCCCCGCGGCGAAATTTTATCCATTGACCACGGCGGGTCGAACGTTAAATCTATCTTAACATTTTTTTCGTCAACACCGATTTCCTTAAGCTTGTTTTTAACTTCCTGTTCGATCAGGGAGATGAGGGGACAGCCGATTGTCGTCAGTGTCATGGTGATAGTTACCACTTTATTTTTTTCATCAACTGTGATATAATAAACAAGTCCTAAATCGACAATCGAAATATTAAGTTCAGGATCCATTACTTCCAGTAGTTTTTCCTCGACATTTTTTTTACTAATTTTCATTTCGATATCTATTATAATTATTATATGAATACATATAAACTGCACTTTATCCCGCTTGGGGGAATTATTGGTGTGACCAAGAACATGTATGTTTATGAATTATACGAGAATGACAAGCTAAAGGATATTCTCATCGTCGACTGCGGCATTGGTTTTCCCCTGGAAAAAGAGCTTGGAGTCGACTTCATTATTCCCGATATTACTTATTTACGGGACAAAGTGGACAAAATCCGGGCGATTATTCTGTCGCACGGTCATGAAGATCATACATCGGCCCTGCCCTATCATTATACCGCCTTGGGCCGACCGCCAGTTTATGCCAGTAAACTGACTTCAGTTTTTGTGGAAAATAAATTCAAGGAATTTAACCAGCATATCAAAGTTAATGAGGTGGACTACGCCAAAGAATACCAGTTTGGCGATTTTCGCATCAATTTCATCCGGATGACCCACTCGATTCCGGACACGATGCATATTCTCATTAAAACACCGGTCGGCAATATTTATCACGGTACCGACTTCAAGCTTGATTTGACGCCGCCATACGGCCATTCGCCGGATTTTTACAGCATCACCAAAGCCGGTCATGATGGTGTATTGTGTCTGATGTCGGATTGTCTGGGAGCGGAACGGCCGGGACTGACATTGTCAGAAAGCATTGTCGGCCAGACTTTTGAGGATGAGATGCGCAAAACTAAAGGAAAATTCATTATGACGACTTTTTCGTCCAACATTTCCCGTATCCGCCAATGCGTCGAATCGGCAATCAAATTCAACCGGAAAATCGTTTTCCTGGGCCGGTCGATGAGGGAAAATACCCGACTGGCAGCTGAGATCGGTTACCTGCCGATTCCCCAGAGTCTGACGGCTAAAGAAGAAGATCTTAATCGCCTGCCGCCTAATAAAATCTGTCTGATTGTCGCCGGCAGTCAGGGGCAATACGGTTCGGCCCTGTCAAAACTGGCCCATAAACAAAATCTGCACGTAAAAATAAAACCGGGCGATCGCGTATTTTTCTCGTCGGACCCGATTCCGGGCAACGAAAACGAAGTGTACACACTGATTGAAGAATTGGTAGTTCAGGGTGCCGATGTCATTTATTCCGATATTGCCGACCAATTACATTCATCGGGCCACGGTAACCAGGAAGATCTCAAATTTTTGGCCCGCTTTACCAATCCGCAATATTTTATTCCGATCGGTGGTACGGTCCGGCACCAGCAACAGTATGAAAAAATTATTTCCGACATGGGTTATAATAAAGATAATTTCTTTTTGCTGGAAGAGGGTGAAACCGTTTGGTTCGGTCAGGGAAAAAAAGGCTATAAAGGAGATACGATCGAAACAAATAATATTTATGTCGATGCATATGGTGTTGGTGATGTCGGTAATGTCGTCCTTCGCGACCGGAAAACACTTTCTACCGAAGGGATCGTTTTTGCCTTTTTGATCGTCGACAATATGGGTCGATTGACCGATCGGCCACGGATTTTCTCCCGTGGTTTTGTCTACGAAAAGGGAGAAAACCGCCTTTTTGAACAGGCAACGCAGCTTATCGAACAAATTACCAAGCCGAAACGGGAGAAAATTTTGGATGTTCATAACATTGAAAGAGAAGTGATAAGCGATTTGGAGGAGTTTTTTTACAAAGAGCGCGGCCGCCGGCCGCTTGTGATCGTTGAAGTTGTCCAGCAATGAGCACACTACCACCTACCCTGAAAAAAATTGCTCTCTTTTTCGAACGTTTACCGGGGATCGGCAACAAGACCGCCAACCGGTTGGCATTCTATTTGTTGCGTTTACCGGAGCGTGATCTAAAAGAATTCGGCGATGAAGTTATCAATATGAAAGCGCGGATCAAATTATGCTCAATTTGTCTAAATTTTACGGAAAAAAATATCTGTGAAATTTGCGACGATAAAAATCGGGATCACAACGTCATCACTGTCGTCGAAGATGTTTCCGACCTTCTTTCCTTCGAAACCGGTGACATATATAAAGGTGTTTATCATGTGTTGCACGGCCGGATCGATCCGCTAAACAATATCCGACCGGAAGATATTTATATCGAGCAGTTATTAAGGAGAATAAGGGAAGATAAGGGAAAGATAAGGGAAATTATACTTGCTACGAACCCCGATATGGAGGGTGAAGCGACAGCAATGTACATCAAAAATAAACTTCGGGAAATTCAGGAACCATTAAAGATGGATTTTAAAATCACCCGTCTCGCCTATGGGCTTCCCATCGGAGCCAATCTCGAATATGCCGACTATATGACTTTAAAAAAGGCGATGGAAGGAAGAAATAAGTTTTAATAAATCACCTGATGGAACGGCAGACATTCCAAGTAATGGCGGAAACAGTCGTACATTTGCTACCGCTTATCGGTTTAGTCGCGGTCGGCTATTTGGGAAAGTCCAAAAAACCAAACATACAAAGCCATCCTATATCTACTTTTGACAAAGTGAATGACAGCGGCCGTCCGGGAGCGAGCGCTAGATAAAATTCTTCAACTCGCTGGCAATGAGGGGGGCGACGGAGGTTTCTTCCAATTTCGGAAATTTCTGCTCAGGCCTTAATGTAATCGTATTGGTGGAAAATATTTTATGGATGGAATCGTGAGCCAGTTTTTGCGGTGCATCGGCGGTAAAATCGTGATGAACAATCGCCGCCAATACTTCCTTCGCGCCCCGACTACGGCACAATTCGGCCGCGTGAATCAAGGTACCGCCGGAAGTCACCATATCATCAACCAGAATGACCGTTTTACCACTGACATCGCCATAGAGGTCCAACGCTTTTGACGTATGGGGATTTTGCAGGTCGCGCCTTTTTTCGATGACGGCCATGGAAAAATCTCCGGTGCCAAAAAAGGCTTCGCCGAAATCGCGGGCCCGCTCCACCCCGCCCTGATCGGGAGAAACCACCTTGATTTCCATATCGGTCGTTTTTTTTATTTTCAGATATTGTTTTATTTTCTCCGCCAAAAGCGGCAATGCGGTCAGATTTTTAAATGGGATGGAGAAAACGCCTTCGGTGGCTTCATCGTGAATATCAATCGTATAGACTTTGTCAAAACCGATCGATTCCATAAAGCGGATAATGACATTGACCGAAACACATTCCCCCGGTCGATGCTGGATATCCTGCCGGGCATAACCGAAATATGGAATATAGGCGATTACTCGGCGGGCTTCCTGCCGGCGCAGGGCGTCGCAAAAGAAAAACAGTTCCATCAGATGAGTGTCGGTCGGGTTGGCTAGCGGTTGAATGACAATACAGGTTGTCCGTTTGACGTTTTCCTGAATGGTTACCCGTACCTCGGAATTGCCGAAGCGGACAATTTCCGCTTTGGATAGAGGAAGTTTAAGTAATCTGGAAACTTCTTCGGACAGATAAGGATTGGCCGTACCGGTAAAAAGCTTTATCATTATTTTTGCTGCTGCGAGATTTCGATTAATTTTTTGGCCGCCAGTTCCTGGGTTTTTTTGATCGCTTCGTTGATTGCATCAGCAATACGATTTTCGACGACGCCGTCTATTTCCACTTCGGAGATCACCTGGTCACCGCGGACGACGACTTTGACGCCGTTTTTTTCGACTACCACTTCTTCCTGTTGTAAAGCCGCCTGCATCTGGGAAGCCTGTTGTTGTAACTTTTGCAAATCGCCCAATCCTCCAAGGGGATTAAACATAATGATTATTTAGTTTATAAAGTTTATAAACTTTATAACTTTAAGAACTTTATGAACTTTTTTTATTATAGAACTCCGCTATGGCAATCTCAAGGGGTAATGATTCAATTGGCGTTGACCGCAGATTTTGATAAGCTTCCATCAGTAGCTTGATCAGCATGACTGTCTGGTTAGTCGTTAACACTGTTTGTGGAACATCTTCAACCGCTAATCCTTTTTTGGCAAGCAGAACAAGGCGCAGCTCATCCAGCAGGTCACCGATCAGATTTTTAAAATTGCCGCCATTTTGGGAAAATTCATTGATCCATTCCAGCGATTTTTTAATATCGCCTTGAGCAACGATTTCCAGCAAGCCGTTTTTTCCGCTGATACCAAGGAATGCTTCCGCCTCAGCGATAGTTTTGATTTTCTGCATCATCAATTCCTCAAGTATTTTAGCCGCGTCCCGGAATGAGCCTTCAGCATTAGTACTAATTAGCGTATACATTTCATCAGGAAGACTGATTTTTTCGCCGGCGGCAATTCTTTTGAGCATACGTAAAATATCGGCTTTTTGGGCCAGGCCGAAATTGATTTTGACGCAGCGGGATATGATCGTCTTCGGCAATTTTTCCGGATTGGTCGTCGCCAAAATGAAAATCGCGCTTCCCGGCGGCTCCTCCAAAGTTTTTAAGAGCGCGTTAAAACCGTCTGTTGTGATCATATGCGCCTCATCAATGATAAATACCCGGTATTTGGCGGTCATCGGCAAAAAAGCCGTTTCCTTGATCAGGTTTTTTACTTCCTCGATGCCGCGGTTACTGGCCGCATCCATTTCCAGGACGTCTGTTGACGATGAAGTATTGATACTCAAACAATTGATACACTGGTTACACGGTTCGCCGCCAACCGGATGCTGGCAATTAATGGCTTTGGCAAAAATCCGCGCCGTGGAAGTTTTACCGGTTCCTTTGGGTCCGACAAGCAAAATGGCATGAGGTAGCTCCGATACGGCCAATATTTTTTTAATGATGTTTTTGACGCGGACATTATCGATTTCCTCTATATTTCTGGGACGGTATTTAAGATAAAACATTGACTTTCAATAAATTATTGACGCCGTGTTTGAGCAAATCCGTGATAACTTTATCAACCGGTTTGTTTCTTTCGGCGGCAAGAAGAATTGTCAGCGGGTAGCAGACGACTACTTCTCCGATTACGACTTCATCATCTATCCGTTCGCCATGATAAGGAAAAGACAGAACAGGCAGTGTTTCATTTTCGTGCTTATACTTTTGCGTCAGTTTCCGCATTTTGTTTTTGCCCACAAAAACAATATTAAGAACATCCTGTCCATTAATGCCGTTGGTTATCAAAAGCGGAGAAATCTCCGTCCTGATTTGATGGCGGTTGATTTTATAGCGTGATGAGGCGGTAATAGTGATCATGATTTTTTTCTCCTGAACATGGTTCGTCTGACTGGACGCCGGTTACCGCTTTTTCGCCGTTCCTTTTCTTCTTCCTGACGGATACGTGACGGTTTCTTATAGAATTGTTTTTTCCGGACATCGGTAATGATATCCTCATCCATAAAAACACGGGTAAATTTGCGGAAGATACTGTCTTTTGATTCGCCCTTTTTTTTGGTTACAACTACCATAAATAATACACCTGCCTTTCAAATTAAAATATTACAATTATTATACCTCTTTTATTATTTTAATCAATCGGTTGAGCGGAAGGGATGAAGGGATAAAATGGGGATTTTTGGATGACGAATTAAGAAGCATATTTTTGGAGACGTGCAAAAACCAGGTCGCTTTTTTATCGTCATGGAGAAGCTTTTTATATACCGGAGTAAGATCAAGCTCCTTTTTTGGCAAAGTTTTGATACGGACATGGCCTCTTTCCGGATCTTTGCGGACAACAAGGGAAAAACCGGACTTGAGCGCCAGTTTCGACGCTTCCTCGTTTTTCGAATCCAACGCCAATGATTTACCGAATTTTGACCGGAAAACAAAGCCATTTTTCAGATCCTCCTCGGCGGTGACCTTATTTCTTAACACATGTAAGATGGCGTCAAGCATCGGAAAAACCGCTTCCATCAGCTTGAGCTGGTCGCTGATGACTGATTTTAATCCTTCGACAATCTGATACAGACTGAAATCATAGCGGTCGGCGGTTGCTTCCGGAAAATAGGCTTCGCCGAAATGGTCGATGTCGTTGACGAAATTTACCATTCTTTCCAATGGTTTTATCAGCTTTTCCTTCAGGTAATTCTGTTCCGATAAGTACCGGAATACCAATTTTGAAGCGCAGGTGTAGGCACTGGTTTGATGATGGTCGAATTGGCCGAGACCAGTATCAACATGGATAACGTCCGAATTAACGTCCGGCAGCTGATCATTGAGTGTCGAACCGGCGGGAACGAATTCAACCTTTGCTTCCTGCCAGCCGTGAAGAAAGCGTTTGACCAGCCAAGTGGATGTGATGGAATCGAGGTCGGGAGAAAGATGGGTGACAATGGTTTTCATATCTTCGGATTCTATTACGCCTTAATTTTAGATATTATACTAGAAAGATCCAAAAGAGTGGTTGTTTTTTCATTTCTTTTTTTAAATTCAATCTGTTCTCCTGTCCTTTTGGACACAACCAATCGGTAAGGAATTCCGATCAGGTCGACGTCGCTGAATTTTTCGCCGGCTGACGCTTCTGTCCGATCATCAAACAGTACGTCAATATTATTTTCTTCAAGAACTTTATAAACATTATGAACTTTTGAGTTGATCGTTTCGTCTTTCAGGTCCAATCCCACTAAATGGATAGGGAAAGGCGCAACCGCTTCCGGCCAGATAAGTCCTCGGTCATCGTGGAATACTTCGGCGATTGTAGCAATCAAACGGGTGATACCGATACCGTAACTGGCGAGCCAGACAGGTTTCCTATTTCCCTGAACATCGGCAAATAAGACATTCATTTTTTCCGCGTAATATGTACCTAAGGGAAAGATATTGCCAACCTCGATTGCTTTAGCGGAAATAATTTTGCCTTTTTGGCATTTCGGGCAAGTATCCTTTTCCTTCCCGGTAAAAATTTCTTTATTTTGGGCAAAGTCGCATTGATCGCAAAAATAAATAGTATCTTCGCCGCCTTCGGCCAATACTTGGAATTCGCGGGTATGCTCCTTGGTAAATACACCGCCGCTGGCTTCCACTTTTCTAACCTCCAGATTCAAACGGGCAAAAGTTTTCATATAAGCTTCGGTGACAACCGCGTAATATTTCATCATGTCTTCTTTATTTTCATGGGCGCTGTAAAGGTCTTTCATGATAAACTCCCGGCCGCGCAATAATCCGGATTTTGCCCGGGGCTCATCGCGGAATTTAGTGGAAAAATGATAGATTTTGACCGGCAAATCCTTTCGGCCGGCGATATGTTTGCGGATCAGGTCCATCACAATTTCTTCATGGGTAAACGACAGAGCATATTCTTTATCATCCTTCGCGAATTGATACATTACTTCTTTGGCCGATTCCCACCGGCCGGTTTCGTTCCAAATTGTTTTCGGATGAAGAAGCGGCATCAACACTTCCTGCGCACCGGTAGCGTTCATTTCCTGCCGGACGATTTCTTCGATTTTTCTTTCCACCAAACGGCCTAAGGGCAAAAGAGTATATGAGCCGGCCATTAATTTATCGATAAAGCCTGCCTTTAACAGCAGTTTGGCATTAACGGCAATTTCGTCTTTGGGATAGGCCTTGACCGTTTTTCCGAAAAGTTTTGAGTAGAGCATGATAATAATTATATTACACTATCCATCACTTTTTGAAGAATTTCGTTTGATGACAAATGGGTGGTATCGATTATCAGATTATAATTTTTCGGGTCAAAAATGTCGGTGCGGTGATAGATTTTGGCGATCCGGTCGATCCAGCTCTTTTGGCGTTCCTCAACCAATTTTTTGGCCGTTTCCAGCGGAACTTTTTCCCGTTCGGCAAACCGGCCATACCGTTCTTCATCTTTGCATGTCAATAATACTTTTAGCACATGGGGAAAATTATCGGCCATAATGCCGGCCATCCAGGAATCGGCTAATAAATAGCCATCCGGGTTTTTCAGCATATCGTGGACTTTATAATCAACTTTTTTCGTTAACTCTTCATTTTGCTCCTGAGCCTTTTCGAGGTTGAGATGGTGCTCTTTCACGTAATCGCGGAAAATCTGGCCGGTATGGATGGTCGGCCAACGTAATTTGTTTTCAAGAAGATTAAACAGAGTTGATTTTCCGGTACAGATTTTGCCGGAAATGGTAATCTTTGAGTAATGCATTATAGTAAAAATATCTTCAACATTTTTCCCGCTTAGCGGGACTGCACGCTTTAATGACTTAATTACTGATGTTTCACCTTATAACCCAGTTTGTCCAAAACCTTTCCCAATGTTTGCATTGGACCGGTAGAATAAGTGTCAATAATCAAATTGTAGTAATCCGGATTCCAGAAATCATAATCACCATATAATTTTTTCCATTTGCTAATATTTTCTTCTTCTCTTTGTTTAAGCCAGCGCTTTGCCTCTTCGACGGTAATATTTTCCCGGTTGACGACGCGGTCGATCCGGAGATCCTCATGCGAACAGACAACTAATATCCGCAAAACATCCTTATAGCTCCGGGCGAGAAAACCGGACAGCCAGGCTTCATAAATCATCTGAATATCGTTTTTCAGCAGGTTTTCGGCCATCGCTTCGATTGACCGCTCATGGTTGTCCGACCGCGATAAAGCTCCTTGTTTATTTTCATGAATTTTGTGCGCACGGTCATACTGCCTTTGAATCGCACCGGCATTGATATATTTCCAATGGAGAAAATGGCTCAGGTTTTTGGCCAGTGTAGTTGTTCCGACAGCGATTTTTCCGGAAATTGTGATGATGCGATAATGCGGGCAGTCAAAGGAAGTATCCATAATATATTATACAAATTAATGCATCAGATGCACAATATCATTTATGGAAATAAAGATGGCGAGCAAAATAAGGATAAAAAAACCAACGAGGTTGGTATAGCGTTCGACATCTTCATTGACTCTTTTTTTCGTTACCCATTCGTAAATGACGAAAACAAACCGGCCGCCGTCAAGCGCCGGAAAAGGCAGGATATTGACGATTGCCAGATTGAGCGACAAAAGAGCGATCAATTCCAGTACGGCATTTTTGCCAAATTTGATTGCCTGACCGGTATAACTGGCAATGCCGATCGGCCCACTGACTTCAACACTCGGTTTATGAAGAGTTACCAGACTAAAGACGGCTTTAACAATTTCGACGATAATTGTCCTCGTGATGGAAACGGATTCGCTCAGACCATAAAATGGTGCTTTATAAAAAGGATATTTTTTTTCTACAAAGGAAGTGATGGCAATTCCCAATGCCCCCTGACCTGACGGCGGATTTTTTCTCGGCGTGACAGTGACATTTATTTGTTTATTTCCCCGTTCGATGACCAGGTGGACTGGCTGCCCGGCATATTTTTTGGTCAGATCAATAAGCTCGGTGGAATCGGTTAAAGAAGTGGAATCGAGCCGGACAATGGAATCGTTGATTTTAATTCCGGCGATGGCAGCGGGTGAACCTTTCTGAACATCTTCGACAATAACCTTATTAGCCGGCGCCGGCACTCCCTGGGTAAATAAATAGGAAACCAGTATCCAACCCAAAAGAAAATTACCGATGACGCCGGCGACGATAATTAGGGCTTTTTGCCAGGGTTTTTTGTTGACAAAGGCCCGTTCGGATTGAGCGGATTTTTTTCCTTTCCCGACGACTTCATGTGCTTCTTCCCCAAACATTTTGACGAAACCGCCTAAAGGGATAATGTTAACACTATACAATGTTTCGCCGCGTTTGATTCCGAACAGGCGCGGTGGAAAACCAATGCCGAATTCCTCCACCTTGACGCCACTTAATTTAGCCATCAGAAAATGGCCGAATTCATGAACTAAAACGAGAAGGGCCAAAATGAGTATAAAAACGATTATTCCCATAGTTAAACTTCCCTAATTTCCTCTTCTTTCCTATCTTTCAATACCTGGATTTCTTCCGTAAATTTCTGGCTGGCGGTGTCGATTTCTTTTTCCTGGCGGAATTTATCGTCTTCGGTAATTTCTTTTTTTTCGAACGCCGTCTTAATGTTTTTCCGGGCGTTATCGCGCAGGTTGCGGATAATCCCCTTTTTATCTTCGATCATTGTCCCGCAAACTTTGATCAGTTTTTCCCGCTGTTCGGCCGATAATGGCGGAATGCGTATCGTAATTTGTGTTCCCTGGACAGCCGGACTGATTCCTAAAGGCGATTTCAATATCGCCTTTTCGATATCCTGGGTGGTACTGGGATCAAATGGGGTGATTGTCAGGGCCGACGGGCCTTCGGTTGTAATTGTCGACAACTCCATCAGCCGCAATTTTGTCTGACCGCCATAAGTATCGACAACGATATTTTCTACCAGGGACGGATTGGCGTGGCCGGTCCTTATTGTCTTAAGTTCTTCTTTAAGGGAGTCGATGACTTTTTGAGCTGAAGATTTAAAAGCAATAAGTGGATCCATTAATTAATTTTCAATTTTTAATCACGTACCAAGAGCCCATCTTACAAATTTTCCAATCTTAATATTTTCTCCTAATTTCAGCACAGCTTCCCTGATTAAGTCTTCGACTTTCTTTTTCGGATCACGGATATATTCTTGCTTTTGTAATTCATCGACGTCCTGCGGGGCGATGGAAGCTACCTGCATAGCCAGCTCGGTGCCCAATTTTTGGAAATCGGCGTTATTGGCGACGAAATCGGTTTCGCACAATAATTCAACCAGCGACGCGACTTTTTTATTGTGGTGGACATAAGCAAAAATCGCTCCCTGTGAGGTAGAGCGTGATGCTTTGTCTTTTACTTTCTCCGCACCCCATTCGCTTAGGAGCTTTTTAGCTTTTTCCAAGTCGTTTTTTGATTGTTCAAGTGCTTTTTTGCAGAGGGAAAAAGAGATACCCGTTTCTTCGCGAAGTTGTTTTAGTTTATTAATATCATACATAATTATTTCTTCCCTTTATTATACGCCTCGACGATTTCGTTGACAAAATATTCAATTGATCCCGGCGAGTCGTCGTTGGCCGGTATCGGATAATCAACCAGATCGGGATTAATATTGGTATCGGCAATGGCAATCACTGGAATGCTTCTTTCCCGGGCTTCCTTGACGGCATTTTTTTCCTTTTTGACATCGACGACAAAGAGTGCGTCTGGCAGTTTTTCCAAGGTGGCAATGCCGCCATAGAGACGCTCCAACCGGTTCAAATTTTTGGTCAATGCGACCTGTTCATGTTTGACGAATTTATCCCACTCACCGGCAGCTTTTTCCTCGCGCATTGTCTTCAGCTGTTTGACGTTTCTCATGATGTTGTCGAAATTAGTGATCAGGCCGGCCGGCCATTTGACCGTAATATAAGGTATACCGGCTTTCTGACAGATTTCGTTTACCTTGACCGAAGACATTCTTTTGGTCATGACGACTAAGGGAATTTTATTTTCTACCGCCAGTTTGGTAATAAACTCCTTGGCCCGATCAAGCAGTGTCACCGTTTGTGTCAAATCAATAATCGACACACCGTTTTCAATCGTATAGATATATTTTCTCGCTTTCGGATGTACGCGATTGGTTTTATGCCCCAGATGGGCACCGGTGGCAAAAAGATCTTTCACCAATCCATTATTTGTTTTCATAGTCTTTTATTGTAGCAATCGGATACTTATTTTGCAAGGGACTTCAAGAAGGCTTTAAATTCTTCTTTGATCTCTTTATGATGCAGGGCGAATTCGACAACGGTCTTCATATACTCGAATTTATTACCCGTATCGTAATATTTCCCGTCTTCAATAACGACCGTATATACCGGAAAACCTTCTTTTTTCAACAAATTTATGGCATCAACCAGCCAGATTTCTCCGCCTTTACCCGGTTTGATTCTTTTCAGGGCGCTGAATACTTCCGACGGAAGAATATAGCCGCCGTGAGTGGCGATATTGGATGGTGCTTCTTCCGGTTCCGGTTTTTCAACAATTTGCTTGATTTTGTATACATTATTTTCTACGTGCTCCAAATCGGCAATACCATACCTTTTCAAGTCTTCTTTTTTCTCGATTTTCACTCCGGAAATGACGATTCCCCCAAATTTATCATAAACCTTTATCATTTGTTCCAGCCTCGGCGGTTTGGAATAAATGAATTCATCCCCCCATAAGACAGCAAACGGTTCATTCTCAATTGCCGGTTCGGCTGTCAGGACCGGTGTCCCGTTGCCGTATGGGCCTTTTTGACGGATATAAATAAAATTAGCCATATCGCTAATTTTCTTGATATTTTCAAGCATATGTTCTTTATTACCTTGAAGAAGGTTTTTTACTAAATCTTCATTGGGAGTGTCGAAATGATCCTCAATTGCCCGTTTGTTCGATCCGGTAATTATAATGATGCTTTCAATTCCCGATTGGACGGCTTCCTCGACAACATACTGAATGACCGGCTTGTCGACAATTGGCAGCATTTCCTTGGGCATCGCTTTCGTTTGCGGCAGGAACCGGGTGCCGAAACCGGCGGCGGGTATGACGACTTTATTTATTTTTTTCACTACTCAAATTTAATGGTTAATTGCTGTTTGACCTCAACCTGGTTGTCGATAAGCGCCGTAATGTTTGCAATGCCGGCGTCGCCGGAAACAAGGTGAAAGGTGGCTTTGCCACCTTTGTCGGTGGCGATATTATTTTCTTTAAATGTTCCCAACGAACTGGTTAAGTTGATTTTTTTGTTTTCCAACGGCACGTTGTTGCTGTTACGGACAAAAACATTAATCTCGACAGTCTGATTGCCGTCGGCTTTTGCCGTCAACGGCCAGCCGAAAAGCAGGGAGTTTTGAGATGAAGGAATAAGCTCCTCTTTAGCTTTGGTAAATCGGGAAAGCGGTTTATTAAAAACAGTCGCTACGGTAAAAAGGCCAAAAGATAATAAGAAAATAAGCATTAGGCCAACCAATTTCTTATCCATATCTTTATTATAACAGAATTTCCTTTCGGCGTAAAATGTCAATAATTTTTTTATGGATCACTGCCGGCGGTAAAATTTTTCCGTCAGCGGCGCATTCGATTGTTACCCAATGTTTATTATGTTTGGCAAAATACTGGTACATTTTTTCGACCGCCTGCCAATAAGCGAGATCTTTTTCTTCGATATCCAGCTGACGTCCTCTTTTTTGCACCAGTTCCATTCCGATTTTCCAGGGAACATATAAATATATAACAATATCTTCCCTGGGTATTTTATGGACTTTGTATTCGAGTTCGTATAACCAATCAAGAAAATCCCGGCGTTTTGCCCGGTCTTTAAATTTTGCCCCCTGATGAGCCAGGCTTGAAGTAGCATAACGGTTGGCAATGATATAACCACCTTTTTTCAGGAAGTCCTCCATTTCGTTTTTGATCGAAGCGCGGTCAACCGCAAAAGCCAATGCCGCCAAATAAGGGGAAACCTCATCGATATTGCCGAATTCACCGCTCAAAAAGCGGGCGACTGTTTTACCGTGAAAAGAAGTGTAATATTGGGGAAAGTCGACATATTTGGTCGGTAAATTTTCTTTTTTTAAATAATCAACCAGCATTTCTGTCTGGGTAGTTTTGCCCGAACCGTTGCCGCCATCGATGACAATCAAGAAACCTTTCCTTTTTTTTATTGTCTGAATATGTTCAATAAAATTATGGATGATGTAAGTTAGCCTTTCGTTTTCGTAGTGTTCTAAAAATAAATTATCGGACGGATTACCGGCGATCATCGGCGAAATCCGGTCTTCAAGATTTTTGTAAACCAGTGTTAAAACCGGCTTATTAATTGTCAGAGCATAAACAATTTCGGCACCGACGCCAAGGGACGGTTTCGACACTTCGGCGACAATCAGGTCCGCCTGTTCGATCAGTTTTTTTTCCCGGCCAAAAATTTGCTGTCCGGCCAGCTTTTTATCTTCCGCCAGCAATTGTTGATTGACAATTTGCATGCCGGAAACGATTTGCACGTCTTCTTTTTTAAGAAGATCAATTATATTCCGATAATTTTCATGCAATTCTCCGTCATAAGAAGTGGCAGCGGTAAAATAGACCTTAAGCATTAATACATTCTAACACATTAGCGGGCGATATAGATATTTACCGCTTCCTGCACAATGACGTTGCCGCTCATGTCCTTGGCGACAAAATTGATGTTGTATGGTCCACTACCCTTCCAGTACCAGCCGGACACATCGACAGACGCTTCCTTATGGGGAGAATCCTGATAGTTGTCGGCCATAAAATTCAGTTGCCCGCCATCGACCTGCCAATACATCGAGTATTTATCAAGAGACAGATTGTTAATCAAAGCTTTGAATGGCTGGGTAGCGGATACGGAAACATTATTGGTGGGCCACCAGATGGAAATTGTGGCGGTTGGCGATGGGACAGCCGTTGGCGTGATTATTGCGGTGGGCATCGTTGAGGGCGTTGGAGTCAGGTTCACCGGTGTTGAAGCTCCGGCGGGTAAAGGAGATTGAATAGTGGACAGCGGTTGTTGTTTGTTTTGGTTGACTGTAACCCAGTCATCAGCCAAAAGGCCGCCGGTATCGCCCGAATCCGGATTCCAGGACCAGAATATCCAGTTGATATTATTACCTTTTAGATAATTTACCAACGTATTAAACCATTGTTGGTCCGAAGTGGTTTGTAATTTGCTGCCAAACTCTCCCAGTATGACCGGAGCGATATTGTTTTTGGAAATGTAGCCCCAATACTGGTCCCAAACGCCCGGCAAATTATCGGGATAATTTCCGGCGCTAAACCATGGTTGGGAGTTGACCGATGACGGATAATCGTGAGCGGAATAAACGACGCGGTTGGCGATATTCAAGTTTATCGGATGGTCTTTTACACCCATCAGGTTTCCTCCCCACCAATAATATTGATTATTATAATTTTGAACACCCTCAACGATAATCAGCCAGTTGGGATTAACCGATAAGATGGCATTGCCGGCCCGAGTCGCCGCTGCCTGCCAATCTACCGAATTATCGCCGCAGCCCCAGCAGGCATTGTCGTGCGGTTCGTTATGCAGATCAGCGCCGACGACCGTCGGATTATTGGCATAATGCTGGGCAAGCATCTGCCAGTCACTGATCCAGCGTGATTCGGGATAAGCGTTTGTATACCATAAAGCCGACTGACCCGAGCTGTCGGGGCGGTGCTGGTCCAAAATAATTTTCATTCCGATTTGACCGGCATAAGCGACGATCTTATCCATGATCTGGATCGGTGATAATCCCTGCAAATCGGGATTTTTGCTATAGTCGATACCGTTTGGATTAACGCCGCTGTCGAAATCCTGATTGGCATAAGGCAGGCGGATGGTATTGTAACCGAGATTTTTCATCTGGTTCATCATGTCCTTGTATCCCCGGCTCCAAAGTCCATGGACGACATAATTTGATGTTTCGAATCCGAACCAGTTGACACCGGCGATTTTGACCGGTTCGTTATTACTGTCTAAAATCTGACTTCCGGACGTATGCCAGTAACCGGTGCCGGCGGCGGAAACGGATTTGGCAGAAAGGCTCATGAGTGATAAGGAAAGTAATAGAACGATCAAAATAACGGCGGACAGCAGTTTTTTCATATGAACAGTATCTAATTTTTATGAGCCTGTATACTAACAAGTTAAATAAAAACTGTCTGTCCACTTGTTTACGTAATACTTATAAAATCATCACGTTGAAGCTAATTTATTACCTATTTATTACGAAAATTTTTACCCTTTAGTCTGACATATAATATTGAAAACCGGCGGTAGTCAATGAAGGGGGTTCCGAAACATCATACCGGAGCCGGTAAACGCGCAGTTCGATATTAGCAGGATATTTTATTGCTTGAACGGTAGCGAAATGATGGTCGAGATAATTTTTGACCGTTTTCGCATAGGGCTGGTCATAAGAAAAAACGACAAAAATCCGGATATAAATTTTTTTGTCGGTATTCAATTCGTTAATGAATTGAGCCTGATTGAAGGGCGGAATCGGCGTATCCTGCGCCGGATTCCATGGCGGGATAGTGATTATCCGGGCGTAACCGGTATAATAATATTCGATCGGATAAATCGTGAAAGGAGCGGTGACGGCGACAAGATCGTCAGGTGTGGCATACGTGCTGATATATTGGGTTACTCCCCGGTAATCTTCTTGGACAGTGGTCGTCGGTGAAGTAGTTTGATAAAGCATAAAAATAAACATAGCACCGATAACGGTAACCGTCAGCAGGGAATAAAGCCGCTTAGTCAGGTTGAGTATCACCCAAGCCATCAAAAAAAATAAGGACGGTGTAATCAAAATTAGGTAGCGGGCAACAAATATTTCCTGGAAATAAGATATGAAAAAAACGAGCATGATCGGTAAAAAAGTCGCCAGAATAAAATACCGTGGATCGGAGATGTATAAATGTTCGCGTCGGGTAAAGACAAAAAAAATAATCATGACGGAAATCGGCCAAAGGGAAATGATAAATGTCTGAATACTGGCGCTGGGGAATCCGAAAATGAAATTAAAAAAGATTTGGATAATATTATAACTTGTGGGAGATGGGATGACCCCCTGGCGGTATAAAGTTCCACCCAGCTGACCCATATAAACGATCCAGGGAGCGAAAAGAAAAAAAGCGGAAGCGATCAATAGATAAATTATGCCGGATGATTTGGGATTTTTGATAAAAACATAAACCATTTGAGCCAGAAGTAAAAAAATAAAAAAATAATGGGTATAGAGCCCGACGACGGTACTTAACCAATAACCTAGTTTGCCGGTCTTCATGTCACTGTTAATCATCCGCAAAAAATATAGATGGCTGGCGCTGACAACCAGAGTGAACAAAGTATACATTCCGGCCTCATTGCTGTACCAGAGGATAAACGGCGAAAAGGTGAATAGGATGACCGTCAATAATGCTACATTACGGTAACTGGCGGTATTGGCAAACCAATAAAGAAAAGGAAGTGTCAGAACAAAAAATATAAGCGACAGTATTCGAACAACGACAATGTTGGTGCCAAAAATCTGTACCCAGAAATGCATGATGAGCGTATGCAGCGGCATCTGGCCGGTGGCCGCCTCGATTTTCAATAGGACAGGAACGGATTTGGTGGCGACCCAGATTGACTGCGATTCATCAAGCCGGACGGATTGAAAAAAAAGCCCGTAAATATTAACAATAATAGCGGCGATGATGATCGGGAGAAAAATAGTATTGATGGTTCTCATAGTTTTTTCAGGGCGGATTTAGGATTTAAGTTAAAAACTGTTTCCCACTGATAAGATGCTTTAATAAATGGCAAAAACATGCTAATATTGAAAAATGTCCAGGCGATATTGGTGGCGACTGATGGTGTTAATCCCCCGCGGCCTATCGCAATGATACTTCCGACGACTCCGGCAATAATATAAAAAAGATGCGGATAGACCAGGTAGAGAAAATTTCCTTGCTGCGCCTGTTTGGGAGTGACGGTAAACTGGCTTTTTTCACCAAGGAGCACCGATTTCAACGCGGACAGTTGCAGGAACCAGCTCGAATGGGAAAAAGACAGCGCCCGGAAAGTCATATTATTATTGGAAGCGACAAACGGACAATAAAGATTGAGCGCCATATAGGGAATGAAAAAGACGGCAAATGATGTCGTCGAGCCGGACACTACCTGGATACCGAAATAAAAAAACAAAAGCGGCATAATGATGTCGATAAGGACAACTAGGCCGTTCAGGTAAAACAGAGCCGATGTCAGATATTGGATTTTTTGGCCGATCGACAGCCCCGATTTGAAAAGAGGATTCTGGACGAAAATCACTTCCAGCGTACCTTTGGCCCACCGGGACTGTTGTTTATAATACGATAAAAGATCCTGTGGGGCTAAACCTTCGGATAAAATTTCCGGTATGTAATATGAACGCCAGCCTTTTTGATGAATGAAAATCGACGTCAGGAAATCTTCGGTGATGCTTTTGTCGTACATGCCGCCGACATCCATCAGTGCTTTCCGCCGGATAACGACATTGGTGCCGCAGATAAACGAGGCATTAACCCGCTCTTTGCCTTTCAATATCGGACCGAAAAAGAACCGTTGTTGTTCCCAGGCGCCGGCCGTAATTTCATTTTGCCAATAGTTTTTATAATACTGCGGCGTCTGGACAAAACCGATATCTTTACCGGAAAAATATGGAACGGTTTTTTTCAGAAATTCGGGATAAGGAATCATATCGGCATCGAAAATGGCGATCAATTCACCACTGGTTTCATTTAATGCATGGTTAATGTTGCCGGCTTTGGCACCACCCGGTTTGCGTCTGGTAATACAAGTAATTCCCAAATCGCGAGCGATTTTTTCCGGTTCCTGCCAACGGGGATTACCAGCAACGTAACCGTCATTTAATATGTATACCTTACAATGGGGATATTTTATATCAACCGCCGCCTTGGCTGTTTTATAAATGACCGACCAGGGTTCGTTGACAACAGGAATATAAATATCAACCGATGGTTTGTATTGCGGATCATACGGTTTTAATTGACGGTTTTTTTTAGCGCCGGGCCAAACCGTGTGAATAAACGTCAACACCATGACGACGTGATAAATTTCTCCAATAAACAAGAGGTCGTAAAAATATTTATTGCCGACATGCGAAGGAATAAGCCACCAGGAAAAATAAACAAAAACCATAATCATCGAAATAATAAGAATCAGTTTGTTAACTTTTCCGATGTCTATTTTGGTATTGTTCATATAAAATTTAAAACGGTATCAACCGATGGTTATAAAAAGCGGTTCCGAACCAGAGCCAATTTTCTTCGTAATACGGCAAATTGTTATTGAACGAATTGGAATCATTGGAATATAAGGAAATAATTTTTGTCTGGTAAATCTGTTTTGCCAGAGCAGGATTGGTTAATTGAAAATAAGGCAGTGTACCGGCATACATTGCCGGATTTTCAATATTGCTAATAGGTGTGCCGTCATGAGTGTAACCGTCCACCAGTTTGCCGTTTTTCGAGTAATAGTCGGACAGGAAATGCAGCGATTGCAAATAACTCAATGCCCGCGGATCCTTATTCCACTGATAATCAAGAGCAATCCGCCAGGGGATACGCAGGGCATCAAAAGAAAAATCAGTCGTTAATCCAGGAATGTTGGTAGCATGAAGGGCACCGGTTTTTTTATCCATTGCCACCCAATCGGGCGGTAAACCGACAGACTTCGTTTTATCAAAGTTTTCGTTACTCCCCGACTGTAATAATTCATAAGCCGGGCCAATCAACCCTTTCCAGTCATGGCCCGGATCGATTTGGGCAAAAATCCGCCAGGCATAAGGAGCAAGGTAAGAAGGATTAATTATGTCAACGGTATTTCCTTTGGCCCAGTTGCCGGCGGTCAGGTAATATTTTCCGTTGACCTGGTCGACGGAAATTGTCCATAAATCGGAGATTATCGGCCGGGCGTAATTTAGGTAAACAGAATCGTTCCATCGCCGTGAGGCAAAGACCAGAGCCAGGGCAATATCCGTATCGGCATCAGAGGCGGAATTGTTACCACCGCCGGGCATAAAACCATAAGTACCGTTTGGCCGTTTTCCCCAAATCCAGCCGAAAAGATGGTCTTTTTTATGCTGCATGTTTATTCTCGTCCAGTTCCAGACAAGATCGAAAGTCGGTTTATCGTCGGTCCATACGGCTTGCAGCAGGGCATAACTTTGTCCTTCGGAAGTGGTGATGTCGCCTTTAGAATAATCGATCACTCTCCCCTGTGGGCTAATAAAGCGTTTCTTATAATTTTGCCATGATGATTCCAAAAGCGCGTATGGTGAGAATGTCTGGGTTTGATGGCTGAACGGGCTGACAAGATAAATAAGAACCACCAATATTCCCAGACCGAGAAATATCAGAAAATAAGCAGTATAGTTTTTCATATATTTAATATCACCAAACCAGATAATATAAATACCAAGGCCATGGATGCCAGAGCAAAGGCGTTTTTGGTCGAGATATACGATTGGTTGTAAAACTGCCGGGGGGTGCTCTGAATTAAATAATTAAGTGGCAGTTGAAAAAAATTTCCTGTTTTACCGGTGGGTGTTGGTGACGGTATGACTGTCGTTGTTATCTGTTGCAACGGAACGGTAAACGGACTAATGGTGATCGGCGGGGTGGGTGTTGGAGTGGCTGTCGGTCCGGATGTAGCTGTTGGCATGGGTGTTGTTGTTGCCTTTGGTGTGACTGTTATTGATGGTGATGGGGTAGTGATAACGGTAATGGTTGCAGTGGGGGTAACAGACAGTTTCGGCGAGGGAGAAACAGTAGTTGCCGGAGTCACCGTAAACTGCGGAATGCGGTCCGGCGGTAATTGTGACAGAGTATTTTTCTTTGACAAAACGGAGCGAATCGAGATAATGAAAAAAAAAGCAATTATTAAAATAATTATTTTTACCATACATATAATTTGTAGTTTGCCTTTTTAGAGTAAGAAGGAATAAAGAATTCCGTGAAAGCGGTGTAATAAAAGGGTTTATAGTTGGATTGATCCTTCGGCATGGACCTTGTTGGACAGGATCATCTTAGCAATTTTATCTTCGATTTCTTCACGAATAAAGCGATTCATATCCCGGGCGCCGTATTCGGGATTGTAGCTTTTATTAACCAGTTCCTGCAGGTAATTATCGGAAATATCTACCGAGATCTTATGCAATTTATAAATATCTTTTTTTATATTGTCAACCATTTCTTTGGCAATGACGATGGCTGTATTGGTAGTCAATGCCTGATAACTGATTACGCCATCGAAACGGTTAAGAAATTCGGGGGAAAAAGTTTGTTTAAACTCTTTAGCATTAGAGGTGGCGATGACAACTAAATTTTTACAATCGACTTTTTTTCCGGTATCGTCGGTAAAGTAACCTTCGTCGAGGATTGTCAAAAAAATATTAATTAAGTCGTGATCGGCTTTCTCAATCTCGTCTAGAAGTAGAACGCCATATGGCTGTTGGCGAATTTTTATGGTTAAAGATTCTGTTAATTTCGGAATATCCTGCTTGGTCTGATAAAGAGACATGTCGAACCGGATTAGATATTTTTCTGCCCCGAAAAAAATATTGGCCAGTACTTTAGCGGTCGCGGTTTTACCGACACCGGTCGGACCGGTAAATAAAAAAGCGGCCAATGGTTTCTTTCTCAGACCCATTAGAATGAATGAGCGGCGCAGGGCAGATGACAGTTCGTTAATAGCTTCCTTTTGCTGGATAATCTGGGTGCTCAAAAGCGACTCAAGATTGATCAATTTTTCCTTGATTTGATTGGTTAGCGAAGTCGGTATATGCGTTTTTTCCGTCAAAATGGCGTCAATCATCGGCGGCATGATTGTTAGGGGGACATCGCGTCTGGTATCCCTACTGTTTGCCTTGACATATATGCATGCCGAATCCAATAAATCCATGGCTTTTTCCGGGAAAGGAATATTGGTGATGTAATAATTGCTTTTGCTTACGGCGGTTTTGATCGTTTCAAAAGGAATGATCACCTGGTAGCGTTCTTCAAAAACGAAACTGTTATGGAGCAGTATTTCCAGTGCCTGCGTTTCGCTTATTTCATAAACGTCGACTTTAGTAAACAATTGGGAAAGCTTATCATCGGGGACGATAAACTTTTGGTAAGCGAAAGGCGTCGTTATGCCGATTATTTGCACCCGGTCGGAGGCGGCGTATTTTTCAATAACGGCGGATGAGGAAAGGTATTTCTCCAGATTTTCGATAAGGAGAATCGAACTTTTTGACTCGGCCGCTTCGGCCAATAATTCATCAAGTAAATTTTCTTTAGCCAGTATTTTTTCCATATCCAATTTAAGAACCCGCTTATATGCCAGGTGACCGTTGGTCAGCCCTTCATATATTTTTTTGGCCAGGGCGTCGACGATTGTCCGTTTGCCCACACCTTCGTCACCGACGATGACGACATTTGCTTCGGCCGATTTTTCCAGGATTCTTTCGATTGTCTGAATTTCCGCCTGCCGGCCAAAAATATTTTTCATTCCCGCCTGGTAGGCAACCCCTGTCAGGTCGGTCACATATTGATTAAGTGTTGGAGTGTAGCCCATTGCCCAGTCGCGGGCGAGAGGCGGGATGGTAAAAAGGCGGTCAATGTTCCACCATGGCTCTTTCCGGTAATTCTTACGGTAATATATTTCAAACCACTGTTCGGCAATCTGCCGGTTTTCTACCTGTAAAAGACGGGTTGACAGGAAATGGTCCTTTAACATTTGTTTTCTTTTGTCGACGGGAATCTGAAAAAAACTTTCGATGTACAGGAATGGAATTAACAGCAAATAAGTTAATCCAATTATCGGGATAGAAACAAACAATGCTATTTGCAAAAGAACATAAAAAATGAGTATGCAAAAACGCATAATAAAACCGATTGTCCGGGAGATGGCATCGAACACAATCCGGTCAGGCCATTTTTCATGACTGGTCAGATTTTTCCAGGGATAAAACAGGGTTTTGAAAAGAGTAATGACCGAAAAAAAATACGGAAGAAAAACAACGATATTAATAACGGCCTTGATAAAATTTAGAATTGCTGTTTTTAAATATTGAATGAAATTCGGCCTCATAATTTGAGTATATCATTTTTGGCCCTTGACATTTTGGAAAAATATTTAATAATGGTGATATTCATGAGAAATGATTCTTCAGAAGAAAATACTGATTTGGAAAATAAAACGATTTTAGTAGTCAATTCCGGTCCGATAAAGAAACGTTTTATTTTGCAAAAACTGAAAAAACTTGGGCTACGGGTAATCATGCTCAATAAAGAAAAAAACTGGGCTCAGCCTTATGTCGATTACTGGATTATCGCCGACACCACCAATCATCGGGAAGCGATTTCGGCGGTTGACAATTTTTTATCGGCCAACCGGCAGCTGAAACTGGATGGCGTAATTACTTTTTGGGAAGACGATGTTCTTTTAACCTCGCGGATCGCCGACAAATTTAACCTGATCGGTATCCCTTATCATATTGCCAAAAAAGTCCGAAATAAATATTTGTTTCGCGAGTTTTGCCGGGAAAATTCCATTCCGGCTCCGGTCCATATACTTATTAAATCAACCGATGATTTAAAGGAAGTTTCCGGCAATCTTGATTATCCGCTGGTGATCAAGCCGGCATTCGGTTCGGAAAGTTCATTAGTCGTCCGTGTCAACTCTAGGGATGATTTATCGGATCTTTACCATTACGTCAAGAATAATATGTCTGTCAGTACCCAATCGGCGTTGTCGGATGGACTTGATATTTTTGCCGAAGAATATATTGACGGTGATGAAGTCGACGTTGATTTGTTATTACAAAACGGGAAGATAAAATTTTATTCGATTGCCGATAATTTTAATAAATCGAAAGATATTTTTTTTATCGACAGCGGGCAATCGATACCTTCCAGCTTGCCGGAAAAAAACCTTCAGGACCTTATGGAAATGGTCGAGGAAACGCTGGAAAAATTAGGGATCCAAAACGGTTGCATTCATTTTGAGGCGAAATCCACCCGTCACGGCCCGGTGCCTCTCGAAGTAAATTTACGGATGGGTGGCGACTATATATATTCATATATTAAAGCCGCCTGGGGTGTAGATATGATTGAAAATTCCGTAAAAATTGCCGTCGGCCAGTATATCAAAATCAAAAAACCGGACGAACCGCATAAATATATAATCGGTTGGGATCTCTATCCGGAAAATTCAGGGATTCTGGTGCAGCTTGATATTTCCGAACGACTGCACCATAAACGGTATTTGGAGGAAATGCATATCTACAAAAAAATCGGTGAACCGGTCCTAATCCAGCCGGACGGTGTCGATTACTTGGGTTGGTTGACTGTTTCCGGCGAAAGTGCCGTCGACGCCCAGGATAATTTGCGGATGGCTTTGGATTATATTGATTTTAAAGTGGTGAAATTCGATCCGGCGTCTTCAATCGGCAAAACCTCACGTAAACACAATCATTCATATGCATCATTCCAAAAAGAGACAATCATGCGGGCGGCCAAATTCGAGACCATCCGCCGGATGTCTACCCAGAATTTGCGTAAATTGCATATCGGTATTGCCTGCAATATTTACGATGAAGAAGACGGCAGCGTCGAACGGGATCTGATGTCGGTTGGCAAAAACATTGAGAAGACACTTTGTGAACGCGGTTATAAAGTATCTTTTTTTGATTTTAATAATTTACCCAAAGTATTTAATGATTTGCGGGGAAGCGATGTCGACATGGTTTTTAATGTCTGCGAGCGGATCAATAATTCCAGTTTGCTCGAGCCACATGCCGCTTCCATTCTTGATACTTTGCAAATCCCCTACACCGGCTCCAATCCGTTTACACTGGCGTTATGCATCGATAAAATCCGGGTCAAAAAATTACTCGCCTATCATGACATTCCCACACCTCAATGGGATTATGCCTATTCGATGGATGACGAAATTGATGATGAATTGAAATATCCGCTGATTGTCAAACCGGGCAATACCGATAATTCTATCGGTATCACCAACGATTCGGTTGTTACCAACAAACGGCAGCTCATAAAACAGCTGGAAAAAATAATCATTAAATTGGGCCGGCCGGCCTTAATCGAAGAATATATTGAAGGCGATGAATATGATGTCTCGATAATCGGCAGCGATGAAACTGACTTGCGGGTATTACCTTTATCCCGATCAATTTTCGATAAAATGCCCAAGGGTTATTGGCATATCTATCCTTTTAAAGCCAAATGGGAAGATGACGATCCGGTATACAGCAAAATTCACGTCCAGCGGCCCCCGAAAAATATCAGCAAACGGTTGACGGCGCTTATTTCCGAAATTGCCCTCGATACCTACAATATACTTGATTGCCATGATTACGGTCGGGTGGAAATCCGGGTAGACAAAAATGGTAATCCTTATGTCCTTGAATTGAATCCCAACCCGTCGATCAATATCAACGACTGCGTCCCAGCCTGTGCCGAAATGGTTGGCATGGATTACGGCGATTTTTTGGAAGATATTATCCGGATGGCGATCAAACGCTATAAGAACAAGCCTCCCTACTACCACCTGCAGACGAACCTGATGTAGATTTATACTGAAATCCTTGTCAGTCGGTCAATACCGACGCCAATTCCGGCAAAAGTTTTCCCGGATTTGTTCATCGTTTTTAAAGCGTTCAGGAATTCTTCATCGACCGGCAGGCCGTTTTTCTTTTTTTGTTCTTCAAAAACTTTTCTGACCGATTGCCAGTCGGTATTTTCGGTATTGCCGTTGCCCAGCTCGATGCCGTTAATGTAAAACTCAAACCGGTCGGCCAGCGCCGGATTATCTTTTTTCGGTTTACATAACGGGGAAATGCTTGCCGGAAAATCGGTGATGAAACACGGTCCTTGCGGCAGGTGTGTTTCGATTTCGTTGCAGAATATTAGGTCATAATTCCCCCGTCTCATTTCATCATTGGTCAATTCGATTAAATCGTGTTTTGTATATTTTTTAAATAACTCCGGCAGCGAAAAGATCGGCCATTCAGTTTGAAAACTGATCCGCCGGCTGGCGGATGGAAATTGAGAATTGATCGATGCGAACAATTTCTTTACGTCATTCATAATATGATGATAATCCGCATCGACCCGGTACCATTCGAGCATGAGAAATTCCGGTGAGTGCAATTCCCCTGCCTGCTCGAGATTGCGAAATGAATGGCCGATACTGAAGCAATTGCCGATACCTTTGGCAAGAGCCAGTTTCAGACTTCTTTCCGGTGACATCGGCAGAAAAAAAATATGCTCTCCCCGAACCGTTTTCCAACAAGTTGTAAACGGGTAAAGATTCGGTTCGTTGGGAATTTCGGTATTAAGAACAGGTGTAATTATCTCATGAAAATTCAACCGATAAAAGAAGTTTCTGATCGATTTAATGATTCGCTCACGAGTAAGTATTAGTTGTAGGTCAGTCATAGTTTAGTTGTTACCAAATTAGTCACGATCGTGATCAACTTGGTAATTTAAAATTTCTTTCATGCCGCACATGAAATCCGGTTGGATGCAGTTACTGCATGATTTTTGCAGTTTTCGCTTGAATGATTCAATTAAATGTTTAATTGTATCATTAATGGTTCCGATCGATTCAAATCCTTCACAACAGCCATAAACCTTGCCGTCGGACATGAGCGATATTTGATAGCAACCCAATGTCTTTGGCGGGAAAGTCTTTTTGGTTTTCATTAGGACAATTAATTCTTCTTTTGTCAAAAAATCAAATCCCTCGACATCGCCCTGAATATTAGAAACGGGATGTTGCTTTAGATAGTTCAATGGTTTGCGGGGGTGGTAAGTAATATCCGTCTTGCCCAACATTCCGTTAATATATTTTTCAAACTCGTCAATTTGTTTCAAATTTTGCCGGGTAACGATGGAAAAAATTTCCGTATGAAAACCGAGCCGTCTGGCTTTCTTCAAAAAATCAATGCTTTTGTTAAAATTCCCCTCTCCCCGGTTTTTATCGTGATAATCTTTCAAGCCATCAACGGATACAATAAGGTTAACGAAATTCGGTCGTTCCAATTCGTCCAGCCGGTCAATCGTTCCGTTAGTGACCACTTGGATAAATATCCCTTCCTGATTCAGTATGTTAATACAATGAGTCATATAAGGCAGGGCAAAAACCTCACCGCCGCAAAGCGTGACCGTCTGGACTTCATGCTCTTTTTGATAGCGGTATATGAAATTAAGAATTTGTTCTTCGGTCAGGATCGGGCTGGATTTTCGGGTATAGCAGATCCGGCAGCGTAGATTGCATTTTTCAAGCGGATTGATGTAAAGATGGTACAGCGCGTTCATTTTGGATTATTAGTGGCCGCTAAGGGACTTGAACCCCTGACTCCCTCGATGTAAACGAGGTGCTCTAGCCACTGAGCTAAGCGGCCAGCGAGTGGCGGGTGGTGAAGGAGTTGAACCTTCGACTTCTTTCTTACCTGCCCGCCGCGCTAATCCTTGTGCGCGAGCAAGGAATCGAACCTTGGACCTCCTTCTTATCAGGAAGGCGTTCTACCACTGAACCACTCGCGCGCTTTGGCAGGCGGGTCAGGAAAGCGTTCTACCGGTGAACTAACCACCCGAATTCGTTAACCAATATTATATCAAATATAAACAGTGATATAATATTTACATGATCTATTTCTCCGAATTACAGGGAAAGAAAGTTAAAACAGAGGATAATGTCGATGTCGGGAAATTGGACGATATTATTTTTCTTGCTTCAGAAACTCCTTCTGTTACCAAATTGGTTGTCCGCGGTTCACTCAAGGAAAATTTGATTATCCCGATCGTACATCTGAAAAGAATTAATGATAGCGTTATTATCACCAAAGACTACATTACTTCCAACCTGGAAGAAAACGAACTTCACCTGGTCAAAAACTTATTGGACAAGCAAATAATTGATTTGAAGGGTAATAAGATTGTCCGGGTAAATGATGTCGCTCTTCAGGACAAAAACGAGCTTTACATTGCCGGTGTGGATGTCGGACTCCTCGGAATACTCCGCTGGCTGAAAATCGAGAGCGCGCTTAACCACTTATTGAATGTCTTTAACATTAATCTGACTTCCCAGTTCTTGTCCTGGGGAGATATCCAGCCTCTGGAATTGGTGCGCGGTAAAGTCAAATTAAGAAAAAAAGAAGAGCGGTTGCAAAGAATCAGGCCGGAAGATCTGGCCGATTATCTGGAAAAAACCAACGTCACCAATGTCGGCAAATTTTTGAGAATTCTTAATGAAAAGAGAGCGGCGGAAGTAATCGAAAAACTAAATCTTAATTATCAGGCAGCATTGTTTCGCCATTATAAACCGGATAAAGCGGCAAAATTGATATCGTTTATCGAACCGGATGACGCCGTTGATATTCTGCTTACTCTTTCCGCCAGAAGGCGTGAGGAAATCATAAAAAATTTACCGGAAGAAGACAGGAAAAAGTTGGGTCATCTGATGAAATATTCCACCACGCCCATCGGCAATATACTGACGACGGAGTTTATTACCGTTTTGCCCGATAATTCCGTCAGAGAGGTAATCGATAAAATAAAAAAGGAAACAGCCGATTTTTCATTACTTAATAATATTTACACCGTTAATAAGCAAAACCAACTGATTGGTGTATTCAATCTGCATGAGTTATTAATGCAGAATCTGGATACGCCGGTTTATCGGTTTATGCTTCAAAATGTAATGGTGCTTCAACTGACGACCCCGGTTGAAATTGCTCTTCACCGGATGATTAAATATAATCTGCAGTCGTTACCGGTGGTTGACAAAAATAAATCGATTCTGGGTGTTGTCACCTCTTTGAAAATAACCCAGATGGTTTTAAAGGAAAACCAATGAAATCAACAATTAAGCGCTATTGGGGGAAGATTTTTTTGTTTCTTATCGTGCTGGGGCCCGGTCTTATTACCGCCTTTGCCGATAATGATGCCGGCGGCGTGGCCACTTATTCTGTCGCTGCTTCCCGGTTCGGCTACCATATCCTGACGACACTGATTCCGATTACGATTGTTCTGGCGATCAGCCAGGAAGTCGGCGCCCGCTTAGCCGTCGTCACCGGCCGTGGTTTGGGCGATTTGATCCGGGAAAGATTCGGCATCCGAGTATCGATTTTCGTGTTTTTTGTTGCCTTTATCGTCAATTTCGGCGTTATTCTGCAGGATGTCAGCGGTCTCAAAGGCGCCCTTCAGCTTTTCAAGTTGGATTATCGGATATTCCTACCGATTATTTTAATTTTATTATTCATCTTTATTGTTAAATCGACTTATTCCAAGATAGAGAGGTTCTTTCTTTTTTTAATCCTTTTTTATCTCACTTATGTATTTTCCGCCGTACTGGCCAAACCTGACTGGTCTTTGGCGATTAGATCGATTGTCATGTTGCCGGGAAAAATCACCTTCAATTATTTATTTACTTCAATTGCCGTGCTGGGGACGACAGTTACGATCTGGGGACAGTTTTTTATCAACAGCTACGTTAAAGATAAAAAACTGACAAGCAACAGATTGAAATATGAACAGCTGGAAGTTTATATTGCGTCAATATTGAGTGATATCTCTACTTGGTTTATCATGCTAGCAGTAATTGCCACTCTCTATGCTAACCGGATCTCAATCACCGGTGCAGCCGAGGCAGCGTTGGCGATCCGGCCGTTTGCCGGACAGTTGGCCGGATTATTGTTTGGCTTGGGTTTATTAATTGCCGCGTTCCTCGGTTGTGCGATTGTGCCTTTATCGACGGCGTATGCCTTTTCGGAATTTTTCGGCTATGAAGGCAGTTTGGAAAACGATTTCAAAAAGAGCCGCCTGTTTTATATTTTTTTCTTAATCCAAATAATCCTCGGTCTCTTTGTTGTTTTGCAACCAAACTTTAATCTGTTCCAGATTACGCTTTATGCCGATTTTTTAAACGGCATATCACTGCCGATAATTTTTTACTTTTTATATCGTTTATCAAATGATACAGAGTTAATGGGACGGTATAAAAATTCCCGCTGGCAAAATATTTTATTGGCCGGAAGCGGAATCGCTATTTCAATTGCCGCTCTCATTGGTGTAGCCGGTGAAATTTTCCATTTTTAATAACCTTACCTCTTTTTGTTAGCGGTCCTTTCCAAGTAAACGACGAAGAGCAACCGGGAGTGAAAAAATTGACATAAATTTAGTCTGATGAACGGGCTAGGAAAAAAAAGAAAGGAGGTGATCCATCCGCTCCTTCCAGAACGGATACCTTGTTACGACTTAACCCCCATCGCCGGATAAATCCTCTCCGCCTAAGGCGGATTCAAATTTTTCCGACTTTGTTGGCTTGACGGGCGGTGTGTGCAAGAGGCAAGAACGTATTCACCGCGGCATAGCTGATCCGCGATTACTACCAATTCCGCGTTCATGAGGTCGGGTTGCAGACCTCAATCCCCACTGAGAACAGTTTTGAGGATTTGCATACCGTTGCCGGCTAGCAAAACCCGTTGTTCCTGTCCATTGTAACATGTGTGTAGCCCAGGGTATAAGGACCATGCTGACTTGACGTCTGCCCCTCCTTCCTTCCCGACAAAGTCGGGACCGTTTCCTGTGACAGATTTAACACAGGATAGGGGTTGCGCTCGTTGTCCCACTTAAGGGCACTCCTCACGGAACGAGCTGACGACAGCCATGCAGCACCTGTCCAAGCCTTCTTGCGAATTTTCCATGTTTCCATGAAATAGGACGCTTGGATGTCAAACCCTGGTGAGGTTCTTCGGTTCGTTTCGAATTGAACCACATGTTCCACTGGTTGTGTGCCTCCCCGCCAATTCCTTTGAGTTT